>NZ_JAFBIX010000009.1 GCF_021531895.1 Faecalicatena contorta | reverse complement strand
GTATATATGAGGAAATAGAAAAGTTGAGGAAAGAATTAAAATTTTATATTCTAAATACATGAAAGAAAATCGCGATTTGAATCTAAGAAAAATGGTCATACAGAAAGGAAAAAGAGGTATGGAAACGAAAGTTAAAAAAGGTTATGGAAAAGGCTGGGCGCTGATTCTTTATGGTTTTCTTGCATATTTTACTGCTACAGCTGTAGGTAGTGCGATGAATGCAGCATCTGGAACATTATCAGAGTTGAGAGGATGGAATGCAGCAATGTTGACCAGTTTTATTTCTCTTGGCGCAATCGCAAATGTAGTTGCCGGATTTGTATTTGGTAAGTTATCTACAAAGACATCCGCTAAAAAGTTAAGTATTATTTGTGGTATTATCTGGATCGCAGGCGTTGTTGGAATGGGTGTAACAACAAACCTTTGGTTGTTTGCAGTTTGCCTGATTGTTGCAAATGGTATTTCATGTGCACTTGGTTATCAGTTGGCACCGGTTATGATTGCAAGATGGTTTCCGAAGAGAAAAGGTATTATTATGGGAATTGTAACAATGGGTATTCCGCTTTGTTCCGGTGTTGCTACGATGATGTATCAGGCTGGTTATGCAGCTATGGGATCTCTCGGTGGTTTTGTTCCGTTTATCGCAGTATTTGTTGTAGCATTGATTATTCTGGTTATATTTCTTGCAGATAATCCGGCTGAAAAAGGATTTGTTCCGGATAATGGAATGCATATTGAAGGGGAAGAAGAAAAAGGATTTAATAAAGAAAGTATCTGGACAACAAAAAAACTTCTTGCGACTCCTCAGGTTTGGATTCACGGTGTGACATTGGGATTACAGCTTTTGTTTGCCAGCGGATTGATGGTACAGTTATTCCCAAGACTTCTTGAGATTGGATTCGATCCGGCAACAGCAGGAATGATGATGCTTGCATCCGGTCTTCTTGCTTTGCCTGGTTCTTATCTTTGTGGTGTACTTGACTCTAAGATCGGAGCAAGAAAAGCCGCTTATACATCTTATGTATTTGGAATTCTTGCAATGGTTCTGAACTTGACAGGTAATACTGTTTGTGTATGGCTTTCACTGGTATGTATCGGTATGGTTGTAGGTGGTGCAGCAAACTGGCCGGCATCTCTGTGTATCGAAGAATTTGGTGACAGCTTTGCAAATGGATATGGTATTATTCAGCCAATGATTCAAACAGTTGGAGCAGTTGGACCTGCATTCTTTGCTATCTTCTATGGAATGACAGGAAGCTACAGAATTCCGTATATCTGTGGTGCGGTGCTGATGTTAGTAGGATTGATCGCATTTGCACTTCTTGCAAAACCGGGATTTGTAAAAGCTGAAGAAGAGAAGTGCAGAAAATAAAGGGACAGGATTATGAACGCTTATAAAGTATTTACGGTAAACCCTGGTTCCACCTCTACAAAGATTGCACTGTTCGAGGGAGAGAAAAAGCTGTATTCTGCAAATGTCAGTCATGATGCTGAAGTGCTGGCACAATATAAGTCACTGGGAGAGCAGCTTACATACAGAAAAGAAACGATTGAAAATTTACTGAAGGAAAATCAGGTGGATCTGGAAGGCCTGGATGCATGTGTGGGGCGAGGTGGCGGTTTGCTCGCCATGGATGGCGGTACTTACGAGATTGACGAACTTGTGTTGGAACACTCTATCCGTGCAGCCAATGGAGTAATCCACCCGGCATGTCTGGGACCGAGCATTGCCCATGAGTTTGCAGAGACGTATGGTGCGAAGGCCTATGTAGTGAATCCACCGGATGTCGATGAACTTCAGGATCTGGCGCGGTTGACCGGTATCAAAGGAGTATATCGGGGAGTACATCTTCACGCATTAAATCTGAAGGAAACAGCGATTCGTCATGCAGAAACGATGGGAAAGAAGTACGAAGAATGCAATTTTGTAGTCTGTCATATCGGTGGAGGAATCTCTGTATCTGCTCATCGAAAAGGCAAGATGGTGGATGGATTTGATATTGTGGGAGGAGAAGGACCAATGGCTCCGACCAGATGCGGAAGTATTGCAGTTGCGGATCTTTTGAAATACTGTGCGGATAAAGATATCAAAACAGTGAAACAGCTTTGCACAAGAAACGGTGGGTTTGTCAATCACCTTGGAATCTCTGACGCAATTGAGCTTACGAAGCGGGCGGAAAACGGAGATCGGTATGCGGAGATGCTGTGGAATACCATGATCTATCAGATTGAAAAATGTATCGGCTCCATGGCAACCGTATTGCATGGTAAGGTAGAAGGCATTCTGCTTGGCGGAGGAATGGTGTATAATGAAGGGCTGGTTGCCCAGATCAAAGATACCTGCGAATGGATCGCACCTGTCAGTGCGTATCCGGGTGAGTTTGAGATGGAGGCTATGGCTTCCGGTGCAGCCCGTGTACTGGATGGAAAAGAAACTGTAAAAAAATATACAGGAGTCTGCAATTTCCAGGGATTTGATTTTGAAAAATAAATAGTGATTCATTGCAGAAGCGGGTGCCTCTAAAAAGAGAACCCGCTTTACTGCGTTGTGAGTTGTTTTTTATGTTTCCGAAAAGAAATCGATAATTTCGGTCTTTGTTTTTAACATCTGAAGGACTTCCATATCAATCGTATCATTGTAGAATGTATGTAAAAGTCGGAATAACAAAGAAGTATCATCCGGATGGAAGGCCGCCATAATGATAATTCGGATTTTATGAGAATTCCATATAATTCTGTGATCCAGAGTGGTGATTGATAGTTTCGTCTCTGTGGAAGGTATCAGAGAATGAAGGAACAGAATTCCGGGGTCGATGGCTCGAGTGGAAATGGATTCTCTTCTTAAAATGTCTGATAGATATTGAGGTTCTACCAGACGATTCTGTATAAAGTCAGATGCCATAAATTCAATAATGGAAAATCGGTCTGACAGAGATTCTTTTTCGTGCCAGAAAGCATGTTCTAATAATTCATTCACTGCTGTTTTTGGGGAAGAGCACATCTTTCCAATCTGCTTTTCCTGGATATATGATGACAGAGTCAGGTAGTCTTTTGGTGCCAAGAAATTGCTGATTTGTATCGTGTCTATTCCGGGATGATCCGTAATTGTTTTTCGAACGGTCGACAGAACAAGGTCGGTGTTTTGAAAGTCAAAGGCTGTTTTTGTATTAACAGGCAAAAGTGCAGTAATATCAAGATATTTATCAAATGCTCCCAGAACTTTCCTTTTTAATGCCCATGCGGCAGAAAGATTCAGATGACAGCATATAACAGTTTTCAGCTTTGCTTCCGGATGCGTCTCATATAAGAACTCCAAAGCACCGGAAATACAGTGGGCAAGATACAGAAGTTCCGTCTGGTTCATATAATATCCAAGATATTCCAGTGCCAGATCCTGAAACAGGTATGCAATTTCAAATTCTGTAAGAAGATTCTTTTTGGTAATGTTGGGATTCCCCTGCGTATTAAAAATATGTACCGGTGTCTGAAGGTAACGGAGGTATGACAGCAGCGTGATATAAAAATCATCATCGTCCGCAAAATCCAGATGAAAAACTTCCTGTATTTTTTTGAGATACGCATCGGCCATATTCAAAGTTCTTGGACCAAAATGCCGGGATAGGGAAGCTGAATCCGTGTTTGAGATATCAGGCAAATGCCCGGAAGCAATCCGCTGATAGATGTCATCTCGTTCCTCCTGATTAAATGCGCAGTGCAGCTGTCCTTCCAGTGCATCTAAAATGCTTGTGGCTGCAAGATTTGCCTGTGTATCCGGTTTGGGAACAGGAGAGGTACTGGGCAGAGGATGTCCGGAGCGGATACGGTGGTACATGATGGCAAGGGAGAGATTCAGAGAAACCAGAGTCGGATCCTCCATTGCAATGTTGTATTTGCTCAGGTGAAGAGGCACTTCATCCATAATATACTCCAGAATATCTTTATTTAAAAAATTATATCCATAATAGGTATTTCCGCTGGTATTGTAATTCCAGTCTTCGTGAAACAGGTGATTGAGAATATCACGCCGTTTTTTTTCGTTTTCTTCAAAAGAAAGATTGTCTTTTTTCTGTTCCAGTTTTATATAGGGCTCCGATAATACATATTTCATTTTTAAATGATGAAGGTCGTGTTCCAGCGTGGTATGGCTGACGAACATTTCGTCTTCCAGGTCGTACATGTTCAGTGGTTCATCTGTCAGGCACAGTCGGAATGCCAGATACCTGACACGGTCTTCTTTTGTAAAAAAAGCAGTATCTATCTGATTCATTTCCTGTATTTTTTCCGGGTTTTCAGCAGCATAGAGATAGCCTTTGCTCCGCTCAGACAGTATCTCTGCCTGATAAGGCCGGATATTGCGGTTGATTTCTACAACGTCGCTCCTGATAGTGCGCGGAGACACATTGAGCTGTTTTGCCAGTTCGCTTCCGGTAATATAGGTGGTCTGTTCCTGCATCATGTGAAGGAGCTTGCGTTGGCGAAGGGTTAAATTCAGTTTGTCCATAGCCGTAATCCTTTCTTGAAAAGTATAGATATATATTATCAAAAAGCATTGCCGTTTTAAAGAGGAAAAACCCAATTTGAGACAGAAGGGTCTGGAGATTAATATATAGATATAAAAAACAGGAGGTCATGAAAGATGAAATACGAAAATACCAGAAAAATAGTTTTAGATGCAATTTTGGACGCAGTTGATATGGGATTAATTCACGGCACATCAGGAAATATTGCCATGAGAGATGATAAAGAGGATGTAGTAGCGATCACACCAAGCGGAATTCCATACAAAGGAATGACAGCGGACCAGATTGCGATCGTAGATCTGAACGGTAAATGGCTGGACGGACCGTTCAAACCTTCATCAGAAGTTCCGATGCATACGGCAGCTATGAGAGCAAGAAAAGACATCAGAGCGACGGTACATACACACGGTATGTTTGCAACGATCGCAGCCATGAGTGGAGAACTCCTTCCAACGACTCCTCCGCAGGCAGAGTTCGTACCGGTTGGAATCGTTCCGTTTACAATGCCGGGAAGCGATGATGTGGCAGAAAAAGTGGTAGAAGCTCTTGGAGCAGAAGGAAGAGCAGTGTTGATCAAGAATCACGGAATGTTCTGCTGCGGGAAAGATATGAAAGCAGCTATGTCAGCTACGATTTACACAGAGGAAATGGCTCAGACCGCATACTACGCTAAGATCGCAGGTGTGTTCCAGCCAATGCCAGAAGAAGCAGTTAGGAAAATGAAAGAGTTGATCGCAGCAGACCAGGCAGTATAGGAGGAGCGGTATGAGTTTTAACTTTTTTGTAAAAAGCAATATAACGTTCGGAAGAGGTGCCGTAGAGAAACTTCCGGAGATTCTTGCAGGATATGGCTTGAAAAATATCATGGTTGTCTATGATCAGGGAGTAAAGGCAGCCGGCATCGCAGAGAAAGTGATGGAACAGGTGGAAAAAGCCGGTGTGAAAGCTACCATCTTTGACGGAGTCATTCCGAATCCTACCAATGAAGTGGTGGAAGAGGCAGCAGCGATTGCAAAAGAAGCACAGGTTGACGGTTTTGTGGCAGCAGGAGGCGGAAGCAGTATTGACCTGGCCAAAGCAATCAATGTTCTGATGACAAATCCCGGAACTATCGGTGAATATGGTGGAATGGGAATGGTGAAAAACCCATGTCTTCCATTGATCGCTATTCCTACGACGGCAGGAACTTCCAGTGAGATTACCAATGTAAGTGCACTGATCGATACAGAGAAAGTGATTAAATATGTTGTAATTGACAATAATATTGTGGCTTCAGACGTTATCGCTGACCCGGATTTTACAAGAACCGTTCCGGCAGGTGTTACTGCAGCAACAGGTATGGATGCAATTACACATGCGGTAGAGAGCTATATTTCCAACATGGCGACTCCGCTGACGGAGTACAATTCTCTGAAAGGGCTGGAGATTCTTCATAAAAATCTGGCAAAAGTTGTAAAAGACGGTTCTGATATGGACGCAAGAGAACAGATGATGCTTGGCTGTATTATCACAGGGTTTGGTTTCTCCAATGCGAACCTGGGACTGGTACACGGAATCGCTCATACATTGAGTGCACATTTTGGTCTTGCACACGGTATGGCAAATGCAACCGTGCTTCCATATGTTATGGAATATAATGCAGACAGTTGTCCGGAAAAAATGGTTGATCTGGCAAGAGCAATCAATCTTCCGGTAAGCGGTAACCTGGATGAGGATAAGCTTCTGCTTGCAAAAGAGTTGAAGAATCTGACTGCAGAACTTGGAATCAAGACCCTGTCAGAGCAGGGAATTGAAAAGAAAGACTTCGATATGCTGGCCGAGGATGTATTAAAAGAGCCTGTGTTGGGATTTAATCCACGTCAGAACATTACAAAAGAAGATATTCTTTCCATTCTGGAAAAGGCATTTTAGTGATAGAAGGGACAACAGCAAAGTGAGTAAAGGAAAGAAGATTAAAATAATTATTTCAATCGTGGCAATTTCATTCATTCAGGGATTACAGTACTGTGTCTCACCGGTACTGGGGCAGATACAGGAAAATTACCCGGATGTAAATATCAGTCTGATACAGATGCTGATTACGGCACCCGCACTGATGTCTATGATCGTCGCGGTATTGTCAGGATGGCTGGTCGTAAAGATCAGTAAGAAGAAACTGCTTATCTTTGGAAGTCTTGTGGCTGGCGTCACCGGTTTCCTCCCGTTCCTGTCGGATAGTTTTGGACTCCTGTTCTTTGCGCGGACATTTTACGGAGTGGGACTGGGACTGGCAACGGCTTTAAATACGGCAGTGGTGGCAGAATTCTTTGAAGGAGACGAGAGAGTATCTGTTATGGGAATTCAGGCTGCCAGTGTGGGAGCAGGCATGGTTGTGGTAACGACCGTAGGCGGAATGCTGGGAGCAGGCGGTTTCCGAAATGCATACCTGATTAATGTGATTGGATTTATTTCTATGCTATTGATTTCATTCTGCCTCCCGGATACCGGAAAAGCGAAAGTAAGCAGTACGGAAAAGATTAGGCTTAACAAAGAAGTATTCAAAATATCTGCGCTGGGAATGATTGAATTTTTATTTTTGATTACTTTTACAACGAATATTGCAATGCACTTAAGTGGAAGCCTTGCGGGAGATACCGCGGCATCAGGAAATCTGACCGGTATCTTCTCCGGTTCCCAGATTGTGGTGGGACTGATTCTTGGAATGATCACGAAGGTGACAAAGAAATATACACTTCCGGTTGCAATGCTGAGTTTCAGCGCAGGTGCTTTGCTGCTGGTTCTGTTCCCGTCTAATTTTGTGATGCTTTTGATTGGTGCGGTTTTCTGTGGCTTCTCTCAGGGAATGTTCATTCCACAGGCAATGGTAGATGTTGCAGGAGCTGTAAAGCCGGTGGCAACCGCGATGGCATCCGCATGTTTTACATGCGCAATGTGTTTTGGACAGCTCGTTTCTCCGACTGTCCTGAATACGGTTTCAAAGATTGTTTTTGGAGATATCACAACAACGAATGTATATCTGATTTCCGCAGTTGGAATGACGGTGGTTGCAGTATTTACATTTATCATGAAAGCAAGAAAGGAAAAGTAGAGATGAAAAAGAAATTAGCACTTTGTACTCCAATTCCGGAAAAACAGATGGAGTTTATTAAGGAACAGTGTGATATTACAATCTGTGGGGAGTTAAAGCACGGAAAAGGTAATGTTACAGAAGAGATGACAAAAGAAGAATGTATGGGACATGAGCTGGTAGTACTCGGGGATGAGTATGCAGGTGCAGATACGATTAAGGCATGGGCCGAGTCCGGTATGAAGTTCATGGGTGTGGCAAAAGGTACACCGGCAACTGTTGATTACGATGCAATCAGTGAAGCCGGTCTGGAGTTATCCTACACACCGGGAAGAAACCGTGTTGCAGTAGCAGAGTTCAACATTGGTCTGATGATCGCAGCAGCAAGAAATCTGACACTGAGCTGTACAGGTCTTTCTAAGGGGGAGCATGTGGGTGAGCCTATGGAAGATATCTATGATGTACCGGATGTAAAGAATGTAACATTTGGTCCGTTAGACGAGAACCATCCATTTGTAGACTACGGCATTGGTTTTGAATTGTATGGAAAGAAACTGGGTATCGCAGGATATGGTGCAATCGGACGAGAGGTTGCAGTAAGGGCGATGGCATTTGGAATGGAGATTCTTGCATACGATCCATATATGCCTGCAGAAAGAATTGAGTCTGACGGAGCAAAAGCAGTTGACCTTGATACCATGCTTGCAGAGAGTGACATGATCAGTATTCACCTTCCGGTTCTTCCATCTACAAAGGGTATCGTCAATAAGGACTGGTTCTCCAAAATGAAACCGACTGCATATGTAATCAATACTGCACGTGCAGCAGTCATTGATCAGAAAGATTTTGTAGAAGCACTTATGAATAAGACCATTGCAGGGGCTGCAATCGATGTGTACTGGAAAGAACCGGTACCGGCCAATCATCCGCTTTTATCCATGAGAAATGTGGTATGTACACCACATATGGCAGGACTCACTACAGATGTAGATAACTGGTCCGGAACCATGATGGGAGAGGAAGTAACCGCTTATCTGAAAGGTGAACCAAGAAAATATATCTGGAAGGTAAGAAAATAATAGATGCATAATCAGTGGGCTGTCTGAACAGCCCATTTTCAAAAGGAGAAAGTTTATGGGAGCAAAATGTTGTAAAGGAAAAGAAAAATATCCACATCTTTTTTCCCCGATCAGAATCGGGAACATTCGTTTGAAGAACCGTATTATTGCCGCTCCGACTAGCCCGAGCATGATTACAACGGAAGGTCATTTTACACCGGAAATGATTACTTATCTGGAAGAAAAGGCAAAAGGCGGGGTGGCAGTCGTAACATATGGAGAATCCATTGTACATTCATCTACAGGAAAATCACATAACAAACAGCTTCAGCTGGATTCCTTTGGTGTTAAACAGGGAATGGCGGAGGCCGCACGTGCCATTCATAATGCAGGGGCATATTCGAATATTCAGCTGTCCCACGGTGGAAAATACGGCGGACTGGTCAGCGTAGGCGGAGATCAGGATGGTTGTGAGGTGGCATATGGACCAAGCCACGAGATGACACCTGCAGGAGAGGTGCAGGAGATGCCGAGAGAACTGATCTTTGAAATCATTGATTCTTATAGAAAAGGTGCAAAACTGTGTAAAGACTGCGGGTTCGATATGGTACAGGTACACGCGGCACATGGATGGCTGTTTTCTCAGTTCCTGTCACCGGTTATGAATCAGAGAACAGACGAATTCGGTGGTTCATTAGAGAACCGCGCAAGATTCCTTATGATGGCACTGGATGCAGTCAGAGAGGGAGTCGGACCGAGATTCCCGATTGAGATCCGTATCTCCGGTGATGATCTGACGGAAATCGGCCTGGGTATGGAAGATTGCGTGAAGGTTGCACAGATGGTAGAGAATAAAGTAGACCTTTATAACGTATCCTGTGGAAATCATGAAGATCCGGATATGTTCTGCCGTACTCATCCGTCTGCATTCTATAAGAGAGGTGTCAATGTATACCTGGCTGCAGAAATCAAAAAGCATGTAAGCAAACCGGTTGCCTGTGTTGGCTCTTTAAATGACCCGGCACAGATGGAAGAAATCATCGCAACAGGACAGGCAGATATTGTGGAGATCGGAAGAGCACTTCTGGCAGATCCGTATCTGGCAAAGAAAGCCCTGGAAGGCAATGCGGATGATATTACACCTTGCTTAAGATGTTATGAATGCTTCGGAGAGACTTCTAAGAGTGAGACGGTAAAATGTACTGTTAACCCGACCATGGGACAGCAGCTTCCGGAAAAGAACAGAACAGCAGCACCGGAACGTCTGAAGAAAGTCCTGATCGCAGGAGGAGGTCCTGCAGGTATGGAAGCAGCCATCACTGCGGCAAACAGAGGTCATGATGTTACTCTGGTAGAAAAGAATGATAAACTGGGCGGTAATCTTTACCCGGCAGGAGCACCATATTTCAAAGAAGATATTATCAAACTGTGTAAAGTTATGGTGAAGAGAGTGGAAGAAGCAGGTGTGAAGGTAGTTCTGAATACAGAAGTGACACCTGAGTATGTAGAATGCTTCAATCCGGATGCATTATTTGTTGCAATCGGTTCCAATGAACTTCGTCCGCCGATCAAAGGCATGGATCTTCCACATGTTATTATGGCGATTGACGCGGAGCTTCATCCGGAAAAACTGGGAAGAAAAGTTGCCATCATGGGTGGAGGTCTCGTTGGAGGCGAGGCAGCAGTATCTTTCCATCATGAAGGAAAAGAATGCGCTATCATCGAGATGAAGAGTAAGGTTGCCGAGGAAGTAAATTCCTTCTATAGAGGAGGACTTATGCCTGAGATTGAAAAATCAGCAACATGCTATGTAAATACAAAAGTAAAAGAGATCATTCCGACAGGAGTTCTCTGTGAGAAAGATGGCGAGGAGTTTATTGTTGAGGCAGATTCTGTTGTATGTGCTCTTGGATTCAGAGCTCCGTATGACAAGGTAGATGCTTTGTGTGATAAGGTTGATGAGTACTATATTATAGGAGACTGCAAGAACGTCGGACAGATCTATCACGCAACAAATGAAGCTTACTACGCAGCAATGAGGTTGTAATATGAATCAGAAAAGACAGATAAAACTGACAAAAAAGCGATGGTTCATCCTGCTCGCCAGCTGCTTGATTAATCTGTGTATTGGTTCTTTATATGCCTGGAGTGTATTTGCTGTTCCTGTGGCAGAGCATATTAGCTCTGCTACAGGAACAAATTTAAATACATCCAATCTGGCAATCGTATTTACAATTGCAAATTCAGTTGGTCCGGTTACACTTATCTCCGGTGGATTTACCAATGACAGACTGGGACCGAAGTGGGTCATATTTGCGGGAGGACTCCTGTTTGGTGCAGGAATGATTCTCTCGGGGATGGCATCCGGTCTTCCGATGCTGATGATTGGATATGGTCTTGGATGCGGACTGGCAATGGGGTTGGTGTACGGATGCACCATCAGCAATTCTGTGAAATTTTTTCCGGATAAACGTGGTTTGATCGGAGGAATCGCAACGGCTTCCTATGGAATCAGTTCTGTGCTGATCCCGCCTGTGGCCAATGCACTGATTCGTAGAGTTGGAGTCATGAGTACATTTAAAATTCTGGGAGTTGCTTTTATTATCGTTATCTGTGGCGGGGCTTTTCTGATTGAAAAGTGCCCGGAAGATTTTGTTCCGGTCGGATATCAGCCGGAAGTTTCAAGTGGAAAAGCTGCCGAAAAACAGGTAAGAGACAAGGAATGGAAAGAAATGCTGGCAGACCCGGTGTTTTATATTATGATTCTGATGCTCACCTGCGGAGCGGTATTTGGGCTTATGACAATCTCTCAGGCATCTCCGATTGCCCAGGAGATGATCGGTATGTCGGTTACTGCTGCTACAACGGCAGTTTCCGTGCTGGCGTTATTCAATGCTGCAGGACGTGTGGCAGCAGGATATCTTTCGGATAAAATCGGAAGGATTCAGACACTGACGATTATGTTGATTGCTGCAATGGCAGGATTGTTCCTGCTCTACAGTGCAGGAGAAGGAGACGTAGTAAAATATTATGCCGGCGTTTCAGTTGTAGGTTTATGCTTCGGTGCATTTATGGGCGTGTTCCCGGGATTTACAGCTGACCAGTTCGGTGCTAAGAACAATAGTGTAAATTATGGAATCATGTTTATTGGATTTGCATTTGCAGGTTATCTTGGACCTACGATTATGAGTGCCCTCCATGAAAGAATGAACAGTTACAGTCCGGCCTTTTTATTTGCAATGGGGCTGGCTGTACTGGGAATTCTGTTATCACTATTATATAGAAAAATGAGTATCAGACGGGAAGTCTGAACACAATACAGAAAGGAGAAAAAAGATGGATAAGTTAAATATACTTCTGGTGACAGGGTTAGTGACCGCGGAACATCAGGGACGCGTTATGAAGGAAAAGCTTCGTGATCTGCTAGAGGCAACCGGACGTTTTAATGTAGTGATTGTGGAAGAATTCCGCAACATTACTCCGGAATTTCTTGAACCGTATGATGCGATTCTGATTAACTATGACGGAAAAACATGGCCGACAGAGCATGCACGCCGCTTCGGTGAGCAGACAGAAGCTGCAGTTTACGATTTTGTTGCAAAGGGAAAGGGAATCATCTTCTATCATTCCAGTATCTGGGTTGATCCGGATTGGCCGGATGAATGGAGAAAACTTTTGGGCGGATATTGTGCAATGGATAAAGGATGCCGCCGTTGCCCGAAAGATGATCATTTTGTTGAGGTTATGGATGAAAATCATCCGATTACAAAGGATATTGACAAAAAATGGATGAATGTATTTGATGACTTGTTCACACAGGTAATTATTCATCCGGAGGCCAATGTACACGTGCTTTGTTCTATTTACGATGATGTGGAAAATTATAAAGTGCCCGGATTTCCTCCGGCACATCATCCGGTAGATATTCCGGACGGTGATCTGAATAAGATGGAGGGAGTGAATCAGTACACACCGGTAATCTGGACCAATCAATATGGGGAAGGTCGTGTGTTCGTTACTTCTATCGGACATTGGGAAGCACTGGATCGGTTCAATTTCATCACGATGCTTGTCCGTGGAGCTGAATGGGCTGCATCCGGGGAAGTTACACTGGGCAGGCCGAACCGCAGCGGTGATAATCGTCTGAAGTTATTCCCATACTATTAAGGAATATTATAACTAAAATAAATCGCAGCAGACGCAAAGTTCATTTGCGTCTGTTTTTTATTGTATACCGGAAAACGGAAGCACTGTTCCTTAGAGGATTAATAATCT
Organism: Faecalicatena contorta; assembly: GCF_021531895.1. GTDB lineage: Bacteria > Bacillota > Clostridia > Lachnospirales > Lachnospiraceae > JAFBIX01. The sequence goes on along the minus strand of NZ_JAFBIX010000009.1, from coordinate 89,010 downwards.
AAGGAACAGCGCTTCTGAAAAAGAGGGATACTATATATTTTGGAAATTTCTCAGGTCAGCGTCCAGATTTTTATACATGCTGATGTAGAAAGGATACATTTTATCATATACCTCAGCCCACTCTTCATTGGGTTCAATCACTTCTTTTACCTGAATCAGTCTGGACATTGCTTCTGTCAGGTCCGGGAATACGCCTACGGCATTACCGGCGATCAGAGCATCTCCGAAAGGCACATCTCCGGATCTCTCATCCAGAATGTAAATCGGCATGCGAAGCATGGAGGCTTTAATCTGTGACCAGGTGCGGCTCTTTGCACCACCGCCGGTAATGCGAAGAGAAGTTGCCTGTCCACCGGCATCCTTAATTGTCTCCATGACATGGCGTAATGCAAATGCAGTTCCTTCGAAAATGGAACGAATTATTTCTTCGCGGGTGGTGTCACGGGAGATTCCGATGAACATACCCTTTGCATGAGAATTCCAAAGCGGAGCCCTTTCTCCGTAAAGGTACGGGAAGAAGATTAATCCGTTGCTTCCCGGAATCACATCTGCTGCAAGGCGGTTCAGGTGTTCGAATACGCTGATGTTGTTCGATTCGGCATATTCTTTTTCCGGTTGTCCAAGCGTATCCAGATACCACTTCAGAGATGCGCCACTGGCACTGATCGGTGCATCGAAAATAAAAGGCATTCCAACAATGGAGCCTGGTTTTGCGACCAGTGGAAGCGTGGTGGGTGTTTGGTGCATACTTCCGGCAAAGACGAGGGAAGAGGTTCCTGAGGACTCTCCGGCATCTCCAATCCGGCTTAATCCAATCGCATACATAGATGCAATTGCGTCACTTGCTCCGGCTACAACCGGAATACCACTTACCAGTCCGGTTTCTTTTGCTGCTTCTTCGGTTACCGTGCCAATGATTTCATTAATCTGCCGGGGCTTCGGAAGAAGCCGGTTCAAATCGGCTCCGATTACACGGCTGATCTCTTCAGACCATTGTAAGCTAGTCATATCCAGACACTGGGATTTACCGGCCTGGTCGATATCCATTGTCATTTTGCCGGTCAGTTTATAATTGATATAGGAACTTGCCTGCAATATCTTATAAGTTTTTGCAAAAAGTTCCGGTTCATTTTCTTTATACCACAATATTTTATTTGGAAGAAATCCCGTGTCAGGCTGCCCGCCTATAATAGATACGTATCGGTCAAAACCAATCCGGTCAATAATATATTCCAACTGTTTGCCGGAACGTCCATCCATCCAGATGATGGCATTTCTAAGGGGAGTACCTTCTGCATCTACAGGAAGCATGGTGACTGTCTGAGAACTGACGGATATGCCTCGAATTCGCTTTACAATTTCACTTCCGGATTTTTGAGTCACTTCCTGAAGGATCTCAACTGTATTTTTCCACCAGAGATTGGAATCCTGTTCGGCATTGTTAGGTTCGGGAACGATAAGGGTGTTGGCTCTCGATGCTGATGCGGCTACATTGCCGTATTCATCCATGATCATTGCTTTCACATTGGTTGTCCCCAAATCCATACCAAGGAGATAATTATCTGCAATATTCATATTCTTTTCCTCCGTAATACTTCTTTGAATCATATAGTAGCAAAGTAGAACAGGCTGCTCAAAATCAGATTTGCCGTTATAAAGCGGAAATAAAAGAATTGTGAATATGCGGGAGAAAATTTATACTAACGGTGACAACAGGAGAATAAGGTGTTCTGTTTTAAACAGGAGCATTATTTTAATATTTCATGTATAAGGACAAGGAGGACAAATAATGAACAGAGAGGAACTTATGGCAAAGATTATCGAATTTGCAGCTATGGCTTTTAATAAAGATGCTGCAGCAATTAATGAGAACACAAACATTGCGGAAGAGCTTGGAGTTGCATCTTCCCAGCGTGTAGCAATGAGTGCTTCTATTGAGAATGACTTTGATGTAATGATTCCGGTTGCAAGATTTGGAAAATTCGAGACAATCGGAGATCTTGTTGATTTTGTAATGGATGAGATGTAAGGAGGACAACATGTTACACAACGTAAAACTTGGAAAAAATATGAGAAGTGTTTCCATCGTTGGAATTGGTGCAACACCTTTCTTCAATGGAGTACAAAACGAGACTTACAAAGGTCTTACAAATGGTGAGCTTTTTGGATATGCAGCACTGGACGCAATGAAGGATGCAGGAATCGAGCCAAGGGACGTACAGTATTTCTTCCATGGATCTGCAAACCCACATGTCCTGAATAACTGTATTACTCCGAACCTTCAGGTAGCAGACTGGTTTGGTATGAGAGGAAAAGGTTCTCTCTCTCACTCAGAAGGATGCTGTACCGGTTATATTGCGCTGGAGGAAGCAGTATTTGCGGTTGCCAGCGGTGCTTATGATATTGTTCTTACCGGATGTAGTGAACAGGGAACAGGTATGCCGGACGGCAATACTCCGGACCACATGCGTGTACCGTTGACTTCCGAAGTATTATTCCCGGATCTGGATTCTATTTTTGACCGTGCATACGGACGATATCTTGGCGGTGGCCCGGGTATGAATCATGATGATTGGATTAACTACTATGCAAAAGAAAACGGACTGACACCGGATCAGATTGATGATGTTCTGGCACATCAGGCATATCATTTCCGCCGTGCAGCAACACTTTGCCCGCGTGCAATTCGCCGTACACCATTTGAAGAGATGGCAAAAGAAGCAGGATATGATGATGTATGGGAATACATGAAATCCAGCCATAATCCGAAGATGACACAGTACTTAAGAACAGCAAGTGACTCCTGCGTAGCTGACGGGGCAGCAGCATGTATCGTAGTTCCGACAGAGATCGCACACAAATTTACAGACAAGCCAATCGAAGTGCTTGGTGTGGGTGCATCTGTATTAGACGCAATCGTTCCGCATCTTGAGAAGAAAGCAACTGCCGAAGCTGCACGCCAGGTGTTTGAACAGACAGGACTTACTGCTGATGATATGGATCTTTTATATGTAAATGACTTTATCGGATCTTCTGCATTCCTTGCAGCTGAGGAAATCGGATACCTTCCAAAGGGAGAAGGATGGAAATATGTGCTTGATGGAAGAATCGCATTTGACGGTGATAAACCTATGAACACAAATGGCGGCAGAACTTCTTACGGACACGCATTTGGAGCTTCCGGTATGGCAGATGTATTCGAGGCAGTTACACAGATGCGTGGAGAGGCCGGAGAACGTCAGGTTAAGAAACTTCCAAAATACACTTTCCTCAGAGGATTTGGCGGTGCGCAGAACGTTCGTGCAATCATTCTGAAGAGAAATTATTAAAAAGGAAAAAGTGGATTCGTAAATGAGGAGGTTTAACAATGAGTGCTGAGACAATGAAAGCAGAAGAAATATGGAATCCGGAACATATTGTTGAAAAATTCTGGAATGGATTAAAAGAAGGTGTTGTATATGCAAGAAAGTGTAAGGAGTGCGGAGCAATTGAGTTCCCGCCACATATCGCATGCAACAGCTGTGGATATCATGAAACAGAGTGGACAACTCTTACAGGTAAAGGTGAATTAAAGAGTTTTGTATTTACCGGTGTTTTAAATGCAAGACTGGAGCTGGAAGACCGTGGACTTAAGTATGTCTGCGGAGAAGTCCAGCTGGATGAAGGTCCGTCAATTAATGCGGTAATCCTTGGTGTGAATAAGAAAAAAGCCCGTGAGATCGATGGAAAACTTCCGGTACGTGTACGCCCGGTATTCTATGATATGGGAAGATACACAACCCTGTTCTTTGAACTGGATGAAGAATAAATTGTTGAGTGATCATAGTATGTATGGAGGAAAAACTCATGAATGTACTTGAGCAGATTTATGCGAAGGCAAAAGAAAATCCGCAGAAGGTAGCATTTCCGGAGGCTGCAAATGAGAAAATGATGCAGGCAGCTTATGAGACTGGAAAAGAAGGATACATCATTCCGTTACTTGTGGGCAATGCAGAAGAACTGAAAAAGCTTGCCAAAGAAAGAGGATACGACCCATCTGTATTTACTTTTGTGGATATCCATGATGAAGAGTATACGAATAAAATCATCAGTGAATATGTGAAACAGCCGGGAACCATTTTCAAAGAGAAGGCGCTTGGAAGGCGTATGCAGGATCCATTGTATTATGCAATGGCTATGCAGAGAGTTGGCGAAGCAGATGTTACATTTGCAGGAATCGACAATACAACAGGTGACGTGCTTTTGGCAGGTCAGATGATTATTGGCATGAAACCGGGAATCAGTACAATTTCCAGTATCGGACTTGCTGATATTCCGGGATATGAAGGAAGTGAAGGTTCTCTTCTGGCGGTAGGTGACAGTGCAGTCTGCACGAATCCAAGTGCCGAGCAGCTGGCCAGTATTGCCATCTCTGCGTGTGATACCGTGCAGGAGCTTCTGGGATGGGAACCAAGATGTGCAATGGTTTGCTATTCTACACTTGGCAGCGGTCAGGGCGAACTGATTGACAAGGTTACAGAGGCGTTAAAGATTGCAAATGAGCTTCGTCCGGATCTGGCGATCGATGGAGAATTCCAGCTGGATGCAGCAATCGTCCCTGCAGTTGCAGAGAAGAAAGTAAAGCGTGAAAGCAAAGTTGCCGGAAAAGCTAATGTATTGATCTGGCCGGATCTGAATGTTGGAAATACAGCAGTGAAGCTGATTCAGCAATTTGGTCATGCGAATGCATACGGACCAATGCTCCAGGGATTTAACAGTATTGTATGTGATTGTTCCAGAGGAGCACCGGTATCTGAGATTAAAGGAAATGTCGTTATCTCTGCAGTTCGTGCAGCTGAGAGCAAGAAACGAGCTTAATGGGCTCTCCGTTATCTTCATAGCAGACGGACAAAATCTGTCCATGTGACAATTGCGTCTGATAGCAGGAAACGGAGGAGTCTGAACAGATGACAGACAATTCATCCTTATCGTTAATAAAGGAAAAAGAGAAATCTGTAAGGTTGGTATCGACACCAATTCCGATTTTTTTCACATATGCTTCTTTCAATGTCCATAGGCGATAAAACCATTCCTGTTTTTGGGGAATGTCATCACCGTTGGAGTGAAGGAAGCATTTTTCCCTTTCAGATAATGCGCGGTTAATCAAAACTTCGGGGAAATATCCAGGGCATTCAGCGTCAATGCCAATTGGTCTGTTGTGGAATGCGCATGCGACCAGTTGATTACAGTGAGTGATGTTGAAACAGATTTCTGGATAATCCGGAAGATAGGGTTTGCCGTTGATATCTGGTGTTAGAATTGTATTGATTTCATCGCGCGTCAGAGGAATCTGAAAGAGATCTCGAATCCCTTGAATAAGAAGTGTTCGCCCAAGTTCGTGTTCCTGCCTGTTGACGTCAGAGATGGAATCAGAGATTGGTGTATAGTATGAGTAGTAGATGGCAGGCATGTGTTTTCCTCCTTTGGATGTTGGTTCTGTGTGTATTATAGACCTTTGGAAGAAAAAAATATAGTAGTATAATTTTTAGATGTGAAATGGCGGTGAATTGACATGTATTTGCAAAGAGATTATGGAAAACTTTTTTATGAAATTTACGGGGAAGGAGAGCCGTTATTACTTATTCATGGTGTGATCGTTGATGCAGAATTATATGAACAGACTGCGAAAATATTATCTCGATATTATCAGGTAATCTGTTATGATCGAAGAGGATATTCGAGAAGTAAATGTGAAGAATGTCCGGAATTTCATATGGAGGATCAGGCAGAGGATATTCTGGGACTTCTGGATGCCCTGGGTATTGAGAAAGTTACGATAGCAGGGGCAAGTGCAGGAGCAGTCATAGGACAGTACTTCCTGCAGGAATATCCTGAAAGAGTCAGACACTTAATTATGTATGAACCTGCAATGATAGGGCATATGCTAAGGGAAGATATTGAATTTCGAAATTGGGTAACGGAGACATCACATTTGATTGAAAGAAAGAAATACAATATGGTGTTGCTTCGTTTTTCTGAGCATATAGGTTCGCCGGATCCGAGAAGTCCGAAGAAATCAGAGAAAGTATCTCTTCGCGAATTGGATAATGTTGAATATGCATTTACAAAGGAAGTCCCGGGCTTACTTCAGTATCAGCCTGATTTAGAGAAGATGCATGAAAAGGCAGACAGGATTACACTGGCAGTCGGAGAAAGAAGTGGGAATACCGTATATGTGCAAGAGACATACCGTCTGGCAGAGCAGATAGAAAAGCATGTTGTCATATATCCGGGAGGTCACAATCTTCCGTATGATCTGCCTCTGGAGTTCGCAATCTGTGTTCTGGGAACTTTAAAAATAACAGCGGATTAAGGTTCGTACTTATATCTTCATGAATAGAATGTCATTGCATATTGGCATTGATCTGGAGCTGGAGTATTATATTTACGCAGTCGTGATTTCCCCTGCCAGCTCGAATCCTTTCTTTGCCGCAATCACAGCAATAATCTCATTGATGACGGCTGCAGCTGCGATGGTTCCTTTCACGATGACTGCAAGTTCGGGCTCGGAGACAGCCAGGACGGAGCAGATAATTCCGGTGAAGACCAGAGATACTCCGGAATGGGGCAACAAGGATCGGATGGAACCAGTCGACCAGATTCTGAAGCTGCTTTTCTGGGATCATATTAGAGAATACGGCAGAGAAAGATACACCCATCAGCATATAGTTTAAAGTAATATTCGTAAATACTGTTGTATTGCAGAAGAGGCCGATTGCAGCTGTGGCGGTGATGCCAAGTAAAAGGCTGATCAGGGTTCCTGCTTTTCCGGGATTCTTCTTCAGGAAAAGTCCGGCAATCCATCCAGTGGCAATTCCGATGATGATTGGTAAGAAGATCATGACTGGAATCATATACAGTGGAACAGAACCACCGGAGACCGCACGGGCGATGAAGGAATTGACGGTGAAGAAGACGGCAATTCCAACGATATCATCCAGGACTGCCATTGGAAGCAATGTGTCTGTTACAGCTCCGTGTGTGTGGAATTCCTGTACGATAGAAAGTGCAGGTGCAGGAGCTGTTGCAAGGGCGATGCCTCCGAATGCAAATGCCAGATAGACGGGTACTCCGGAGAGCGAGAATACAATGGCAAACAGGAAGGAGACAAAAGCAAATGTTCCGAGGGACTGTGTCAGAGTTGTGACAATCAATGCTTTTCCGTATGCTTTGATTTTTGCCCAGATCAGTTCGGTTCCAAGCATCAGCCCAAAAGCGCACTGCATCCAGGTAATGATTAATTTATACCATTCGGAATTCATGACTTCCTGTGGCAGAAGACCGGCGGCATTTGGACCGAGAAGCATTCCAGTGATCAGCCATCCTAAGATAGAGGGCATTCGAAGTTTTGTAATTAATTTTCCAGCAAGAAACGCAACTGCCAGTGTGCAGATCCATCTTAATATATAGAGAGATAAGTTCATTTCCATTCCTCCTGTCATTTCTATGATTGATTATTATCTAATATCTAATACGCCGTATAGCAGAATATCCAACTGACGACGGCATGTTTCTTCGTGTTCTCGAAGAATATCATCTTGTTCATAAGTCCCATGAGAATCTATTTTGTAGTGCAGGTTAAAGTAATCCATATACATTCGGAAATCATCTGCCACCAGATCCACAGAAAGACCCGGGCGCAGGGGCTCACTTTTGAGGAGCTCCGTAAGTACTGCAATATTCAGCGAATCAAAAGGCTGACGTATCTGGGCAATCTGAGGCCTGAGCTTTTCTGGAGAACGAAAAGAGGCATCAATAAAGATCCCGAGCTGTTCTGGGTTGTCTGAGAAGAACCGAAGTCTGGCATTAAAATATTCCTGAAAACGTTCGCTAGCTGTGCCGGTCAGATTATCTGCTGTAGATTGCAGGAAAGAGGTAAATCTGCGAAAGCAAGCTTCCACGCAGAACAGGTACAGCTCATCTTTATCCTTAAAATGATGATAAATAATTCCTTTGGAGATGCCTTTTTTTGCCCAGACAGTATTTAGGGATGCGCCTTCATAGCCTTTTTGGGAAAACTCTTCTGTAGCAGCATCCAGAATTCGCTGCCTGGATAAGGCGCTTTTTTCTTCGCGTTTCATATATCCTGACCTCCTGTTAGGCTTAATATTCAAGCATATTGAGAATGTTATTTACTAATGGGTTTAAAAACAAACCAATAAGTCTGTTTTATAGAATATCACAAACAGACCAGATGGTCAATATGATTGACCGAGTAGTGAAAAGAGAATTTGCTATTTTACAGAAGACCTGAATAGGTGTATTGTTATGATATCAGTGAAAATCAACGTAACGTTTTCATCAGCATCGGGAGGATAGATTTATGTCGGAGACAGGAGAAATGTTAATTCAGGGAGCGATAGATCTGCATGTGCACACAGCTCCGGATCTTGTACCAAGAAAGTATACCGACATCCAGCTGGCAAAGAAGTATCAGGCAGCAGGAATGGATGGATTTGTCTGTAAATGTCATCAAGGGGATACTGCAGCAAGGGCAGCTACTGTATCGGAAGAGTTCCCTTCGATAAAGGTTTATGGAGGAATTGTGCTGAATCACGCAGTCGGAGGATTGAATGAAGCTGCGGTCTATGCCTGTGGAAAGATGGGCGGTCGGATTGTCTGGTTCCCGACGGTTGATGCGTATCAGGACGCAGATTATCAGAGGTCGCACCAGAAAGGACATCTGGGTGTAGAGAATGAGCAACGGAATTGTCGTGAGAAGATTCGGATCCTAAATGAGAGTCAGGAATTGATACCGGAAGTATATCCGGTATTGCAACAGATTCGGGAGCAGGATATGATTCTTGCAACGGGGCATCTTGCGCCATTTGAAAGTCTTGCTCTGTTAAGAGCAGCATCGAATATGGGAATTCGCAGATCCATTGTAAGTCATGTATCTTTCCCTGTTACGAGGGCAGAGTTAGAACTGCAGAGAGAATATCTGGCTTGTGGTGCCATGCTGGAGCATTGTTACTATACGCCTTATTATCATCTCTGTGACTGGGAAGAGATTCTGGAAAGTATCCGTCATGCAGGCGCGGGGCATATACTCTTGTCTTCGGATCTGGGCCAGATACAAAGCCCGGATCCGGAAGAAGGAATGAAGCAGTTTGTTGAAAAACTGCATGAATCTGGTATCTCTGCCGGGGATATCCGGCAGATGATTGTGGCAAATCCCAGAGAACTGTTGGAATAATCCAGTTGATGCTTGGATGAATTCAGTGGATTAGTAATTTCCAGAATGGTTGCGGCTTTTATCAATGCGATTGTGTTGAACTAGCAAGCCAGGTGAATAACTAAATTGAGGATAACAATAGGGGCATCGGTCAAAAAACGGATGCCCTGGTTTTTGAGAATTGTCTGAAATTAATATATTTTTTATAAAGTTAAGTGAACTTTTCGTTTTGCTTTTCAGGATTTGTGATATGTAATATCTAGAAGATATTTTGATTGATTTTGAAGGGTTAAGGTGAAGAGATTATCATGAGCAAAGTAATAGGAATCGACTTGGGAACTACCAATAGTTGTGTGGCTGTCATTGAGAATGGACAGCCCGTCATTATTCCGAACAGTTCGGGAAGCCGGACAACACCGAGCGTGGTCGCATTTGCCAAAAATGGAGAGTGGCTTGTAGGGGATACGGCCAGGCGGCAGGCGGCTACGAATCCGGATCGTACTATCAGTTCTGTGAAAAGACACATGGGAACCGACTGGTGCACAAAGATAGACGGAATGGTCTATAAGCCACAGACAATCAGTGCGATGGTACTGATGCAGCTGAAAAAAGATGCGGAAGCATTTCTGGGAGAAGAGGTTGCAGGGGCAGTCATTACGGTTCCTGCGTATTTTAATGATATTCAAAGGCAGGCTACCAAGGACGCAGGGAAGATTGCTGGGCTAGATGTGAAGCGAATCATCAATGAGCCTACCAGTGCAGCCCTGTCTTATGGATTGAATCATGGTGAGGCACAGAAGGTCATGGTCTACGATCTGGGCGGCGGAACCTTTGATGTCTCTATCATTGAGATTGGTGACGGAATCATCGAAGTCCTTGCCACGGCAGGAGATAATCATCTGGGTGGAGATGATTTTGATGAAAGGATTACCCGTTGGCTGGCCGAAGAATTCAAGCGGCAGAATCGGATTGACTTGAGCAGAGATTTTGCGGCAATGCAGAGGATCCGTGAAGCGGCAGAGCAGGCAAAGAAAGAACTGTCAACAGCGGAGATTACGAATATTGTACTGCCTTATCTGACCCAGGCAAAGGGAGAGCCGGTCCATCTGGAGATGCCACTTTCACGTGCGAAATTCCAGGAACTGGTCGGTGACCTGATTGAATGTACTGCAGGACCGGTACAGAATGCTCTGAGGGATGCGAAGATCTCTGCATCGGATCTTAGCCGTGTCCTGCTGGTGGGAGGTTCGACAAGAATCCCGGCAGTGCAGGAGAAGGTGCGGCTCCTCACTGGAAAGGAACCTTCGAAAAATATCAACCCGGATGAATGTGTCGCTATGGGTGCGGCTATTCTCGGAAGTACTTTGCAGGGGAATTCTCTGGTAGCAGCAGGCACAGGAAAAGATCTGCTCCTTCTGGATGTTACGCCGCTTAGCCTTTCCATAGAAACGGTAGGAGGTGTGGCAACAAAGCTGGTAGAACGGAATTCTACTCTGCCGACCCGTTATTCCCGTATCTTTTCAACGGCAGCACCGTACCAGAGAGATGTAGAGATTCATGTCCTTCAGGGAGAACGTCCGATGGCAAAGGATAATAAATCCATCGGAAAATTCCGTCTGAAGGGAATCCGCCGCGCTCCGGCCGGAGTTCCTCAGATTGAAGTAACATTTGATATTGATGCCAACGGTATCCTGAAGGTATCTGCGAAGGATCTGGACACCGGTAAGGAACAGTCCATTACCATCACGGCAGACGACCGTATGTCAGATGCTGAGATTGAGCAGGCAATGCGCGATGCACAGCAATATGCAGGACAGGATAACCTGCGAAAGGAAGCCCTTGAACTGTCAGGAGATGCCCAGAAGCTTCTGGGAGAGACTCAAAGAGCGTTGAAAGCCGGAGGTAAGCAGATTGAGAAAGCACAGAAGAAGCAGATAAAGGGTGACATGAACGCACTTTCCAAATTATTGTCAAATCTTAGAGTGGACAAAGTAACAGAAACAGAAGTGGTCAATATTCGCCAGGCTAAAGAGAACCTGGAACGCTCCAGCGCAGGCATTCTGCATTATGGAAATTGATCCTGGCGAGAGACTTTTCATTCCCGATGATTTCTGCTATGATGAAGGTGTCTATGGAGACGATCTGAAAGACACGGAACCGTAATCTTAGCAGAAGGAGTGGATGTCTGTGAACAGAAGAAAATTGCAGGTTCTTCAATTGGCAGAGAAGTTGGAGGGTGAGAGCCGACTTGGTATGGAACGAAGATACTATCAGCATGGAGTAACAACGATTTTTCAGCATAGTATCAATGTTGCCTGTGTAAGCTGTAAGATTGCAGAAAAATATCATCTCGATGTAGATTACTATGCCCTGATCAGAGGTGCATTGCTGCATGATTATTTCTTATATGACTGGCATGTAAAGGACAGAAGTCATCGGTTTCATGGATTTACACATCCCAGGAGAGCCCTGGAAAATGCAGACAAGGAATTTCAGCTTACGGAAACAGAAAGAAATATGATCTACTGTCATATGTTTCCTCTGACTCCAATACCACCTAGTACTAAAGAAGCTTGGATCGTGTGTGCCGCTGATAAGATCTGTGCGCTTAGTGAGACGATGATGCCTCTGTTATGTAGATTAAAGGTATATAAAACATTATAGTAAGGATAAGGTTTTACAATGGATTTACAGAGATTAACAATCGGACAGATGGCACAATTGAATCATATATCTGAGCAGACCCTGCGCTTGTATGACAGGGAGGGGCTGCTCAAAGCACAGGAGGTGGATCCGGAAAGCGGATATCGTTATTATCACATCCTGCAGTCGGCAAGAATCGACCTGATCCAGAATATGAAACGGTACGGACTGACATTAAAGCAGATCAAGGATATGCTGGAAAATGATGATGCGGATGTGATCCGGCAGAAACTGGAGATGCAGTCGAAGGACATTGAAGAGCGTCTTCAGCAGCTGACCAGGGTAAAGAGCTCCCTGAACCGGGTACTGGATAACTATAAGCGATACGAAGCGCTGCCGAAGAACGGACAGATATTCCTGGAGTATCAGTCAGAAAGGCAGATCTACAGGTGTGAATGTGAACAGGATTTTTTTGAGCAGGATGAGGCAGGATATGAGTATATGCTGCGCCAGTTAAAACAGCATCTTGTAAGCCACGATATTCCGCTGTCATTATTCTGCAATATCGGAACGATTATCCGTAAAGAGGATCTGAAGTTTGGGAGGCTTACCTCTAAGGAAGTGTTTCTGTTTGTGGATGAACGTATAGATATAAAAGATTGCGAAAGGGTTCCGGCTGCGACTTATGTATGTATGTGTTCCAGTGATTTTTCCCAGGAAGCGGAAAACGCAAGGACATTGCTCGCATATATAGAAGATATGGGATATCAGATCGTCGGAGATTATCTTTGCGAGGCAATCATAGATTTCCCGGTTCTGGAAGAAAAAAAGCGACACATATTCAGTAAGATTCAGATTCCGGTTATTTTATAGCTGAATTTTTAATGAAAAAGTATTGACTTTATACCAACAATAACCACTATGATAATAATATAACAAAGGAACGAAAAATGAGATTATCATAGGAGGTATCAGTATGAATCGTAAAGTTAAGTATGTACAGTATGGATGTGGAAGAATGAGCCGCTGGCTTATGCGCTATGCGATGGAAAAGGGATGTGAACTGCTGGCAGCATTCGATATGAATCCGGCAGTGTTTGGCAAGGATGTCAGTGAGATCATTGGAAATGGATATCCAGCTGTTGGAGTAAGCGTTTCTCCGGCAGCAGATGCTGATCGAATCATTGGAGAGTTAAAGCCGGATGTATGCATCATTGCCACCCGCAGCACGGTGGCAGAGCTGGAAGATATCTTTACCATCTGTGCAAAGCACGGGGTAAATGCAATTACAACCTGTGAAGAAGCATTATATCCGTGGAATTCTTCACCTGCATTGACGAAGAAGCTGGATGCACTTGCAAAAGAAGGTGGATGTACACTTACAGGTGTTGGCTACTGTGACCTTTTCTGGGGCACCATGGTCACGAATCTGATGGGTTCTTCTTTCCAGGTAAAGAAGATTGTAGGCAGCAGCTGGTATGATGTAGAAGATTATGGAATAGCACTGGCAGAGGGCCATGGAGCAGGACTTCCTCTGGATGAGTTTGAAGAGAAGATTGCAACTTGTAATAAGTGGTCATCTGAGGAGATTAAGGAAAAGGTTGAAAGTGGAGAATACGTTCCGTCGTATATGTGGAACCAGAATGGATGGCTTGCAAGCAAGCTTGGACTTACCATTACTTCTCAGACGCAGAAATGTGTTCCATGCACATGGCCGACAGACCTGGAATCTAAGACACTGGGCGCTACGATCAAAGCCGGTGATGCGACAGGAATGCGTGCGATTGTAACGACAGAGACAGCAGAGGGAATTACTCTGGAGACGGAATGTGTCGGCAAGGTATATGCACCGGAAGAATATGATAAGAATGAATGGACGTTGTATGGAGAACCGAATACAACAAGTATCGTCAATCGTCCGGCGACCGTTGAACTTACCTGTGCAACACTGGTCAACCGCATTGCACAGCTGATCGATGCACCGGCAGGTTATGTTACAACAGATCAGTTCCCATATAACGAATATATGCTGAGACCAATCAATGAGTATGTAAAGACAAAGTAAATACAGAATGAAATAAAGGGTCGTTGCACCATAGATGATATTCATCCATAGTGCAATGGCCTTTTTTTATGTAGATATCATGATGATTTACACTTCCTTTTTGGTTATCAGGAAATGCTTGAAAATCCGGCAATTCCAAAAGCTGCAGGACCGCCATGGGTTGTAATAACGCCCTGTGCCTGAATCCAGTGTATTTCTTTAAATCCGCATGCTTTGGCCGTCTCTTCGGCAGCGGCACGTATCTCATCCTGCAGGCCGATCGTATATACATCCACAGAACGTCGCGCTCCAGACGGTAGCTGTCGGAATAGTCTTCAATAAGTTGTCGGACTACTTTTTTCATCTTTCCCCGGTACTTTTTCGTGGCTACGAGTTTGCCATCCAGGATTTCAATACATGGATGAATGTTTAAGATGCGGCTTCCAAGACAGACAGCGTTGCTGACACGGCCGCCGGCACGCAGGAATTCCAGATTATCTGGAAGGAAACACATTTTTGCCCGTGAAAGAAGTTCTCTGGCAGCATCTGCAGCCTCTTCAATAGTCATCTCGGGATGTTCCTTGAGAAGCTTAGCGACAGCAGTCACGACAGCAGCTTGTCCGATGGATACTTGCTTGGTATCGATTGCAGTGACGTAATCACGGTCTTGCGCAGCAATGAGTGCACTTTGATAGGAACAAGTGGTCACTGCAGAATATGCAAGATATAGAATCTGAGAGTCTGGATATTGCTCGTGAATCTCATCAAAAGTTGTAATAAAATCTTCCGGTGAACATCCGCTGGTTCTGGGAAGCTTACGAGTATCATGGTAGTAATCGCAGATTTTCTCAACAGGAAATGATCCGTCATCGAGGGTCTCTGTGTCAAAAGAGACGTGCATCGGAACAATTTTGATATTATATTGAGAGGCAAGTTCTGGTGTCAGATCAGAACCGGTCTCTGCAACAAGAATGATTGGATTCATTGGGAATCTCCTCTCGGGTGTATAATATTAATGCTTTAAAATAATACAATCAATAACATGATACATAGTTTTTACAACTAGGTCAAGAGTCTGCGAATATTATGACAAATAAATTGGAATGGTTCAGTCATAATTGTTTTTATGTTATAATAATCAGAGGAATGTATGTCCAAAGTAACTGATAGGAGAGTAAATTTGCAGATGAGAAAGGATTCCAGACTTGAAGATTGTACTTTGTGTCCTAGGCAATGTCATGTGAATCGTGTAATGGGACAAAAAGGTTATTGTAAAGAAACGGCAGATGTTGTTGTGGCAAGGGCAGCCCTGCATATGTGGGAAGAGGCCTGTATCTCAGGGAAAGATGGATCAGGAACAGTTTTTTTCGCTGGATGTAATATGGGATGCGTTTTTTGTCAGAATTATCATATTGCAAGAAATGAGGTCGGAAAGAAGATCAGTGTGGAACGTCTGGCAGAGATATTTCTGGAGCTTCAGGGGCAAGGTGCGAATAATATTAACCTGGTGACACCAACGCATTATGTTCCACAGATCATAGATGCTTTAGATCTGGCAAAAGAGCGAGGGCTTAGACTTCCCGTAGTGTATAATACCAGTGGATACGAGAAAGTAGAGACACTTCAGATGTTGAAAGGGTACGTGGATATCTACTTGCCTGATTTTAAGTATATGGAGCCGGAACTGGCACAGGAATATTCTCATGCATTGGATTATCCTGAATATGCCAAAGAAGCGTTACAAGAGATGGTGAGACAGGTAGGAAGCCCTGATGTGGATGAGATTACCGGATTGATGAAAAAGGGTGTGATAGTTCGGCATCTGGTGCTTCCGGGGCATGTTAGAGATTCAAAAAAAGTAATCCGATATTTATATGAAACGTATGGAGATCAGATTATGATCAGTATCATGAATCAGTATACCCCAATGCCTCAAGTGGCAGAAGATTCCCTTTTAAAGCGAAAGGTTACAAAACGTGAATATGAAAAAGTAGTGGATTATGCACTCGAGATCGGTGTTGAATACGGATTTATACAGGAAGGTGAAGTGGCGTCGGACAGCTTTATCCCTGAATTTGATGAGACGGGCGTATAATCATACAGGCGAAAAACCAGAGATGATTTTTCGCCTGTTATTCTATTCTATAAAAACTCTGTTTATGAATTTTAACGCATGAACTGATTGATGACATGCAGAACTCCATCTTCATCATTGGATTTGGTAATGTAATCTGCAATTTCCAATACATCCGGTTGTGCATTTGCCATGGCAACGCCAAGACCTGCAACTTCAATCATAGTCAGGTCATTGTAGCCATCGCCGCAGCAGATCATCTCATCTGTAGTTAGACCGATACTCGTCAGTAGCCGCAGCAGAGAGTGCGCTTTATCAATTCCACGTGGCATAATTTCCAAAAAGAAAGGGTCCGAGCAATAGATACTCAGATAGGAGTGGAAATAATCGCATACTTCATCCTTGACTCTTTGAATTATGGAAGGTTCTCCCGTGATCAGAATCTTATTCGTTGGTTCTGTAATGTGTGAAGGAAAATCTTCAACCCTTTCAATCGGCATATGATTAATGTGTGATTCTAGTTCACTGTATTGATTCGGTCTGATACCAGAGAGTAAACGATCTGGAGTGTAGCCGATAATATCTATTCCGGCATATTTTTTTGCAATATGGAATATTGGCTCCGCAACGTTATCGGGTAAGACTTTATTGTAGACTATTTCCTTGCTGCGGCAATCCGTAATACGACCTCCATTAAAAGACAGAATATAGCTGCCGTAATCTGCCAGATGAAGCTGTTCTGCCAGTGGAAGAACGCCATTTGTAGGGCGTCCGCTGGCAAGAACTACTTTTTTTCCGGCTTTTTGTATCTCAATCAATGCATCTAAGGTTGGTTTTGTAATCTCTTTTTTGGAATTGGTTAGTGTGCCATCTAAGTCCAATGCAAGAATCTGATAACTCATAATAGTACTCCTGCTATATGTTTTTTAAGGCATCTACAATCTCAGGGAAATTCATGCCATGGGATGCCTTTACAAGAATGTTGTCACCATCTTTTATGATGTCCCTGATTGCATTCAAAAAGTCTGCTTTCGTAGCAAACCATAATCCTTCTGTGGAAGAAGCAGTTTTTAAAGCGCCATCGACCAGTTCTTTCGAAAGGTCTCCGATTCCACACACCAGATCGATTCCGTGAGAAGCTGCATATTCTCCGACTTCACGGTGAAGTTCTCCTGCTTTCTCGCCTAGCTCACCCATATCACCAAGCACAGCAATCTTGCGGCCAATGGCCATATCCAATACATCAATGGATGCTTTCATGGATATCGGGTTAGCATTGTAACAGTCGTCCAGAATAATCATCCGGTCTGTCTTGATGATATTATTGCGCCCTGGGATAGAAGGAAGACCTTCAATTCCGGCTTTGATTTCTTCCGGAGTAAGTCCTAATGTATATCCAACGGCAGTTCCGGCAAGAGCATTGAAGATCATATGCTTTCCGGGAAGCGGAACGATACATTCAAAAGAAGTATCGTCTGGGAGATGAATTGTACAAGAAGTTCCTCGTAATCCCAATGGCTGAATCTGGTCAGCATAGAATTGATTATCCTCATCAAGACCAAAGAATATAGGTGCTACCCCCTTGATTGGTCCTACTCGAGACAGGAGATCGTCATCTCCATTGAGAATGATCGTACCGCCATCTTTCATGTCCTGAATCATCTGTGATTTTTCCTGAAGGATTCCTTCTCTTGTCTTGAAGAATTCCAGATGTGCGACTCCGATATTGGTAATCACGCAGATATCCGGGCTTGCAACAGAAGAAAGACGGCGCATCTCTCCAAAGTGATTGACTCCCATTTCCAGAATTGCTACCTGATGACTTTCATTCATCTCGAAAATTGTGATAGGAAGTCCCCACTCATTGTTAAAATTGCCAATCGTTTTGTGAACGTTGTACTTTTGAGCTACAACAGAAGCAATCATTTCTTTTGTGCTGGTCTTTCCCACACTTCCGGTGATACCAATTACTTTTACATCAAAAGAATCACGGTATAACTTGGCAATGTCCAGTAGTGCCTGTCCGGTAGATTCAACCAGTATATAAGGATAGTCTGTGTCTCCAAGATCTTCATGGGAAACGACACAAAGTGCCCCCTTTTCGATGGTATCAGGAATGAATTTATGAGCATTGACTCTTTCACCATCAATAGCAACGAACAGATAATTGGGCTGAACTTTACGGCTGTCAATCACAACACCGTCTACTTCCTGATCTAGAATGGAAGTATCTCCGTGATAAGTTCCCTGACAAGCTTTGGTAATATTTCTTAAAGTGAGGTTTTTCATAGTGCATCTCCTCGTTTCTAGTTGTTATAACGTGCTTTGAAAGATTCTTCGATGATCTTCATACACAAGTCACTATATTCGATGCCGGCAGCTTTGGCAGCTTTTGGTAGAAGGCTGGCAGGAGTCATTCCCGGAAGACCATTCATCTCAAGACAATAGAATTTACCATCTGCATCATCGATAATAAAATCAGCACGGGCATATACATCCATACGTAGTGCTTCGAATGCTTTTTCGCCGGCACGCTGTATCTGTGCCTGTGTATCCTCATCAATAGATATCGGTGGACAGATCTCTTGAGCACCACCGGTCTGATATTTATTTTCATAATTGAAGACACCATCTTTTGGAATGATTTCGACTAACGGGAGAGCTTTGCCGGCAAGAATTCCACAGGCAAATTCACGCCCCTTGATATAAGGTTCAACGATGACTTCATCCTCATGAGCAACATCAAAAGACTGATGAATTGCATCGAGATATTCTTCTTCTGTATGAACGATGTATACACCGATGCTGGAACCATTGGAACATGGTTTTATCACCAGTGGAAGATAATATCCTAACTTATCCAAAGGCGTATCTTTGGTCTTTGGAGTAAGAGAGGTCCCGCGAGGGGTCGGAACTTTGGCAGTCTTGTAGATCTCTTTGGTGAGCAGTTTATCCATAGATACAGCACATCCAAGGGAGTTCGGGCCAGTATATTTGATGCCCAGAATATCAAAAGTTGCCTGCAATTTTCCATTTTCCCCAACAGAACCGTGAAGTCCCATAAATGTGATGTCTGCCATGCGGCATAACTCAATGACGTTTGGACCAAGATAACAATCAGACTGGTCAGGACGTGATTTTCTTAAAGCTTCCAGATCAGGAGCAGTGGTCTTGATACCTTCTGCAATTTCAAGACCTGCTCCAGGAAGATCAAAGACTTCCTCGAGTTTCTGAGGATCATAAGGATATCCAAAATATACATCCAGTAAGAATGCCTGATGTCCTTGTTCTCTTAAAGTTTTGCAGATCCCTGCACCAGATATTAATGATACATCGCGTTCAGGACTAAGTCCGCCTGCTAATACAATAATCTTCATAAAAATTGGTCTCCTTTTTTACTGTCATTTTTATTCTGTCATATTCATTTGATCCAATAAAGATTTCTTGACTTCATAGAGTCGCGGAGATAAATCCACGTAAACTCTGTGAGGGTAAAAGAGACGTTTTGTCTCTTCCCAAAGTGTCTTTTTCTCCCGTTTACAATATTCTGCAATCTCCTTCACAGAAGGTGACTTATAGACACATTCACCATTCTTAAAGACTGGAACAAGAATCTCTCTCAGGGTGTAGGAACCGCCAGGAAGTTTCGTCTTTTTCCAAGTCTCAATTGGATCGAACAAAAGCATATCTTCATTGGTGTTGAAGGTCTCTCCGACAAAGCAGATGAGATCAGCCTTTACTTTTCCAGTTGTTTTATCATAGATTCGATAGATTGTCTTGTTACCAGGATTAGTAATTTTTTCCGTATTTTCTGAGATTTTAATCTTTGGTACAAATTCGCCTTCTTCATTCTGAATCGCAGCGAGTTTGTATACACCGCCAAAAGAAGGATTGTCTTTGGAGGTAATCAGGTTCGTACCGACACCCCAGGAGTTAATAGCGGCTCCCTGCATCTTCAGATCGTGCAGCAGATACTCGTCCAGATCATTGGAAGCACAGATGGTTGCGTCCGTGAATCCTGCAGCATCCAGCATCTTGCGTGCTTCTTTCGATAAGTAGGCCAAGTCACCACTGTCCAGGCGAATGCCATATTTCTTAAAAGGCTTACCTGCATCACGGAATTCCCGGAATACGCGAATTGCATTCGGAACACCGGATTTTAAGGTATCATAAGTATCTACCAGCAGTGTACAATTATCTGGATACATCTCTGCATAAGTTTTAAAAGCAGTGTACTCATCTGGAAAGCTCATGATCCAGCTGTGAGCATGAGTTCCCATGACTGGAACGTCAAAAAGCTTTCCTGCCAGAACATTGGAAGTTCCGACACATCCGCCAATGATTGCGGCTCTTGCACCATACAGACCAGCATCTGGTCCTTGCGCTCTTCGCAGTCCAAATTCCATGATCCCGTCACCGTTTGCAGCGAATACAACACGGGATGCCTTTGTAGCAATCAGAGACTGGTGATTAATGATATTCAGAATAGCAGTCTCCACAAGCTGAGCTTCCATGATAGGTGCAACGACTTTTAACAGAGGTTCCTTTGGAAATACAACTGTTCCCTCAGGAATTGCATAGATATCGCCGCTGAAATGAAAACCGCTTAAGTAGTGGAGAAAGTCTTCGCTGAATATTCCAAGACCTCTCAGATAATCTACATCATCATAAGTGAAGTTCAGATTTTTTACGTAATCAATGACCTGATCTAATCCGGCACAAACAGAATAACCATTGTTGCAAGGGTTCTGGCGGAAAAATACGTCAAAGATAACTTTTTCATTTTGCCCTTTTGCATAATATCCCTGCATCATTGTAAGTTCATACAGGTCTGTCAGCAAAGTTAGATCTTGTCTGTTCATTCTTTTTCATACTCCTTTTTTTCAAACCGTTATGAATAATATATTCCGCTATATTATAGCACCAGATGAAGAAAATGTAAAAGAAAAAGTAGTCCTTGTGGAAATTGCGGATTCATACTATAATGGTAGACAAGTATTAATATGAACGAAGATATAAGGAGAAGTCAAATATGACCCCAGTTTATGAAGTAAGAACCAAACATACCGATCAAGTGTTAAAAGATTTCATTACATTTCGCGAAGCGGCAAGGAACATCCATATTACTTTTCGACTTGTAGTGCTTTCCATCTGCAGTCTGACACTTGCAGCATTAGGAAAAGGAACGGTACTGACCTATATTTTTGCCGTAATTGCCGTGATTATATTAGCTTTTACGGCAGTAAGAAAGAGAATCGCATTTTCTAAGCTGGCAAAGGCGGATGTCAATTATCAAAAGAAGAGTGAGATTCATTTTATCTTTGGGGAGAGTGAATTCCGGGTAGATAATCCAGATGCAGGAGATGAGCAGAGGATTAAGTATGGAGAAGTCGAATTCATGTATGCAGATGATAATTATTTTTATATTAATGTAAATAATGATGATCTTCATATGATTCCAAAGGGCGATTTTACTTTGGGAGATGCAGAAGGGTTTTACGATTTCTTTATGCACAAGACTGGGAAGATCTTCCAGCCACTGAAGTTGTCATGGAAGATGAAAGCCGATATATTTAAACAGGCATTGGCAGAGACCCGCGAAGAGAACAGTAAAAAATACGGAAAGTAGATGAACCAAAAAACCAGACGCTATACAAGCGCCTGGTTTTTATTAATTGTTTCCTGGATAATATTCTGACAATATTCTCCGATATGCTTTTTGGTTTCTTTATCCATATCTTTCATATAGATTGGTTTGCCATATTCTAACACTACATGTGTCTTCCGAATAAATGGGAGATGAGCCTCAAAGATAGAGACAGTGTTGTTCAGACTCATCGGAACAATGGCACAGCCAGATTTTTCTGCAATTTTAAAAGAACCATTGTGGAATGGAAGCATGCTTAGTTCCTCGCCATCATTGCGAGTCCCCTCTGGAAAGATGCAGATAGAGATTCCGTTTTTTTCATAGTCAATAGCTTGAAGAATTGTCTTCAGACCTTCCTTTGGATTCTCCCGATCCAGAAAGAGGCAATATAAGCGTTTCATCCAGTCGCGCAGAAGCGGGTAACGGAGCATCTCTTTTTTGGCAACATATCCGGTCAGGCGCCTGCATCGGGAATAGGTAAGAAGAATATCGAAATAACTTCTGTGGTTCCCGATAAAAAGTACGGGCTCATCCGGTACGTTTTCTTCCCCGATTACGGTTACTTCTACACCGGAGATCTTTAGAATTACATTAAATGCCCATTGAACCAGACGAAGGCTCTGGTAGTCACTCAAGTTTTTGTTGAACTTTCCAATGATCCATTCAATGCCCAGTACCGGGATTCCCAAAAATAAATACAGGAATAAAAATAATACTACAAGTAGAAACCTTATCATCTGTATGAACCTCCCAATTTGATGCGTGTTTCATTAATATCTTCCATATAAATGTGTCATTTCTTTCAGGTCATCTGCTAATTCCTGACTCAGTACCCCTTCTTTATACCGCCAACTCCAGTTGCCGGACGCTTTACCTGGTGTATTCATTCGGGCGGATGAGCCATATCCAAGAACATCCTGCATTGGAAAGATTGCATAGCGTGCAATGCTTCCAAGCGCTGTGCGGATCAGATCATGGCTGATATAAGCAACATCTCTATTCCGTGTGTATTGACATACTTTTTTCTGACAGTCCGGATTCAGAGTCAGATACCACCCAAGCGTAGTGTCGTTGTCGTGGGTTCCGGTGTAGCAGACACAGTCAGGAGAAGTGAACTGATGCGGAAGGTAAGAACCCTCTCCCAGAGAATCAAAGGCAAATTGAAGTACTTTCATTCCAGGGAAATGGAATGCATCTCGAAGTGCTTCTACTTCTTCAGTTATAATTCCCAGATCTTCTGCAATAATTGGAAGATCATCACCTAAAGCCTCTTGGATTGCATGGAATAATTCATATCCTGGTGCAAGGATCCATTCTCCGTTGATAGCCGTCTCTTCTCCATAAGGAACCGCCCAGAAAGCCTGAAAACCACGGAAATGGTCAATTCTTAAGATGTCCAGAGAATGAAGCTGATGACGGATCCTAGATATCCACCAGGTAAAACCGTCTTCTAAATGAGCATCCCAGGCATATAGCGGATTGCCCCACAGTTGACCGGTCGCGGAGAAATAATCCGGCGGAACTCCGGCGACCTTCAATGGATAGCCGTTAGAGTCCAGCTGAAACAAGTGCTGATTCGCCCATACATCGGCACTGTCCATGGATACAAAGATCGGAATGTCCCCAATAATCTGAATATCACGTTCATTGGCATAAGACTTCAGTGACAGCCATTCTTTAAAAAATAAAAACTGTAAAAATTGATAATACTGTATCTGATGATGCAAAGTGCTTTGAAGGTGTTGTCTGAATTCCTCGGTCGGAATTCGGTATTCTTCTGCCCAGTCCAGCCAGCATGCTCCGTTGTGTACGTCTTTACAGGCCATAAACAGTGCATAGTCATTCAGCCATTCATTCTGTTCTTCTATAAATTGTTTAAAGTCAGAGAGAAACTGTTCATCGTGAAAAGTTCCATCTGTAAAATGTTCATAAGCAATTCTGAATAATTGCTGCTTCCATGGAATGACACTTCCATAATCAATGTGCTCAGGATCTGAGACCGGACAATCTGTCAGATCTGCCTCTGTGATCAGTCCAAGTTTTAACAGATGAGAAGGGGCGATTAAAAGCGGCTGTCCGGCAAATGCTGAAAAACTCTGATAAGGAGAGTCTCCATATCCGGTAGGTGTTAATGGAAGAATCTGCCACAGATGCTGCCCTCCTTCTGCAAGAAAATCTACAAACTCATAGGCAACTTCTCCCAGATCTCCAATTCCGTAAGGAGAAGGAAAAGAAGTGGGATGCAGCAAGATTCCAGATAGTCTTTTGTTGTTTTTCATAGTTGTTCTCCTTCGATAGTGTTCCATATTAATACTCACTATTATACTATAAAATTGGAATTTTTTCTAGCGTTGTTGTGTATGATGTTAGAGAAGATATGCTGTTAAGAGGGCATTATGAAAAAAATATGTAAGATACTTCTGCTGTCACTGGGATTGTTGGTTCTGACGGCATGTTCTGTAAAAAAAACGGAAGAAGAGAGACTCCGAGATGTTGAGTTTACTGTGCTTGATCACGACGAGATACCAGAAGAATTTCTGGCTGAGATTGAAGCATCAAAAGAAGAACCGATGATGCTGACTTATGGGGATAAAGGATACCTGTATGCAGCTAGAGGTTATGGAGTTCAGGATACCACTGGATATAGTGTGAAGGTAGAGCAGTGTTATGAGACTGAGAATGGAATCCGTGTAGTGACCAGTCTTCTCGGACCAGAAAAAGAAGAAAAGATTCTAAAGAAGAAGACATGTCCTTATGTAGTGATAAAAATGGAATATACGGATAAAGAAGTAGAATTCAGATAGGAGGCTTGACCATGGAATATGTGACAAAACAAATGCAGACATACCAGACAGGAAAATCAATTACAGATCAATTCTATATTGATGATGATTATAATGTACCAGATGCAAAGGGTGATGTGAAGCGAGTGATACTAGGGGAAGGAACCTTACATGTAGAAGACATGAAGGTAGTGGAAAATTATATAAGGGCATCCGGCAAACTGAATTTTAAGGTACTGTATGTGACGGACGAGGGAGAAAATCGGCTTTCATGCCTTGAAGGAAGAATACCATTTGAAGAAATGATCTATCTTGAGCAGGAGCCGATCGGGAATCTATTTGTCCAATCTTCGAGTGTGGATCTGACAGTTACGGTTATTCATTCCAGAAAGCTGAATCTGAAAACACTGGCAGAACTTACCATCTGTTCGGAAGGAAAGAAAGAAAATGAGCTTACCGTAGATATAGAGAGTGATACTCCACTGTATAAAAGATATGAGAATCGGGAGCTTCTTCGGGCATTCCTGACGAAAAAAGATACATACCGTATTAAGGAAGAGGCCGCATTAAGTGGAACAAAGGAAAATATCGGCACACTGCTCTGGACAGAACTTTCCAGCAGAAAATTAGATACTCGACTTGAGACAGATGAATTGAAGATGCAAGGAGAACTACTGCTGTTTTGCCTTTATGAGACTGTGGATGGGAAGACAGACTGGGTGGAACAGGCTATCCCCTATGAAGGACGAATTGAATGTTATGGAGCAGAAGATTCCATGTATCATCAGATATATCCAGAATTGACGGATGTGAATATTGATGTTCGTATGGATGAAGATGGAGAGATGAGGCTGATTGGAGTAGAAGCGACATTGGAAGTGCGACTGATTGTCTATGAAGAGGAAAAAATGGACATTCTTACGGATACATATTCCCTGGAGAAGACTTGTGTGCCAAAACTGTCAGAAGAGATCTTCGAACGCCTTCTGATGCAGAACCATTCGAAATGTAAAGTGACCGAGCAACTCTCGCTCCCAGAGATCAAAGATAATATCCTTCAGATCTGCCATAGCAACGCCAGAATTCAAGTAGAGCATACGGAGGTAACAGAAGGAGGAATTCAGATTGAAGGTGTGCTTCATATCTGTTTTCTGTATGTCAAAACAGATGATGAGATTCCATTTGATACATGGCAGGGTATGATTCCGTTTTCATATCTTCTGGAGAGCAATGAGACTTCCGAAGATATGACCTATGGACTCACCTATGCGGTGGAACAACTTTCCGTTAGCCTTTTGGGAACTGATGAGATTGAGATTAAGGCAGTGCTTGCATTCAACAGCTTCTTGAAGAGCCCGGTAATGATTCAGAATATAGAAGAAATAGAGTTTCAACCTATTGATATGGAAGAAATGGAGAAACGCCCGGGAATTACAGGCTATACAGTCCGTGACGGGGATATTCTGTGGGATCTGGCGAAACGTTATCATACAACAGTGCAAGGAATTATGGAAGTCAATGATTTGGAGACTGAGGAGATAAAATCAGGGGATAAGATATTGATTTTTAAAGAAAATATGAGTATACTATAAGAACACTGTATACAAGATACAAGGAGAAAACATATGGATAAATTAGAGTTAAAGGCACTGGGAAAGATTAATCTGGGGCTTGATGTTCTGGGGCGGAGAGATAATGGATATCATGATGTAAGGATGGTTATGCAGACGGTCTATCTCTATGATCAGATTAAGATAGAAAGGACGAAAGAGCCAGGGATTCAATTGTCGACCAATCTTTTTTATCTCCCGGTAAATGAGAATAATCTTGCATATCAGGCAGCAAACTTATTAATGGAAGAATTTCAGATTTCAGAGGGTGTGAAGATTACGCTGGATAAGCATATTCCGGTTGCAGCAGGAATGGCCGGCGGCAGTTCCAATGCAGCGACAGTTTTATTCGGGATCAATCAGATGTTTTCTCTGGGATTATCGCAGAAAGAGTTGATGGAACGTGGTGTGACGCTGGGAGCAGATGTTCCCTACTGTATTATGCGGGGAACCGTGCTGGCGGAAGGAATCGGAGAAATCCTGACCCCGCTTCCAGATATGCCGAAATGTTATATATTGATTGCAAAACCACCGATTAGTGTATCTACAAAGATGGTATATGAGAAGTTAGATGCTCATGAGATTCAGGAACATCCAGATATCGATGGAATTCTTCATGGACTGGAGAATCAGGATTTGCAGCAGATCGCTTCTTGTATGGGAAATGTGTTAGAGAAAGTGACCATAGAAGAATATCCGGTCATAGAAGAAATCAAGAGTGTGATGAAGGATAATGGTGCGTTGAATGCTATGATGAGTGGAAGTGGCCCGACTGTTTTTGGAATATACGATGATAAGCAACGGGCGAAAAATGCAGCATCTAAGATAAAAGAATTACAATTGGCAAAGCAGGTGTATGTGACGAATATACACAATGCAAGGAGGAAATAGAAGATGGATACGAATTTTCAAGTCAATATGAATGAATATCTCCCGTTAAGGGATGTTGTGTTCAATACGTTACGGCAGGCAATTCTGCGGGGTGAGTTAAAGCCGGGAGAACGCTTGATGGAGATTCAGCTTGCGAATAAACTTGGAGTCAGCCGTACTCCGATTCGAGAAGCAATCCGTAAGCTGGAGCTGGAAGGCCTGGTGCTCATGATTCCAAGAAAAGGAGCAGAAGTTGCAGATATCACGGAAAAGAGTCTCCGGGATGTATTGGAAGTGCGCAAAGCTCTGGAAGAACTGGCTGTTCAGTTGACTTGTGATAAGATAACTAAGGAGCAGATCAGAGAATTAGAGCAGGCAGCAGAACAATTTAAGAAGACTCTTAAGAGCAATGATATAACAGAAATAGCGGAGGCAGATGTACGTTTCCACGATATCATATATCTTGCTACGGATAATCAGAAATTAATACTGTTGTTGAATAATCTTAGAGAACAGATGTATCGGTATCGAATTGAGTATCTGAAGAGAGCCGATAAATATTCCCAGCTGCTTGCGGAACATGAAGAGATTATCCGCCGTATTGAGAAGAAACAGAAGAAAGAAGCGGCAGAGATCGTATGTAAACACATTGACAACCAGGTTGCAGCGGTAATGGATCTGATTCGCACAAAAAATAATTAATATCTGAATAAATGAAGATTCATATGTTAACACTTCTGATAACATAGAAGGAGGTCTGATACATATGAATCTTCACAGAGAATTTTATCCGAAATATAGAATCAAGCAGTGGATCTGTACAATATTGGGAATCTGTATTGCATTCATTATAACCGTTACATTTTCCTGTCATAGAATGGAGCAGGTGAATGCTAAGGTATCTCAGACACAGGAACAGCTTGCGAAAGAAGTGTTCCGTTTTCATGTATTGGCGAACAGTGACAGTGAAGAAGATCAGAAGGTGAAATTGCAAGTCAGAGATGCGGTGTTGGAATATATGAAAGAGAGTATGTCTGATAAGACGGAAGGAGAAATGAGTGCACAGAAAACAAAGGAGTGGGCGCAGCAACATCTGACAGAATTGGAAGAGGTTGCCGATAAAGTACTTGAAAAAGAAGGATATGATTACCTTGCAAAGGCAGAGGTGACAACATGCTATTTCCCAGATAAGCGTTATGGCGATGTCCTCTTTCCGGAAGGGTGGTATGAGGCTCTTCGCATCAGATTGGGCGAGGCAGAAGGTCATAACTGGTGGTGCGTTCTATATCCTAATTTATGTTTTACCAATGCAACATGTGCAGTAGTCAGTGAAGATGGGAAAAAAGAATTAAAGAAGGCGCTGACGGCTGAGGAATATGAGATGGTCACGGCCACTTCAGACTTTAAGATAAAATGGTTTTTCTTCGGAGATGCCTCAGAAGAAAAATAGAAGAAACACGGAGGCAGTTATATGACTGAGTTTTTAGTAAGACATTTTGTAAAGAATTACGAAGAGACGGAAAAGGTGTCTGTCCGTACCGCCTATGGTGTGTTGGCGAGTGTGGTAGGCATCTTTTGTAATGTTTTTTTATTTGCGGTGAAATGGATGATCGGATTCTTCCTGCATAGTATCGCAGTTATGGCGGATGCATTTAATAATCTGTCAGATGCAGGGTCCTCGATCATCGGACTGGTCGGGGTGAAGATGGCCAGTAAGCCAGCAGATGAAGACCATCCTTTTGGACATGGAAGAATCGAATATATTGCGGCATTGATTGTTGCATTTTTGGTACTTCAGGTTGGATTTACATTTTTTAAGGATTCGATTGGAAAGATACGCGAACCAGAAGAGTTAAAATTTCAGCTGGTATCGATTATTATCCTGATCTTGTCCATTGGGGTAAAATTATGGATGGGGTATTTTAATAGAACATTAGGCAACAAGATCAATTCCAAAGTTATGTTGGCAACGGCGGCAGATGCCATGGGAGATGTTATCACCACATCTGCGACCATTCTGGCGATTCTGTTTTGGAAAGTTACGGGCATTAATATTGACGGCTTTGTGGGAATTGGCGTGTCATTGGTTGTTATGTGGGCCGGAGTTGGAATTGCGAGAGATACATTGGAACCATTGATCGGAGAAGCGGTAGATCCGGAAGAATATGAGAGAATTACGAATTTCGTAGAGGGTTATGATGAAATTGTCGGAAGTCATGATCTGATCGTACATAATTATGGACCGGGGAGAAGTATGGCATCTATTCATGCAGAAGTACCGAACGATGTGGATATTGAAGTGTCGCATGAGATTATTGACCGGATTGAGAGAGATGCAATCAAGAATCTGGGAATCTTTCTGGTCATCCATATGGATCCGATTGAGACAAAGGATACGTATGTATTACAAGTCCGGGAGCAGGTAGAACAGACGCTGGAAGCTTTGGATCCTGCGGTTTCTATTCATGATTTCCGTATGGTTGATGGAAAAGAACAGGTGAATCTGATCTTCGACATGGTTGTACCATTTGAATATGACAAGAAGAAGCAGGATGAATTGCGTATGACATTGATTAAGCTTCTGCAGATTGTTGATCACAGATATCAGTGTGTCATTACGTTGGAAAGGAGTTATGTAGCCAGTGCAAAAGAATCATAAGTATACATTTGAAAGCAGAATCCGATTCAGTGAAGTAGATCATACGAAGCGGATTACATTGCCGGGAATTATTAATTATTTTCAGGATTGCAGTACCTTTCATTCGGAGAGTCTCGGGGTAGGGATTGATTACTGTGCAAAACATAAACGAGCATGGATTCTATCGGCCTGGCAAGTGATTGTAGAGCGTTATCCGATGATGGGAGAGCCAGTAAGTGTCAGCACCTGGGCGACCGAGTTTCAGGGGCTGTATGGGATTCGTAATTTTTGTATGCAGGATGCAGGAAAGCAGAATGTGGCATATGCGAATTCTGTATGGGTGTACATGGATATGGAGAAAGGCAGGCCTGTAAAGCCGGATGAACAAGAAATCGCACTCTATGGATCAGAGGAGCCATTAGAAATGGAATATGCGCCGAGGAAGATCAATCTTCCGAAAGAGACAATAGAGAATACACCATTTCCGGTAAGAAAATATCATATTGATACCAATGAGCATGTGAACAACTGTCAGTATGTGCAGATGGCACTGGAAGTACTGAAGGAACCAATGGAAGTTCGGCAGCTCAGAGTAGAATATAAGAAGTCTGCGGTATATGGAGATGTAATCTGTCCAAGGACAGCTTATGAAGAAGATCGTACCGTGATTGAATTATGCAATGAAAAAGGGAAACCTTATGCAGTAGTGGAATTAAAATAAAATACGGAAGGAATCAGTCTTTGATGGAAAAGGTGGATGTAATAGATAATTATTTGACCAGGCAAAAGCGACGAGTCTTATATCCTCAAATGGGAGGAATGGGGCTCCAGTTAGTACCCTATACAATGTATCAGATCTTTGAAGATGGGGATAAACAGAAGGGAATATTGACCCGGTGAAAACGATGCTTCAGGGTACACCTGAAGAAGTCCGAAGAAAAACCGAAGAGTTGCTGGACAGTATGGAGGGGCATAAAAACTTTATGCCGTCTTTCGGATGTGATTGTCCAATCAATACTCCAATAGAGAACCTGAATATGGTAATAGACATTGTGAAAGGTTGGAAGATAAAGGAATGAGAACAACAGATACAATTGAGGAGTTTATGGAACGTATACACCTGCCTTCGGGTGCAGTTGATGAAGTATTGCGGTTTCAGATGACAGAAGAGGAGCTGGCAGAGTGGGAGAAACGGTTCCAAAATGACAGAGATGATTTTTTTTCACAGTTGGAACTGCGAGAAGATCAGAAATTAAGAACATTATATCTATATATTAGATTTGCACTGAAGATGAAACCTGTTTTTTTAGAAAATAATATTTCAGAAAAAATATATTATGATACATTTTATGACCTGACTATCTGGTGTAAGTGGTGTAAAAAATATTATGGTATCTATGGAATGGTCGAGGCAAGATGGTATGAGCGATTATATGAGATGAAAGTATTCCGTCTGGGAAGACTTGAATTTGAAAAGATTATTCTGGAAGAAGATATCCAGTATTCTGGCGGCGTTGTGAAAAAGGGAGAAAAGGTGATAGGAGTCCATATTCCGGAAGGTGGACCACTTTTGCCGGAAGCGTGTGATGAATCTTTTGCACTTGCGGAAAAATTCTTCCCGGAAGAATACAAATTATATACTTGTTCTTCATGGCTGACATCTCCGGCATTATATGAATTGTTGGATGAAACGAGTAACATCCTGAAGTTCCAGAAAAGATTTGAGATCCTGGATATTCAATATATGTTCCCATTAGCAGAACAAAGGGTATATGGAATCATAAAGGAAGATAAAAACGAGTATTCGGAAGATACTCGTTTACAGAAAAATCTGAAAAAATTTTTACTTGAAGGAAAAAAAGTAGGAATAGCATTGGGAGTTATGAAAAGGAGCAATTAGCTCCTTTTTGCTATTTCTGCATTTACCCTGTTTCTGAGAGATATGAGGTAGAAATCGGATTTAGGGAATGTAGTGAAAGTTAACGGCTCACTCAGTTCGTCTTCAATCAGATGAAGTACGAATTCTTTATCTGTAAGAGACTCTAATAATTTCAAAGCGCGGTAGTCGCATAGAGCTTCGTAATGTACCATCATACGGATCGATTCTTTTGGCAGTCCGTCAGAACCAGGATATACAAGAAATGCATCCCCGGAAGGAAATGCGTGACCGGCATCTGTGACCGCATAAGGGTCAAGACACATCGTTGAATAGTGGTCGTAATAAAAGTTATATCCCCAATGAAGAATTCCGATAATATCGTACTTATAGATCTGAATACCATAGATTCGATTCCGGGCAGAAGGCATAGACATAAAGCGATTGCTTACATCAACACATTGTGCGGTACAATAATATACCCACATATCAGTCAGACCATTCTGGAAGAACAGGTCAATCTCATCATTGCCAGGAACTGGTTTGTCAACGAGTCCGTGTTTATAAAATTCATAGCTGGATAAGGCATCCTTTTTACCAGCACATTAATTGGATTTATTTTTGCAAAGTATGAATTTAAATATAAAAAGGTTTTATTTGTGCTTCTTTTATCAACAATGATGGTGCCAGGACAGGTGACAATGATTCCGCAGTATCTTATGATACAGAAAATGGGGCTTTTTAATACATTGTGGGCTTTGATCGTCCCTAATCTCATCAGTGCGTTTGGTATCTACTTAAGCAGGCAGTTTATTGCAGATATTCCTGACAGCCTTTGTGAAGCAGCGAAAATAGATGGGGCAAATTCATGGAGAATATATTGGCATGTGATTCTGTCTAATATAAAACCAGCAATAGGAGCTCTTGGGATTTTTACTGCATTAGGTATATGGAATGATTACCTGAGTCCATTAATTATGCTGAATGATATTGATAAGATGACATTACCGTTGGCTTTAGCGATCTTTTCAAATCAGTATTCGACAGATATTACAACAACAATGGCCGCAGCTGCAATGATCATGTGTCCAATAATAATAGTTTTTTTATTGTTCCAAAAACAATTCGTGCAAAGTGTTGCATTAAGTGGAATGAAATAAAAAACAGCTTTCTGCTTGAAATTGAGAAGAGCAGAAAGCTGTTTTTTGTTCTATAAAACTGAAAAATTAAGATATTGATTTTTGGACAAAACAAAAGTATACTATAATAACACTGTATACAAGATGCAAGGAGGCAGTCATGGCATTAACAGATAATCTGGGGAAAAAAGTAAGATTGATGGTAGTAAAGGAAGTAGAATTTGGTGTGTATCTTGGAAATAGCCAGGAGAAGGTACTTCTTCCCAAAAAGCAGGTTCCGCGCGGAATAGAAATCGGTGATCCGGTCGAAGTATTTTTATACAAAGACTCGTCCGACCGATTGATCGCAACAACCAGTGAACCAAAGATTACATTGGGGGAACTTACCGTGCTTCGTGTAGTAGATACTGGAAGGATTGGAGCATTTCTTGACTGGGGATTGGAGAAAGATCTTTTATTGCCGTTCAGGGAGCAGACTGCAAAGATAAAGAAAGGGGACGAAGTGCTTGTTGCCCTTTATATTGATAAGTCAGGAAGACTGTGTGCGACTATGAAGGTCTACGATAGACTGCAGAGTGATTCGCCATATCAGAAGGATGATCAAGTGGAAGGAACAGTCTATGAGATCAGTGATAATTTTGGTGTATTTGTGGCAGTAGATAATCGTTATTCCGCATTGATTCCGAAGCGAGAAGCTTTTGGAAAGCTGAGAGTCGGAGACCATGTACATGCAAGAGTCGTGAAGGTGAAGGAAGATGGGAAGCTTGACTTAAGTGTGCGTGAGAAAGCATTTCTTCAGATGGATGCAGATGCAGATTTGATCATGAAACGCATGGAAGCTTATGGTGGCAGCCTGCCATTTACAGATAAGGCG
Organism: Faecalicatena contorta; assembly: GCF_021531895.1. Taxonomy (GTDB): domain Bacteria; phylum Bacillota; class Clostridia; order Lachnospirales; family Lachnospiraceae; genus JAFBIX01. The sequence goes on along the minus strand of NZ_JAFBIX010000009.1, from coordinate 55,598 downwards.
GAACCGGAATTAATCAAGAAAGAATTCGGGTTAAGTAAAAATGCATTCAAGCGTGCAGTGGGACGTTTACTAAAAGAAGGAAAGATACAAATTAGCGAAAAACATATTGAAATTCGAAAGAAATAGGTTATAATAGGGGCGAAGGAATATAACGTAAAAAGGAGATAGTGAGATGAAAGTACAGAATATTACAAACATTGAAAAGTTTTTTAATGCAGTTGATGAGTGTAAGGGAAGAGTAGAATTAGTAACTGGCGAAGGTGACAGATTGAATTTAAAATCTAAGCTGTCTCAGTACGTATCCATGGCAAATATCTTTTCAAATGGCGAGATTCCGGAATTAGAGCTTATTGCATATGAGAAGGAAGATATTGATAGATTAGTGAAATTCATGGTTGATGGTGAGTAGAATCTTACGTGAATGCAGACAGAAGGTGTTCCTTTCGGAAGGGGCACCTTTTACTTATATATAGAAATATTTTTGAAGTGCGTAATACAAAAGAGCAGGAAAAGGAGTAGGTATGAGTTTTGCACATCTTCATGTCCATACAGAATATAGTCTGCTGGACGGTTCGAATAAAATAAAAGAATGCGTATCCCGTGTGAAAGAGCTGGGGATGAACAGTGTGGCTATCACGGATCATGGTGTAATGTTTGGAGTGATTGATTTTTACCGTGCGGCAAAAGCAGTGGGGATTAAGCCAATTCTGGGATGTGAAGTTTATGTGGCACCAGGTTCACGCTTTGACAAAGAAGCCGCAGGAAGCGGGGAAGAACGATATTATCATCTGGTCTTGCTGGCGGAGAATGACTTAGGATATCATAATCTGATGAAGATTGTATCGAGGGGATTTACAGAAGGATATTATTACAAACCCCGTGTAGACCTGGAAGTACTGAAAGAATTTCATGAGGGAATCATTGCTCTGAGTGCATGCCTTGCGGGGGAAGTTCAGAGAAATATTCTGCGTGGAATGTACAGCGAGGGTAAAGAAGCAGCACTTCGGTATCAGAAGATATTTGGGGAGGGAAACTTCTTCCTGGAATTACAAGACCACGGTATGCAAGAACAGAAGATGGTGAATCAGTCGTTGCTTCGAATGTCGCAGGAGACGGGAATTGAACTGGTGGCGACTAACGATATTCATTATACCTATGCAGAAGATGAGAAGCCACATGATATGCTGCTTTGTATCCAGACTGGAAAGAAACTTTCGGATGAAAACCGTATGCGCTATGAGGGAGGACAGTATTATATCAAATCCGAAGAAGAGATGCGCACATTATTCCCTTATGCACTTCAGGCTTTGGAAAATACACAGAAGATTGCAGACCGTTGTAATGTAGAGATTGAGTTTGGGGTGACAAAACTTCCAAAATATGATGTTCCAGAGGAATACACCTCTTGGGAGTATTTGCAGCATTTGTGCTGTCAGGGACTCAAGAAGCGATATCCATCTGGTGATGAATCTTTAAAGAATCGGTTGGAATATGAATTGTCTGTCATTAAGTCCATGGGCTATGTGGATTATTTCCTGATTGTGTGGGATTTTATCAAGTATGCCAAGGATCATGGTATTATGGTGGGGCCGGGACGTGGTTCGGCAGCCGGAAGTATTGTGGCATATTGCCTGGAGATTACCAGCATTGATCCGATTAAGTATCAGTTGCTGTTTGAACGTTTTCTGAATCCGGAACGTGTATCCATGCCTGATATAGACGTGGATTTCTGTTTCGAACGGCGCCAGGAAGTGATTGATTATGTGGTGGAAAAATACGGTTCAGACCGGGTGGTTCAGATTGTTACGTTCGGTACGATGGCAGCGAAGGGAGTCATTCGTGATGTGGGACGCGTCATGGATCTGCCTTATGCGTTCGTGGATTCTATCGCCAAGATGATACCAAAAGAACTGAATATAACATTGGATCGTGCATTGAGCATGAATCCGGAGTTGAAGAAGTTGTATCAGGAAGATGATCGGGTCCATGAATTGATTGACATGTCCAAGAGACTGGAAGGTCTTCCAAGACATACATCTATGCATGCGGCAGGAGTCGTAATCAGTCAGAAATCTGTAGATGAGTATGTACCATTGTCACTTGGATCTGACGGATCTGTAGTTGCGCAGTTTACAATGACGACATTGGAGGAACTGGGCCTTTTAAAGATGGATTTTCTGGGGCTTCGTACTCTTACGGTAATTCAGGATGCGGCGCGTCTGGCAAGTGAAAGCGCAGGAGAAAGGATAGATATTAATCAGATTGATTATGATGATAAACGTGTCCTGGAGTCGATTGGAACAGGAAAGACTGACGGAATCTTCCAGTTAGAAAGTGGCGGAATGAAGAGTTTCATGAAGGAGCTGAAGCCGCAGAATCTGGAGGATATTATTGCCGGAATCTCTTTATACCGACCGGGACCGATGGATTTTATTCCACAATATATCAAAGGAAAGAACCATCCAGAAACGATTACGTATGACTGTCCGCAGCTGGAGCCGATCCTTGCACCGACCTATGGATGTATTGTGTATCAGGAACAGGTTATGCAGATTGTACGAGATCTGGCCGGTTATACATTGGGACGAAGTGATCTCTTGCGCCGTGCGATGTCTAAGAAAAAGGGCGAAGTAATGGAGCGTGAGCGGAAGAACTTTGTGTACGGCAATCCGGAAGAAGGGGTGCCGGGCTGTATCGCCAACGGAATTGATGAGGAGACGGCCAATAAGATTTATGATGAGATGATTGATTTCGCAAAATATGCATTTAACAAATCTCATGCAGCTGCGTATGCGGTGGTATCTTATCAGACAGCCTGGTTAAAATATTATTATCCGGTAGAGTTTATGGCAGCGCTTATGACCTCTGTCATTGATAATCCGGGAAAAGTATCAGAGTATATCTACACATGCCGACAGCTTGGCATTGAGATTCTTCCTCCGGATATAAATAAAGGCGAAGGAAGTTTCTCTGTAGATAATGGAAATATCCGCTATGGACTTGCTGCAATCAAAAGTATTGGCAGACCGGTCATAGATGCAATAATTGCTGAGAGGAACGCCAGAGGTGAATTCAAGAATCTGAAAGATTTTATTGAACGATTATCAGGAAAAGAAGTAAATAAACGAACCATAGAAAGTTTCATCAAATCAGGGGCTTTTGATAGTTTGGGTGGAACCCGCAAGCAGTTCATGGTTATCTATGTGAAGATCCTGGATCAGGTGAATCAGGAGCGTAAATACTCTATGACAGGACAATTGTCTTTGTTCGATATGGTTGATGATGACCAGAAAGCTGAATTCGACATTCCGCTTCCTCCTGTAGGTGAGTATGAGAAGGAGACAAAACTTGCGTTTGAAAAAGAGGTACTGGGCATCTATCTCAGTGGTCACCCAATGGAAGAATACGAAGAAAAGTGGAAGAAGAATATTTCCAGAACAACCTTAGATTTTCAATTGGATGAAGAGACTGGAAGAACGAAGGTTCACGATGGCGCCAGAGAGATCGTGGGTGGAATCATAACCTCGAAGACTATCAAATATACGAAGAATAATCAGACGATGGCATTTATTACGCTGGAAGACTTGGCAGGTTCTGTGGAAGTTGTAATCTTCCCAAAAGTCTATGAGAAGAATCAGCAATATTTGAACGAAGAGGGCAAAGTCTTTGTAAAAGGAAGAGTGTCAGAAGAAGATGAGGCGGCAAGTAAGCTGATCTGTGAGTCGATTGTTCCATTTGAACAGACAAAACGAGAATTGTGGTTGCAATATGCGGATAAAGAGGCGTATTTATCAAAAGAGAAGGAACTTTTGGAATTGTTGAAAGACTCCGATGGATCCGATTCTGTGGTCATATATTGTAAAAAAGAGAAGGCAATCAAACGTCTTCCGGCAAACAGAAATGTAAGTGCAGACAAAGTTTTATTGAGCAAATTGACGAATTATTTGGGAGAATCTTGTGTAAAAGTAATCGAAAAACCCATTGAAAACCTTTGATAATTAATGTACAATGTTGCACGAGAGAGATAGATTTCCATAGGGATTAAATTAAGAATACGATGGAGGGATAATTCATGGCAGACAAAGTAATACGTACGATAGGTGTATTGACAAGTGGCGGTGACGCACCTGGAATGAATGCAGCAATCCGTGCGGTAGTTAGAACAGCATTAGGAAAAGGCCTGAAGGTCAGAGGTATCAGAAAAGGATATCAGGGACTTTTGGATGAAGAGATTATTGATCTGTCCGCCAGAGACGTGTCTGATACAATCCAGCGCGGAGGAACAATTCTTCAGACGGCGCGTTGTGAAGAGATGCGTACAGAAGAAGGACAACAGAAAGCTGCAGCAATTTGTAAGAAATATGGAATTGACGGATTAGTAGTCATCGGTGGAGATGGTTCCTTTGCCGGAGCTCAGAAGTTAGCAAACCTTGGAATTAATACAATTGGAATTCCGGGAACTATTGATTTGGATATCGCATGTACAGAATATACAATCGGATTTGATACAGCAGTAAATACAGCAATGGAAGCAATCGATAAAGTTCGTGATACATCAACTTCTCATGAAAGATGCTCTATCATCGAGGTTATGGGAAGAGATGCCGGATATCTTGCTTTGTGGTGTGGTATTGCCAATGGTGCAGAGCGTATTCTGATGCCAGAAGAGCACGACTACAACGAAGAAGCAATCGTAGCAGACATTCAGGAATGCAGAAAACGTGGTAAGAAGAATTACATCATCATCAACGCAGAAGGCGTCGGTGACTCACTGAACATGGCGAAGAGAATCGAAGAAGCAACCGGAATGGAGACCAGAGCAACCATTATCGGACACATGCAGCGTGGTGGAAGCCCGACATGTAAAGACCGTGTATATGCATCCATCATGGGAGCAATGGCAGTGGATCTTCTGATCGCAGGAAAGAGCAATCGTGTAGTAGGCTACAGACACGGAGAATACGTTGATTTCGATATCAACGAAGCATTGAAGATGCAAAAAGGAATTCCAGATTACCAGTACGAAATCGCAAAAGAACTCGCATTGTAAGATTGAAAGATAGAGAAAAAAGAGGCAAAAATGCCTCTTTTTTTTCATTTGGGTACAGGGCATTTTTTAATTGGGGACGTAGTAAAGTTAAAAAAGTCTACGTCCTCTACTTGAAATCGTGAGGGGCAAACGGTACAATGGGTAGTACGAATGTATGATAAAGGAGATTATTATCGTGGAGATGAATTCTAAAAATACAGCCCCTGTTGGTGTCTTTGACTCTGGTGTGGGCGGTTTGACGGTTGCCAGAGAGATTATGCGCCAGCTTCCGAATGAGAATCTTGTGTATTTTGGGGATACGGCCAGAGTGCCTTATGGAAGCAAGTCTAAGAATAATATTATCCGATTTTCGCGGCAGATTATCCGTTTTCTTCAGACGAAGAACGTGAAGGCGATTGTAATTGCCTGTAACACAGCCAGTGCGCTGGCACTTGAGACTGTGGAGAAGGAGATAGATATTCCGATTATTGGAGTGATCGTGCCGGGTGCGAGAGCAGCTGTGCAGGAGACGAAGAATGGAATGATTGGTGTGGCAGGAACGGAAGCGACGATTCGAAGTGAGACTTATACGAAGGTCATTAAGAGCATGAATCCGGATGCGGTCGTTATTGGAAAGCCTTGTCCGTTATTTGTACCGTTAGTGGAAGAAGGCTTTGCGAAGCACAAGATCACAGAGGAAGTAATCGATATCTATCTGTCGGATATGAAGAAGACGGATATTGATACCATGATTTTGGGATGTACGCATTATCCTTTGTTGAGATCCAGAATTATTGAGTATTTTGGGGAGAAGGTACATATTGTAAATCCGGCTTATGAGACAGCGATGGATCTGAAATCCATATTGGAAAAGAAAGGAATTGCAAATCAATCGGGAAAACCGGCAGTCTATGATTTTTATGTCAGTGATGCGGCTGAGAAGTTTACGCAATTTGCGAATACGATCCTTCCATATGATGTCGCTGCGACAAAGCAGATTAATATAGAAGAATATTAGGTGATGGTATGACGAAAGAAGTATTATTGACTATATCTGGTCTGCATTATGAGACGACTGGATTAGTGGATGAGGATGAAAATGAGAACGAACCAATTGAAGTCATCACGCCGGCAACATATTATCTGAAGAATGGGAAGCATTATGTTGTCTATGATGAAGTGGTAGAAGGAATGCCGGGGTCTATCAAGAATAAGATTCGCGTTGATGAAGAGGGCAAGCTTGAGATTATGAAAAGTGGCATTTCAAATACACATATGGTTTTTGAAAAAGATAAGATTAACATGACTCAGTATAATACTCCGTATGGGGAATTAATGGTTGGAACACATACAAAAGAGATGAAGGTGGATGTGACCGAGGAGAATATCGATATCCATGTAAATTATGCGTTGGATATCAATAGTGAGATGGTCGCTGACTGTAATATAGCGATTAATATAAAAGCATTGGACCGTTAGGATCCAATGCTTTTATTTGTTGTTGCGCTTGTCTTTATTTGCCACGTAATCTTGCGAAGAAACCTTTCTTCTTCTGTGGTGTCTCTAATGGTCCTCTTAAGCCCTTGACTGCGGTAATGTAGATGCCGCTTACAGTAGCTTTTACTTCCTTTTTCACAGGAATCAGAGGATAGATCTGTGCATCGCACATTAAGGTCATAATCTTCGGACCAACTTTTGCTTTTACAACCGGCACTTTGGAACGGCGAAGATATTTTGGTGTGTTCTCCAGAACGATGGCTGGGAGTCCTGCATCTTTCATCCGCATCTTGCCTTTATCGATAATAAGCATAGATACAGTCTGCGCTACAGCATCCAACTGTTCCTGCTGTTCAGCCTGTCTCTTTTCTGCCTTTTTTCCTAAGAAATACAACACAACACATGCAACAATTAAAACGATTAAAATAACAAGCAATACGATGGTAAACGTACTCACGGCGAACCTCCTAAAATCTATTTTTCACGAACTACATTGTAACATTCTTTGAGCACAAGTGCAAGAGATTTGAGGTTTTAGGGTTACTTTTCCGGTGAGAAAAGGTATAATAATTATAAGTAAGAGAGTGTTGGGGAGGATTATCATGCTTCAGATAGCAGGAGATGGAATCGGAATTGCATATGAATGGATTCTGGATCATTTTTTCTTGATAAATATCGTGTTTTCACTGCTGATCATATTTTTTCAGCGCCGCAATCCCACGACTGTGTGGGCATGGCTTCTGCTGTTGTATTTTATCCCCATTCTGGGGTTTGTACTATATCTGATCCTGGGTCAGAATTTCCATAAAAACCGAATGTTTAAGATGAAGGAAATCGAAGGAGAGATTAAGTATGCCGTTCGCAGACAGGAGGAATCCATCTATAGGAAGAAATTGCGGTTGCGCGATCCTGAGCTGGAAAGATTCAAAGGATTGATCTTATATAATCTGAATGAAGTAGAGTCTGTGTTGACAGATAATAATGATATTCGCATATATACGGATGGAAAGGAGAAGTTTCAGGCGTTGCTTGCAGAGATGGAGCATGCCAGAAATTATATCCATGTGCAATATTACATTATCCGCAATGATGAACTGTGGCAGGAGATTGAAAAGGTATTGATACGAAAAGCAAGACAGGGAGTGGAAGTGCGGGTCTTGTTCGACAGTATGGGATGCAGAGGAATGCATAATTCCGACTGGGTTCGCTTAGAGAAAGCAGGCATTGAAGTGGCAGAATTCTTCCCGGCAGTTCTGGGGAAATTACAACTTCGCGTAAACTATCGAAATCACAGAAAGATTGTAGTTATCGATGGGAGAATTGGATTTGTCGGAGGCTTTAATATCGGACGGGAATATCTTGGAAAGGATAAAAAGTTTGGCTATTGGAGAGATACACATATTTGCATTGAAGGATCGGCGGTTACTTCGTTGGCGGTACGATTTGTGTTAGATTGGAATTATGCGGCCAAGGAGAATCTATTCTTAGAAGATCGACTCTTTGAGATTCCCAATTATGTGCGTAACGGACGTGATCCGGTACAGATTATTTCCAGTGGCCCGGATTCCAGCAGTCAGGAAATTCGTAATAATTATCTCCGTCTGATTCATATGGCGAAGAAGAGTATCTATATACAGACTCCATACTTTATCCCGGATGATAATATACGGGATGCATTGATGATAGCTGCGAAGTCTGGTATTGACGTACGGATCATGATTCCGTGCAAGCCAGATCATCCGTTTGTATATTGGGCGACCTATTCTTATCTAGGGGAAATGATTGAGGCTGGTGCAAGGTGTTATACTTATGATCATGGATTCCTTCATGCGAAATGTATGTGTGTAGATGGGCTTGTGACCTGCATGGGGACGGCCAATATGGATATTCGCAGCTTTAGTCTGAATTTTGAAGTCAATGCTGTGATCTACAGTGCGCGGACAACCGAGAAGTTAGTTGAGGCATTTGAGAATGACATTACAAAGAGTACTCTGGTGACTCGCAAGAAGTATGAACAGAGAAATTATATCGTACGAATCAAAGAACAATTTTGCAGATTGTTATCTCCTGTTTTATGATATAAGATCAGAAAAGAATGAAATAAATGTGAAAAACCTTTGAAAGTCTAGCCAAATGTGCTATAACATAATAGTGCGTAATTTTGTTGATAAGAATAATATAGAGCATGAGGTGTAGTATGAAAAAGAAAATTATAATGTTATTAACAGGTGTATTTGCTGCTTCTATGATATTGACTGGTTGTGAAGGAAGCAAAGGACTGGAGACGGATGCATTGACGATTTCCAAATATAAAGGTGTAGAAGTTGATGAGGTAGAAAAAGCTAAGGAGATTACCGATGAAGATGTGGAAAATACGATTAATTCTACTTTGCAAACCAATGCAACAACGAATGAGATCACAGACCGTCCGGTACAAGAAGGAGATACAGCAACGATTGACTTTGTAGGAAAAATAGATGGAGTAGAATTTGAAGGTGGCTCTTCTACCGATTATCCGCTTACGATCGGATCAGGAACATTTATCGATGGATTTGAAGATAGTGTGATTGGACATAATGTTGGAGATACTTATGACTGGGAAGGACAATTCCCAGATGATTATGGCAATACAGATTATGCCGGAAAGCCGGTCGTATTTACCATTACAGTCAAAGGAATCAGTGAACAGGTCGTTCCTGAGCTGGACGATGAATTTGTAAAATCTGTATCTGAGGAATCAAAGACTGTTAAGGAATATAAGGAAGAAGTCAGAAAACAGTTAGAAGAAGATGCCAAGACCAACTATGAAGACAGTCTCAGTCAGGAAGTATGGCAGGCAGTTCTGGATAATTCCGAAGTAAAGAAGTATCCAGAAGAAGATGTACAGGAGATATCGGATTCCTTGATTGAACAATACAAGTCAGCAGCAGAATACTATGGACAGGATTATGAGACTTTCATTGAGGAACAGATGCAGACCACAGTGGAAGATTTTGAAAGCCAGGTTGAGGAGGCTGCAAAATCAAGTGTTAAGCAGACGATGGTGACAGAGGCAATCGCAGACAAAGAGAAGATTAAGCTGACAGATGATGTTTATGAGGAACAATTAAAACAGATGGCTGAAGATTACGGCTATGAAGATGTAGATGCGTTAAAAGAAGCAGCGTCAGAAGAGGACTTGAAAGAAATCGCATTGAATAATCTGGTCAAAGAATGGCTGGTAGAACATTGTGTTCAGGTCGCTTCTGAATAGGGAAGAGCAGTAGGGATGATAAGGCTTATTCGGATGTCGGGGAAAAGACATTTTGAATAAGCCTCTTTTGTTGAAAATACGATAGTTGATGGAGAAAATGAGATGGGTAAGACAGTTGAGAAGGGAAGAGATGAGTTCCGCACAAAAATGGGATTTGTTATTGCGTGTATTGGTTCTGCGGTAGGAATGGCTAATATCTGGATGTTTCCATACAGAACCGGTAAGTTTGGCGGAGCAGCATTTTTAATTCCGTATTTTATATTTGTGGTGCTGCTTGGATTTTCCGGTGTTATCGGCGAGATGGCATTCGGACGGAGCATGAAGACAGGACCGCTTGGTTCTTTTGGAAAAGCGATGGAGATGCGGTTCGGAGAAAAAGGGCGACCAGTCGGCAGAGCAATTGGGATGATTCCGGTGATAGGTTCTCTTGGAATTGCAATCGGCTATTCTGTGGTTGTCGGATGGGTCATGAAGTATCTGTGGAGTTCTCTGACAGGGAATCTTACAAAAGTAGAGGATATGGGAAGCTTTTTTGGAAAGATTGCGGTACCATTCGGAAATATCAGCTGGCATATGCTGGGGTTAGCTGTGACGTTTGTTATCATGGCATTTGGTATCACCAAGGGAATCGAGAAGGTCAATAAGGTCATGATGCCAGTCTTTTTCCTGTTCTTTCTGATTCTGATGGTACGTGTTGCTATTCTTCCGGGAGCAATGGAAGGTTACAAGTATCTCTTTGTACCGAAGTGGGAAGAATTACTGGATATCAATACCTGGGTGTATGCATTGGGACAGGCATTTTTCTCATTGTCACTGGCAGGTTCTGGAACCATTGTGTATGGAAGTTATCTGAAGAAAGACATTGATATTGTGAGCTGTGCGAAGAATGTTGCGTTCTTTGATACCTGTGCGGCACTGCTGGCAGGAGTCGTAGTGATTCCGGCAGTATTCGCGTTCGGTCTTGATGTGGCAAGCGGTCCGCCGCTGATGTTTATCACATTGCCGGCAGTATTCCAACAGCTTCCGTTTGGCGGTTTATTTGCAATTATCTTTTTTGCTGCGGTGTTATCGGCAGCGATCACGTCCCTTATGAATCTGTTCGAGACGCCGGTCGAGGCGCTTCAAGAACAGTTCGGACTGTCAAGAAAAATGGCAGTGGCAGTGATTGCCGTGATCGGGGCAGCCGTCAGTATCTTCATCGAGAGCGGCGATTCCGTAGGCGCATGGATGGATGTCATCTCCATCTATATCATTCCTCTTGGAGCATTGCTGGCAGGAATCATGTTCTTCTGGGTATGTCCGAAAGGATATGCAAGAAGTCAGGCTGAGACGGGACGGACGAAGCCGTTGGGCCAATGGTTCGAGCCGCTGACAAAATATGTGTTCGTAGGCATCACACTGGTTGTGTATGTCCTTGGAATCTTCTTCGGTGGAATCGGTTAAAAATGTGGGGAGATCTCTTTCCATTCTCCCGGCTTAAGATCCGGGTCTAAGGAAATAGAATCAATGGCTGTACGTTTTAATTCTATAACACAGCAACCCACGATCTTTAACATTCGGCGTATCTGGCGCTTTCGGCCCTCTGTGATCACGATGGTTCCCTGGACAACAGGATGATCCATCCGGTTATGACGGGTTTTCTCCTGAATCTCAGGGTGAAGCGTTGGAAGAATATCGGCAAGAATTGTCGTATGTGTAACAGAAATCTTGGCAGGAGCAGTTGGAATGTCAGAGCCTTTCAAAAGGACCCCATATTCCAGCTGCTTTTGCTTCTCTTCTGTTAGGGCCCCAAGGGCGGTAAATTCATAAGTCTTTTCTTTGTGACGGGCAGGATGAGTCATTTCCTGATTCCACTGCCCGTCATCTGTAATCAAAAGCAGCCCTTCTGTCTCGCGGTCCAGCCTGCCGACGGGAGAGAGGGCATCATTGTGTAATTCCTGAAAATAATCCATCACAGTGGGGTAGCGGTCATCGCGTCTTGCAGTGACACAGCCGAAGGGTTTGTTAAACATATAGTAATGATACATCGTGATTCCTCCTGGTACATTTATCATATTTATCCCTGTTAGAAAAGTCAAGATATCCTCCGCAGTTGTTTTCAGATAGCGGAGGACACCTTTTTCTTTTGTATTGACACTTAATGGTGAAAATAGTAAAAAATTACAGTGGTACTGAAATTGTTTTATAAGTATAAAACATAGAGTGAGGAATATGACGAAAATATGGAATACATAAGCAAAAAAATCAGGAAAATACGCAGAAAAAATATTACATTAAAAGAATTGAGTGAGAAGACAGAATTATCAGTCAGTTTCTCGCCTCAATTCGAACGTGGAATTTCATCCATTACCCTGGTATCCCTGAAGAAGATTGCAGAGGCGCTGAACATCACAATGAAGGAATTGTTCGAAGACGAATCGGATGTACAGGGACAATTCGTTCATAAGAAAGACAGTGGTTCAGGATTATTGGGGCTTAAGAAGAAGTATGCAAGTTATGAGAGGTTAAGCGGTAAGTTCGAAGGACGTAAGTTAGAGAGTCTTTTGCTTCGGATGGAGCTGCTGCGTGAGGATTTTGAAGCGTGTACGCATGAAGGAGAGGAACAGAAAGGGTGCAAAGACTGCACTGATTACGACAAAGGGATTCCGCTGGAACGTGACCCGGAACTGGTAGCATGGGATGTAAAGAACGAATATATATCTGTTCGCCAGGACGGAGTTGCCATGAGTGATTTCTCCGGTGCATGCTGCCCGACAGATGGAAAGGTGTCCATGGGCTATGCAATATTTCCACCAGGAACCGTGGTACCGCCTGCGTCTCATACCGGCGATGAATATTCTTACATCATCTCCGGAAAAGTAAAATGTGAGTGCAATGGCAAGAGCAATGAATTATGTGCCGGAGAAGCATCATTTATTCCGGCCGGAGAAGTCCATAGCAGCATGAACGACTCGGACGAAGACGCTACACTGGTATGGATGCTGATTGAAAAAGAATAGAGAAAAGAAAATCTGGCGGCGGGGTAATACCTGCCGCCATTTTTATAAGTTTCAGTCTTTTCAAATGCGGAAATAGGTTGTATTATCGAACTTAGAAAAGAGATTGTAATGAACCGTTGGTTTTATGATTAAAGGAGGAGACACTATGTTAGAAGTGGGAACCAAGGCACCGGCATTTTCACTGCCGGATCAGAATGGACAAGTGCATTCGCTTGAGGAGTACAGAGGTAAAAAGGTAATCTTATATTTTTATCCGAGGGATAATACTCCGGGGTGTACGAAACAGGCATGTGGTTATTCACAGCTGTATCCACAGTTTCAGGAAAAAGGGGCAGTTGTCATCGGAATCAGTAAGGATACGGTAGCTTCGCATAAGAGATTTGAAGAAAAGCAGGGCCTGACTTTTACGATATTGTCAGACCCGGAATTGAAAGTAATTCAGGCTTATGATGTGTGGAAGGAAAAGAAGAATTATGGAAAAGTGTCGATGGGCGTTGTGCGGACAACGTACCTGATTGACGAAGATGGTGTGATCATCAAAGCAAATGATAAGGTAAAAGCAGCCGATGATCCGGCGAAGATGTTAGAAGAGGTGTAATATGGGAACAGAACTTAGAATGGAAAAGCGGAAGATGCAGATGGCTTTATTGGGGAAAGAGTCATGTGTGCCGGATCTGTCCGGGGAAAGTATCTTACAGAATCAGCTGCGATTTCAGCTGCCGGAGGATTCTGAATTGTACGATGGATATGGGAGGGTGAAAAGTGCCTATCCGTATCGCCAGAGAAATGGATATTGCAGAGAACTCAAAGAGCGTAAAGTACAGACGGCTGTTCTGGAAAATCAATATCTGAAAGCCGTATTTTTGCCAGAATATGGTGGAAGATTGTGGGAACTGTGGGATAAGGAGCAAGATCAGAATCTTCTGTATACGAATGATGTTCTTCGATTCAGTAACCTGGCGACTAGAAATGCATGGTTCAGTGGAGGCGTAGAATGGAATATTGGTATTATCGGGCATACTCCATTTACGACAGAACAGATGTATGTTGCCCAGACGGAAGACGAAGCGGGCAATCCGGTTCTTCGAATGTACGAATATGAAAGAATCCGTGATGTCACATACCAGATGGATTTTTGGCTGGAAGAAGATTCCCGTTTCCTAAATTGCAGGATGCGGATTGTGAATGAAAATGATGAGGTAGTGCCGATGTACTGGTGGAGTAACATGGCAGTGCCGGAATTCGACGGCGGAAGAATCATTGTTCCGGCCAGAGCCGCATATACGACGGTAGATAAAGAGGTTCGAAAAGTAGAGATTCCGATGGTTCGGGGCGTGGATGTCACCGATTATAAGAAGATTCCGAAGTCTGTGGATTATTTCTTTGAGATAGAAGAGGATATGCCGAAGTATATTGCAAATGTTAATGCAGAGGGATACGGCCTTCTTCAGATGTCAACGGACAGAATGAAAAGCCGGAAGTTATTCTCCTGGGGCAGTCAGGCAGCTTCTGACCACTGGCAGGAATTCCTGACGGAGAATGCAGGAAGATATATTGAGATTCAGGCCGGCCTTGCAAAGACACAGTATGGCTGTATTCCTATGGCACCACACACTGCATGGGAATGGATGGAGCAATATGGGGCAATTCAGATCGATGCACAGAAGCTTCAGGAATCTCATGAAGAGCGAAGTGCAGAAGTCACAGAGATGCTCCTAAAAAGAGAAAGTCACAGGCATCTGAAAGAAAAGCTGAAAGCATCCAAGCCAATGGCTTTAAAGAAAGCGGATCTTGTGCAGGCGGGAAGCGGCTATGGAATCCTTGGAGTTCATGGCAAGTGGACGGATCATCTGGAATTTGTAGATGAAGAAGGGGATTATGCCCGCTGGAAAGCATTCATAGAAGGCGGCAGATTGCATTGTCCGAAGCCTGAGAAAAGACCGGATGTATTCTTGAATGATGAAGAAAGCTTTACCAGATTAAAGGAAGCTGTCAAAGAACAGGAAAAACATAATTGGTACGCGCACTACCAGTTGGGAGTTCGTTATTATATGGATGGAAAATTCAAGAAAGCAGAGCAGGAATTTCAGACATCCAGAACACTGGAGGAAAATGCATGGGCACTTCACGCGCTTGCCTGTCTGACTTTGCGGAAAGGAAAGAATAAGAAAGCAGCCCGGTATATGTTAAAAGGAATGAAGCTTCAGAAGAAGGAATGCTCATATCAAAAAGAAGGATTCAAGATATTGATTAGTTGTGAAGCTTATACGGAACTGTGTGCATCTTATAAAAAGCTGAGCAAAAAACTTCAGGCTGACAGCAGATTGCGGTTCTATTATATCCAGGCATTAGGCGAGAGTGGAAAAGAAGAAAAGGCTTATGAACTGATGGAAGAAGATGGAGGATTGGTGCTTGATGATCTCCGGGAAGGAGAGGATACTCTGGGACAATTATGGAAGAAACTGCACGATGCTGTCTCAGAAGAAGAGGAAGAAGTACCTTACAGGTATCAGTTCATGGCATTTGAGTAATGTGGAGGATTTTATGAAAGAAATCATCTATATCATTTTGTCCTGGATCAGTTCAAAATCCATCAAGGCACGCCGTGTATAGTCATATTTAGACATTTATTGCAAACACATTTGAAAAGAGTTGAATTTGGTTTGCACGTAGTGATATGCTGGTTCTCAAGAAAACATGGTTGGGAGAAAAATTATGAGAAAAGAATCCGATATAATGAACATGAAAGTCTATGAATCCATGTGTTATAGCCTGGCGAAAGCATACACTACAGGAGTACGTTTGTATCAAGACGGCACTCCTTTATATTATTTTTCGCCTTACTGTATTGAGCCAGATCCGTTAGGTCCCTTTTTATCTCAAATCATAGATTCTGGACATGATGTAGGCATAATCACGACATCTTTATATCAGTTTTATGCTTTTCTTACATTAAAGCCAGGTCTTCGACTAATTCTTGGACCAACGTGTGCTTTAAAAGGCAGCGGACAAGAAATGGAAGAATTGCTGGCAATCCTGAGGATTGAAGAAGAGAAAAAGAATGCTTACGTTCGATGGTTATGCAGCACGCCTGTCATTAACATTCAGCGGCTTGCATGGTTGTTAGTATCTCTAGAAACAATGTTGCGAAAGCGGGCATTTGCGATTGAGGAAGTATGGATGGAAAGACCGCCGGAAAGCATCCAGAATTCTGTACAAATAGAGTATACCGGGAATCGAATGAATAATATAGAAGATATGGGATTATCTCAGGCAGTTGAGCAAAGCTTTAGTTGGGAACAACTGGTATGTTCTTATGTTGAGAATGGACAGGCAGACCAGCTGAAAGAACTATTCAGTGCTCCGCCGAAAGTATACACAGGGAGTATCGTATATGATGAATTGCGGCAAATAAAAAACAGAGGGATTGCCATGGCAGACAGCGTATCGAAGGCTGCGATTCGGGGAGGACTGGATGTTCAGCAGGCATTTCTTGCGATGGAACTATATATTCAGAAGCTAGAACTGATGCAGGATTGTCCTGCGGTAGAACGGCTTTTTCAGGAAATGGTGATTGATTTTGCAGAGCAGGTAGAAAAATTACGATGTCCTGCAGATGATAAAAGGCACTTTTGCAGAATGTGTATTCAATATATTTCACGGAATGTTTTCGCACCGATTCGAACAGAAAGTATGGCAAAAGAATTAGGCTATAGCAGATCCTACTTATGTAGCCGATTCAAACAGGAGATGGGACTTTCTATTACCCAGTACATTCAACAGGAGAAGACAGAAGAGGCAAAACGCTTACTTCGTTTCAGCAATTACAATTTAAGCGAAGTAGCAAGTCTGCTTAATTTTTCCTCTCAGAGTCATTTTCAGACGGTGTTTAAAAGAATCACAGGCGAGACCCCGTTGGCATATCGAAAGAAAGTAAAAGTAATAAAATAATTCAATGTATAGAAAATGTAAATAAATACAAAAATATATTACAAAAATCAATAGATATATCCGGAAGAAATAAAACAAATATAAAATAAAACTAACATATATGAAATACTGGAAAATCCGTGGATGGTAGAATACAGATATCCGGGTATCGGAACATTACTTAATAGTATTGAAATATATCAATTCATTCAGAGGATATATTTGCAGAAGCCAGTAGAAGAGTAATGGAAGATATGAATAGACGAAAAGGGAGGAAATATGATAGGAAGCTTCTGGACATATCATATAAAAACTATGAAGAAGAAACTAATCAGTGTATTGTTGATTGCCGCTATGACGCTTACCATGCTTGCGGGCTGTGGCGGAAGCAAAGAGAGCAGTGAAAGCAGTGAGGATGCAGCTGAGGAATCATCAGGAGAAAAAATTACATTTATGGTACCTGACTGGGGTGTACCAACAGATGATCAGCTTGCTGCATTTACAGAGGAAACAGGAATTGAAGTTGAGATTGCTGAAGTTGGATGGGATGATATCCGTGAGAAATTAGCAACAGCTGCTTCTGCCGGAGAATGTGCAGCAGATGTTGTGGAAGTTGACTGGTCATGGGTCGGAGAATTTGATGCGGCAGATTGGTTAGAGCCATTGGAAGTATCAGATGAAGATAAGGAAGATATGCCGACACTCGAAACATTTACAAAGGATGGAAAGGTTCTGGCAATTCCATATGCGAACGACTACCGTTTGTCATATTATAACACAAAGCAGTTTGAAGCGGCTGGTATTACAGAGGAACCACAGACTTGGGATGATGTTCTGGAAGATTGCAGAACACTTAAATCTACAGGGACTGTAGACTATCCATTTGCAATTGCATTAAATGCAGAAGAAAAGACATCTACATGTTTAATGTGGCTGGCATATACCATGAATGGCGTGGTATGGAACGATGACGGAACT
Organism: Faecalicatena contorta; assembly: GCF_021531895.1. Lineage (GTDB taxonomy): Bacteria > Bacillota > Clostridia > Lachnospirales > Lachnospiraceae > JAFBIX01. The sequence continues at coordinate 37,912 of NZ_JAFBIX010000009.1, read as the reverse complement.
TTCAATAAAGATTCTGTATTAGAAGCATTGAAGTATATAGAAACATTGGTAAATGAAGAGTTAGTAGCTCCAGAAGATAAGACATCTTCAGGTATGGATGCTTATATGCGTATCTGTGGTGGTACAGCAAGCTTCCTTACAGGTCCTACCTCTTTCATATCCAGAAGCCAGAACGAAGAAATCTGCAGCGTTGTTGGAGAAATCGAATCCATCCTTGTCCCGGGTAAAGATGGAAAAGCAACTCAGACAATGGCACTTCCAGAAGCTATTGGTGTTACAAAAGCTTCCGAGAACAAAGAAGCTGCTAAGAAATTCGTAGAATGGTATACATCTGCTGATATGCAGAAACAGTTAAATGAAACAAACAGTGCAATTCCTACACGTAATTCTGTTCTGGAAGAGCTGATCAATGACGGAACGATCGAGAATGCAGGAGCAATGTTAGAAGAAGCAAACTTAATCTCTTCTCCATTCCCGAACGGAGTACCTTCTTATTATGCGGAGATGAGCAGTGCAATGTACAATGCAATCAATAAGATGGCACTTGGCGAATGCACAGCAGAAGAAGCATTTGATGAGATGGAAACAGCTTTAGAGAAATTAATCAACGAATAATTTAAGGAATAAATGATGAAAAAAAAGATATTACCTTATCTTTTACTAACACCCATGATTCTTATCATGGGTGTATTAGTATTTTATCCGATCATTGCTACATTTTCATACAGTTTAAAGAAATGGAAGCTGACAGCTCCTGGAGATATTCACTATATAGGAATTAAGAATTACATTGATATTATTCAGTCAGATTCTTTTTGGTACAGCCTGCAGAATACAATCTTTATCCTTGTATTTGTTGTTGTGTTTACAACGATATTTGGATATCTGGTGGCAGCTTTTCTTAATGTTGATGTGAAATGGTCTGGTTTGTTATTGGCATTAGCGATTCTTCCGTGGGCATTGCCGCCTTTTGTAAATGGTATCTTATGGAAGTTTGTATTTTTCTCTGGATATGGATTTTTGAATAAACTTTTGATTGGCATTGGAATTATCAGTAAACCAATTGAGTTCTTAAGCTCAAGATGGACACTTCTGCTGGTGATTTCCATTGTTGTTGTCTGGAGAAGCATCCCTTTTATGGCGCTCGTTTGTCTGGCCGGACGTCAATCGATTCCTGACAGTCTGTTTGAAGCAGCAAAAATAGACGGAGGTACATCAAGGACTATTTTCTGTCATATTATGATGCCGCTTATGAAACCTTTCCTTGCAGTAGGAATTACTTCAACATCGGTAACAGCAATCAATGTGTTTGATGAAATTGTGGCTCTTTCGGGATACAGTGATCTAGGAAAGAATATCTTAATGGAAAGTTATCTGACCACATTTACATTCCTGAATTTTGGAAAAGGAAGTGCCATGACATACATTGTAATGTTCTTCGCATTGATCCTTGGAATATTCTACTTGCGAAGCCTAAATAAGGAGGTGGAATATTGATGAAATATGCGAAAAAATTCGGATATGTTCTGGCTACGATTTTGTTCCTGATTTTTACGGTAGGGCCTTTTGTCTGGACCTTTATTATATCCATTACACCTGATTACGCAATTTTTGCGCCGACGAGCAAGCTACTGCCAGATGATATGATATTTTCCAATTATGTGGAGATGTTTTCCGGAAGCCGGAGAGGAAATACTTTTTTTACTGGAATGTTTAATTCTTTAAGGGCAGTCTGTATTACGCTTTGCATCGGGATTCCGATTGCGATGATGAGTGCCTATGCATTAAGTAGAATGGAATTTAAAGGAAGGAAGGTTATTAAGAATCTTCTTTTGGTAACAATGGTTATTCCTGTAATGGCAACGATTATTCCGCTGTATCGTATGTTTGCAATGGCAAAATTGTTGAATAATATTGTCTGGCTCAGTATGGTGTATGTGAGTTCCTACCTTCCAATGGCAACCTGGCTGATTTCCAATTATTTTGCAACGATTCCAAAGGAGCTGGAAGAGGCAGCTATGATTGACGGATGCGGAAAAGCGGCTTCGTTTTTCCGAATCATATTGCCGCTTTCCTATCCAATTATATTATCAGTCACGCTGATTATGTTTTTAAATACCTGGAGCCAATTCCAGATTCCACTGATTCTGGCATCTTCTATGGAAACAAAGCCAATGGCAATTGTTGTATCAGAATTTATGACCAAAGATTCCATACAGTATGGTCTGATTGCAGCTGCAGGAATGATTGCGTTGATTCCACCGGCGGTGACGGCACTGTTCTTCCGGAAATATCTGATTTCTGGTATGATGAGAGGCTCTGTAAAAGGGTAATAAGTTGTAAAAATATATATTCATTCGAGCATCCCGCAATACATGCCTTCGGCTGGCGGGCTCTGCTCGATAATGTATTTTATATACCAGCTTTGGAGGATTCCAGAGCATTGATCACGCGATCACACCAGGCATCAAATTCTGGATCAGGTATCTGGCATTCTTCAGGGTGGGATAATACATAATCAAGGGCAATTCGTACGCCCTGGTCGAGGCGGACCGTAGTTCTCATATCAGGCACAACTCTTTTTAGTTTCGTGTTGTCAAATACGACAGAGACAGATTTGTCACCAGTCAGTTTTCCTTCGAAATCATATCCATATTTATCACCAACTGCAGAGAGATAGTCTGAAGCTACATGGTAAGGGTGAAGTGTCACGCCCAAAGCATCTGCGATCGTCTGATAGATCTGATTCCATGTAAGAGTTTCATCTCCGGTAATCTGGAATGCTTCTCCGATTGCATGACGATTGCCCATAAGACCGGTATAACCAATTGCAAAATCTGTATTAAATGTCATAGTCCATAGAGAAGAGCCATCTCCGTGAATAATGACAGGTTTTTCTTCGATCATTCGCTGAACGACCTGCCAGGAACCATTCTTCCCATGGACACCCAATGGAATACGACGCTCGTCATAGGTATGGCTTGGACGGACAATTGTTACCGGAAAGCCTTCTTTTCGATACTTATCCATCAGGAATTCCTCACAGGCAATTTTGTCCCGGGAATATTGCCAGTGTGGATTCGCAAGAGTAGTTCCCTCTGTGATCAGATAATTGGCAGCAGGTTTGTGGTAGGCAGAAGCAGTACTGGTAAAGATATACTGCTTAGTTTTTCCTTGGAACAGGCGGTAATCGCGTTTTACATCTTCGACATGATACCCGATGAATTCACAGACAGTGTCAAAAGTCATATCCTTGATTGCTTCTGCAACAGCTGCTTCATCATGAATATCAGCAATAATCTGATGAACGCCTTCTGGTACAGCCTGTGTCCGGCTGCCACGGTTGAGAGTCCATACTTCCCAGTTCAATTCTTGTATAAGCCTTTTTACGATAGCGGTACTGATTGTACCCGTTCCCCCAATAAATAATGCTTTCATAGTATAATCCCTTCTTTCTTCAGAATCCTTTCCCTCAATTTTTTGTATATTCTATCGTGTGATTGGTTTGAAGATCAATTAGATGATATCAACAGGTTACTAGTTTATTTTATCATATTTTTAGTATATACTATATCAGTAGGAGTAGATTTTTGCAAAAGATGCGAAAAAGGAGGAGTTCGAATGAAACTGGCGGATGTATCAAACGGACCAGATTGGATCGTATGGGTAGTGTTTGTAATCTTTGTAGTCATCTCCATCGTTCTGCTCTCCGGACATGGGAGCTGGTTTATTGCCGGTTACAATACAGCCTCAAAAGAAGAAAAGAAAAAATATGATGAGAAGAAGTTATGTAGGACGATGGGGATTGGAATGGCAGTGATCTCCATCCTGATTCTTATCATGGAAGTGTTTGAAGATGTATTGCCGGTTAGCTTTGTATATATATCGGTGGGAATTATACTGATTGATTGTCTGGTGATTATTATCGTAAGTAATACGATCTGTAAAAAGTAGATGCGGCTGCTTCATCGGCAATAAATTGGTGTGAATAGAATAAAAGTTGTATGGATAATGAAGGAGAAATCGGCATTAGCCGATTTCCCCTTTTCTTTTGGAATTTTCCCGGTGGATTCTTGATTTTATTCCATTCCCAGATATGTGTTGTAGATATCTTTCGAGATATTTGCTTTGATATCTTCATACACATTCTGGGAATTTTCTCGGATTTCATCTCTTACTTCATCAGAGAGGGTAATGATCTCTGTGCCGCTGTCTTCAATTGTAGTAATTCGTTCAGCAATTCTCTCATCAGACTGTTTTCGGGCATATTCTGTTGCGGTCTTTGCGGCCTGAGTCATGATGTCCTGTTCTTCCTTAGTGAGATTCTGGAAAAATGCATCATTTACGATCAGGGAGATCAGATGTGGCAGGTGGTTGGTCTCCACCACATAATCCTGCTGCTCATATAGCTTATTAGATACGATGACTTCATATGGATTCTCCTGCGCATCAATTGTGTGCTGCTGAAGTCCAATGTATACTTCACTGAAGCTCATCGGTGTCGGGTTGGCATGTAAGCTTTTCCAGAATGCCAGGTGGTAGCTGTTTTCCATGGTCCGAATCTTCTGGCCCTTAAAATCTGCAAATTCATATATTGGCGTGTTGGTACTCATGACACGGAACCCCTGATCAGCCATCCCCAGAAGATGGTAACCGCCTTCCGTGTACACATTACTGATCAAGTCGAAAAATTCTGGGTCATCTAAGGTCTCTCTGCAATCGTCCAGTGAATCGAATACACATGGCAGGTCAAAAACTGCGAGATCAGGCATGAAGGTTACCTGAGGAGCAGTGTTCTGTACAATGAATGGGATATCGCCGTCTGCGCAGGTCTCCAGAAGATCACGGTCACCTCCGAGCGTAGAGTTGGGATAGACCTGAATCTTCATCTTCCCGTCACTGAGACGTGAGACTTCTTCCGCAAATTTTTCGGAAAAGATCTGAGTAACGGTGTCTTCTGGACTTGCAGTGGCAAGCGGCCATGCGTAACGCTGTACATCCTCTTCTTCACTGGAATTACCACAGCCGGTAAGGAACAAAGAAGAAGCTATTATAAGGACAAGGCCGGTAGATATTAAACGCGATTTTATCTTACGAAATTTCATTTCATGCCTCCTATAACAATGCCAGAGAAAGTGCCGAGATGAATGTAATCAAAAGTAATGCAGCTAAAAAGTATATAATCATGGGCATAGCTTTCTTCGCAATTGTCATGACCGGAACATCTGTTAATGAGCTGGCAACAAAAAGATTTACTCCGATTGGAGGAGTTACAAATCCAATGGCAAGGTTCACTACCATGATTACACCGAACTGAACAGGATCCATACCAAGATTCGTAACGATTGGCAGAAGGATTGGTGTCAGAATCAGGATAGCAGGTGTCGTATCCATTACCATACCTACAATTAATAGGAACAGATTAATCACGAAAAGGATCAGCACAGGGCTATGGAAGTTGTTGCTGATAAATTCACTGACTGTCTGAGGAACCTGCATTAATGTCAGTACCCTTGAAAAAGCAGTAGAAGTCGCCAGAATGAAAAGAATGGGGGTAAATGTTCGGATTGCTTCTTGTAAGATACCCCAGATGTCCTTGATTCGAATACTTCTATATACAACCAGACTGATAAACAGAGCATAAAACACGGAGATAACAGCAGCCTCTGTCGGAGATGCAATTCCGCTGTAGATGCATCCAAGAATGATAACAGGACTTAAAATTGCAAAAAAGCTTTCTTTGATTACTTTGAATAACCCTTTGTCGTGTAATCTTTTTACTTCCGCATGAATCTTTTCTTTGTCTTCTCCATTACGTTTACAATAGAAGATAGCATAGAACATGAGAAGTCCGCCAATCATGAGACCGGGAATGATACCTGCCAGGAACAGATTGCTTACGGATGCTCCAGAAGCCATTCCGTACATGATGAATGGAATGCTTGGTGGAATAATGACACCTAAGCCGCCGGCAACAGCAACAATCGCGGTAGTAAAGGTAAGATCATAACCGAGACTTGTCAGAATCGGAATGGTCATACTTCCAACTGCGGCAACAGTAGCAGGTGCAGAACCAGAGATTGCTCCATAGAAAAGACATGTCACAATTACGGCACAAGGCATGCCTGCTGTCAGATTACCAAGAAAGTATGCAAAGATGTCGAATAACTTTCTGGAGATACCACCCTTGGCCATGATGATTCCGGACAGAACGAACATCGGAACTGCCAATAATGGGAAAGAATCCAGACCGCCAAACATCGCCCGAATCAAATATTTTGCACCTACTGTGAAAGACGGGTCACATATGGATGGAAGGACGGATGTGATTCCAAGTGTAATAGATACAGGAATCGCAATGATCAGTCCGACCACGAAGATGATAAATAATAAAGCGACTGGCATATTACGAAACCTCCTTACTTGAGTCTTTTATATTATGGGTGAGGTTGTCAATTTCGGATTTGGTGTCAGCATTTGCCTGAATAAATGATTCCGGAGTGTTTCGTTCCGGGTGTGCCGGGTCAAAGACATTCTCACCTCTGGCAATACGGAATTCAATGATCCATCTCTGCAGGATTCGGAATGCAACCAGAATAAAAGAAACAAAAGGTGCTGCCTGAACGTAATACATTGGAATGGAGCAGGCAGGGGATACCTGACCGCTTTCTACGGCAGACATCATATAAGAATATGCAAAAGGAATCATGTAGATAAAGAATATCAGCTCGAAGGTATGGTTGATAACCTTGATGACTGCTTTTCCGCGCCGTGGAAATATTGCGACAAACTGTTCAATCTTAATAGATAAGCATTTTTTGCTGCAGTAACTAACGCTAAGAAAGCCGCACCATATAAACAGATAGCGTGTTAATTCTTCTGACCAGGACAGAGACATTCCCAGTGCATAGCGGCAAAAGACCTGTATGCCCATGATGAGTGTCATTCCGATCAGGAGAATGATCAGAAGAAATTCTTCAAGATTTTCATCCAGCCAGTGAATTGCTTTTTTCATTTTTACCTCCTTGCAAGATATCTGATAACCTGACTATTGCCCGAAGCCCGTTATGGACTCCAGGCAATAGTCAAGGTTTTTGTGATTTTTATAATGCGTTATGAAGTAGTTCAAGAACAGTGCTTAAATCATTCACGCCCATCTGTCCTGGAGCAGAAGCTTTCTTTGCAGCACCAAAAGTCAGTGCAGAACCAAATACTTCACCGCAGAGACGGCTGATTACACCGGTACCTGCCATAGACATGGTAATGATCGGTCTGTCGGCATATTCGGATGCCATTTCCTCTGTTGCGGCAAGAAGTGTAAGTACATCCTTTTTATTCTGAGGCATTACAGCAATCTTCGGAATATCAGCGCCCAGATCCTGCATTTTTCTAAGACGGCCTACGATATCATCCTTATCAGGAGTCTTGAAGAAATCATGGTTGGATGCCACAACCTTTACACCTGCAGCATGAGCACCTTCAATAATCTCTTTTACGATCTCGTCACCGGTGAATACTTCAACATCGATCAGATCAACATATCCTGACTGGGCAGCTTTGATGTTTAACTGTGCATAAGCTACATCCTCAATTGCCTTTTCGCCACCTTCCTTGGAAGTACGGAATGTCATCAGGATAGGTGTATTTCCCAGAGCATCTCTTAAGTCTTTCAATACATCGAGTACCTGATCAAAGTCAAATACACCTTCGAACCAGTCAACACGCCATTCCACAACATCGACCGGGATAGCGTCAAATGTCTTTGCTTCAGCAATAATCTCTTCTTTTGTTACTCCAACGATCGGTACACAGATTTTGGGGATACCGGCACCGATTTCAATATCTCTGACACGAACTGTATTCATATTTTATCCTTCCTTTTCTATCATAGTTTGCCAATTATTTTGATTATAATGAAATTATTCAGCAGATGCAAGCTCCACCATTTTTGCATAGCGCAGGTTTACAAATACTCCAAGAAGTACGCCGATTGCGGTAAGAATGATGTTCATCGTCATAACGCCAGACGGACTCATCTTTGAAGCTGCTGTTAAGATTGTATAGTTACAGAGTGAAGATGCGATCATAACTAATGCAGTTACCGTACCTTTAATCTTCGGGAAGAGCATATTACATACAGAAGTTGCAATCTGAAGAAGTCCGCCTGCTCCAGCCCACCCGATTACGAATGCACCAACAATGCAAAGTGTCTGTGACTTGCCCATGAGTACCAAGATCATGGTCGCAAGACAGATTGCTGGATAGACCATAATGAAGCGGACATCTTTAATCTTACGTGTCAAAATTGCAGTTACGATCAGTGCGAGCATAGTTCCCATGGAGTAGTAGGTCTGCATGATAGAAGGATCAGCCCAGCCTACCACTTCTTTGGCAAAATTCTGTGCACAGTTCAGCCATAACTGGAAGGTACCAGTGCAGGTGAATCCAATCAGGATCATAGCAACGGATTCGATGGAGAAATGTGTTTTCTTCATGCTTTCCAGTAAGCCTTCTTTCTTCTCTTTCTTCGCATCGGCATCCGGAAGAGGTGCAAAGAGAATCAAGATTACTAATATAATGTAGCAGATACCACAACCAATGAATAATGGGTTGTAAGATACAAGACCGGAAGCAGATGTTGTTACGGCAATACCGAGCACGAATGGAAGCAGCATCTGAGAGATAGCGATAAAGAACTTGATTCCCATCGTTGCAACACCAGGTGCAGAGTAGAATACTTCAGCAACAGCCGGGTAGATACCAGTATCAAGGAATGAATTGGCAATACCGCCGAGGATCGCGCAGATGTAAGCAATCTGGTAACCGCCATTTGCTCCTGCATTAAAAGCAAGTGCAAGACCAATTAAGTAGATTGCGTAGGAGGCACCTCCGATTACACAGGAAATGCGGCGCCCTAACTTGTCAGAGAGAGGACCGGCGAATGGAAGAGCAATCAGTCGTCCAAGACCTAATGCGGCAGAGATTGCTGTGATTGCCATTGCTTCTACGCCCCAGCTTGCTGCCAGAGCATCTTTGATGACAGCCTGTCCCAGAATAGAACAGCCGACACCATGGATAAAATAGTTCAGGTACAGAATCAGTGCACTTGGTAAATACTTTTTGTTCATTGGTAATGTTCTCCTTTTTGTGTTTTGTTTTCTTAGTATTCTGTCACAAACATAAGAAATGCAGCACCATATCGTTAAAAAACTAACGATTTGTTGTTTATATTTTATCAATCGGCGAATAGAATTTCCAATACCAATATATGTGAAAATTGATGCGTTCAGGCTATTGAAATGTTAGAATTATAAAGATAGAGATTATAAATCCATAGGTTTTATAGAAACAATCTATATAAGGAGGTGCGTATGACACTCAATCAGATATATTATTTTCAGACGGTTGCCAGATATGAAAATTATCGAAAGGCAGCAGAGGAACTTTATATCTCCCAGCCATCCTTGAGCCGTTCCATTGCGTCTTTAGAAAGCGAGCTTGGTGTCTTGCTTTTTGAAAAAAATGGAAGAGGGGTCAATCTGACAAAAGGTGGAAAACTTTTTTTGGAATATGCGGACCGGATTATTGATGAATGTGAGATTGCGAAGAATAAGATGAAGGAAATGGCAAGTGACGGAGGAAAGATTGATATTGGTTATGTATTCCCGCTTGCAAGTCACTACATTCCTCATAACGTAAGAGATTTTCTTAATAAAAAAGAAAATAAGAATGTTACATTTAACTTTTTTCAGAATCATACGAGTGCAATTGCAAAAAAAGTCAGATCTGGTGAGCTGGATGTCGGCTTCGGCGGATATATAGATAAAGAGGAATTTGAGTTCTTTCCTGTATTATCAGAAGAAATGGTACTGATTACACCAAAAGGGCATGAATTAGAATCTCATAAAAAAGTCTCTATCCAGGAACTACGGAATTATCCGGTGATCGGATATGACCGGGAATCCTGGCTTGGAAATTACACAAAGCAATTATATCGAAGGCTGGCATTTCAGCCCAATATTGTGGTGGAGTGCCCGGATGAACATTCCATTGTGGCTTTGGTGAGTGAAGATTTTGGAATTGCACTTGTTCCGGCAATTGAGGAGATCAATGAGAATCGTGTTAATATTCATAGATTTGATGATATTGAATTAATGCATCACACTTTCATGTTCTGGATGCGGGATCGTTATCAGCTGCCGGCCGTAGAAAGATTTATCGAATATATGAAGCAGAAAGCGCCATCATTGGAATGATAGCTTTAATGTATTAATAATTGACATAAAATGTATTTTACGTTATTGGTTCGCGGGATTATAATGAAGTCGTCACAAACAGAAGAGATGCCTTTCACAAATAATGATAAGGAGAGGGATTCATGAAAACAAATTATCCTAAGATATTTGAACCTTTAACAGTAAAAAGAATGACGATCCGTAATCGTATCGCTATGACTCCGATGGGAACTAATTATGGGGAGACAAGCGGTGAGATGAGTAACCGTCATATGAATTATTATTCCTTGCGTGCAAAAGGCGGAGTTGGCCTGATCATCTTAGAGAATGCCAATGTAGAATATCCTGTTGGTTCCAATGGAACAAGTCAGATTCGTATTGATCATGACAGTTTTATGCCACGTTACTACCAGCTGGTTGAGAACCTTCATAAGAATGGTGCGACAGTTGCGATTCAGATTAACCATGCAGGTGCATCTGCTTCTTCTGCAAGAACCGGAATGGAGACGGTATCCTCTTCCAATATTCCAACAAAAGTTGGCGGAGAGATTCCTCGTCCAATGAAAAAAGAAGAGATTCTTACAACTGTAAAGAAATATGGGGAAGCTGCAAAGAGAGTGCAGGCAATCGGGTTTGATGCTGTAGAGATTCACTGCGGACATTCATATCTGATGAGTCAGTTTATTTCCCCATATTATAATAAGAGAACCGATGAATTCGGAGGATCTGTAGAGAACCGCCTGCGTTTTCCACGCATGGTCTTAGAAGAAGTACGTAAGCAGGTCGGACCCTGGTTCCCGATTATTGTACGTATCTCAGCAGAAGAGCGTGTACCTGAAGGAAATACGTTAGAGGATACTCTGGAATATCTTCAGTATCTGGATGAATTTGTGGATATGTATGATGTATCCTGTGGCCTGAATCCATCTCTTCAGTATCAGATTGATTCGAACTACTTGCCGGATGGATGGCGTTCTTATCAGGCAAGAGCTGTCAAAGAAAAGTTTGGCAAACCTGTCATCAATGCCGGAAACTACCGTGACCCAGAGGTTGTAGAGAAAGTCCTCGAAAGCGGAGATGTAGATCTCGTCGGTATGGGACGTGGATTGATCGCGGATCCGGACTGGGTGGTAAAAGTCCAGAAAGGTGAAGATGATATGATACGAAAATGCATCTCCTGTAACGTCGGATGTGCCGGAAACCGTATCGGTGTGAATCGTCCGATTCGCTGTACAGTCAATCCTGCAGTTCCGGAAGGAGATATCTATAAGAAATTAAGAGTTAAGAAAAACTGTAATGTAGTTGTAGTCGGCGCAGGTACTGCAGGTCTTGAAGCTGCATGTACAGCAGCAGAAGTCGGATGTAATGTATTCGTACTGGAGAAGAAAGATCATGTTGGAGGATTATCTACATTTATTTCCGACCTTCCAAGCAAGACGCGTATGAAAGACTTCCCAAGATATCTGGAAAAACGTGCTGAGAAACTGCCGAACTTATACATGTTCTTAAATACAGAAGCTACCATTGATAAGATTAAGAACTTTAAGCCGGATATCGTTGTAAACGCGACAGGTTCTGTACCATTGGTTCCACCAATCCCAGGCCTGAGAGAGAATATTGCAGCCGGCAATGTAGCGACCATCTTTGATATGATCAATAACCTGAATGCAGGGAAGTACCCAGATGACTTCTGCAAAGGTAAGAAAGTTGTTGTTATGGGCGGAGGATCTGTAGGACTTGATGTGATTGAATACTTTGCACCACGGGGAGCAGAATGTGCTATCGTTGATATGCTTCCGCAGATTGGTATGATGGCAGATCCGATTACAAAGTGTTCGATGCGTGAGACCCATGACAAATACGGTGTAAAAGAGTACGTGAATACAGCACTCCAGGAAGTAAAAGAAAATGCATTTGTTGTAAAGACTCCGGAAGGCGAGATTAAAGAACTGGAATTTGACCTTGGATTTAACTGCCTGGGAATGAGAGCAAACAATCCACTCCTTGCAGAATTAGAAGAAGCATTTGCCGATACAGATACTTATGTATACCCAATCGGAGATTCTGTTCGTGCCCGCCGCATTATGGAAGGAACCATGGACGGCCGTGCTATCTTGAATGTACTCGAGTTCAAAGGATTATTAGACCTGGATGAGATAAAGTAGAATCTTTGAAATAGAAATAAAAAATAGATAAAAAAGTAAATTCAATAAAAGTAAACAGAGAGAAAAGAGGTAATAATCATGCCAAATATAACAGGACATACAGAACTAGTTGGATTGATGGCTTATCCGATTCGTCACACACAGTCACCTACGACACACAATCTTGCATATGACAAGAATGGCGACGATGTGATTCAGCTTGCTTTTGAAGTAGATAACGATTCTCTGGAGGCAGCAGTAAACAGTATCCGCGCGTTAAAGATGCTTGGATCTAACATCTCCATGCCAAATAAAACAGTCGTTCACAAATACCTGGAAGAAGTTGACGAGGCAGCACAGCTCTGTGGAGCCATCAATACCGTTGTAAATATGCGTGATGAGAATGGGCAGGTTACGGGAAGATTAAAAGGATATAACACTGACGGTATGGGATATTGGCAGGGAATCAAAGAAGAAGGAATTGACTTTAAGGGAATGAAGATGGTTCTGATCGGAACGGGAGGAGCTGCTACAGCCATTGCTGTTCGGGGAGCATTGGATGGAATTGCAGAACTTCACATCTTCAATATTAAGGATAAATTCTACGCTCGTGGAGAAGAGATTGTTGAAAAGATCAATAACAACACAGAATGTAAAGCAACCATGAATGATCTTGCAGATCTTGATCTTCTGAAAGAAAAAATGCAGGAAGCAGATATTTTCTGCGATGCGACAGGAGTAGGAATGCATCCGTTGGAAGACCTCTCAAATATTCCGGATACATCCTTCTTCCGCCCGGATCTGATCGTAACCGATACGGTATATGCTCCACGCGAGACAGTTATGATGAAGCAGGCAAAAGAAGCTGGCTGTACAAGAGTATATAACGGAATGAGTATGATGCTCTTCCAGGCATTGATTGCCATTGAGCTCTACACCGGGAAATCCACTGATGTAGAATACATGAAAGAGCAATTAGGAATCTAATCATAAGAATATCCCTCCATAAAAATAACATCAGGGTAAGCCTGATGTTATTTTTTAATTCCAGTGAAAGTTTTCTTTACCTGCCCCGATCAATATAGCATCTGCACACTCCAGTTTCTATTTTAAGATAGAAGGAATGCAGCTTCCTGAAGCGTCTGCCACATTAGAAGCAGAATACCGGAAAGCGGCAAACATTGAATAAATCTGAAAGTATTATGCTTAGATTGAATTGTATATAGGTAGATGTTATACTTTGTTTAAACAGGTGGTTGTATATGTGTTGGGAGATTTATCAAATTAAAAGAATTCACATAAAAGTATAAAGTAAGCGAGGAACGTCAGCAACAATTGCCTGTAAGCATAATAAAAGAGGAGAACAAAAATGGCAAAAGAAAAGAATGCAGCAAATGTCAGTAATATTTACCGATTAGGGGGACGGGTCCCTGTTGCGAAGGCAATTCCATTCGGTTTCCAACATGTATTAGCAATGTTTGTAGCAAATGTAACTCCGCTAATTATTATTGCGGGTGTTGCAGTATATAATGGACAGGCATTTACGCAGATAGAGACGGCGCAATTGATTCAGAATTGTATGCTTGTGGCAGGTATTGGTACATTGATACAGCTATATCCTATCTGGAAAATAGGCTCCGGACTTCCGATCGTTATGGGTTTAAGTTTTACTTTTTTAGCTGCATGTCTTGCGTCGGCTTCTCAGGATTACGGATACATGATAGGTGGTATCATCGTTGGCGGGTGTATTGAAGGTGTCTTAGGTCTTACAGCAAAATTCTGGAGGAAGCTAATCCAGCCTATCGTTGCCGGCTGTGTAGTTACGTCCATTGGTCTTAGTATTTTGAATGTAGGCGTTTCATCTTATGCCAGTTCTGCAAAATATGAAATCGGGGCATGGCAAAATCTTCTGGTCGGTACCATTACATTGGTTGCCTGTCTGACATTTCATGTGTTTGCCAAAGGCGTACTGAAGCAGCTGAATGTATTATTTGGTCTGATCGTTGGATATATTGTGGCCATTTGTTTTGGAATGGTAGATTTCTCGGCAATGGGCACCACGATTTCACAACTGGGGGTATTTTCATTTCCTTCATTATTTGCTTACGCACCTAAATTTAACATCGGTATTATTATTTCATTTGTTATTGTTTTTTTAGTTTCTGCGGTGGAAACGATCGGAGATACTACAGCCGCATGTACAGGTGCTCTTGGAAGAGATATCACAGATGAGGAAATCAGTGGATCTCTGGCTGTGGACGGATTTATGTCAGCGATTGCCGGAGGTGTTTTTGGAGTATCCCCAATTACGTCATTTAGCCAAAATATCGGTCTTTTGAAAATGACAAAAGTAGTCAATCGCTTTACAATCATGTTTGGTGCATTGCTGTTGATTCTTGGAGGCTTGTTTCCTCCGATCGGTGCATTTTTATCGACCTTGCCGGATTGCGTTCTTGGCGGATGCACCGTCATTATGTTTGGATCTATCGTTGTTGCCGGATTCGAGATGATTGCAAAAGTAGGATTTGATCATAGAAATATGATTATCGTTGCCACCTCTTTGTGTGTAGGGGTAGGCGTAACACAGGTGGAAGGCTTCTTCTCAGGATTGCCATCAATCTTCGGGGATATTTTCGGCTCCAATATGGTTGCCGGTGTTTTCATAATTTCACTTGTTTTGAGTTGGGTGCTGCCAAAAGACATGGAAATAGAAAGTGAGTAATACGGCAGACATTTTTATACCGCATATTGCTACCTACCCCTGCATACATTGTAAAAACAATAAATGTAGGGGTTTGGTATGAAAGATTATATTGAGGAACGGGCAGTAGAGATCGCATATTATATCATTGAACATAAGGCGACAGTGAGGCAGACTGCAAAAAAATTCGGAGTAAGCAAAAGTACCATACATAAAGATGTAACAGAAAGATTGCTCCAGATTAATCCTGCGCTTGCAGCGGAAGCAAGGAAGGTTCTCGACATCAACAAATCCGAGCGCCATATTCGTGGCGGACTAGCTACCAGAGAGAAATATTTACATATGGAACATCGATAAAAAAGTGGTGGGGAATATCATATCCTCCCAACCATTTTCAGTTTTCATTGTAAAAGCGGCAAGTGAAACAGCTTGCTGCTTTTTATTTATCTTCCCATGTAGTATAATTATTTCATACTTTGAAATGGAGAGAAATCTATGAGTTTGATCAATAAGATTCCAAAGGAGTTTTATAAACTTTTTGCGAGCAAATACAGGGAGTATTATCAACGGTTCCTGATATCGATCTATGAGGAATCCGGCAGGTCTTATTCGCTTCTGGGGCTTACGGAACGGGAATGCTGTGCGATTATGAATGAGTGGATTGCGGCGGAGACTTTGGACTGGAGTGAAGAGCAGTTTGACGAGGAAGGAGAACTGCTGACCAGGTCGAATATGACGTTTGTCTGTCTGAGGCATCTGGAGGAATGGGGATGGCTTCGGAAGGATTATGACGAATCGTTGAACAGTTATGTGGTGTCATTTCCAGAATACAGTCAGCTCTTTGTGGAGCTGTTCCAGCGTCTGTATAGTGAAGACAGTACCAAGGAACGGGAGAGCGTGCTGGCAGTCTACAGTTATCTGTATACTTACAGTGCGGATAAGGAGAAAAATAACGAGATTCTGAAGAGTGCCCTTCAGACCTCCCAGTCGTTGCTCCGGATGCTTTCGAATATGCAGGAGGGTATGAGAGGATATTTTGATGAGCTGTCCAGACAGAGAAGCTTCCTGGGAATTCAGGAAGTACTGGTCAATGAGATCAATAACAGTGACAGTAAGAAGTATGCGATTCTTACCACTACGGACAGTTTCTATCGATATAAGGAAGCGGTAAAGGAATTAATTGACCAGAACCTGAGTGAAAATGAAGTGCGAAGGCAGCAGTTTCTGGACCAGCAGGTGCAGCTTAAAATGCAGATGGAATCGGCAGAAAGTGTTCCTGTAGAATATACACCAAAGTATCGGAGGCTGGAGCGTGCGGTTGGTCTGTGCGAGGAGGCGATGGATATCATATACCGTATTGAACGGGAATTTGATGCCATCGAGCGCAGATATAATAAATTAATTGAGCAGAAGACGGTATTTGCAAGTCGGGCAGCAGCAAGAATCCGCTATATTCTGATGGAAGGAGCGGCTGAAGAGGATCAGACAGTGACACTTGTGAATCTTCTGAACCGAAGTAGTTGTCAGGAAGAGATCCTTACAAAACTGGCGGATCGAATGCACCTGACGGAGCGTTTCCATGTGATAACGGAACGAAGCCTGTTCAGAAAACGCGATTCTGAGAGGGGCTCTTTCGAGCCGCAGGCGGTTGTTCGGGAAGAAGAGCAGAGAGAGGATCTGGATTCTTTTGTATTAAAGCCGCTTTATACAGGCAAGGAGATCGCGGAATTCCGAAGAAAGAATATAAAGGACGGCAGATTTACAGTCACCAGAGATACCGTGCAGTCTATTGAGGATCTGGAGAAACTGTTCTTTGTATGGCAGGAGGCAACGGAGATTGCGGAGAATGATCAGGAGATTTCTATCGGAGAAGAATTGGAGAATGAAGAAGGGTTCCGCTTCTCAGAACTTACGATTAAAGAGTAACCGTAATAGGATTGAAAAATAGTTCGTAAGGAATATTTGGTGAGGGATACATAGAAGAAAAAACAGGAAGGGATAACGAGATGGCTTCATATATAGAAGAATTATCCGTGACAGAGGCGGAGAATCTAAAGAAAACGATATCAAAATTATTTCGTCAGACCTGTATCTTACAGATGCGGTATGACCCGGTGACACTGACTCCCAGAGATAATCTGGATTATGAGATCTGTGTCAGACACAGAGGCTTTATAGAAGAATATCTGGCGGTCCTGGGCTGCGAGCTGATCCATGACCCACAGGAGCATATTTTCCGGCTGGTAGGAGATGGTGTAGAGACGGAGAAAATGAGTCTGACGACTACCATTATTGTTTTGCTGGTGAAAATGATCTACAGGGACAAGATTCTTGGAGAAGGTTTAAATGCTACAGTGACCACACTGGAGGAGATTAGAGAGTATGGAAAGAATACCAATCTGCTGAACCGGAAGCTTACACTGGCGGAGTGGAGAGAAGCACTGTATCTGATGAGTAAGCATCAGATGATCGAGCTGCCTGGAGCGGTCAGGGATGTGGAAGATCATACGCCGATTTATTTATACAGTACGATTAATCTATACGTCAGTGCGGCGGATATTAATGCACTGGTAGAAGAGTACAGAGAGGAGGCCGCAGAAAATGAGACAATCGAAGAAGATATTTTCCCGGGTGCTGATTAACAACTGGGGCGGTATCAGCCATAAGGTGATGGAATTCCATGAATATGTGAATCTGTTCAGTGGCAAAAGCGGTTCTGGAAAGTCTACGGTGATGGATGCGATCCAGGTGGTACTGTATGGAAGCGTGGCTTCGACATTTTTGAATAAAGCCGCAGACGATGCCAAGAATAAGCGAAGTGTCTTAAGTTATCTCCGTGGAGCACAGAAGGACGGAACTTCTAATCGAGAAAATGTAGACTTCTGTTCTCAGATTGTACTGGAGATTGCAGATACCGGAAGTAAGCTGACGACTTGTATTGGGGTGGCTTTTGAAGTAGGAAGAAATGATCTGGATCTGAAGAAGTATTGCTTCTTCAGCCATTCTGGGAAGATGCCGGAAGATGAATATCTGACGGAGAGGGGGACCCCCTATACAATAGAACAGTTGAAACGACTGCTGAATCAGCGGAGCAAGTCCGAGGAAAATCGGGGACGAGTGGATGTGAACCGCATTTACCCATCCAAAGAGGCTTATCTGAACACAGTGTATGATTCCATCTTTGGCGGAATTGACCCGGGACGCCTGATGACGATGGAAAAAAGTGCCATTGCTCTTCGGATGACCAACGGGACAGGACAGTTCATCAAGGATTATATGTTCCCGAGAAGTAAGGAAGATACGGTTTCGACCATCAGTGAGCAGTTGGGTGCATACCGGGAGATCAAGGAACGGGTAGAGGATCTGGAACACCGGATTGAGATTCTGGATGAGATCCACAAGTATGATCTGGAACTGGTGCAGGCGAAAGCAGACAAGGTACGTACGGAGAGCGTTCTTCGAATCGTGGAGATAGAGAATTGTAAGACTCGTCTGGAGGCAAAAGAGGAAGACTTAAGAGGAATTCTTGTAAGAATCACGGAACTGGAAGAGAAGAAGACGGATCTGGAAGCGGTGAAGAAGGAGAAGACGGAGAAACTTATCGAAGTAAAGGCAGAGCTTCATGCCAGTGATTACGGCCTGAAGAAGAAAGAACTGGATGATATGGAGACGGCTCTTCAGCTGCTTTCTGGAAATGCCAGACAGTGGCGCGAGATTCTCAATGGACTGAAAGCCTGGGACGAGGATGAGGAGATCAGCAGCTATGTAAGTAATCCAACCTTGCAGGCTCTGGATGATGTGGTCAATGGAGAAGTGTCCATTCAAGCTATTGAAAAGTTGAAAAAAGGAATTCAGAATACGCTGGAGATGATCGGAGAAGAACTGGATGACTTAAATGACACGATCCGTTCGACTACAAAGGAACTGAATGAGAAGAGAGAGATGGTGGAGGACCTGAAAAATGACCGGAAGCCATATCGAAAAGAACTAAAGAGTGCCCGGGCAGAACTGCAGAATGAATTAAGCAGCCGATACGGACATACCATTCATGTGGAAATCCTTGCGGATCTGTTTGATATTACCGAGGAAAAGTGGAAGAATGCCATTGAAGGCAGACTGGGACGGATCAAGCACAGCCTTGTGACGGAGCCACAGTATGCCCTGGAAGCGGCAAAGATATTTCGTAAGATGAAGAAAAAAGAATACGAGGATGTAGAACTGATCAATACATCTGCTATCAAAAGAGACCAGCCACAGGCAGAGACAGGGACATTATATGAAGCTGTTGCAGCAGAGGAGCCTTATGTGGATCTGTGTCTGAGGCGATACTTGGGGCGTATTTATAAATGCGATACAGTGGAAGAACTTCATGAGGTGCGCGATGGCGTAACGCCGGATTGTTATTCTTACAGCAATTATATCTTCCGGCATCTGAGAGAAGCGGACTATGACCGCTATGCCTGCATTGGCACGAAGGTATCTAAGAAGAAGTTAAAGGAGCTGGAGGATGAGGTCTATGAATTAGAGAAGAATCAGCTTGCGGATATGCAGATGCGAGATACATTAAAGCAGGCACAGACTTTTGAACAATTGAACCAGAATCCAGAGCAGTTATTGCAATTGGCAGGGGCCGCAGATGAGCTGGAGAAGTATCTGAAGAAGCAAGATCAGCTTAAAAAAGAACTGAAAGAATTGGAAGATGGTACCTTGACGGCGCAGCTAAAGGCGCAAAAAGAAGAACTCGAACAGGTGATCGAGGAACTGGATGACAGACTTGAGCAGATTGGTGAAGAACGTATTGGGCGTAAGAAGGACCAGGGGTTTGCAGAACGAGATCTGGCCGGATTCCAGGAAAAACTGGCATTCCTTCAGGAGGGCTTTGTCGTTAATGAAGAATTGCTGGAAGAGGTGCAAAAGACGTTGGAAACACAGTCTGAGGTGTCCTACCGTAGGAAACAAAACGACCGTCTGGCAGAATTAACGGAGCAGGAAGAAAGGGCGGAGAAAGCCAGAGCCCTTGCACGAGGCCGGTTTAACCGGGAATATCCGGCGTATGGATTTACCGGAATCGAGCACGGCAATGAAGTGTATGATAAGGTATTGGAGCAGCTGCGCAAGGACTTTGAGCCCAAATATAAAGAAGACTTCGAGAAGCAGTATCGTCTGGTCTACCATTCCCTGCGTGAAAATGTCATTGCCACGATTCACGGTGAGATAAAGGCAGCTTATCGGCATAAGCGAGAGATCAACCGGATGTTATCCAGAATCCGGTTCTCAGACAGTACTTATCAGATTGATATTCTTCCGGCCCAGAATGAGAACGGGCAGTTCTATGAGATGCTGATGGCACCGGAGCTTGACAGCAAAGTGCTGGATAACGATGGATTCGATGGACAGCTGAGTCTGGGAGAAGACGACTTTTACCAGAAATTCGAATCTCAGATTCAGAGATTGACGGAGAAGTTCATGCCACCGCGAGAGGAAGACGGGCAGAATCGGACTCTCCACAAACAGGAGATGGAGAAGTATGCAGATTACCGTAACTATCTGACCTTCAGCATGTATGAGCGTGTAGAAGATGAGCAGGGGAATGTGAAGAAAAATGCGGTAGATGAGATGGCCGGGCGAGATTC
Organism: Faecalicatena contorta; assembly: GCF_021531895.1. GTDB lineage: Bacteria > Bacillota > Clostridia > Lachnospirales > Lachnospiraceae > JAFBIX01. The sequence continues at coordinate 17,199 of NZ_JAFBIX010000009.1, read as the reverse complement.
CGGCGGAGAGGGACAGAATCCAAAATATGTGGCACTTCTGGCTGGATTTGCTATGTTATATATGCAGCAGAGTAACCGTGAGTCCAAGATACGGCTGGTGCTTTTGGACGAGGCATTTTCTAAGATGGACAAAGAGCGAAGTGAAGTGTGCCTGCGTTATGCGAGAGAGCTGGAATTGCAGCTGATCGTCTGTGTGCCGGACGAGCGCCTTCAGTCGTTGATTCGGAACGTGGACAGTGTCTACGGATTCCGCAGACATCAGAATCAGATCTCGATGATGCATATTGATAAAGGAAATTATCTGGAGCTGATCGAGGGACAGACAGAGGAGCTTCAGAATCTTGATGCCTAAGGAGAGAAGAAGTGGCAAAGAAAGAGAAGAAGGATGGAACAAAAGAAACAATAACACTGATGCGTTGGCTGATCAGTCAGATTGATGGGGAAGCCTATCGGAGAGGAACGCTCTCTGGAGAGAGGCATCCCATGGTGGACCAGAAGCTGATCCGCCTCCTTGGAGGTCAGAAGAATCTCTTGTCACAGGCTAGAGAGCTGGAACGTGATATTGTGCTTGGACAATCCGGGAAGATCCGATTCGAATGGCGCGATATGAATATGGATATAAAAAAGATTCATTATTCCATAGATATTATGCCGGAACTCTGCAGAAGAGAAGGAATGGAAGACCCGAGATGCAGACAGCTACGGTATATTTCCCAGATGAAGAAATGGAAAGAGAAGGCAGAAGGTACTTGGCTTGCCGGTTATTATGCAGAAGAGATCTGTAAATTGGAAAGAGGACTCTGCTCTCTGGCATTTCAAAAAGATATGGAAGATGAGAAGCTATATCAATGTCTGGATGAAATGATTCATTTACAAGAGCCGGTAGAAAAACGGATATTCAGCGCCCGAGTATTCCGTAATGTGAAGATACCAGAAGAACGACTGACGCCATCGAAGATATTTGAACAGAAGTATGAAAGTAAAGTAATCACTATTTTGAGGCATTCGCCGGAATATGCCGATGGAATGAGTGATGATGAACTATTGAAAGTTCATGGTATCTTATCTTATGCGCAGACATTAGAGTGGAAAGGACCGCTGGTATATCTTTTGGATGGAACGGTGGCTATTGATACTTCTCTGAATCGATATGGAACAATCCTTGGGGCTCAGGCTCTGGAGCATGCTATGCCAAAGTCCCTTGCAGGTGTAAAGAAGATCATCGTTATAGAGAATAAGGCTAATTATGAGAAGATGCAGTATCAAGAGGATGTATTGTATATTTTCTGTCATGGATTTTTCTCACCGAAAGAAGTACGATTTTTAAAGACACTGAAGGATGTAGTTGACGCAGGAACTGAATATTGGCACTGGGGAGACTTGGATTATGGAGGAATCCGGATCTTTCAGTTCAACAAAGAAAACGTAATTCCAGAATTACGACCGTACAAGATGAGTAAGGAAGATTATATCCAGGCAATGGAACTTGGGGCCGGCGTAGAGATAGAAGCCGGGAAGAAAGAGCGGCTTGCTGCCATGAATGCCGGCGAACTGGAAGAATTAAAGAAATGTATACTGGAATTTGGTCAGGAAATTGAGCAGGAATTACTGGTGTGATGAACAGAAGAATTCACAATGACAAAAGCTCCCAGGAGAAGGATCTTTTGTTATTAAAAAATATAATTAGGTACCTTGATAAATGGAAAGAAATATTATATTATTTAGGTACCGAGATAAAAAGGAGGAATAATCATGACATCAGAAAATAAAGAAGTATGCACACAGTGCCCGAATCACTGCCCGATATCGGATTTGAAATGTGGAAGAGGAAGAAGAGCTATGCTTGGTGAAGGGCAAGAGCATGGAGAGATGCACGAGCGTGGAGAAGGAAGAGGACATGGAGAAGGAAGAGGACGTGGAGAAGGAAGAGAACGCAGAGGACATGGCAGACATCACGGACATGGAGAACACGGCAGCCATGATGAGCAGTCAGACCATCATGGAGAACATAGAGGAATGCACGAAGAAGACAGTCTGGCAGGACTGATGCATGCGACTGGACATTTCCTTCATCGTAGAGGTCGTCAGGGCGGCGGACAGGAAGGGATTCTTGCAATACTTGCTGAGAAGGGACAGATGAGTCAAAAAGAACTACAGGACATTCTTAGAATTCAGCCGGGCTCTATAAGTGAAATATTGTCAAAACTGGAGATGAAAGGTCTTATTATTCGTCAGAAAGACGAAGATGACAGAAGGAAAAGCATTGTGCAGTTGACGGATGAAGGCAGATCTGTGTTAGAGAAAGGCAATCCAAGGATGGACGAGTCCGCTTTATTCGAAGTGTTGAATGCTGAAGAACAGGCGGAATTAAAGCTACTGTTAAAAAAGCTCCTGGATTTCTGGAAAAATTAATTTATTGATATTGATTGCTTATTGATGATCGAATTGCTGCTTTTCTTATTTACTTGTCTTTACAGGAATCCCGGCGTAAAGCAATCACTGCAAGCATATCACCAAGTGCCGTAAAGCTGGCAGCCATGATGGAAAGTTCATCATCAGAGAGACATTCGGACAATTTGCAGGCGATTGTGGAAAGGAAACATAAAAAATGATCGAATAAATGAGCAGATAGCTCGATAAATGAAAAAAGTGGAAGAATTTTCTTGTTCAACTTGTACATTTTTTTTAAAAAGAAATTGTGCTAGTATTTTTTTAACAAAAAAAAGGAGAGATTGTAATGAGCAAGAAAACTGTAGTATTTCAGAACTTGGATGAAATCGTCAGATTTGTCCATAAGACAGAAAAATATCCATTTGATATGGATATGAAACGCGGTAAATTTATTGTAGACGCAAAATCTCTATTAGGAATTGTAAATATGGGTTTTAACAAAGAGATTGAATTGAAAGTCTACATGGACGATTGTCAAGATTTTTGGAAAGATATAGAAGAATTTGTTGCAGCGTAAGTTAGAAAACTTGTGCAGAAAAACTCCTTGGCGTATAATAGGTGCGGTGAGGAGTTTTTTATATTATGAGAGAAATAAGAAAAATAGACCGAAGTAATTATTTGTTTAGCAATAAGATGTTGCTGTCATTGATTGTCCCTCTTGTCATTGAGCAGCTGTTGTCTGTGCTTGTCGGAATGGCGGATTCTATCATGATTGCAAGCGTGGGAGAAGCGGCTGTGTCTGGGGTCTCGCTGGTGGATCAGATTATGGTTCTGCTCATTAATATGTTCGCGGCACTGGCGACCGGAGGTGTGGTCGTGGCGGGCCAGTATCTCGGACAGAAAAAGCAAGAGCAGGCATGCCGTTCCGCTACACAGCTGGTGTGGTTCATCACCATTTGCGCAATCGTTATCACCTTGATGGTATACGCAGGAAAATACGTAATCCTGCATGGAATCTTTGGAAAGATCAAACCAGATGTCATGCACCATGCGAACATCTATCTTCTGATCGTAACGGCTTCCATTCCATTTATGGCTTTATATAATGGAGGAGCAGCCATCTTCCGTGCTATGGGGAATTCCAGAATACCTATGCAGGTATCCATTATAATGAATATTATCAACATCGGCGGAAATGCAATTTTGATCTATGGATTTCACAGAGGAACAGAAGGTGTGGCAATACCGACGCTGGTATCCCGTATGGCAGCAGCTGTCATTATCATTACGCTGCTTTGCAATCAAGAACTGACCCTGCATATAGAGAAGACCTTCCGATATCGTGTTGACTGGAATCTTGTCAAGAAAATCCTGAGTATCGGAGTACCGAATGGACTGGAAAACAGTATGTTCCAATTGGGGAAAATACTGGTGTTAAGCCTGATCTCGACTTTTGGAACTTATGCGATTGCGGCTAACGCAGTAAGTAACGCCATCGCCCTGTTCCAGATTCTGCCCGGTATGGCAATCTCATTTGCAGTCACTACCGTCATCTCAAGATGTGTCGGTGCCGGTGATTACGAACAGGTAAAATATTACAACAAAAAGTTACTGATCATTACTTATGTAAGCATGGCGGCAACAGTAGGCTTTATCTTCCTGATCCTGCCATTCATCCTAAGAGCATACAATCTGTCAGATCTGACAGCAGAAACAACCAGACAGATCATACATTTCCACGGAATCAGCGCCGTCCTCATATGGCCGCTCGCATTCACACTTCCAGGAACATTCCGGGCTTCCGGCGATGCCAAGACCTGCATGATCATCTCTATCACATCCATGTGGATCTTCCGGATCGCATTCAGCTACATCCTTGGAAAATATCTCGGCATGGGCGTGTTCGGTGTGTGGGTAGCCATGGTCATCGACTGGGTATTCCGCACCATCTGCTTCATCATCCGCTACTTCAGAGGGAATTGGAAAAAAGATGCAATCGTATAATTGGGGACGGGGGTTTTTTCATTTTCCTCCGTCCCAGATTCGATTTGCCGTGTCCCTTTTTGAAAAATCGGTGTCCCCCTATTGTAAATATTTCGCCGCTATTTTATAATATAATTTACCGGCAAATGAAAATGCCGTTTTGATAGGAGAGAAAATATCAGGGAGGAACACAGGTGAAAAGAGAGTTAGTAATTGTCATTGATTTTGGCGGCCAGTACAATCAGCTGGTAGCGAGACGTGTCAGAGAATGTAACGTATACTGTGAAATCTACTCTTATAAGACAGACCTTGAGAAGATTAAAGAGATGAATCCGAAGGGAATCATTCTCACAGGAGGACCAAACAGTTGCTATGAGGCAGATTCTCCGACTTACCAGAAAGAGTTGTTCGAACTTGGCATTCCGGTTCTGGGATTGTGTTATGGAGCTCAGCTTATGATGCATGTGCTCGGCGGCAAGGTGGAAAGAGCCGATGTCAGAGAGTATGGAAAAACAGAGGTACTTATTGATAAAACAGATTCTGCGGTATTCCAGGGAGTATCACCGAAGACTGTCTGCTGGATGAGTCATTTTGATTATATCTCCAAAGCAGCTCCGGGATTCGAGATTACTGCGCACACGGCAGACTGCCCGACAGCAGCTCTGGAAAATGCGGAAGCAGGCTTGTATGCGATTCAGTTTCATCCAGAGGTTCTGCATACAGTAGAAGGAACCAAGATGTTGTCAAATTTTGTGCTTGGCGTCTGTGGCTGTGCCGGAGACTGGAGAATGGATTCTTTTGTAGAAGAATCTATCAAGCAGATTCGTGAAAAAGTTGGAAATGGAAAAGTGCTTTGTGCATTATCCGGTGGCGTGGATTCTTCTGTGGCAGCAGTATTGTTGTCCAAAGCAGTCGGTGATCAGCTGACATGTGTATTCGTGGATCATGGACTTCTTCGTAAAAATGAGGGAGATGAAGTGGAAGCAGTCTTCGGACCAGATGGAAATTATGACCTGAACTTTATCCGTGTCAATGCACAGCAGAGATTCTATGACAAGCTGGCCGGGGTAGAAGAGCCGGAGAGAAAACGTAAGATTATCGGAGAAGAATTTATCCGTGTCTTTGAAGAAGAAGCAAAGAAGATTGGCGCAGTAGACTTTCTTGTTCAGGGAACCATCTACCCAGATGTTGTAGAAAGTGGTCTTGGCGGTGAATCAGCTGTCATCAAGTCCCACCACAATGTTGGAGGATTGCCGGACTATGTTGATTTTAAAGAAATTATCGAGCCGCTTCGTGATCTTTTTAAAGATGAAGTAAGAAAAGCAGGACTGGAGCTTGGTATTCCAGAAAAACTTGTATATCGCCAGCCGTTCCCGGGTCCTGGCCTTGGAATCCGTATCATCGGCGAAGTTACCGCTGAGAAAGTAAAAATCGTGCAGGATGCAGATGCCATTTATCGTGAAGAGATGGACGCGGCAGGCATGAACAAGACCGTAGGCCAGTATTTCGCAGCGCTTACCAATATGCGAAGCGTTGGGGTTATGGGAGATGAAAGAACTTATGACTATGCGGTGGCATTGAGGGCTGTGAATACAATTGACTTTATGACAGCTGAAGCAGCTGAAGTTCCATATGCAGTACTGCAGAAAGTTATGAGCAGGATTATCAATGAAGTAAAAGGCGTGAATAGGGTAATGTATGACCTGACCAGTAAACCGCCAGGCACAATAGAGTTCGAATAGGATTTTGCAAAAATAGACCAAGTATTCATGCGGTTTCCAAGCAAATTCCGTTATTTTTTGGCAACGGATTGGCAACGTTCCTGCAATATCCGTTGAATAAAATTATATTTCTATAACATAAAAACCTTACTGATGAATTGTTTCCAAAATTGGAAAGAGCAGTCAGTAAGGTTTTTTCTTTTTGCATTTCTTTATTGATTCTCTTTTTTCAGAGCCTTGATGAGTTCGTCAGAGAGTTCCTGAGACGGAACCTTTGCCCGAAATTCAGAGGTGTCCATTTCCGGATAATTATATCGCCAGTTATCGTATTCTTCCTGGCTGATCTCTCCGGATTCCAGTTTTGCAGCCATTTGCTGCCATGCATGAAAAGGTGCGAACAGATGCTGATATTCGCTGTGCTCCCGGTCAAGTTGGAGACAGAGTTCTCCGTCAATCTCTCCAATTTTAATTCCATACATATCTTCCAGAGTAAAGAGTGTATGCATGAGACCTAGATAGGAGTCAATATTCGGGACATTGATGGCTCTGGGGCTGACATCGAAGATCTGAGCCATTTCTTTGACCAGATCAGCTTTAGGGCTTCTGGCTTCTGTTTCGTACTGTGCCACACGGACATCCGAAGTCTTTCCAAGGAACCCAAGAAGTTCGCCAAGCTCCTTCTGCTTCATGCCTTTTCTGTTTCTGAAAAATTTAATACGTTTTCCAAATGCCATAGGAATCTCTCCTTTTCTGAAATCTTTTATTCATTTTTGGATATAAGTTCCGTCCGTTATGAACGGAATAGGAACTGGTGGTTAACGATATTTGTTTAAATCAGTATAGCATATGGAAAAATTGTACGCAATAGGAACTTAAACAAAAAAATTTAATTGCTGACATTCAAACCACTTGACTTAACGGAAAATAGTTAATATAATAGAGCGGAACTTAACTGAATAAAGTTAAGCTTAAGAAAAATTGAAAATGATGTTGTATAAGGGGTCTTCAGATCCCTTATAAGTAGAGAGTATTTTATCTGCTCTCGAAAATTATGGAGAGGAGGTGAAGGGAATGGCTGAACTGATGAATGGTTTCCTGACCACAGAAGAGGTAATGGACATTTTACAGGTCAAACAGTCAAAGGCATATCAGATTATCCGTCAGTTGAATAAGGAACTCAGCGAAATGGGGCTGATTACTGTTTCGGGGCGTGTGGATGCCAATTATTTCAAAAAGAAATTGTGTTATGAAGAAAAGTAGGAGGTACGCAAGATGGCAGTTTATCAGGAAAAAGACAAAGGTACATGGAGAGTGGTGTTCAGGTACACCGATTTTACCGGGGAAAGAAAGCAGACGCAGAAACGTGGATTTAAGACCAAACGGGAAGCGACTGCCTGGGAGCATGAAATGATGCTTCAAAAAGGAAATAAGCTGGATATGACGTTTGAGAGCTTTTACGAGATTTACTCCGAGTACAAACGTCAGAGGGTGAAGGAAAGTACATTTGAGACGAAAAGCCACATTGTGCGGACAAAGATCCTTCCCTATTTTGGAAAACGGAAGATCAACGAGATTACAGTGGCAGATGTGATCGCATGGCAGAATGAGATGATGGCGTACCGGGATGAAAAAGGTAAGCCTTACTCGGTGGATTATCTGAAAACGATTCAGGCGCAGCTCACAGCGATTTTCAACCATGCGGTGAATTATTATAATCTGCCCTGCAATCCGGCACGACAGGCAGGAAGCATGGGAAAAGAGGTTCCAAAGGAAATGAAATTCTGGACAAAGGAACAGTATCTGAAATTTGCTGAGGCAATGATGGACAAGCCTAGATCCTATTATGCCTTTGAGATGCTGTACTGGACCGGAATCCGGGAAGGGGAGCTGCTTGCCCTCACACCGGCAGATTTTGATTTTGAAAAACATACGGTGCGGATCAATAAAACGTACCACCGGATGAAAAAGCAGGACATTATTACTTCGCCAAAGACAGCGAAAAGTAACCGGATCGTTGTAATGCCGGAGTTTCTCTGTGAAGAGATGCGGGATTACTTTCAGATGTATTATTCTCTGGCACCGGATCAGAGGATATTCCCATTTTCCAAATCCTATCTGAAGCATGAAATGGAACGGGGATGCAAAGCAACAGGAGTTCCGGTTATTCGAATCCACGATCTTCGCCACAGCCATGTTTCCCTGCTGATCCATATGGGATTTACTGCTCTTGCCATTGGAAACAGGGTGGGACATGAAGCAGAAAAAATCACGTATCGGTATGCACATTTGTTCCCAACGGTACAGACAGAGATGGCGAATAAGCTGGATGTGGAACGGATGGAGAAGGAGGATGAAATCTGATGGAGAGAATATTGGACGCAAAAGGAAGATGGAGAAACCGGACGGTGGGATTCCGGGTATCCGAGGAAGAAGCGAAAATGATTGACTGTATGGTGGCATTATCCGGACTTACTAAACAGGAGTACATCCTGAGAAAATTGATGGACTGGGAAGTGACTGTGCAGGGAAATCCGAGAGTGTACAAAGCTCTGAAAAATCAGATGCAGCAGATTTACGGGGAACTGAAACGGTTGGAAGCATGTTGTGAAGAAAATGAAGAACTGCTTCAGACCATCCAGATGGTTGCTGTGACATTGAATGGGATGAAGGAGGAACCGCAGCATGTGGAATTCCCGGACCATCCCTGAAAAAGAAAATGCCCCTGCTGGTAACAAGGACATTTCTCACACGCTTAAAAACTTATGCAGGCTCTGGTAAAGCCTCATAGACAAAACTCAATCCTTACGGGAGAAGTCTGCCTATACGCATATAGCTTTATGTGTAGTATAGCAAAGTTCTCCTGTGACGGAAAGAGGGAAAATTACGGAATTTGATAACAAAGGATACAGGAGGACGTACATGAACATTTTTCAGGAAATGAAAGAACGTGTCACCGCAAGGCAGGTGGCAGAAAGATATGGATTAAAAGTGAGCCGGAACGGGATGGCGCGCTGTCCGTTCCATAATGACAAGCACCCCAGTATGAAGATTGACCAGAATTATTATTGCTTCGCCTGTGGAGCAAAAGGCGATGCAGTCAATTATGTGGCGGTGCTGTTTGGATTATCGCAACTGGAAGCAGCGAAGAAGATCAATGATGATTTTTCTCTGAATCTTTCAATCGGGACATCTGGGGCAAATAGAAACCGAAAACTGGAAGTTAAGAAAAAAGAGAAGGTTCTGACGAAAGAAGAACGGATGCAATTCGTACAGAAAAAGATTGAGCAATGGGCGAAGTATGCTTCGGATGTATTGCTCCGGTATTTACGGTGGATGGAATTCTGGAAGGAATTTTACAAGCCGGAATCTGCGGAAGAGGAATGGCATCCATTATTTGCAGAAGCCTTACAGAATGAAAGCAAGGTCAGTTATCTGGCGGACATTCTAATGTTTGGAACTGACGAAGAGGTTCTGGATTTTTCCGGAACGGAAGGGAGGAGGTGAAGAGGTATGAACAGAGAATTGCAGAATATGAGCGAGGAGTCCTTGCAGAACTTAGAGGCGATTGTGGAGACGGAACTTCTGACCGTGGAGGACATCAGGGAGCGGCTGGATGTTACGGAGAAGGGGAAAATCCGACAGTCCATACAGAATTGCAAGTATGCGTTGGAGCATGATCCCTGTCTGAAAGGGGCTATTTGCAGAAATGAAATGACCTGCCAGATCGACATTATGAAGAAAATGCCATGGAAAAGGCGTGGCGTCCATATGACCGATACAGACATGAACAATCTGGCTTTATATCTGGAAAAGAACTATGGGTTGACCAGTGACCGGGTCATTACAAAGGCGATTGACATTGTGGCGAATGAAAATAGCTTCCATCCGATCCTGGAATATCTGGAGAGTCTGAAATGGGATGGGACTCCAAGAATCCAGCATATGCTGACACATTTCTTCGGGGCAGAGGATATTGGATATACCGGGGAAGTGATGAAGATGCACATGATGGGAGCCATCCGAAGGCTGTATGAGCCGGGAGCCAAATATGACATCATGCTCTGTCTGGTCGGAGGGCAGGGAACCGGAAAATCCACCTTCTTCCGCTATTTGGCAATCAAGGATGAATGGTTTACGGACGATATGAAACGGATCGATGATAAGAAGGTTTATGAATATCTGCAGGGACACTGGATTGTGGAAATGTCAGAAATGAACGCAGTAGCAAATGCCAAGAGTATTGAAGAGACGAAATCCTTCCTGAGCCGGCAGAAGGATATTTACCGGATTCCCTATGAAAGACGGGCAGAGGACAGGTATCGTCAGTGTGTCTTTTGCGGTACTTCCAACGACCTGAATTTCCTTCCATTTGACCGTACTGGAAACCGGAGATTTGCTCCGGTCAGGGTATTTCCGGAAAAAGCGGAAACCACCATTTATGAAAATGAAGCGGAATCCAGATTATACATTATCCAGGCATGGGCAGAGGCAATGGAAATCTATCGAAGCGGAAATTATCCGCTGACTTTTTCACCGGAGATGGAGGATCACGTTAAGCTGCTTCAGAGAGAATTTATGCCGGAGGATACTCAGACGGGCATGATCCAGGCATTTCTTGATTCGTATGAAGAAGATTATGTCTGTTCTACGATTATCTATCAGCAGGTATTTCATCAGGAAGGCATCGTTCCCAAATGGCAGTCAAAAGAAATCGGGGATCTGATGGACAATGAGATCATCGGCTGGACAAAACATGGCAATCACAGATTCGGTGGTGTTATCGGTACGCAGAGATCGTGGAAACGGGTTCAACCGAAAAAAGATGAGGAAGGATTCATGAAAGTGGATGAAAATATGGAACTACCATTTGATTAATGATTACTTTTAAAATGTTTTGAGCTCTGTTCACAGGTTTCTGTTCACAAATATCCGGGTGAAATGTGAACAGGAAAGTGTGAACAGGAGCAAAAAAAATTTGAAAATAAAGCAGAGATAATATACAGCCCGGATACGGGCATCAATGAGAATGGCGGATACGCCAATTAGAAAAAATCAGTCATCAGAAGAGATAGGTTAATCCGGGTATGATAAAATGAGCCCTCGGCGATTGAGAGCGAAATACACCCAACGCACAAGCTAAAGCTTATACTCTATGTCTTTCGTCCTCCCGGAAGGCCTCGCAGGGGCGCTTTGCATGCCTTGAGAATGCTATGGCTGTCAGTTTCGATGATGATTTCTTTTGGCAGCGTATCCGGGCGGAAAGGAGGTATTGTGAACAGACGAAATCATAGTTTTGTGATGGAAAGCAAACTTCATGATGTAAAAGGCAGAGTGAATTATATCAGTAGTCCCGAGCGGCAGGAAAATCTGTATGCGGTCTTTGCCAATGTGGAGGACAGCTACTGGGAGCTTCTTGCTGAACAGAATCAGCGGGATTTTGCAAAAAGCGGAACAGAAGGAACTTGTATTGAAGCGAGGGAACTGATTATCATGTTACCGCCGAGTCTGATCGAGTATGATCATGAACTGTTGCTGAAGTATATGACTTCGGTTTTTCTGGAGAAATATGATGTGGGGTGCTGTGCAGCCCTGCATCATAATAAGAGCAAAACGAATCTACATATCCATCTGATCTTTTCCGAGCGGGAAATCCGGCAGGAAGTGGAACGGAAAATTGCAAGCAGAAATATGTTTTATAATGAATCTGGGAGGCATGTACGGACGAAAAAGGAGATTCTTGACGAGAATGGGAATGTCCGACCCGGATGTAAAATCATCAAAAAAGGGGAAGTCTATGAGACGAATTTCTTCCAGCCAAAGAAAGAAGAATTTAAGACCAATGCTTTTCTGGAGAATATGAAACAGGTAATGACGGATGCGATTAACGGGATTGTAAAAGATGAAAATGAGAAGCTGCAGGTATTTCAAAAAGGCGGTCCTTATCTTGCTACCAAAAAGATAGGGAAGAACAATCCGAAAGAAGCAGAAATCAAAGCGGATAATTATCTCCGGCAGGAATGGAACCGGAATGTAGATCGGGCATTACTTACAGGTGCAGCAGAAGTAGAAGTGATGATGGCAAAGCAATCACAGATTGATGAACCGGTGGCAGAGTCGCTCCGGGAACATGGGCAGGATCCAAAATTATTTACTAGGATTCTTCAGAAAGCAATCGGATACTTAAGAGGATTTGTAGAATTTCTACGCGAGACAAAATATTGTGACAGAGATCCGGATGGAAATCCTCTGATTGATCATGATGTGCGGATTGACATTACACCGGAACCATTGCCGGCAAAACCAAAAGGGGAAAGACCTTCTTCGGAAAAACAGGAAGCTGAGGTTATGCGTTTGCAACAGGCTCTCAATAAAATGAAAAAGCAGGAACAGAAGGTATATGCTATTGAGAAAACCATAATGAAACTGGAAAAGGAACTGGCAGAAGTGAAAAAGAAATGGTTTCACAGGAAAGAACAGAAGGAACTGGAAGGGAAAATCGTAGAAAAGAAAACGCAGCTTGACAAGGCAAAGGATACTCTGGATCTTCTTCCAATGCAGTACGGATATCAAAATGCATTGGGAGTTACTAAGGCAATGAAGGTTGCAAAAGTGGAATTAAAGAAAGTACAGCAGGAACAGAAAGAGTGGGATGCTTCTGAGGCAAAACAGGAGAAATTGTATCTGACGATTCCGGCAAATGTGCGGGATGTGGAGAAACAGGAAGTGCAGGGAAGGACCGGACAGAGGCGAAGTATCCATGAACGGTTAGAGGAGAAGAAGCAGATTGTGGAGCAGAGACCGAAGAAGAAAAAATCAAGAGATGTGGGTATGGAACGATAATGATGCTTAAAAAATATAACCTTGGATAGCAGGATAAAACTGTAAGTCCAAGGTTATTTTATGAGGGGAGAGTCTACAACTAATAATGAAGATGATATTATTCGTATTCTTCTGAAACTTCGGGATCATTTGAAAATTTACTGTCCCAGATAGATTCTTCAATAGCTTGAAGGCATTCATCCGTATGTTTCTTGATATCTTGTCCCCAGAAATGAATAACAGTGTAGCCGAGAAAAAGGAGTTTTTTATCATTTTCCCAGTCCCGGGAACGGTTGCGCTCTATTTTCTTAATCCAATAGTCTAGATTTTTCCCTTTTTCAAGGCGGAGTTTTAATATTTCCCAGTCTTTACCATGGAAAAATTCGCTATCACAAAAAATAGCAATTCTATATTTGGTAAGAACGATATCCGGAGAGCCAGGAAGTTCCTTATAATTTTTACGATAACGGTATCCTTTGTGCCAGAGAGCTTTTCGTAGTTGAATTTCTATTGAAGTATCTTTGCTATGGATTTTACTCATGTTTTTGGATACTACTTTGGGATCACGAGCCATATATGTATTCACCGCCTTTTTTGATATAAGTTATTTTATCAAGGTAGATGAAAAGTTACAAGTACCCATGACCACACAGAGTGAATTATTCGGTTGACGATATAAATGCCATGATTTATACTGGTAAGGTAAGAGTTGATTTAATGACGAGGTACCCGAAATGACGATTTCTGAACAGATCAAGGTGCTGTGCGTAAGGTCTGATATTAGTGTAGCTGAACTTGCACGGCGGATAGGTACAACACCACAGAATTTTAATGGAAAAATGAAAAGAGAAAGTTTTACCATAGCTGAATTAGAAGATATTGCAGATGCGGTAAATAGCTCTTTTGAGAGAAAATTCGTATTAGAAAACGGAGAGAAGATTTAATGCATAATAATTTTAAACAGAATATTTATAGTAGGTATGCTGATAATAGAGATGTTATTTCTTTGTTTTCCGGGGCTATGGGATTAGATATTGGATTAGGTAAGGCCGGCTTAAATGTTGTGATTGGTCAGGATTTTGATGCATCATGCGTAAAAACTATGAGAGCCAATGGACATAAGGTGTTGGGCGGAGACATTAGGGAGATTCAGCCGCAACAGCTCTTAGATATGACAGGATTATCTGTAGGTGAACCGTTTTTAATTTGCGGTGGCCCGCCTTGCCAGCCTTTTTCCACAGCAGGAAAACGATTGGGCATAAACGATCCAAGGGGAAGTTTATTTATGGATTTTATCCGTATGATAGACTATATTCGTCCTCGGTTTTTTGTAATGGAAAATGTAAAGGGAATTATGTCTGCGCCATTAAAGCATGTACCATTGTCTGAACGGGATGAAAGTGATCCTGACCAGAGATTAGGCACAGTGCTGGATGTGATTTTGTCGGAATTTGATAAGCTAGGATATAAAACAGTATATGGGGTGCTTGATGCTGTAAATTATGGTGTTCCACAGTTTAGGGAAAGATTTGTATTAATCGGAAGTCGTGATAATGAAGATATTTTTCTCCCGATTCCTACACATTTTCAGATGCACCAAAATAAAGAGTATCAGTGGCAGACTGTTAGAAGCGTGATTGAGGATTTGGAATTTGACCAGGGTGAGTGTGCAACATTGAGTGAAGAACGATTGAAGTTCTTAAAGATGGTTCCAGAAGGTGGAAATTGGAGAGATTTACCGGAAGATATGATTCCTATTGCTATGGGAGGTGCATATAAATCCGGAGGTGGAAAAGTTGGATTTTATAGAAGGTTGTCGTATGATCAGCCTTCCCCAACGGTAGTTACCTCTCCGGTTCAGAAAGCGACTATGATGTGCCATCCTACGCAAAATAGACCGTTGAGCGTAAAGGAATATGCAAGGATTCAGCAGTTTCCAGATGACTGGGTATTTACAGGGACGACAGTTGCAAAATACCGGCAGATAGGTAATGCTGTTCCAGTGGGATTGGCAGAAGCTATTGGAAAGGCAGTTCTTTCTGTAGCGGATAGAACATCTTTGGTTCAAACAAAGCGATTTAGAGGTACGAATGTGCATAACAAAATTAGAAATGCAATAGAGTTGGGAGGAAATTTATATGCCGTTAAATAATTCATATGATGAACAGGCAGTAATTCAGGCGATTGCATCTGCATTGGAAACATTTTATGGGACATTAATCGAGAAAATAGATGGATTAAACATACAGAAGGTAATGAAACGGAAAAATCCATATTTATATCGTGCAAAAGCAATGCAGAGCGCAGCTGAAATTGTGGATTCTGTTTTGACCGCATTTGTAAGCTCCAGTGAAGAAACAATTTTTGGAAACTGTTTCTTTGAACCGATTGCTATTGCTGCAAGTGGCGGAAACAAAGCACTGGCAGAAGGCATTGATATTATGATTCAAAATAAGGAGACTAATACAATTTCTGCTATAGCGGTCAAAAGCGGGCCCTCTGTATTTAATGCAGATAGTAAAAAACGTCAGGAACAGAATTTCACAGCTGCTTCTAAGCTGGCACAACAGGCAAAAGCAAGATATGAAGCATATATCGGTTATTGTTATGGGAAAAAGAAGGATTCCGGTAGAGGAAAACCGAAAATGTATCAAGAATTGGCGGGGAAACGATTCTGGGCTGAATTGACAGGTGACGAGGAATTTTACATAAAGATTATTGGATATATGGGAACGATGCCGGAACAGTATGTAGCAGACTATAAGGAAAGCTACAATAAAGCAGCGAATAGACTGGTCAGAGAATTCTCTAACAGTTTCTGTAAGGAAGATGGAAGTATTGATTGGGAGAAGCTGGTAGAGTTTAATTCGGGAGATTGATTTTTCAGTATTTCAAAAGGATTACAGCAAGTAGTATAAGAATGGCAGGAGAAAAAATGGAAGTCGCATTTGAAAACTTAAAAGAAGCGGATTTAGTTGTTGATACAATATATAAAGGCGGAAAAGCTAGTGGAAAAGCGTCAGAAGTTTTATCAAAACTCATGCCAGGGTGTAGTAATTCAGGTGGCTTTAGAAAGATTATGCGTAAAGACGGAAGCGGTCTTCCTGCTTTTGTAGTACTCTATACTTCTATGCAAGAACTTGCATGGCCAGATTACCTAGATGAAGAAACTGGAATATTTCGTTATTATGGTGATAATCGTAATCCGGGAAGAACAATTTTAGATACGCCGCGGAAGGGGAATTTGCTTTTAGAGTTTGTGTTTGAATGTTTAAACAGTAAAGATGGTTCCATTAGAAATATACCGCCATTTTTTATATTTAAGAAAACAGGAAATGGGTGGGATGTACAGTTCTTGGGATTGGCAGCACCGGGAAATCCCAGAATTTCACCGGATAAAGATTTGGTTGCATTTTGGCGTACCATTGATGAAAAAAGGTTTCAAAATTATGAGGCATATTTTACTGTGTTGGAAACAACAGCACCAATTAGCCGAGAGTGGCTTAATGCGTTGATATATAATCATGACCACAGTTTAGATTATGCTCCTGATGCATGGAAACGTTTTATAAAACAAGGAAGAAATGGAATTACGCCTTTAATTGCGAAAAGATTACCGAAAGTTCCTTCAAAATATGATCAACTTCAAAGTGATAATGAGGGAAGTATATGTTTAAATAAAATTAGAGAATATTATAAAGATAATCCCTATGGATTTGAGGTATGTGCAAAAGATTTATTGGAAAAAATGGATGATAAATTTCAGGATTTTTCACTTACTCGGCCGTGGAGAGATGGTGGCCGGGATGCTTTAGGATATTATGTTATAGGTTCAGGTGGAAAAGCTAATTATCCATTAAGAATAGATTGTGCTTTGGAAGCAAAATGCTATTCAGAAAATGTTTCGGTTGGAGTGAGACAGATGTCCCGTTTGATTTCTCGGATTAGATATAGGCAGTTTGGTGTGATGTTAACAACAAGCTTTGTGGATAAACAAGCATATCAAGAAGTTATCGAAGATGGACATCCTATTTTGATTATTTCTGCAAGTGATATAGCGTATATTTTACGAAGTAATTCAATAACAAGTGAAAATATATCGGAGTGGTTAGTATCTATAGATGAAACAGATTCAAATAGAATGGCAAAAAGAGTGCAGACTTATAGTAAATTAATAAATAGAAAAAGGTAAAGGAAAATGGATATAGAAGTGTATTCTTTTTTCTCTGGATTAGGTTTCATGGATTTAGGATTTGAAGATGCTGGATTCGATATTGTATTTGCT
>NZ_JAFBIX010000085.1 GCF_021531895.1 Faecalicatena contorta | reverse complement strand
TGAAAATGGTATTGCCGTTATTCATCCACAAAAGAACCGTTCAAAGTCAGATTTTGTATCTGAAATCAATGAGAATCTCAGCAATTGCCTAAATCTCATCCAGCAACGGCAAGAGATCCTCTACGATAATCCTGAACACCAATTCGACCATTTGACTATCGTCATTGATGAAGTGCTAGCACTCTCTGAAGGTGTCAATAAGACAATCAAGGATTCTTTTTTCTCGCTATTATCTCAGATTGCTCTACTCGGTCGTGCTACTAAAGTCCATCTTTTTTTAGTAAGCCAGCGCTTTGACCACAATACAATTCCTGTCTCTGTCCGTGAACAATTAAATGTTCTTATCCAAATTGGAAACATCAATAAGAAGACTACACAATTTCTCTTCCCTGATTTAGACCCTGAAGGTATTGTCATCCCTATCGGAAAAGGAACTGGGTTAATTCAAATTATCGACAATG
>NZ_JAFBIX010000008.1 GCF_021531895.1 Faecalicatena contorta | reverse complement strand
TTTCACTTTTTTCATTCCAAAGGAAAAAACGCCATGAAAATATGACAAAATGGCAAACCCGCCAGGCCCTGTATTTATTGGGCTTGACGGGTATTTTATACTTATTTTCTTGCAAAAGTCAGGATATAGGGTGGTTCAAAAAGCAAGTTAAAAATTAAAAAAAACTTAATATATTTGCAAGAGCATTTTTGTGAAAAAGATACATAAAATCTGAGAGCGTGGACATAATAACCTCGTAACCAAAAAGATTAGGAGGAATTAACATGGCTAAGAATTATAGTTCATCTAACAACAGTCAGAATACATCTGACAGAAATGCATCTGACAAGAACACATCTAACAGAAACGCATCTGATAAGAATGCATCTAACAGAAATGCATCTACACAGAGTACAACTTCAAAGAACAAGAATGCGAACAGCACAAACTTCGGTGATAAATACTAATCTGATCTGACAGAATAGAAACTGAAGAACGAAAGCACCGTCTGTGGAAAATGATTACCGCAGGCGGTGTTTTTTGTATAAAAATATTTCCGATTTTAACAGGATAACAGAAAGTTTTCGGTGTGAGTTGACAAGTGCTATAGAAAGAAAGTAAGATGGAAAAGTAAATAGACAGAATTGGAGAACAGAGAGATTATTATATGAAGAAAGTTGAATTGATCGCGCCCTGTCATTTTGGATTGGAAGCGGTATTAAAAAGAGAAATTCTTGATCTGGGATATGAGATCTCAGAAGTCGAAGACGGAAGGGTCACTTTCTATGGGGATGCGGACGCAGTCTGCCGTGCTAATATATTTTTGCGTACAGCGGAGAGAATATTGTGGAAAGTCGGGAGCTTCACGGCGGTGACGTTTGATGAGCTGTTCGAAAAGACGAAGAGTCTTCCCTGGGAAGATTATATTCCGAAAGATGGAAAGTTCTGGGTTGCGAAGGCTGCTTCTGTGAAGAGTAAGCTTTTCAGCATTTCTGATATACAGTCGATTATGAAAAAGGCTATGGTAAGGCGGCTGCAGGAGCATTATCATATGGAATGGTTCCCGGAAGATGGGGCATCCTATCCGGTGAGGGTATTTTTGATGAAAGATGTGGTTACTATTGGAATTGACACATCAGGAATATCCCTCCATAAGCGTGGATATCGTGAAGTTTCAGGAAAAGCACCGATTACGGAGACGTTAGCAGCGGCATTGATCATGCTGACACCATGGAGGAAAGACCGGATTCTGGTAGATCCATTCTGCGGAAGCGGAACATTTCCGATTGAAGCGGCTATGATGGCGGCAAATATTGCGCCAGGAATGAACCGGTCTTTCACGGCGGAAGAATGGACGAATCTGATTCCGAGGAAGTTATGGTACGATGCAGTCAATGAGGCCAATGACTTGATTGATGACGAGGTTGATGTGGATATTCAGGGATATGATCTGGATGGTTCAGTTGTTAAGATAGCCAGAAGAAATGCAGAAGAAGCAGGCGTTGGACATCTGATTCATTTTCAGGAAAGAGACGTCAAAGACTTAAGCCATCCGAAGAAGTATGGATTTATCATTACGAATCCACCTTATGGAGAGCGTCTGGAAGACAAGAAAGACTTGCCGCAATTATACAGAGCATTTGGCGACAGTTTCAAACGACTGGATTCCTGGTCTGCATACATGATTACTTCTTATGAAGAAGCAGAGAGGTATTTTGGAAGAAAGGCGGATAAGAACCGTAAGATTTATAATGGCATGTTAAAAACATACTTTTACCAGTTCCTGGGGCCAAAACCGCCCAGACGGCCCAGAGAACAACAGGAGAAATAATAAAGGGGAGGAAACAGATGGAAAAGATTATATTTGCAACAGGCAATGCACATAAGATGATAGAGATTCGTATGATTCTCGAAGATCTGGGAATGGGGATTCTGTCCCAGAAGGAAGCGGGAATTACGGCAGATGTGGTAGAGGATGGAAAGACATTTGAGGAAAACGCCTTGATAAAAGCGACCAAAATAGCAGAAGCAGCGGCGAATATGCCGAAATACAAAAATGCGGTGGTTCTGGCAGATGATTCAGGCCTGGAAATTGATTATCTGAACAAAGAGCCGGGAATCTATTCAGCAAGATATATGGGAGAAGATACTTCTTACGATATCAAGAATCAGAACCTTATTGACCGATTAGATGGCGTGCCGGATGAAAAAAGAACTGCCAGATTCGTCTGTGCCATTGCGGCTGCGTTCCCGGATGGAAGCAGTGAAGTGGTCAGAGGAACGATGGAAGGAATCATCGGGTATGAGATTGCGGGGGAAAATGGGTTCGGATATGATCCGATATTCTATCTTCCGGAGTATGGATGTACCAGTGCGCAGCTTGCACCGGAGAAGAAGAATGAACTCAGTCACAGAGGAGAAGGCTTAAGAAAGATGAGAAAGATTCTGGAGAAAAAACTGGAATCCAGAGAAAGATAAGATTGCGAGGATACTTATGAAGGTAGTGATTGTAAGCGATACACACGGTTCGCACAGGAATCTGGAAAAGGTACTGGAGGAAGAAAAGCCAATGGATATGTTGATTCATCTCGGAGATGTCGAGGGTGGAGAAGATTATATCACAGCGTTGGCAGACTGCCCTACACATATTGTAAGAGGAAATAATGACTTCTTTTCCGATCTTCCGGGTGAAGAAGAGTTTATGATGGGTGGTTATCATATGTTTATTTCCCATGGACATTATTACTATGTCTCTATGGGAGAAGAACGATTAAAAGAAGAAGCAAGAGCACGAGGAGCGGATATTGTGATGTATGGTCATACACACAAACCGACATTGACTCGAGAAGAAGATCTTATTACATTGAATCCGGGAAGCATTGCGTATCCAAGGCAAGAAGGTCGCAGGCCCAGTTATATGGTGATGGAAATTGGGGGCGGAGACAGGATAGAATTCTCATTACGATATCTGTAAAAAGTGCGTTGTAAAAAGTACTGTAAAAAAGTGAAAAAAGTTGTTGACAAGCTGAGAGCCTTGCTATATAATAACTATTGTGTCACGGAGATGAAGACATAAATGACACGAAAATAAAATATCGGGGTGTGGCTCAGCTTGGCTAGAGCGCCTGGTTTGGGACCAGGAGGTCGCAGGTTCGAATCCTGTCACCCCGATAGACTTTGCGGGTGTAGTTCAATGGTAGAACACCAGCCTTCCAAGCTGGATACGTGGGTTCGATTCCCATCACCCGCTTTCTTAAAGCCATAAGGGATTTAAGAAGTATAGTTCTAAGGAGCTAGTCTTATGAGTCTGTAGCTCAGCTGGATAGAGCAACGGCCTTCTAAGCCGTAGGTCGAGGGTTCGAATCCCCCCAGGCTCGTTAGAACCACAAAAATTGAATAAGGTGGTACTTAGTTGGACATCAATAGTTCGATAAGTAATATATATGGTGGGTATGGTGCAGTTGGTTAGCGCGCCAGATTGTGGTTCTGGATATCAAGGGTTCGAGTCCCTTTACCCACCTTTTTTCTTTTTATTGGGCTATCGCCAAGCGGTAAGGCACAGGACTTTGACTCCTGCATTCGTTGGTTCGAATCCAACTAGCCCAGTTATTATGGGCGTGTAGCTCAGGTGGTAGAGCACTTGACTTTTAATCAAGTTGTCCGGGGTTCGAATCCCCGCACGCTCACTAAAAAAGGGATCAGAATGCTGGTCCCTTTTGATATCATTTATATGGATTATGCGGATGTGGCGGAACTGGCAGACGCGCTAGACTTAGGATCTAGTGGGAGACCGTGCAGGTTCGATTCCTGTCATCCGCAGTGAAAGTCTCAGCCTTTCGATTTCAGGGGGTTGGGGCTTTTTTTGTCCGTATAGACATCTTTTTACAGGGATAGTATTGACCTTCAAGGAACTTGATACTTTACAATTGCTATAAGAAATAAAGAAAGAGGAGGGATCGATATGAAATATGATAAAGAAATAGATGAGATTAGAAAGGCTATAGTGGAAGAAATAGACTTAGAATTTTATGATAGAAAAGATAGTGTCAATCAATTCTGCGTTTCGATAATTTCTGGCAATCCTGTTCCGGAAGATCATTTATTACTGGTTAGTTTTGACAAAAGGACCCTGGGCATACCTCCAATGTCAGGAACTTTCCGGTCAACAGGAGTAAGCCAGGAATATTATGGGAAAGTAACGGTTTATTATTGTAAGAAGAAGAGGGGATTATTTGGAAAAGAAACGATAAAAGTAGATAATTTCTATAAGAAGATATATAGTAAAGAAGATTGGAATTCTCATATAGAGAAAATACATTTGGCAGATATTGTGTGGAAATAAATTATTTCAGGAAATATATTGACCTTCAGGGAACTTGATACCCTACAATCGCATCATATAAGAACGAAAGGAAGGGATTCGTATGAAGATTAAGGAAGTAGAACAAAGGGTGGGGATTACCAGAGCGAACATCCGTTATTATGAAGAGGAAGGCCTTTTGAATCCAGTCAGAAATCGGGAGAACAATTACCGTGAGTATTCAGAAGAGGATGTAAAGAATCTGGAACGAATCAAAGTCTTGAGGGCGCTGGGAATTCCGATATCGGATGTTAAGATGTTGAATGCGGGGGCCCTTTCGCTGGATGAGGTTATGGAGAAGCGCCTGGAGCGGATCAGTGAGGAAGAGAAGAATCTGCGAGAGATTGAAAAGGTGTGCAGAACAATCCGACAGCTGGATATTTCCTTTGAAGAAGTGGATGAACAGATATTGGGTGAGGAAAAGGATATCTGGGAAGAGCAGTTTGAGAAGATCTGGAAAGAAGATATTACCAAGGAGATACTGACGCTGGGACAGCTGAACAAGAATCTGACATGGATGCTTGTGTGGGGATATTTCATGAATGCAGTTATTGCACTGTTATTTGGGGATTTCTTTTTGAGATATGAAGGAATGTCATGGAGTAAGAGAATTGCAGCGATAAAAAGTAATCCGGGAGAGATCTTGAATCGCCAGACCTTGTTCTTTGACCAGTGGAAATGGCTGATTCTGGCGGTAATTGTCTGTTTGATATGCTATATTGGTATGTATTTTACCGCAAATGTCAAAGCTCTGACGGTATTCTTCCACTTGGAGGCTTTGGTTCTGACACCGTTTATTGCGGGAATATCATTGGCTGTACGCAGTGTGTTTAGTACAGAAGAAGTGAAGAATCAGACCATAAGTGGAATGTATCTTGCGATTTTCTGGCTGGCGATGGTGCTATATGTACTTCTGCTCTTCCTGTTATCAGGGAAAAAACAAGCATTTTTCTCAAAAGCAAGATATGTTCTGGGGATGGCCGTTGTGTATGCAATCATCCTGACTGTGTTGGCAGGAATTCTAAGTGACCTGTGGATACCGGCAGCGGTGATGTCATTTATATTTACGATATATATTGGACTTAGCTGGTTCCATGTAATCGGAGATGCTCCGAAGAGCGGAGGAGGCCGGTATTATGCAATCGTAAGTGCAACGAAGATGATGAATATCGCCGGTGCGGCATTTACAATGCAGGGCAAGTCAAGAGGAACAACGATCTTAAGATAATCAGAGAATCTGGATAAAAGAGCTCGCGTGCGGGCTCTTTTTATTAAGGCTATTTTATGTGTGTCCGGAAAACCATATGTTGCAACAAAAGAAAAAACCGATTATAATGTGAAGTATGTGTATATTAATAATAGGAGAATATATTGGAAAATACAGTTGGAAAAGGAGCGTAAGCAGATATGCTGGAAGTAAAAAATCTGACATTCAAGGTGAATGAAAATGGAATAGAGAGAAGCATCGTCAAGGGTATCAGTTTTGATGTTAAAGATGGTGAGATGCTTGTCATTACTGGACCGAATGGTGGTGGAAAATCAACACTTGCCAAGGTGTTGATGGGAATTGAACAGGCAGATGAAGGCCAGATCATACTGGACGGAGAGGATATTACTTCTTATGATATTAATCATCGCGCCAATGCGGGAATTGGTTTCGCATTCCAGCAGCCGCCAAGATTCAAGGGTATGACGGTGGATAAGTTATTGTCTCTGGCGGCAGGACATAAGCTGTCAGAGCCGGAATGCTGTGCATTGCTAAGCAGTGTCGGGCTGTGTGCACAGGAATATCTGAAAAGAGAAGTAGATGCAACTCTTTCCGGCGGAGAGATGAAACGCCTGGAGATTGCGACTGTGCTTGCAAAGCAGCATAAGTTATGTATCTTTGATGAGCCGGAGGCGGGGATTGATCTCTGGAGTTTTTCTATGTTGATTCAGCAGTTTGAAAAGATTCACAGTAAAAAGGAAGAAAGCCTGATCCTTATCTCTCATCAGGAGCGTATTATCCAGATGGCAGACCGGATTATGGTAATTGAGGATGGCAATATTGGCGCAATCGGACCAAAAGATGAGATTCTTCCGACATTGTTGGATAAGGGTGACAGCTGCGCCTGCATGAACTGCTAAGAGAGAGGAGTGTTAGAGATGGCCACATTAGATGAGATTACAAAAAAGATATTAGAGCAGATCGATGGATCTGGTTTCCAGCAAAAAGGAGCTTTTAATTTGCGCCATAATGGAGTTGCTCTTTGTCACGGAGACAGCGAGCATATTAAGATTAAGAAAAAGGAAGAAAAGTCAGGAATTGACATCTATATTGACGGAGAGACTAGAGGAGAGCAGGTACATATCCCGGTCGTGGTAGATGCTTCCGGTATGACAGATGTAGTATATAATGATTTCTATGTTGCAGAAGGTGCGGATGTAACGATTGTAGCCGGCTGCGGAATTCACAACAGTGGCTGTAACGAAAGCCGTCATGATGGAATCCACTCTTTCCATGTGGGAAAGGGTGCGAATGTCCGTTATGAGGAGAAGCATTATGGGGAAGGGGAAGGCACAGGTGCCAGAGTGCTGAATCCAGTCACAAAGATTTATCTGGAAGAGGATGCTGTATTTACACTGGATACAGCACAGATTAAAGGTGTAGATTCTACAGTTCGTGAGACGGATGTTGAGATGGGAGCAAATTCCAAGTTATATGTGATTGAAAAATTAATGACGCATGACAGTCAGACTGCAGAATCCAATATGGAAGTGCAGATGAATGGAGAGGGAAGCTCCGCGCAGATTATCTCCAGATCTGTTGCAAAAGGCGAGTCTAAGCAGGTATTTCACCCGAAGGCGGTAGGGAATGCCAAGTGCCATGCTCATGTACAGTGTGATTCCATCATCATGGATCATGCAGAAGTAAGCTCCATTCCGGAGATCAATGCAAGACATCTGGATGCGGCAATTATCCATGAAGCGGCAATCGGAAGAATTAATGATGAACAACTTGTGAAACTGCGTACATTGGGTATGACGGAGGAGGAAGCAGAATCCATTATTATTGAAAATTTCCTGAATTAGGAGATGTGCAGAGAAAGGACATCAGATGAAGATTAAAAAAAGACTGAAAGTATGGAAAAAAGCAATGCATATGGAACTAAGAGAGCACAGAAGCTCATTTGTTGTGTATGTGGTTCTTCGTATGCTGGTAATATTGATGATGGTGCTTCAGATATTTAATAAGAATTATGAAAATGTATTCTTGTGTATTCTGACATTATTACTGCTTTTTGTTCCAAGCTTTATACAGATTAATCTGAAAATAGAACTGCCTACTGCATTGGAAATTACGATATTAATCTTTATATTTGCAGCAGAAATCCTTGGAGAGATCCAAGCTTATTATATCAGGTTTCCGTTCTGGGATACCGCGCTGCATACGATCAACGGATTCCTGGCAGCGGCAATTGGGTTCGCACTGGTAGATATCCTGAACCGAAGTAAAAAATTCTCAATACAATTATCGCCAGTGTTCGTGGCAATTGTAGCATTCTGCTTTTCCATGACGATCGGCGTGTTGTGGGAATTCTTTGAATGTAGTATGGATCTTTTCTTTGGATTGGACATGCAGAAAGATACGATCGTACATAGTATTCACTCTGTGATGTTGGATCCGGCGGGAGCAAACACCCCAGTTGAAATTGACAATATCACGGATGTGGTAGTCAATGGACAGAGTCTGGGCCTTGGCGGTTATCTGGATATCGGACTTCTGGATACTATGAAAGATCTGTTCGTTAACTTTATTGGCGCAGTTGTATTTTCCACGATTGGTTATTTTTATGTGAAGAATCGTGGAAAGGGCAGATTCGCGAAACGCTTCATCCCCCGGCTCAAGTCTCAGGATGCTGATTTCCTGAAGCAGGTAGAGACGGAAGACGAAGAGTATGAAAAAAATCGCTTATCGGATCAGGAATTTCCGAATCAGACAGCTGATAATGCCAGCGGCGCAAAGCGGAAGTAATGTTGTGTGTAAAGTACCATATACCGCAAGTGCGCCTTGCACTCCCTGGAGTGGATTCAGAGATGTCGGAACGAATCCGTGAAATAAGTAAGCCAGGTAAGAACCTACGAAGATAAATACAAAAGAGAACAGGCCTCGTCCTGTATCCTGACAGCGGCCCTTGCGGCCGCTTTTTTTACTGCCAAATAACACCATCAGAAAAGTGATAACCTCAAAAAGCAGTAAGAATAACGCAATCCCCGCATAAGCGCCTAAGATATAATTTTTGTCTGTAATAGCATGGAAAATATCTCCGTAGGCACTGTAATTATTCCAGAAATTTACAGTCAGTGTATATGTGATTATCGCGATTAAAATTAAAGTTGCTCCGCGAAGCAAAAGATTAACGGCTTTATAGATTATTTTTCCACCGGTTTTAGCAGCTTTTCCTGCAGGGGAGAGCAGATTCGGTACTCTGCGGCGCTTTTTGCGCTTCTTCTTATCTTCTTCAGAAGAGTTTTCCTCCTCATCTTCATATTTATCATAATCATAATTTTCTTCCAGATAGTCAATGTCATCATCGTCATCTAATTCTGAGAGATTCGACAGAACATCCCTGTAATCGTCATCTTCATCTTCAAAAAAGTTTAGGTCGGGGAAATCTTCCTGATATATGACTTCGAAATCATCACCAAAAAAATCCTCGGTATCTTTCCTTACTGTGTTACCATTTATACTCATATACTCAAACCCTCCTTAAACGATTTCTTATTGTAGTATGTTTAGTCAAAAGTCTCAAGGGATATCACAAAAAGTTCACGAAGACATAAGGTTTTCTTTAGAATTGTAGAAAAGAAAAAAACCGAAAACAGTGAAGTTTTCGGTTTTTTTATAAAAATAATAGATGCGGAGAAAGGGACTTGAACCCTCACAGGATTGCTCCCACTAGAACCTGAATCTAGCGCGTCTGCCATTCCGCCATCTCCGCTAACAAAAGATATTCTATCACATAAAACATCATTTGGCAAATACTTTTTGTGTTTTTTTGAAAAAAATTGGCAGAACTATTTTCGAACTTCAATTCCGTTGACTTCCAGGTGGTCATCGATTGCAATGACCAGGCACATCCGGCCATCAATCTCGCGGGTCTCTACCAGGTCGGAGCGCTCTGGATTGACTTTTACGACCACGTCGGGTGTCTCAATCTGGAAGGTCTTGACACTGGCGATGTTGGATGCGAGTAAGGTGTTCTTGTCACCGACCATCTCCTGGAATTCTTCGTCGAAGGATTCCAGCTTTTCTTCTGGAACACCGCTTCTGGTGAGCAGATTCTTAACATCTGGTTTGGACAGTTCCAGAGGATCTGGGTTTTCTTTGCTTCCTTCCAGCATCTCGTTGAGATTGTCGTGGATGTTGCGAACGACTTCATAATCGCATTCATCACCTAGTGTATCACTGATGATAGTCTGGAAGGTGGTCTTCTGATCGCCGGCGGTCAGAGGAATGGTGCTCCCCAGTACATTGCTGATCAGTTCTGGCTGGAGATCTTCTGGTTTCTTGGTATAATAAAGGATATTATGTACATCACTGGCACGATCCTGGAAGGCCGGGAACAGGAAGCCCTTAACTGGGGCTTCTACGATCCAGTCACGGATGCGGTCTTCGATATTATTGGTCAATGCGTTGTAGGTAAGACCTGCTTTTGTGAGGTTGACCGGACAGATGCTGCACAGAATATGTTCGTAGACTGTATCAGAGGCATCGAACATCTCGGAACCATCGGTGGATTTGCCGGGAACATCGTAGACTGCATGAATCAGAATGATGTAATAATTCTCAGCGTAGATATAATTTTCAATAATCTTATCATAGAATTCTTCTACCAGAAGGTCGTCTTCCAGCTTACTGTCACGCAGCTTAAGAAGGAATTCCTGTGTACCTCCGCCTAGCTCCTGCTCCAGTGGGAATTCCATATTAATGAGATTTTTCCCAAGGGTTCCGGACAAGGTATGTTTAAAAATATCAAAGTATTTGAAAGCTTCTTCTTCTGGAAGGGATAAGAAAGCTTTTTTTAGTTCGACTTTTTTCTCTTTCTCATGGTCCACATAGCAGCCACAGATTCGCGTGATTGCGCAGTTTTCCGGGGTGAATTGCTTGCGGATTTCCAGTACTTCTTTCTTATTCATAAGTTACACTCTCCCTTATATACAGACTGTACCCAATCTTAGCATATTCGAGGAAAATTTACAAGATTACGCGAGTGGGGAAATTGGTCGTTGTAAACCATAGAAATCCCAAGTATAATAAAAGTAGATATATGTCAAAATAAGAAAAAGAGAGGGAAAAGAAATGGGAAGTATATTTGACATTTTGGGACCGGTAATGGTAGGTCCGTCCAGTTCTCACACAGCAGGAGCAGCGAGGATTGGCCTGATTGCCAGACAGCTTTTCGGAAGGCAGCCCAAGAAGGCTACCGTATATCTGCATGGATCGTTTGCCGCTACGGGGAAAGGGCATGGAACGGACCGGGCACTGATTGCAGGCTTGTTGGGAATGAAGCCTGACGATATGAGGATTCCAAATAGCTTTGAGATTGCAAGAGAAGAAGGCATGGAATTTACCATCGAGAATAAGGATATTAAAGAAGCACATCCGAATACTGCTCAGATTATTATGGAAGCAGAAGGTGTGAATACCATGAAGATTCAGGCATATTCTATCGGTGGTGGAAGAATCCGTGTATGTAAGCTGGATGGAATCGATGTGAACTTCAGTGGAGAGAGTAATACGCTGATCATTCGCAATGTGGACGAGCCGGGACGAATTAAGGAAGTTGCATCGGCATTAAGCAATGCAGAGATTAATATCGCAACGATGCAGGTGTTCCGTGATAAGCGTGGTGGTTTTGCTGTTATGGTAGTTGAGACGGATCAGGTTGTACCAAAAGAGGCAATCGATGATCTGGAGAGCAAGCAGGGAATTATCCGTGTGAAGTTCCTGAATGCAAATGGAGAGACGGAATAGGGAAAGAAAGGATTAGAAAGCGTATGTCATATCAATCTATGGAAGAGGCGCGCGTTAGATGCGAAAAGGAAGGAATTGAATTCTGGAAAGCGGTTCAGTTAGAAGATGCAGAAGAAAGAGGCGTTACGGAAGAAGATTCCTGGAAACAAATGAAACACATGTGGCAGGCAATGCTGGATGGGCTGGATGCCTATGAACCGGATGAATTGTCCAGAAGCCGCATGGTTGGAAGAGAAGGTGGGCTTATGGATGCCTACCGTGAAAAAGGGGATACCCTGTGTGGCGATTACATGGCAAAGGTAATGTCCAATGCTTTGAAGATGGGTTGCAATAATGCATGTATGAAGCGAATCGTTGCAGCACCGACTGCAGGAGCCTGCGGTGTACTTCCGGCTGTTCTTGTTACTTATTATCGGGAATATGATGTTCCGGAAGAGAAGATGATCGAAGCTATGTATGTGGCAGCGGGTGTGGGACAGATTATTGCAAATCGAGCATATCTGGCAGGCGCTTCCGGAGGATGTCAGGCTGAGATTGGCTCTGGTTCGGGAATGGCCGCAGCGGCTATCTGTTATGTAAAAGGCGGCAACACAGAGCAACAGGGACATGCCTGTGCAATGGCGCTGAAGAACCTGATGGGTCTGGTATGTGATCCGGTAGGCGGTCTGGTAGAGGTTCCATGTGTGAAGAGAAATGTCGGCGGTGCGGTCAATGCCATGGCGGCAGCAGACATGGCTCTGGCAGGTATCGAGAGCCAGATTCCGGTGGATCAGGTCATTGACGCTATGAAAGAAGTAGGAGATAAGATGGATGTAAGTCTCCGCGAAACTGGAGTCGGCGGAGTCGCAGGAAGTCCGAAGGCAGTAGAAGTTGTGGAACGACTGAATATGTAGAGCCTGAGGAAATATACTGGGAAGAGAATATTTGACAGAAATTAGAGAAAGGCTCATGGACCTTTTGGGAACATGAGCATTTCTCGTCGTATTATTTGAATGAAGAGAAGCCTTCCGTAGTTTCTCTTCGGCACAGGATCGGAGTGATTACTTTATGGACTGGTTCGCCAATCGGTGCAGGTTTTCTTTTCTTTCTTTCTTTGATCTGCCCGTCTAATAGTTTCACTGCTTCAAAGGCGATCTTATCGATCTGCTGACCGACTGTACTGATTGGAATAATCGCCTCCCGGGAGATCGGAGAATTATCGAAGCCGACAAGGAGATAATCTTCCGGCAGAGTTCCGTATCTGCGAAAAAGAAGATTCAGAAAACCATTGGCGTGCGTATCATTGGAGATAAATACTCCTTTTTTCTTCCCGGCGTAGTCGCGCTCCAGTTCATCGATGATTTCCATGAGATATTGTTGGTCTTGTTCATATTGGTTGCCAAGATCCCTGATATAGATGCGGTGTTCCAGTCCTTTCTGTTCACAGATGTCAAGAAATCCCTGAATTCGTCGGTAAGCAGGGATCGACTCTGGAGTTGGAGAATTGACATGGATCAGGACATCACAATCATGCTTAGCCAGCAGACTGGTAGCCTGAATAGCCCCCATGTAGTTGTCCGTGTTAATACTGCTGATATATTGATTCTCACGCTCAATGGATACGAGTGGAATCTGTAAGTCGGCCAGTTCCTTAGAAGGAATGGTGTGGCTTAGGACAATTAGGCCCTCAATTTTGTAGGCGAGAAGCTCTTGGATATATTTTCGCTCGGCTTCTTCCGATTCGTTTCCAACAAAAACCAGAAACTTATAACCAAATGTTTCATAAGTAGACAGAATCTGATTGAGCATCTCTGAATAGTAGTTGAGATATAGGTTGGGAATAATGATACCAATGAACTCAGTATTCCCGTTTGCAAGAATCTTGGCTACTTTATTTTCCTTGTAATTTAATTTAACAAGCGCATCTGAGATAATCTGTTGATTTTCCAGAGTCAGAGAGTCTGGATTGTTGAAATATCTGGAGATGGTCGTCTTGGAAAAATGTGTGTATTTTGCAATGTCATCAAATGTTACATTCTTTTTTGGTGCCATAAAACCGCTTCCTGTCCTTTGAAAATCTAATAATATCAGTATAGCAAAATCGAAAAAAAAGAGCAATGAGTAAGCGGTAAAGTAACCGGTTATGTGAAGAGTGTACAATGAAAGAAGACAGGAATCGTGGATATTTAACAAAAATTTTAGAAAGATATTTTTCACCATTGACGACTCTATGGTGTGGTGTTATTATGAAACTACAAAGTAACCGGTTACTTTACCGGTTATTTATGCAAAGAAACTAAGAAATATAAGAATTCTAGGAGGAATAGTCATGAGAAAGAATCTTATTACAAGAGTCATTGCATTCGGGCTAGTGACAGCGTTGATGACAACAACACTGACCGGATGCAGATTCGGATTCGCCAGTGATCCGGATGACCCGAATGAGGTGGAGGAAGAAG
This sequence comes from Faecalicatena contorta, assembly GCF_021531895.1. Classification (GTDB taxonomy): domain Bacteria; phylum Bacillota; class Clostridia; order Lachnospirales; family Lachnospiraceae; genus JAFBIX01. Next base: position 89,343 of record NZ_JAFBIX010000008.1, on the reverse strand, counting down.
AACCGATTGATATGTCGGTGGATACGTTTACGTATGATGCTTCTTTGGAAGGAACGGAGATTACGCTGTTGAATACGAAAGCCGAGATTCAGGAAGCATTAGAGAAGATGGGAGAAGTCTTCGAAGAAAAGTCTGGTGTGCATGTAGAAGTAATGCCGGTTACGGATGGAGATTCTCCGTATACGAAGGTGGTAAGCATGTATAATGCAGGAAGTGCTCCGACACTGGCAATTCTGGACACCACAGATGTAATTGCACTGGCGGAAGAGAAGGCGGCAGATCTGACGAACGAGCCGTGGGTCGCTGAAGCTGAAGATTATGTGACAAGAGTCAATGATAAGATCTATAGCTTCCCGTTGTGTATTGAGGGACGTGGATTGATCTACAACAAAGCAATCATAGAAGATGCACTGGGCGAGGCATTCGATCCAGATTCCATTACAACGCTGGACGAATTTGAGGAGTTGTTGGATAGACTGGTCGAGGGTGGAATTGAAAAGCCGGTATCTCTTGCAAAGGAAGACTGGTCGCTGGGTGCTCACCACCTGCAATATATCTATGAGACTTATGACGGAACCTCTGAGGGGGCGCAGGAATGTATTGAACAGATCAAGGATGGAGAGATCAATCTGACCAAATATGACCGCATGGCAGAATTCCTGGATATGTTCGATGTACTGAAGAAATACAATGTAGCAAAAGGTGATCCGCTGGGAGCAGATTACGATGAGATGGCAATCGATCTGGTGGATGGCAAGACGGCTATCTGGCTCAATGGAAACTGGGCATGGCCGAATATGGAAGAAGCAGGAGCAGAAGAAGACGACGAATATGGATTTCTTCCGTATTTTATGAACAATGATGAAGATGACTTTGTAAATCAGAAGATTCAGGCTTCTCCGTCAAAGCAGGTGATGGTGGATGGACAGCAGGCGTCTGAGACGGAGCAGGCTGCAGCTAAGGAATTCCTGAACTGGATTGTATACAGTGAGATCGGGCAGCAGATGCTGGTGAAGACCTGTAGTATTATTCCGGCATTCCAGAATAATCCGTATGAGCCAAGTGACCCGCTGGCACGTGATATCTATGAGAAGGTTCACAATGACAGAGCATTCAATGCAGCGGCAATCGTACCGAATGACCATTGGTCTGTGCTGGGAGCTGCAATGCAGAAATATCTGGCTGGCAGAAGTGACAGGGAAGAATTTATCGAGTCTGTTGAAGACTATTGGGATGAACAGGAATAGAAGAGAGGGATAAGAGATGAGATCAAAAAATAATGGAAAAGATTTCTGTATGTTTGCATTGCCGGGAATGTTCTGCTTCTTTGCAGTCGTAATGGTTCCGTTTATCTATGGTATCTATCTGACTTTGACGGACTGGAATGGCGTGTCAAGCGAAAAGCATTTTATCGGACTTAAGAACTTTGCAGGTGTTATGAAGGATACACAGTTCTGGACATCACTGCTTCTGACATTCAAGTATGTGATTCTGGTAGTTGTGCTGGTCAATGTGATCGCATTTGCAATTGCATATTTATTGACAAGAGGAATCAAAGGACAGAACTTCTTCCGTGCAGGATTCTTCACACCGAACTTGATTGGTGGTATTGTATTAGGTTACATATGGCAGTTCGTATTTTCCAGAGTATTCGTAAGTATCGGAGAGACCACAGGCTGGAAATTGTTCGAGGTATCCTGGCTGTCAGACCCAACGAAAGCATTTGCGGCACTGGTATTGGTATCGGTATGGCAGCTGTCCGGCTATATGATCCTGATCTATGTGGCTGGCTTTATGGGACTGAATGAAGATGTTATGGAAGCAGCAAGCATTGATGGAGCATCCGGATGGGTCAAGATGAAGAATATTGTTATGCCGCTGATGATGTCGTCTGTGACGATCTGCCTGTTCCTGACATTGTCCCGCGCATTCATGGTATATGATCTGAACTTATCATTAACTGCCGGTGCACCATACGGAACGACAGAGATGGCAGCGATGCATGTATATGAAAAGGCATTTACATCCAGACAGTTTGGTGTCGGCCAGGCAGAGGCATTGATCTTATTTATCATTGTAGCATGTATTAGTGGTATTCAGGTATATCTGACAAAGAAACAGGAGGTAGAAGCATAATGAGCCGTACAACAATTGGTGGAAATAAGAAAAGAGTAACCAACATTCTCGCAATGACAGGCCTGATCATTATCTTTATTGCTTATATGTTCCCCTTTCTTATGGTGGTGATCAATTCGCTGAAACAGAAGCGAGATATCATTAAGAGCCCATTTTCATGGCTTTTTACAATCAAGGGATTGTCTTTTGATAACTTTGTCAAAGCGTTTACACAGATGGATTTCCTGAATGCATTCAAGAATTCGCTGATCGTAACGGCTTCCGCAACGGTGCTGGTAACTCTGCTGGCAGCAATGCTTGCATATTATATTGTTCGACACAATAATGGAATCTCTAAGATTACATTTGCACTGATGGTGGCATCCATGATTATCCCATTCCAGGCATTGATGATTCCATTGGTAAGTATCTATGGAGGTACACTGAACGTTCTGAATCACAGAATTACTTTGATCTTCCTGCATACAGGATTCTCCATGGCGATGTCCGTGTTTATGTTCCATGGATTTATCAAAGGAAATGTTCCGATTGCACTGGAAGAAGCAGCCTATATCGATGGCTGTACACACTCTCAGACATTTTTTAAGATTGTGCTGCCGCTGTTGAAGCCGATCATCTCAACAATGGTAATCTTGAATTCACTGGCGTTCTGGAACGACTTCCTGCTTCCGTCACTGGTATTGACAGATAAGAAATTATTGACATTGCCGTTGTCTACTTATAGTTTCTATGGAACCTATTCTGCAGACTATGGTACAATTATGGCTGGATTGTTACTGTGCGTAATTCCGATTCTGATTCTGTATGTAGCGCTTCAGAAGCAGATTATCGGTGGTGTAGTTGCGGGTGCAGTAAAATAGAATTGACAGAATAAAGGACTGAATAAATATGACAAAACAAGAATTGCATTTAAGAGCTCCGGGTAACTGGATCAATGATCCGAATGGATTCATCTATTCTAAAGGCAGATATCATCTGTTCTATCAATTTTTTCCGTATGCTCCGGTATGGGGGACCATGCACTGGGGGCATGCGGTGAGCGATGACCTGATTCATTGGGAGCATCTGGGTGTAGCATTATTTCCGACGAAGGATTATGACCAGAATGGTGTCTTTTCGGGAAGCGCGCTTGAGAAAGACGGAGAGATGTACCTGTATTATTCGGCAGTAAAATATCTGGAATCAGACCGTGAGAATATTCATATGGCGAAGGATAACCGCTTTGAAACCAGCCAGGCGATGGTGATCTCGAAGGATGGGATACATTTTGACAACTGGAAAAATAAAAAGCAGATTATTCCGGTGAACCAGAATGAAGATCAGGCACATCCGACGCATACCAGAGACCCAAAGGTGTGGAAAGATGGCGATACCTATTACATGGTACTTGGAAGCACTTATCGGGAAGAGGTTGGAAGAGCAGTCTTTTATACGAGCCATGACGGCATCAACTGGAAGTTTAAAAATCAGGTTCAGGATAAACGCTTTGGCAGGATTCTGGAATGCCCGGATATATTCGAGGTAGATGGAGTGCATGTGTTTGAAGGATCTGCCATGTATATAGCAGATGGGTCCTGTGGTTATGAGAACCATGCAATCTGTGCTACGGCAGAATTCGACCGGGAACAGTGCAATCTTCGATTGACTGGAGAAGTACAGTATGTAGACTATGGAATGGATCTCTATGCACCACAGACGAATCTGGATCACGAAGGCCGAAGAGTCATGATTGCCTGGATGCGTATGCCGCAGCCGGTTACAGAGGCTGAAGGAATTAAATGGAATGGTATGATGTGTCTGCCACGTGTGGTTGAAGTGGAGAACGGGCATGTCTGTTACAGGGTGCACCCTGAAGTAAGGAAGTATTTTAACGAAGTGGCAGCATCTTCACAAGAGTGGAATCCGTTGGAGCCATTTTGCATAAAAGTATGTCTGGAAGAAGGAGAGAAGCTCAACATTGGTGGTTATCAGATTCAAAGGTGTGACAGGCGTATTCTGACGGATCGGAGTAAAGTCTTTGCAGATCTGAAAGAGTATGCATTGACAGCAAAGAGTCCAAAAGTTTCTGGTGAATGTAGGCTGGAGATCTTCGTGGATAGGAATCTGGTTGAAATATATATCAACGATGGGGAATATGTTATCAGCCAGGTAGTATATGGCCTGACAGACATTATAGAAGTAGAAACCGATAAAAATAATATTACATATCTGCGCCATAATTCTGACAGATAAGGAGTCACTATGGTGTTAGATATGATGGAACGAAATGTAAGCAGGAAATAAAATGGAAGATAAAGATTATAAACGAAGAATGCAGCTCCATGGACAGGAGCTATATGAAAAATACATGTCGTTGTACCAGGATGACCGTAGCTATGAAGAGTTGTTTCTATCGATGGAGTCATTTTTTAAAAACAGATCCCCAGAATTGAAGGAACTGGATAGCAAAAGAGAAAAGAATCCGTTTTGGTTCAGAGATAAAAATATGCTGGGAATGACCATGTATCCGAATCTATTTGCAGGTAATCTGAAGGGACTGATCCAGAACCTGGATTATCTGTCAGAGCAGAAGATTACATATCTGCATCTGATGCCGCTTTTGAAGATGCCACATCCGTATAACGACGGAGGATATGCAATAGAAGACTTTCGAACGGTTGACCCGGAGATTGGTACGAATGAGGACCTGGAAGAACTTACAAAAGCATTGCGGGAGAGGGGAATCAGTCTTTGTCTTGACTTTGTCATGAATCATACGGCGGATACACATGAGTGGGCAATGCGCGCCAAGGCAGGAGAATGGGAATATATGCAACGTTATCAGTGTTATGACAACTATGATATTCCATCAAGATTCGAGCAGACGATGCCTCAGGTATTTCCGACTACGGCACCGGGGAATTTTACCTGGTGTGAAGAGATGCGAAGATTTGTACTGACTACATTTTACCCATATCAGTGGGATCTGAATTACCACAATCCAAAAGTGTTTAATGAGATGGTGGGAAATATCCTGTATCTGGCGAATATGGGTGTGGAGATCTTTCGAATCGATGCAGTCCCGTATATCTGGAAAGAACTTGGAACAAACTGCAGGAATCTGCCACAGGTGCATACCATTGTGCGGATGATTCGAATGATTCTGGAGATTGTATGTCCGGGAGTTATCCTAAAAGGTGAGGTCGTTATGGCGCCGAAAGAGTTGCCGGTATACTTCGGTACGAAGGAAGAACCGGAATGCCATATGCTGTATGGAGTATCCAGTATGGTCAATCTGTGGGCGGCCCTGGCTACACAGGACACCAGACTTTTGAAACATCAGATGGATGTCATTCACAGTCTCCCTGATAATTGTTATTTCGTCAATTATCTGCGCTGTCATGATGATATCGGATGGGGACTGGATGAAGAACAGGAAAGAAATCTCCAGATTGATCCATTAAGACATAAGGAGTATCTGTACCGGTTCTTCGAAGGGACGTTCCCAGATAGTTTTGCAAGAGGTGAACTGTATAATTATGATCCGATTAGCCTAGATGCCAGAAGTTGTGGGACAACTGCAAGTCTGTGCGGAATCGAAAAGGGCGGATTCGAAGGGGATGACTGGCAGAAAGAGCAAGGCATTCAGAGGGTCTTGATGATGCATGCAGCATGTATGAGCCTGAAGGGATTTATGATGCTCTCATCCGGAGATGAGATTGGCCAGGTCAACGATTATGGATATAAGAATAATCCGGATGTTGCCGCAGACAGTCGTTATCTGCATAGAAGCCCTTTTAACTGGGAGAATGCAGAACTTCGCAGGAAAAAGGGAACTGTCCAGAATGAGATCTGGAGAGGGCTTAAGAAGATGGAGCAGATACGAAGACAGAATCCATGCTTTCGCAATGAAGCTAATGTGACAACGTGGGATACCTGTCAGATGTCGGTATTTGCCATACGGAGAACTTTCAAAGAAAAAGAACTGATCTGTATTGCCAATTTTTCAGGGGAAGGTAAGATGGCATGTCTTCCGACTCTTGATGCACAGTATGAAGACCTCTTTCGTAAAGAAAGAGTGAGCATGCAGTCAGTATGGATGGCACCTTACCAGTATCGCTGGTGTGTCAGAAAAAGTGAATAAAGGGAAGTAGCTATCTAGGTTTTTTTGTGCGTTCGTATTCTTTTAAAGCGTCAATTGCCTGGCGTGATAATGGAATCAATGCAATCATATTAAAGATGGTCATCATCCCGATTCCAACATCTCCCAGATCCCAGACGAAGGTGTATGCAGCCAGTCCGCCGATGAACAGCATGATCAGTGCAAGGACTTTATACAATGTCTGTGACAGCCAGTTATCGCCAAACAGGTAGGCAACATTTGATCTGGCATAGAACAGTACACCGATAAAAGTCGAGAAACTGAAGAGCCACAGAGTGGCAGCAATGAATATCACTCCGAATTCTCCAAGATGATAGCGCATTGCCTCCTGAAGAAGATCCATGCCCACAAGCCCTTCGGTGAGTGCGGATGGAGTCAGAAGCATGATCATTGCGGAACAGCTGCAGATAACGATGGTGTCGATAAAGACACCGAATGCCTGCAAGAGTCCTTCCTTGACAGGATGGTTGATATCAGCAGCGGCGGCCGCGCATGGCGCTGATCCAGAACCTGCTTCATTGGAGAACAGTCCGCGCTTTACACCGTTCATCAACACAGCACCGAAACCTCCGGCTGCGACTTGACGCAATCCGAATGCTTCTGAGAATATCTGCTGGAAAACGGAAGGAAGCAGGGTTATATTTTTTGCGATAATAAATATCGTAACGAAGAAATAGAGCCCTGCCATAATCGGTACGATAATATCCAGCACTTTTACGGTCGCGTTTTTGCGAAGTACAATAATTGCGGCAATAAGGACGAGTAGAATCGTCGTATAGAGTGGTGGAATATGAAAGGCATTTTCAAACGCCGAAGAAACGGAATTCCCAATGACCTGGCTGATGCCACACCAGCAGATCAGACCAGAGATTGCGAATAAAATGGCGATAACAGAATGCCTGCGGGTGCTGTCTTTTTTGATAAATAAATGGTGGATATAGTAGGCAGGACCACCGCGATATCCGCCATATAAGGGATCCTTTTCTTTGTAAAGCTGTGCCAGGGTCGCCTCAACGAATGCTGTAGAGGAACCCAGAAGAGCTGTCACCCACATCCAGAAGACGGCACCGGCGCCACCTGCGGATATTGCAGCTACCACACCGACCAGATTCCCCATACCGACACGGGTCGCAGTGGAGATAATCAATGCCTGCAGTCCAGAGATGGAATCCTTCTGAGAAGATGCCTTTTTTTCAATTGTAACTTTCATCATATCCGGGAAAAGGCGGACAGGAAGAAACCGGGTCCGGATGGTAAAGTAGATGCCGGATGGAATCAATATCAGTACTAACAGGGAAATCCCCACGGAACTGCCGCCGGGTAATGGAATGGTAATGAGATCGCCCCATAAAAGTTGATAGATGGAATGGAAGATGGTCATTGCCATAATAGGTCTCCTTTGTTAATAATATAATAAAATGTATAAGAAATAGTGCCCAGCTTATAGCTGGGCGCTATGATTATGAATCAAAATCTGATATCGCTGTTAAAGTCTTGCATTGTTCTCGCGCATAAATTTGTATTCTGCAACAGAACGATCAAAGCCTTCGATATGTACATAAAGCCATTCAACGACCTTTTCCTGAACCTTTGCTACAAAAGCTGGAGATGGACCTTCCTCTTCCTGAAGCATATCCTGAAGATCAGCGATCGTCTGCTTGAAAGCGTCATGCTGAGCTTTATGCTTATCGTAGCCTGGATATTCAATCTCTCTCTGAAGTGCTTCCTCTGCGGAGAAATGATATTCTGTATATTCTTCCAAGAAGTCCAGAGTCTTTACTGCGACTAATTTATCATTGCTCTGTTCGCAACTTTTCAGAACGTCATTAATCTTAGAGATCAGTTCTTTGTGCTGAGAATCGATCATCTCATTACCGGTTATTAGGTTGTCACTAAATTCTGCATACATAATGCACGCCTCCTGTCTAATCATTTGATAAAATTATAACATGATAAGGAACAATTAACAACGCTATCAGAAAGAAAAACCAAATTTATATTTTTATCAACATTTCATCCAGTGTTGTCCTCTGGTCAGAGGTGAAAGGATGTGCTAAGATAATACATAAGACGAAGGAGGAGAATTATGGATACTGTCAGATTAGGAAGAACGAATATTGTGGTAAATAAGAATGGATTTGGGGCGCTGCCGATTCAGCGGATCAGTAAGGAAGATGCAGCGAAGATTTTGCAAAAAGCGTATGAGAACGGAGTGCGGCTGTTTGACACCGCTCGGATGTATACCGACAGTGAAGAGAAGATTGGGTATGCACTGTCGGATGTGCGGAAAGATATCTTTATTACGACCAAAACAATGGCTAAGGATGCGGAAGGCTTCTGGAAGGATCTTGAGGAATCTTTGAAACAGCTGCAGACTGATTATATAGATGTATATCAGTTTCATAATCCGGCATTCTGTCCGAAACCGGGTGGAGAAGATGGGTTATATGATGCAATGCTGGAAGCGAAAAAGCAGGGAAAGATCCGATTCATCGGAATTACGAACCATCGTCTTGCGGTGGCCCAGGAAGCAATAGACAGTGGGCTCTATGACACATTGCAGTTTCCGTTCAGCTATCTGAGTTCAGAACAGGAACTGAATCTTGTAGAGCAGTGTAAAGAGAAGGATATGGGATTTCTGGCGATGAAAGCTCTGGCTGGAGGGCTGATCAATCATTCAGAGATGGCTTATGCATATATGAATCAATATGATAACGTCCTTCCAATCTGGGGAATCCAGAGAGAACGTGAATTGGATGAGTTCTTATCCTACCAGGACAATCCACCGAAGATGGAAGGAGAGATTGCAGAGAGGATTGCAAGAGATAAGCAGGAGCTGCAGGGGGAATTCTGCCGGGGCTGCGGATATTGTATGCCATGTCCGGCAGGAATCGAGATCAATAACTGTGCAAGAATGTCACTTCTTCTTCGGCGCGCGCCATCGGCTGCATATCTGGGAGAGGAGACACAGGAGAAGATGAAGAAGATTGAAGGGTGTCTGGAGTGTGGACAGTGCAAGTCCAAATGCCCGTATGGACTGAATACACCGGAACTTCTGAAGAAGAATTACAAAGATTATCAGGAGGTTCTGGCCGGAAAGGCAATCTAAAGTACGAAAGAGGTAGGCTATGAAAAAGGGAAGATCGGTTCTTATTGTGTGTGCTTTCCTTATGACTCTGATCAGCTTTTGCACCATGACAGGAAAGGCGGCTGAATCAAGTACATATTCGCATGCAGTTGGAGCCAGTGTGGTCTCATCGGCAATAGATATGGTTGTTCATGAACCGGAACCAAGATTAAAGAAGGAATTAGAAGATAAAACGGAGGCAATTGAAGCAGAAGGTTATAATGTCAGCTTCTGGATGTATGATCTGAACAGTGGTCAGGGTTTTAGTTATCGCGAGACAAAGACCTATTATTCTGCCAGCACCATCAAAGGGCCTTATATAGTCTGTCTGGCACAGGAAGTGCCGTCTTGCCTGGATGAGCAGCGCTCTGTGATAGAGGAGACCATTCATATATCCAGTAATGATGGATATAAAGTGCTGTGGAATACTTATGGAAAAGAAGTGTTTCAAAAATGGATGGAAAAAGCCGGGTGTAGTGATATAGAGTTCATCGATAAGTGGGCAGATATCACAGCGAGAGAATTGGGACTTTTGTGGGTGCAAATGTATGATTACTTTATGAGTGATACGGAAGATTCCCGGTGGCTTGCATCTGTTTTTACAGATACTTTGAATTCATGTATCTATGACACATTAGGAGATACGTATACGGTATATTCCAAGGCAGGCTGGATCAATTCCAGTGATTATTATATGGTACAGAATGATGCGGGAATTGTGATGGCAGATGAACATCCATATGTAATGGTCGTATTGAGTAATGCATGTGAGCGTATAGACTTGTTGGATCCATTGATCGATACATTGGATGATATACATACATATATGGTAAATGATTGAGGAGGTTATATGAGTATTCTGAATGTGGAACATTTATCGCACGGTTTTGGTAATCGTGCGATTTTTGAAGATGTCTCTTTCCGCTTGTTAAAGGGAGAGCACATCGGTCTGGTTGGAGCAAATGGCGAGGGGAAATCTACCTTTATGAACATTATCACCGGGAAGCTTATGCCGGATGAAGGCAAGATTGAATGGGCGAAGAACGTGAAGGTCGGGTATCTGGATCAGCACGCAGTCCTTACAGAAGGCATGACCATAGGATCCGTTCTCAGAAGTGCCTTTGATTCTTTGTTCGATATGGAAGCGCGGATGAATGAGATCTGTGATAAGATGGGAGATGCAGATGAACAGCAGATGGAAGCCTATATGGAGGAACTGGGAGTCATTCAGGATCTGCTCACTAATCGGGACTTCTATCTGATAGATTCGAAAGTAGAAGAAGTTGCAAGAGCGCTGGGACTTCTGGAACTCGGACTGGAGCGGGATGTAACTGATCTTTCAGGCGGGCAGCGAACCAAAGTTCTTCTGGGCAAATTACTTCTTGAAAAGCCAGATATCTTATTGTTGGATGAGCCCACCAATTATCTGGATGTGGAACATATCACCTGGTTGAAGCGATATCTGCAGGACTATGAGAACGCATTTATTCTGATATCTCATGATATTCCTTTTTTGAACAGCGTCATTAATCTCATCTACCATATGGATAATCTGCAGCTTACACGTTATGTAGGAGATTATGATAAATTTCAGGAAGTCTACGCAATGAAGAAAGCACAGCTTGAGGCAGCCTATAACCGTCAGCAGAAAGAGATTGCGGAGCTTAAAGACTTTGTGGCAAGAAATAAGGCACGTGTCGCGACCAGAAATATGGCAATGTCCCGTCAGAAAAAGCTGGATAAGATGGACATCATTGAACTTGCAGCCGAGAAGCCGAAACCAGAATTCAACTTTAAGGTCGCAAGGACGCCGGGCAGATATATCTTCACAACCAAAGACCTGGTGATTGGATATGATGATCCCCTGTCTTCACCTCTGAATCTGGAGATGGAAAGAGGAAGTAAGATTGTATTGACCGGTGCAAATGGAATCGGAAAGACCACGCTTCTTAAGAGTATTCTGGGACTGATCGATCCGCTTGAAGGTTCGGTAGAGCAGGGAGATTATCTGGAAATCGGATACTTCGAGCAGGAGATGCCGCCGGATATCGAGACTACTTGTCTGGAAGAGATCTGGAACGAATTCCCAGGATTCACCCAATACGAAGCACGTTCTGCCCTTGCAAAATGTGGTCTGACCACGAATCATATCGAAAGTAAAGTAAAGGTGCTTTCAGGAGGCGAACAGGCGAAGGTTCGGCTGTGTAGGCTGATCAACCGCCCGTCCAATATTCTGGTGTTGGATGAGCCGACGAATCATCTGGACGTAATGGCAAAAGATGAGCTGAAAAGAGCACTGATTGATTATAAAGGAAGTATTCTTATGGTGTGCCACGAACCAGAATTTTATGATGGAATTGCGACAGACGTATGGGATTGTACGAAATGGACCACGAGACTGGTATAAATATGTTCAAAACTTACGAGGAGGAAGAGAAGATGAAGTTAGGAACCATTGGATGTGGACTTATCGCAAATGCAATTCTTGGAGGAATTGTGAATAACAAATTGATTAATCCGGCTGAGATTCTGGTGTCGGATATCTATCTGCCAAGCCTTGAAAAGATCAAGGATACTTTGGGAGTTAATATTACACAGGATAATAAAGAAGCAGCAAAAGCAGATATTGTATTGATTGCAATTCATCCAAGATTCTGTCCGGATGTGTTCGATGAAATTGCCGAGACTGTCCAGGAAAATGGAACCATCGTATGGTCTGTGGCAGCAGGTGTTACACTGGATGAGATTCAGTCACACATCGGCGCTGATCAGAAGATTGTTCGTACTATGCCGAATACCTGTGCTACGGTTGGTGCAGCGGTAACCGCAGTAGCGCCGAACGATAACGTTACAGAAGAAGAGGTGGAAGAACTTACAAGATTGATCGGAGGATTCGGGGCAGCAGAACGGATGCCAGAGAGACTGCTGAATGGAATTATTCCGGTTACAGGTTCATCTCCGGCGATGATCTTTATGTTGATAGACGCAATGGCAAATGGAGCCGCAAGAGAAGGATTTCCATGGGATCAGGCAATCCGTCTGAGTGCACAGGCTGTAAAAGGAAGTGCGGAGATGGTCCTGAAGTCAGGAAAGCATCCGGCAGAGCTGCAGAATCAAGTATGTACCCCTGGAGGAATTACGATTGAGATGGTCAAGAAGTTGGAAGAATGCGGCTTCCGCAATGCAGTAATGGAGGCAATGGGAGCCTGCACAGAAAATCTGGATGATAGAAAAGGAGAATGAGAAATGAAGGTTGGAATATTAGGCGCAGGCGGTATTGCTCGCAAGATGGCACTTACATTGAACGGTATGGAAGGGGCTGATGCATATGCAGTTGCTTCCCGGAATCTGCAGAAGGCGCAAAGATTTGCAGAGGATGAGCATGTTGAGAAAGCCTATGGCTCTTATGAGGAGATGCTGGCTGATGAGAACGTAGATCTGGTTTATATCGCGACCCCACATTCTCATCATCTGGAACATGCAAAATTATGTATTACCTATGGAAAGCCGGTATTGTGTGAAAAAGCGTTTACTGCAAATGCGAAACAGGCAAGAGAGCTTCTTGATTATGCAAAAGAAAAGCACGTATTTATCACAGAGGCGATCTGGACCCGCTATATGCCGTCTCGAAAGATTATCACAGATATTCTGGAAGGTGGAGAACTTGGAGAACTACAAATGCTGAGTGCGAATCTGGGGTATGAACTGTCTGGAGTAGAACGTCTGATCAAGCCGGAACTTGCCGGCGGAGCACTGCTGGATGTGGGTGTATATCCAATCAATTTCGCCAGTATGTTCTTTGGAAATGATATCGAGAAAATCACTTCAACTTGTGTAAAAATAGATTCCGGCATGGATGCAGAAGATGCGATGATCTTCAGTTACAAAGATGGACGTATTGCAACATTGCACGCAGGAATGATGGCCGCAACAGAGCAGTACGGCATCATCTACGGCACCAAGGGCTATCTGATCGCATATAATATCAATAATATTGACAAGATCGAAGTGTTTACAAAGGACAGAACATTAGTCCGCACCATAGAAGTACCAAAGCAGATCACCGGATACGAGTATGAAGTCGAGGCCTGCAAGAGAGCGTTGGAAGCTGGACAATTGGAATGTGAAGAAATGCCACACAGCGAGACCGTGAAGATTATGGAACAGATGGATGCACTTCGAGAAGACTGGGGAGTACGGTATCCATTTGAGTAGAGAGGGCAATCAATGAATTATTATATTAGTGACCTGCATCTATTCTGCTGTAGTCAGATTGACAATGGCGGGAGAAATTACGATGGAAGGCCATATCAATCATTAGAGGAGATGCATATGGATTATGAACCAAGGAGTCTGAAGGAAATATTAGAGTGGGGCGAGTCTGAATAAAACTGCCATACTCTGTACTAAGTTACCAAAAGGTCAGAGACGGGAGGTAGAAAGATGGCATATGAAAAGCTGTTAAATGAGATATACGCAGCAGTTTCATTAAAGTATCTGTGGGCAGAATATAAGCCTGTCTTCATCAAAAGTGAATCTCCGGACTGGATCAATGAGACCATGGACTTTGGACTGGAAGTCAGTCAGGCACTCATGCCAGACGATGGAAAGACAGAATCCTTCATTGAACAATATCTGGGATGCCGGAAAGAAGAACTCCCAGAATCGGCAATCGAACGGTACGGAGATCGGCTGTACTTTTACAACGGAAGATTCTGGGCTGTGTTACCCGATCCGGAACTAGAGCAGGATTATCTGAAAAAAGCAGAGTATCGATTCGACAGGAAGTTGGAAAAACTAAATGCCAACTACAAGAACAAACGCTATAATGGATTGTATCTGTTCTTACATCCGACAGACGAGACAACGATTGATGCACAATCTCTATTCGAATACATGGAACAACGCCAGAAAAATGAAAAAGTACAATTCGACTGGGTATTCCTGAATTGCAGCAAAGTGATATATGTGTGCAATTATATCGCAGGTACATTGGAACCCATCGTACTGCCCGAGAATGCAGAGAATTTCCTGAATACAGAAGCAGAATATCTCAGGTATCTGAAGGAATGGGGCGAAGGAGTGGCGTTGGATGAAGCAGAGGAATAGATAACGCGATAGTTGAATTATAGTTGAAGGTAGAGAGATTGTAATGACCGGGGAGGGGATATTTATTGAATCATTATGAAATCGAAGTTAAACTGCCGGTTAATAATCTAGAAGAAATAAAAGAAAATGGTGGAACTGGGACTTTCTATGAAGGATACGGTGAGAACATCTTATCTGAGCATGTTGGCGGGAAGTCTTGATGAAGCTCTCGCTACGAGAGAAAATAAATGATTATAGGCAAATTGAAAAAGCAATAGGGAAATTGAGGTGACTCCAATGAATAAAATTAAGATTATAAAGAAAAATAATGATTATTCTTCGGAATACGACATTGGTGACATTTTTACTATCGAGGGTACCTGGTATGGCGGTGTTCATATCACAGGCAAAACCGGTGTTCCGGTCTCTCTTGACAAGGACGAATATGAGGAATTAGAGTCAGAACCGATTGCCTCAGAACCTGAAGAGGAACAGCCGGCAGAGGTAATGAACGGGGATATCCGTGTGGGTGATATCGTGCAGCATTTTAAGCGTGAGTGGGTATCTGCGGATACTTCGGAGTATCTGTATAAGGTGCTTGCGTTTGCGTCACATACAGAGACAGGCGAGAGACTAGTGATTTATCAGGCGTTGTATGCACCATTTAAGGTGTGTGCCAGACCGTATGCGATGTTCATGAGTGAAGTGGACAGACAGAAGTATCCAGATGTGAAGCAGAAGTATCGGTTTGAGAAGGTGGAAGATTAACGATGGATAAGAAGAGTGAGAAGATTGTGTGATGGTGAGAAAAGGAATCTGGAAGATTTGTTTGAACGTTTATCCCAGTCGAAGTTTCGCAGTGGGTTTCATCTAAAAGAAAAGGATAAGAAATATGTGCTTGATAAAGGCGGTGACAAGATTCGGGAGCATGCCAAGGACTTTGTCAGTCAGCGTCTGGCGCCAGCGGTGATTCCTAATGATGGTAAACAAACACCGATGAAAGGCCATCCGATTTTCATTGCGCAGCATGCTACGGCTTGCTGCTGCAGAGGCTGTCTGGAGAAATGGCATCATTTTCCCAGAGGAAAGGAACTTACCGAAGAGCAGCAGGATTATGTGGTAGATGTGCTGATGGAATGGGTCGGTCGTCAGATGGAGGGGTACGAAGTCTCTGAAATAGAGATGGAAGAAAAGTATGAACAGATGACACTGCCGTTTTTATAATTAGGAGGAAAAGAAAGATGTATAAGAACATTGAGAAGCAAGTAAAGTTAGCATTAAAGGATCAGGTAGAGTATTTGGAGGGGCAGGTTGTCAGCAAGACGCTTGTTCAGAACAATTCTGTCAGCATGACTTTATTTTCCTTTGACAAAGGGGAAGAGATTTCCACTCATTCTTCCGGTGGAGATGCAATGGTGACGGTGCTTGAAGGAAAAGGTCGCTTTACGGTGGCGGATGATGTGTTCTACCTTGAGGAGGGCGATACACTAATCATGCCAAAGGGAATCCCGCATGCGGTTTATGGAGAAGAACGATTTAAAATGCAATTAATCGTGTCATTTTAATTTGGGAATCTATCCTATTGATTGAACTAATGGGGCAGGCAATATGAAGTTAGAGTATACCGTGATCAGGAGCAATAGAAGAACGATAGGATTGGAAGTAAAACCAGATGGGCAGGTGATTGTCCGTGTACCCATAAGACTTCCTGATTCAGAAATTTGTAAGTTTGTGCATAAGCATGAAGAATGGATTCAGAAGCACCAGGAGATTGCCAGACAAAGATTAGAAGAACGACCGCCGGTTGAGAAGCTTACCATGCAAGAGATTCAGGAACTTGCGGATCAGGCAGTGAAAGTGATTCCACAGAGGGTGGCATATTATGCGCCAAAGATAGGTGTCGATTATGGGAGAATCACAATCCGTAATCAAAAGACCAGGTGGGGAAGCTGCAGCGCGAATGGGAATCTGAATTTCAACTGTCTTCTGATGCTGACGCCGTCGGAAGTCATTGATAGTGTTGTGGTTCATGAGCTTTGCCATCGAAAAGAGATGAATCATTCAGACAGATTCTATGCAGAGGTGCTTCGGGTATTCCCAGATTATTGGAAATGGAACAGGTGGCTGAAGGAGAATGGCGGTCAGCTGATGCAGAGATGCGTATGAAAATTGATATTACTGGAAAAGAAGTTTCACGTATAAATTTTGTTGATGGAAGGAGAATCCCTTTTTAATCTGATTGGTCGATTTTCAAGTATAGGTATCTCTACTTTATTTGCCGGAAAGCTTCCGAATGGATATGATAGGTTCAGTTTTATACAGCTGTTGACATACGGTGGCAGGCGGGGAGGATTGAGTATCGCTCTGTTCAGAAAATTGACAAGAAAATATCAACACTTTAAAGTGTTGAAGTTTTGGGGCGGTGGTGTTATACTAGATACAGTCTCCAGAGGAGATGATCATCAAAGGAGTTTGACTATATGATTCATGTATTATTCATCTGCCATGGAAACATATGCCGTTCCCCGATGGCGGAGTTCGTCTTTCGTGACATGGTAGAGAAACGTGGCTTGGGTGACCAGTTTCATATCGCCTCTGCTGCTACAAGTTCAGAAGAGCTTGGCAATCCGGTTCACTATGGAACGGTGAATAAATTAAAACAATATGGAATCAGTACCTCAGGGAAATATTCCGTGAAGCTTCAGAAGAAGGATTATCAGAAGTATGACTATCTGATTGGGATGGAATACCGTAATATTCGTAACATAGACAGGATCATTGGTTCCGACCCGGAGCACAAGGTATGCAAGCTTCTGGACTTCTCAGAGAATCCAAGAGATATCGCAGACCCCTGGTATACCGGGAATTTTGACCGGACATACGATGACATTGTAGAAGGATGCGAAGGTTTCCTGAATGATCTGATTGGAAAAGGACTTGTGTCAGAGCAGATAAGGTGAAAACAGGAGGAGATAGAGAGATGTCAATGAGATTGAACCATGAATTACCGCTGCCGGATGTGTTGAAGGCTCAGTACCCGGTACCGGAAGAGGTAACGAAGATTAAGAAGATACGAGATGATGAGATCCGTAAGATATTTACCGGAGAATCTGATAAGTTTGTTGTACTGGTAGGACCTTGTTCTGCAGACAATGAAGAGTCGGTGTGTGAATATGTCAATCGTCTAAAAAAGGTTGCAGATAAAGTATCCGATAAATTAATGATTATTCCGAGAGTATATACGAATAAACCGCGTACCACGGGAGATGGGTACAAAGGAATGCTGCACCAGCCTGACCCGGAGAAGGAGCCGGATCTGTTGGCTGGTATCGTGGCAATCCGCAAGATGCATATCCGTGTTATGGAAGAGACGGGGCTTTCTTCTGCAGATGAGATGCTGTATCCAGAGAATAGAAGTTACTTGGATGATGTATTGTCTTATGAGGCAGTCGGTGCCCGTTCCGTTGAGAATCAGCAGCACCGTCTGACAGCCAGCGGCATGGACATTCCGGTGGGAATGAAGAATCCGACCAGTGGAGACCTGGCAGTGATGTTGAATTCCGTAACTGCAGCACAGCATCCACATCGTTTTATTTATCGCGGAAATGATGTGACCACCAGCGGAAATGAACTGGCGCACACGATTTTAAGAGGCGGCGTTGACAAATACGGCACAACCATCCCGAATTATCACTATGAAGACCTTGCACGTCTGGCAGATATGTATGCAAAGAAGGATTTGAAAAATCCGGCGGTCATCGTAGATGTGAACCATTCAAACTCAGGGAAGAAGTTCAAGGAGCAGATCCGGATTACCAGTGAAGTCCTTCACAGCAGAAATTATAATCCGGAACTTAAGAAACTGGTCAAGGGGATTATGATTGAGAGCTATCTGGTGGAAGGCAGACAGGATATCTGTGACAATCTGACTTATGGGCAATCTATCACAGATCCGTGCCTTGGATGGGAAGATACGGAACGATTGATCTACGATATCGCGGAGAAATGCTAATCACAGAGGATAGAGAAGTGAAGTTGGCATATAAGAATAGAAGATAAGATATGACGTGTATAATATGAAAAGATATGTCAGAAATCGATAGCAAATGTTGATTTCTGACATATCTTTTTATAGAAAAATAATACTTTGAATATCAAAGTACTTGACAAATACGCTTACCAGATATATACTTTGAAAGTCAAAATAATTTAAAGTCAAAATAAATCAGAGGAATGCATATGACAGGAATAATATGTGGGACGGGGTCATACGCACCGTCGTATACAATGGATAACAACGATATTGCGAAGCTGGTGGAGACCAGTGATGAATGGATTCAGGAAAGAACGGGTGTGGTAAGAAGACACATCATTCAGGGAGAAACAACGGTTTCTATGGCCTGTGAAGCGGCGAAACGTGCGTTGGATAATGCAGAAGTAACGCCAGAAGAGATAGATCTGATTCTGGTATCGACCATCTCTTCGAATGTGATTCTTCCCTGTGTTGCATGTGAAGTGCAGAAGGAACTCGGGGCAATGAATGCCACCTGCTTTGACTTGAGTGCGGCGTGTACGGGGTTTGTGTTGGCTTATAATACCGCAGCAGCATATCTTGCCGGGGGAATATATAAGACGGCATTGATTATCGGAAGTGAGAGCCTTTCAAATCTGACCAATTGGAAGGACAGAGGAACCTGTATCTTATTTGGAGACGGTGCTGGAGCTGCAGTGTTGAAGGCAGAAGATCAGAAGTTTTATCTGCCAGTCACTCATTCCGATGGATTAAAGGGAGTGGCACTTACTTGTAAGAGCAGACATGACTGTAATGGTCTGACTTCAGAGATAGCTGCAGAGTCCCTGGTGGATGAAGCACATTTTATGCAAATGGATGGGCAGGCGGTCTTTAAGTTTGCGGTAAAAAAAGTACCGGAAGTCATTCGCGAAGCATTGAAAAGAAATGAGATGACTCAGAAAGAAATTGACTGGTATATCTTACATCAGGCGAACCGAAGGATTGTAGAAGCCGTGGCAAAGCGCCTGGAGGAACCAATCGAAAAGTTTCCGATGAATCTGCAGGAGTATGGCAATACTTCATCGGCAAGTATTCCGATTCTGTTGGATGAAATGAACCGTACCGGTAAGCTGAAGGCTGGACAGAAGATCATGATGGCAGGATTCGGTGCAGGACTTACCTGGGGATCGACGATCATTGAGTGGCATTCTTAGAAGAGGAATGGCATCATAGCGATGATAAAGCGGAGATAAACTGGCAAGTTCCAGTTTATATAGATATCATATTATAAGATGCAGAAAATGCCAGTGGCTACTTTTCTGCAAAGAACAAATCAAGAAAAGGAGATTAATTGTATGTTGGAAACAATCAAAAAATTAGTGGCAGAAAATCTGGGAGTAGACGAAGCTGATATTACAGAAGAGTCTTCATTTAAAGAAGATCTTGGAGCAGATTCTCTGGATCTGTTTGAATTGGTAATGGCTTTGGAGGATGAGTATGGAATTGAGATCCCAACAGAAGATCTGGAACAGATTGCAACTGTAGGGGATGTTATGGAATATATCAACGAACACAAAGAATAATAGAAGTGGGGTTTTAATATGCAGACAGAAGTAACCAGATTATTAGGAATCGAATATCCAATTATTCAGGGAGGTATGGCATGGGTCGCAGAATATCATCTGGCGGCAGCCGTATCGGAAGCAGGAGGACTTGGCTTAATTGGAGCTGCCAGTGCTCCGGCAGAATGGGTAAGAGAGCAGGTACAGGAAGCGAAGAAGTTAACGGATAAGCCTTTTGGCGTCAACATTATGCTTATGAGTCCTTATGCAGACGAAGTGGCACAGGTAATCGTAGAAGAGGGCGTTAAAGTTGTGACTACCGGAGCTGGTAATCCTGAGAAATATATGAAGATGTGGAAAGAGGCAGGAGTAAAGGTGATTCCTGTGGTTGCTTCTGTTGCGTTGGCAAAGCGTATGGAGCGTTGTGGTGCCGATGCGGTAGTGGCAGAAGGATGTGAGGCAGGAGGACATATCGGAGAGAATACGACTATGGTCCTGGTTCCGCAGATCGTGGATGCGGTAAATATTCCGGTCATTGCAGCTGGTGGTATCGCTGATGGAAGAGGAATCGCAGCAGCATTTATGCTGGGTGCGAAGGGAGTTCAGATGGGAACTCACTTTGTCGTGACAGATGAATCACAGGTTCACGAGAATTATAAAGAGAGGATTATCAAGGCGAAGGATATCGATTCCAGGGTAACTGGAAGAACCACAGGACATCCGGTCCGTGCCCTTCGCAACGACATGACGAAGAAGTATCTGGAATTGGAAAATAAAGGAGCAAGCTTTGAAGAACTGGAGCAGCTGACACTGGGCGGACTTCGAAGAGCTGTAGTAGATGGAGATGTGGAGAACGGAAGTGTCATGGCAGGACAGATTGCCGGTATGGTAAAAGAAAGAATGTCTTGTGAGGAATTGATTACTAAGTTGGTAAGCGAGACAGATGCAATGATAAAAGGAGCAGGTTTTTATGAGTAAGATTGCATTTATCTATCCAGGACAGGGTGCCCAGAAAGCTGGAATGGGTGCAGATTTTTATGAGAAGAGCGAGATTGCAAGAGAGATCTTTGATCAGGCAAGTGATGCGTTGAATCTGGATATGAAGGCACTTTGCTTTGAAGAAAATGAGAAGCTTGACATTACAGAATATACACAGGCAGCGCTGGTTACCACTTGCCTTGCGATGACCAGAGTTGTGGAAAAGAGAGGACTTACACCGGATTGCACCGCAGGCTTAAGCCTGGGAGAGTATTGTGCAATCGCTGTAGCAGGCGGGATGAAGGATCTGAATGCCATCCGCCTGGTGCGTAAGCGAGGAATCCTGATGCAGAATACTGTCCCTGCTGGGGTGGGAGCAATGTGTGCGGTCATGGCAATGGATGCAGAAGAGATTGAACGTGTCATTGAAGACATAGACGGAGTGACCATTGCCAATTATAACTGCCCGGGACAGATTGTAATTACAGGCAAGAAAGAAGCCGTTGAAGAAGCGGCAGAACGATTGAAAGAGGCAGGGGCGAAACGTACCGTCATGTTGAATGTCAGCGGTCCGTTTCATTCACCCCTTCTGGTTCCTGCAGGAGAAGAACTTGCAAAAGAACTGGAGCGCACAGAAGTGTATCCGCTGAAAGTGCCATATGTGACCAATGTGACTGCTTCCAGAGTAGAAGATATTACACTGACCAAAGCACTTTTGGCAGAGCAGGTAAGTTCTCCGGTACGCTGGATGCAGAGTATGGAGGCTATGATAGAAGATGGCGTCGATACATTTGTAGAGATTGGACCGGGAAGAACACTGGCAGGCTTTATGAAAAAGATTAACCGTAATGTGAAAGTTTACAATATCGCGTCCTGGGATGACGTTGAAAAAGTAGTAGGTGAATTATGTTAGAAAATGGATTGGAAAAGAAGGTTGCTGTTGTAACGGGCGCTTCCCGTGGAATTGGCAAGGCAATCGCAGAGAAGCTTGCATCTCTGGGAGCTATGGTCATCGTAAATTATAACGGTTCCAGAGAAAGGGCCGAAGAAGTGAAAGCCGAAATTGAGGCAGCACAGGGAAAGGCAGAAATCTGCCAGTGTGACGTGTCTGATTATGAGGCATGTGAGACATTTATCCAAAATGTGATCAAAGAATATGGTCATCTGGATATTCTGGTTAATAACGCAGGAATTACTCGTGATGGTCTCTTGATGAAGATGTCAGAAGAAGATTTTGATCAAGTGATAAATACGAATCTGAAAGGCGCATTTAACACCATTCGTTTTGCCAGCCGCCAGATGTTGAAGCAGAGAAGCGGACGAATTATCAATCTATCTTCGGTTGTCGGTGTGGCAGGAAATGCCGGTCAGGCAAATTATGCGGCATCTAAGGCCGGTGTGATCGGCCTTACAAAGGCAGCAGCAAAAGAGCTGGCATCTCGTGGAGTTACGGTCAATGCGATTGCTCCGGGATTTATTGAGACAGATATGACACAAGTATTGCCGGAAAAAGTGAAAGAAGCATCTGTTGCGCAGATTCCGTTAGGAAAGTTTGGAAAACCAGAACAGGTAGCGGCAGCAGCTGCATTTCTTGCATCAGAAGATGCGGCATATATCACCGGACAGGTGCTACACGTAGACGGTGGCATGGTAATGTAGCAGTCAACAGTTAGCTAGAATGTTGTGTTTCAGGATAGAAGGAGACAGAGAGTATGAAGAGAAGAGTTGTAGTGACTGGGCTTGGAGCTGTGACACCAATCGGAAATACGGTGGAAGAGTTCTGGACAGGTATCAAAGAAGGAAAAGTGGGAATTGGGGAGATTACCAAATTCGATACGACCGATTATAAAGTGAAACTGGCAGCAGAAGTCAAAGGATTTGTGGCAAAAGAGCGTATGGATTTCAAAGCTGCAAAGCGTATGGAATTATTCTCCCAGTATGCAGTCGCAGCCGCAAAGGAGGCTTATGAAGATTCCGGCCTGGAGATTGAGAAGGAAGACCCGTTTTGCGCGGGTGTGATCGTTGGTTCTGGTATCGGAAGCCTGCAGACGGTAGAGCGCGAGTATGAGAAGATATTGACTAAGGGACCGGGAAGAGTGAATCCTCTGATGGTGCCGTTGATGATATCCAACATGGCAGCCGGAAATATTTCTATTCAGTTAGGGTTCCGAGGAAAATGCACGAATGTCGTGACTGCATGTGCGTCTGGAACAAACTGTATCGGGGATGCATTCCGTGCCATTCAGTATGGGGATGCGGATGTGATGTTGGCAGGAGGAACAGAGAGTTGTATCTGCCCGACAGGAGTTGCTGGATTCACTAGCCTGACTGCATTATCAACCTCTCAGAATCCGATGCGCGCATCCATTCCATTTGACAAAGACAGAGATGGATTTGTCCTTGGTGAAGGTGCTGGCGTAGTCATGCTGGAAGAACTGGAACATGCGAAAGCAAGAGGGGCCAAGATCTATGCAGAAGTTGCCGGCTACGGTGCAACAGGAGATGCTTACCATATCACATCCCCTGCAGAAGACGGCAGCGGTGCAGCAAAAGCAATGATGTTGGCAATGGAAGAAGGCGGAATTGAACCATCTCAGGTGGATTACATCAATGCACACGGAACCAGTACGCACCACAACGACCTGTTCGAGACCAGAGCCATCAAAGTGGCGTTGGGAGATGCGGCAAAGGACGTAGTCATCAACTCTACCAAATCTATGATTGGGCATCTGCTCGGTGCAGCCGGCGGTGCCGAATTTATCACCTGTGTCAAATCCATCCAGGATGGATTCATTCACCAGACTGTAGGCACGGAAGTTGCTGACGAAGAATGCGACCTGAATTACGCAATCGGCGCTCCAGTCGAAAAAGACGTGAATTACGTGTTGACCAACTCCCTGGGATTTGGCGGGCATAATGCAACCCTTCTGCTGAAAAAATATGAGGGGTAACAAAGCTGACGAAGAGAATCATAGCTTGTGAAGCATAACATAGTAGGTCGATAGAATCCAAATTGGCGAAAAGCCATAGGTGGAGGGAAGCATAATTGAAGAAGAAAAGCATAGAAAGAGATAGAAAGGGCCTGAGATTTATGGAATTGGAAAACCTTATTCAACTCATAGAAGCTGTATCTGCGTCCGAATTAACCGGATTAAAATACGAAGAAAACGGAATGAAACTGCATATGACTAAGAAAAAAGATCAGGTACAGGTCATATCCGCGCCAATGACGATTCCGGCAGCAGCCATCAGTACGGGAGAAGCTGCAAACGTAACAACTACCATGATGGCAACCGATCCTGCAACCCTGGCAGCCACTATGACAGCAGTCGGTAATCCATCTGGTGTTTCCGAAGAAAACACTGGAAACACAACAGCTGCGACAGAGACAACACCACAAGGAAAAATTGTAGAATCTCCACTGGTAGGAACCTTCTATGCAGCACCGGCAGAAGACGCAGCACCATTCGTAGCTGTAGGAGACAGCGTCAAAAAAGGCCAGACATTGGCAATCATAGAAGCAATGAAATTAATGAACGAAATCGAAAGCGAATACGACGGAATCATAGAAGAAATCCTCGTCAAAAACGGCCAGCCAGTCGAATATGGCCAGCCAATTTTCAAAATTCGTTAATTTGGGTACAGGGCAAAAGTCAAATAGGTACACCACATTTTTTAATTAGGGACGTAGTATACTTCAATTTTACTACGTCCCCAGGAGGTAGTATGAAGCATTTGGATATTAATCAGATCAAGGAAATTATCCCGCATCGTCATCCGTTTTTATTATTGGATTATATTGAGGATTATGAGCCGGGGCAGTATGCGGTTGGTTATAAATGTGTATCTTACCGTGAGGAGTTTTTTGCGGGGCATTTTCCGCAGGAGCCGGTGATGCCGGGGGTTCTGACGGTGGAAGCATTGGCACAGGCTGGTGCGGTTGCAATCTTGAGTATGGAAGAGAACAAGGGCAAGATCGCGTATTTTGGCGGAATTAATAAGTGTAAGTTCAAAGGGAAGATTGTCCCTGGGGACAAGGTGCGTCTGGAGACGAGAATTATTAAGCAGAAGGGGCCCGTCGGTGTTGGTGAGGCGATTGCCAGTGTGGACGGCAAGATGGTTGTCAGTGCGGAACTGACATTTATGATTGGATAGTCGAGGTGGACAGCATGATCAAGAAAGTATTAATTGCTAACCGAGGTGAGATTGCAGTGCGCATTATCCGTGCCTGCAGAGAGATGGGAATCGAGACGGTGGCGGTGTATTCGGAGGCGGATAGAGAAGCCTTGCATACGAAACTGGCGGATGAGGCGGTCTGTATCGGGCCTGCTCCATCCAGCGAGAGTTATCTGAGCATGGATCGAATCTTAAGTGCTACGATCGTGACGGGGGCAGATGCCATCCACCCGGGCTTTGGTTTCTTATCAGAGAACAGCAAGTTCGCAGAATTGTGTGAACAGTGCAATATAACGTTTATCGGACCGGGTTCACAGGTCATCGCAAAACTTGGCAACAAGCAGGAAGCAAGAAATACCATGGTAGCAGCAGGTGTCCCAGTGATTCCGGGCAGTACAGAACCAATCTATGATGCCCAGACAGGAGCTCGAATCGCAGCTAAGATCGGCTATCCAGTCATCGTCAAAGCGGCTCTTGGCGGCGGTGGAAAAGGAATGCGAGTTGCGAATACACCGGAAGAATTCGAGCAGAGTTTCCAGACAGCACAGAAGGAAACGCAGATGGCCTTTGGCGATAACACCATGTATATCGAACATTTTGTACAGCATCCGAGGCATATTGAGTTCCAGATCCTGGCAGACAGTTATGGAAATGTGATTCATCTGGGTGAGCGTGACTGTTCGATTCAGCGTAATCATCAGAAGATGATCGAAGAATCACCATCCATAGCCCTGACCGAAGAATTACGGACCAGGATGGGCGAGGCGGCAGTAAAGGCGGCAAAAGCAGCTAATTATGTCAATGCGGGAACCATAGAATTCTTGCTGGAGAAGAATGGAAATTTTTACTTTATGGAAATGAATACACGAATTCAGGTAGAGCATCCGGTGACGGAATGGGTGACGGGAATTGATCTGATCAAAGAGCAGATCCGTATCGCGTCCGGCAAAAAATTATCTTATACACAGGATGAAGTCCACCTGAGCGGTCATGCGATTGAATGCCGAATTAATGCAGAGAATCCCGAGAAAGGATTTCGCCCTTCCCCAGGGACTATCACGGATATGTATCTGCCGGGAGGAAAGGGAATCCGTATTGATTCTGCTATATATAGCGGATACACCATTCCGCCGTATTATGATTCCATGGTAGCGAAGCTGATCGTATGGGCGAAGAATCGTAATGAAGCAATCCGCAAGATGCAGTGTGCATTAGGAGAAGTGATTATTGAAGGAATCGATACCAACGTGGATTATCAGTATGAGATATTGAATCATCCGGATTATCTTGCCGGCAATATAGATATTGAGTTTATCGAAAAGATGTAAAGGTGACGTTCTATGAAGTTAGATAACATGTTTAAGAAGACCAGATTACATTCAGGAAGGAAAAATTATATTGATCTGGGCGCATCAAGACCAGAAGTTCCAGAAGGACTTTTGCGTAAATGTAATAAATGTGGCGGAGCAATCATTACGGAAGATGTGAAAAACGGTTATTATATCTGTCCAAAATGTGGAGGATATTTCCGTGTACATGCATATCATAGGGTTGAAATGATTGCGGATGAGGGAACCTTTGAAGAATGGGATCAGGGACTTACCACTCGCAATCCGTTGAATTATAAAGGCTATGAAGAGAAGTTGGAAGGTCTGAAGGAAAAGACAGGGCTGGAAGAAGCTGTGGTTACAGGGAAAATAAGCATCAACGGAACAGAGACGGCTGTTGGTGTCTGTGATGGACGGTTTCTGATGGCCAGTATGGGTGAAGTTGTGGGCGAGAAGATTGCAAGAATGGTAGAGCGTGCCACCCAGGAGAAGCTACCGGTAATCTTATTCGCATGTTCTGGTGGTGCCAGAATGCAGGAAGGAATCGTATCCCTGATGCAGATGGCGAAGACTTCTGCAGCGTTAAAGCGTCACAGTGATGCCGGCCTTCTGTATATCAGTGTGCTGACGGATCCGACGACTGGTGGCGTGACCGCAAGTTTTGCGATGCTCGGAGATGTGATTCTGGCAGAGCCGAAAGCATTGATCGGATTTGCGGGTCCAAGAGTGATTGAACAGACAATTGGACAGAAGCTTCCGAAAGGATTTCAGCGTTCAGAATTTCTTCTGGAGCATGGATTTATTGATGCCATTGTGGAACGTCCACAGTTGAAGGAAACTTTGTCTCAGATTCTGAAGCTGCATGAAAAAGAGGATGCATCGAATCCTGAGAAGATGAAGTCGAATCTGGCAGAGAACAAATCGCAGGATATGAATGAAATTGGCAAAATGAAGACAGATGAGGATCTTCCGCTTCATAATCATCTGGCGGGAGCATGGGATCGTGTCTTACTCTCCCGAATGAATGATCGCCCGGTAGGAAGCGACTATATTCAGGCATTATTTACAGACTTTGTTGAATTTCACGGGGATCGTTATTATGGGGATGATAAGGCAATCATCGGTGGTGTGGCAAGATTCCATGGCATCCCGGTTACCGTGATTGCGCAGGCGAAAGGAACCAATACGAAGGAAAATATCGAGCGAAACTTCGGGATGCCTTCACCAGAAGGATATCGCAAAGCATTGAGACTGATGAAACAGGCTGAAAAGTTCCAACGTCCAGTTATCTGCTTTGTGGATACCCCGGGAGCTTTCTGTGGACTGGAGGCAGAAGAGCGGGGACAGGGAGAGGCTATTGCAAGAAATCTCTATGAAATGTCCAGCTTAAAGGTTCCAGTCTTGTCTATGATTATTGGAGAAGGTGGAAGCGGTGGCGCGTTAGCTATGGCTGTGGCAGATGAAGTATGGATGTTAGAGAATTCTATTTATTCTATTCTGTCGCCGGAAGGATTTGCAAGTATTCTGTGGAAAGACAGTACGAAAGCAAAAGAAGCGGCTGAGGTCATGCGCCTGACGGCAGAAGATCTGTATCACATGGGAATTGTAGAAAAGGTATTCCCAGAACCGCCACATTTTACCGTGCAGAATTTGAAGCAGATGACACAGATGTTAGCAAGAGAAATGGAACGATTCTTGCGAGATTACGGGGATTTGACTCAGGAAGAGTTATCTGCACATCGGTATAACAGATTTCGTAAGATGTAGGAGAATGCATATGAATATCAATTCATTGAGATTGGGACAAAAAGAAGTAAAAGTTCCGATTATACAAGGCGGCATGGGTGTAGGTATCAGTCTGGGAGGCCTTGCAGGAGCGGTTGCAAAGGCGGGCGGCATAGGAATCATCTCTGCCGCCCAGATTGGCTTTCAGGAACCAGATTTTGATACCAATACAAAGGCAGCGAATCTAAGAGCCATTAGAAAAGAATATCAGAAAGCAAGAGAGATTGCGTCGGAAGGAATCATAGGATTCAATATAATGGTGGCAATGCAGGACTATGAAGATTATGTCAGAGAAGCTATCGATGCGGGGGCAGACTTGATTGTCTCCGGGGCAGGTCTTCCAACGGATCTTCCGAAGATTGCAGATGGCACGGATGTGAAACTGGCACCTATCGTATCCACAGATAAGTCTGCGAAAGTGATATTGAAGTACTGGGATAAGAAATATCATCGTATGCCGGATCTTCTGGTAATTGAAGGACCGAAAGCCGGTGGTCATCTTGGGTTTACGAAAGATCAGCTGGAGGAATATCAGTCAGAGGCATATGATCAGGAGATACGGACAATTCTTGACACAGTTCGGTCATATGAAGCGAAGTATTCCCGCAAGATACCAGTCGCGTTAGCAGGAGGAATTGCAGACCGCAGGCAGGCAGAACATGCATTTTCACTTGGAGTAGATGCAATCCAGGTGGCGACCAGGTTTGTGACAACGGAAGAATGTGATGCAGATATCCGTTATAAAGAAGCATATCTAAAGGCAAAAGAAGAGGATATTGTGATTGTAAAAAGTCCGGTAGGAATGCCGGGACGTGCAATCCGAAATCCATTTATGGAAAAGGTCATGGCAGGTGAGCAGATTCCTCACAGTCCTTGTCACCACTGCCTTCACAGGTGTAGACCGAATGAGATTCCATACTGTATCACGGACGCATTGATTCATGCGGCCAAGGGAGAAGTAGAAGATGCGCTGTTATTCTGTGGTGCTTATGCATATCGGGCGGATTGTCTGGAAACGGTGCAAGAAGTTATTGATTCCTTGCTGCCGGAAATAGTATAATACATGATAAGGGATATAAGTCCCGAGTTGGAAAGAATAGCCGAGCGAAGGGGTAGCGGGTAATGGAAGATGCATATATGACAATTAATCATGTTCTGGTCAAGTTGATCAACGAGATCTGGGAATTGGAAGAAAAGGCCATTATAACCGATGAGTTCAAAGATCTTACGAATAATGATATGCATGTGATTGAGGCAATTGGACTGGGAGAAGGAAAAAATATGTCTTCCATTGCCAGACAGTTGAATATTACCGTGGGTTCTCTTACGACAGCGATGAATAGTCTTGTAAACAAGAAATATGTTGAGCGTCACAGAAGCGAAGAAGACCGCAGAGTCGTATTTGTGAAGCTGACGTCTAAGGGAATAAAAGCATACCATCATCATGAGGACTATCACCGACAGATGACTCAGGCAATTCTGGACAAATTAGATAAGAAGGAATTGCCGGTACTGATGAAGACTCTGGATGCATTGTCGGATTTCTTTGCCGGATACAGTGAGAAGAAGGAGCCATAATTTATGATAAAAGGTGTAATCTTTGATATGGATGGTCTGATGTTTGACACAGAGCGACTGTCCTTTCGATTCTGGAAACAGGCAGGAGAGAAGATTGGGTATGAGATTCCCGAAGAGATGGTGGAAGGATTTCGCGGAAGAAATCGTGCATCGATCGGGAAGGAGATTCTGGATATCTATGGTCCGGAATTTGACTTTGATCTTTTTGAAAAATATAAGACACAGGCGCAAATTCAATATATGGAAGAAAATGGAGTCCCGATAAAACCGGGACTTTTGGTGCTTTTGGAATATTTGAAAGAGAAGCGGATTAAGATGGCGGTAGCGACATCTACCAACCAGGAACTGGCAGATTGGATGCTGGAGATGGCACAGGTATCTGCTTATTTTGATACATTTGTTTACGGAAACAGAGTCGAAAGGAGCAAACCGAATCCAGATATTTTCTTGAAAGCGGCAGAAGAACTGCATCTTCCTATGGAAGAATGCCTGGTTCTGGAGGATAGTATTGCCGGGGTGGAGGCTGGAAAGAGAGCGGGTGGATATATCATCCACATTCCGGATATTATTGTAGTACCCGAAGAAGTGAAGGTAGGAATTACTGCTGAGATGGAGAGTCTGGAGGAAGTGATCTCTTGGATAGAACATGCAAACCAGTCTGTATAGGAGGAAGCGCAATGTATGAAGAGGAAGTAAGGAAACTGCAGGACATTATTGATGACAGCCAGAATATTGTATTCTTTGGCGGAGCGGGAGTATCTACAGAAAGTAATATTCCGGATTTTCGAAGTGCGGATGGATTGTATCAGCAACAATATAAATATTCGCCGGAACAGATCGTCAGCCATAGCTTTTTTGTGCGAAATACGGAAGCATTCTATGAATTCTACAAAAGTAAGATGATGTTCCTGGATGCGAAACCGAATCCGGCACACAAGAAGCTGGCGGAATTGGAAGCGGCGGGAAAGTTATCGGCGGTGATCACGCAGAATATTGACGGGCTTCATCAGGCGGCGGGAAGCAAGAATGTACTGGAACTTCATGGAAGTATCCATCGCAATTACTGTCAGCGGTGTCATCAGTTTTATGATGCGGCTTATGTAAAGAATGCAGAAGGGATTCCGAAGTGTTCTTGTGGCGGTGTGATCAAGCCAGATGTGGTGTTGTACGAAGAAGGATTGGATTCTTCCATTATTGAAAAGAGCATTCATGCGATCAGTATGGCGGATACACTGATCATTGGCGGAACTTCATTGGTGGTATATCCGGCTGCCGGATTCATCGATTATTTTCGCGGAAAACATCTGGTCGTGATCAATAAGAGTGCTACAGCCAGAGAGGTTGGAGCAGAGCTTACGATTGCGGCTCCGATCGGTCAGATTATGGCTCAGATTGTCTGCTAGGAGGATGAGCATGGTGTTATACGGGAAGGAAACGAAGAAGGCGTGTGAGAATTTTGCATTGGGGACAGAGCGAACCCGCCTTCCGTTAATCTATGCAATGCTGGATGTCAAAAAAGCTGCGGCCATGTCTCACAAGGAACTGGGACTGATGGAAGGGTGGAAAGCAGATGCCATCATGGCGGCATGCGACGATCTGAAGCAGGAAAAGTATCAGGAAAACTTCTGCATTCATCCACTTCAAGGCGGTGCAGGAACTTCTACGAATATGAATGTGTGTGAGACGGTGGCAGGCTGTGCGCTGGTATCTCTGGGAAAGGATGCCACAGATTATGATGTGATTCATCCACTGGATGATGTGAATAAAGGACAATCTACCAATGATGTCTATCCAACCGCTCTTCGTATTGCAGCAATCCGGCTGGTGCGTAAGTTAAGCGATGAGGTCAGCCGACTGCAGGAGAGCCTGCAGAAGAAGGAACTGGAATACAAAGATATTCTGAAGTTGGGACGGACGGAGCTTATGGATGCCCTGCCGATTACCATGGGAGAAGAATTCGGAGCATATGCCCAGGCCATTGGAAGAGATCGCTGGCGCATCTATAAAGTCGAAGAGAGACTTCGACAGGTCAATCTCGGTGGAACGGCCATCGGACTTGGGGATAACGCGGATCGGAAATATATGTATCTGGTGATAGAACATCTACGTGAAATGACGGGAATCGGGCTTGCGAAAGCAGAATATCCTGTAGATCTGACCCAGAATAACGATGTCTTTGTGGAAGTCTCGGGCTTACTGAAGGCACTTGCTGTGAACCTTATGAAGATTGCCGGAGATCTGCGCTGGATGAATTCTGGTCCTAAGGGAGGTCTGGGAGAGTTGATTCTGGAAGAAGTGCAGGCAGGAAGTACTATCATGCCGGGCAAAGTGAATCCAGTCATCCCAGAAATGGTGACCCAGGTAGCCATGAAGGTCATGGCAAATGATCAGGCGATTGCATATGCCGCTGCAAACGGCAACTTTGAGCTGAATGCATTTCTGCCATTGATCGCAGATAGCCTGTTGGAAAGTCTGGAACTTTTGATTCGAGCATCGGAGATCTTCCGCAAGAAATGTATTGATACGCTGCGGGTCAATAAAGAAGGGTGTAGAAAACATCTGGAAGGATCGCTGGCAGATGTGACGCATATGTCTGTGAAAATCGGATACGATCAGGCGGCGGAGATTGCAAAGTCCCAGGAATTCCATGAGAATGCAGAGAGATAAGTACAGGAATGGAAAAGGTTCCATAGAATAAGCAGTAAAATAAAAACAGACAGGGATATATGAAAAAAGATGTATCCGCTGTCTGTTTTTATTTTATAGAAAGGATTCAGATGTTATGAGATCTATAAAAAGGGAAAAATCTCGATGCTTCGTTCCAGGATGCCTTGCATGTATGCGATGGCGGTTCCATAGTTGGTCATAGGAATTCCGGCATCTTCCGCACATTTGATACGATATTTCATCTCTCGCTCATTCAGTGTACAGCCGCCGCAATGCACGATGAGTTTATATTTGCCAAGTTCCAATGGAAATTCGGTACCGCTGGTAAATTCAAAGTTCAGATGCTTCCCTGTGTGATTCTGAATCCACCGCGGTAATTTGACGGTGCCGATGTCGTCGCACTGGCGATGATGGGTGCATCCCTCAGATATCAGAATCGTGTCGCCATCTTCCAGGGTATCCAAAGTTCTGGCTCCATTTACGACAGTCTTCAGATTGCCCTTGTATCTGGCAAATAAGATGGAAAAGGAAGTTAACGGAATATCGCGGGGAGTATCGGCGGATACCTTGGCGAACACCTGGCTGTCCGTAATGACAAGTGAGGGCTTTTTGCCCAGAGAGTCAAGAGTTTCCCGCAATTCATGTTCTTTTACTACAATAGCGGTAGCGTCAGCTTCCAGAATATCACGGATTGTTTGCTGCTGAGGCAGGATAAGACGACCCTTTGGAGCCGCTTTATCAATCGGAACCACCAGGACAACAAAGTCTGAAGGATGAATCAAGTCTCCCACAATCCGTAACTTATTGTCTTCTGTCGGTGCAAGAGCAGCAATCAGTTCTTTTAATTCATGGATATTCGTTTTATCAGCTGCACTCACCCAGATTACATGATCTGACGATAACGAAGCAGGAATATTTTGAGCAGAGAAAGTTCTGTCCTCTATAAGATCCGCCTTATTCATAACCACTACATAAGGAATCTGCTTGTCCTTGATTCGATCAAGAATAGCACAATCCTCACCGGTCATACCAATCGTACCATCCACGACCAATACAGCAATATCCGTCTTATTCAATACCTGATAAGCCTTCTGAATACGAAGTGCACCAAGCTCACCCTCATCATCAAGCCCCGGTGTATCAATCATAACCACCGGACCCAGAGGAAGAAGCTCCATCGCCTTTAATACAGGGTCCGTAGTAGTACCCTTCACATCCGATACAATCGCAAGACTTTGCCCCGTCAGTGCATTGATCACACTAGATTTACCCGCATTCCTTCGGCCAAAAATACCGATATGAACACGCTCCGCAGATGGTGTATTATTCAAACTCATATATAAACCTCCTTAGGTGGGGACGGGGGTTTTTTCAATTTACTCCGTCCCAGATTAAAATATCCCTGTCCCAAATTCATTTTACCGTGTCCCTAATTGTTCAACGAGTCGCCTCTGGAGGTGACGACGTGGTATCCGATGGATTCCATGCGTCGTTCCATGCAGTGGCGGCATTCGGCGGCTTCGTCTCCGGTACAGATTTTGTTGTCGTACAGTAGATAATCTTTGCGGACGCTGGTTGGTGAGAGATTAGGCATGACGACATTTGCACCTGCCTGGATTCCCATCTCGCGGCCTCTAGGATGGATAGTTCCCAATGCGGTGGTAGCTGGCAGCAGTACTTTGGGAATCATCAGCCGGATCAGGCCCAGCATGAATAAGGTAAGTTCCAGTGTGCCGGCTGGTTCATTGGCAAATGTTGTGTCATGGTGTGGAATAAATGGCCCGATTCCGACCATATGTGGGTTCAGATCATGGATAAACAGCATATCTTCTGCAAGGTGTTCGGGGGTCTGATATGGTGACCCCACCATGAAGCCGGTTCCTACCTGGTAGCCGATTTCCTTCAGATCCCACAGGCATTGTTGCCTTGCCTTAGCGTTTAAACATGCGGGATGAAGCCGGGAATAGTGCTCTTCGTTATAGGTTTCATGTCTTAGGAGATATCGGTCTGCGCCCGCATCGAAGAAACGCTGATAGCTTTCGCGAGATTTTTCACCAATCGAGAGTGTAATCGCGCAATCTGGATAAAGGGTCTTTATCTTGCGAATGAGATGAACCATCTTATCATCGGTATAAAATCCATCTTCACCACCCTGCAGGACAAATGTTCGAAATCCCAGAGAATATCCAGACTGACAACAGGATAGAATCTCTTCTTCTGTCAGACGATAACGGTTCGCGTTGAGATTGCTCTTACGGATGCCGCAGTACAGGCAGTCATTGCGGCAATAGTTGGTAAATTCAATCAGCCCGCGGACATAGACACCATGCCCATAGTATTGATGCCGTTCTTCGCGGGCAAGTGAAAATAAGTATTCCGCAAGTTCTGGTGTTCGTCCGGCAATCAGAGTAGTCCATTCTGCATGGGACAGGTTGCGTTCGCGATGTAATTTGTCAATCAATTGTTGCAATTCTTTGTCTTCTTTCATAAATTTTTCACTCTTAACCTCTTTATTTTCAAAGAAAAAACCTGACACATCAGGCGTCAGGTTCTAAAGGACAGCATAGTGTACTGTCCATATGTTTTTCTTGAATCTGTGCGCCTTCTCACGCAGAGTAATTCTTTGTGATTAGTACGTGCTAAAGAAATTATAACACACTGGCAGATGTCAGACAATAAAAGATAATGTTTTCACGAACGGAAAGTGTGTTATACTGAAACTATGCGAAAATAAATCGATGTATTGAGGAGAATGATATTGAAATGGAAATAGAACAGGTGACGCATGATTTTGCTCCGGTTTTTGATGAACATTCCAGAATTCTCATGCTGGGGACCATGCCGTCTCCCAAATCCCGGGAGATAGGCTTCTACTATGGACATCCCAGGAATCGTTTCTGGAAGGTCGTATCTGATGTGTGCGAAGAACCGCTGCCGGAGACGAAAGAAGAAAAGATTGCATTTGCACTGAGAAATAAGATCGCAGTTTGGGACGTGCTGGCGGGATGTGAGATCCGTGGCGCGGAAGACAGCAGCATCCGCAATCCGGTCCCTAATGATATGAATAAAGTAATAAAGCAGGCAAAGATTCAGGCCATCTTCACGACCGGAACAAAGGCAGCGCAGTTGTATCGGCGGTATTGCTATCCGAGCACCAAAATGGAGGCAATCGCACTTCCGTCTACAAGCCCGGCAAATTGCCGGATGTCTTACGAAGAACTATACGAGGCGTATGCGGTGATCCGAAAATATATTTTGTAAAAGATGTATGATTAAAGATCA
Source organism: Faecalicatena contorta (assembly GCF_021531895.1). Classification (GTDB taxonomy): domain Bacteria; phylum Bacillota; class Clostridia; order Lachnospirales; family Lachnospiraceae; genus JAFBIX01. The sequence goes on along the minus strand of NZ_JAFBIX010000008.1, from coordinate 53,483 downwards.
TGCAGATGAATGGGAGGTAACGCAGGCTATGATGACAAGAGAAGAAAGAGTCAGCCATCTGATTGAATATTTGAAAGGTGAAAATCAAGGATATGCATCTTTGCAGGAGCCTGTTAATTATGAAGGAAAGAGGCGGCTGTTGAGAAGCCTTATGAATGTGCGTTTTCCAGGAGAAGCCGGTGACGATTTCCTTGTGCTGCAGGACGAATTGCTGCAAGAAGAGAATCAGGAAAAAGGGATTGTAACAATAGAAGAGATCCCTGCAATTCAAAGTGTTTATCCTTGTACTGACATGAAAAATGCAGAGAAGATCTCACTCTGGAAGGGCGATATCACAAGACTTGCCGCAGATGCCGTTGTAAATGCAGCCAACAGCCAGATGCTTGGCTGCTTCGTGCCATGCCACGGGTGCATCGATAATGCGATACACTCAGCAGCAGGAATTCAACTTCGTAACGAATGCGCAGAACTTATGGAAGCACAAGGGCACGAAGAAGCGACCGGCAAAGCCAAGATTACAGGCGGATACAATCTGCCCGCCAGATACGTCATTCATACTGTCGGACCAATCGTAGGTATGGAAGTGACGGAAAAGCAAAAAGAAGAATTAAAATCCTGCTACTTAAGCTGCCTGAAACTGGCAGAAAAGGAAGGACTAAAAACCATTGCATTCTGCTGCATCGCGACAGGAGAATTCCATTTCCCCAACAAACTCGCAGCCCAGATTGCTGTCGAGACCGTAGACAGATACCTGACCAAGTCAAGGATAGAACGCGTAATATTCAACGTATTTAAAGAAGAAGATTTTAATATATATAAGAAACTATTTCGTTAAGGGGGACGGGGTTTTTTTCAATTTACCCCGTCCCCACCTATTCAGAAAGGACTCAAGATGGAGAATTTGATCTTTAGTTTAAATGCAACAGTTCCGGTGTTTTTGATGATGGTACTGGGACTGGTTTTTAAGAAAATTGGTTGGATTGATGATGTGTTTGCTGCGAAGATGAATAAGTTTGTCTTTGCTGTGCCATTGCCTGTGCTGGTGTTCAGTGATCTGGCAACGGTGGATTTTAGTCAGGTATGGGATGTGAAGTTTGTGCTGTTCTGCTTTGTTGTGACGCTTCTGTGCATTGCGGTTTCGGCTCTGATTTCATTCCTGTGGAAGGATCGTTCAATCCGGGGCGAGTTCATTCAGGCATCCTATCGCAGCAGTGCAGCGCTTCTTGGAATTGCTTTTATACAAAATATCTATGGGACTTCCGGGATGGCTCCGCTGATGATCATTGGCAGTGTGCCGCTGTATAATATCATGGCGGTGGTAGTGTTATCCGTATTCCGCCCGGGACAGAATGGTATGGACAGAAAAGTGATAAAAAAGACGCTGAAAGGTATCGTAACCAACCCGATTATTATTGGAATTGTGGCAGGCCTTTTGTGGTCTGCTCTTCAGATACCAATGCCGCATATTATGGAAAAGACGGTGACCAGTATTGCCGGAGTAGCAACGCCGATGGGGCTGATGGCAATGGGTGCGACTTTCGATATTAAAAAAGCCTTTGCAAAGGTAAAACCTACGGTCATAGCCACATTGATTAAATTGGCAGGATTTTGTGCAATCTTCCTGCCACTTGCAGTACAATTCGGTTTCCGGCAGGAAGAACTGGTGGCGATTCTCGTGATGCTGGGATCCGCAACAACGGTAAGCAGCTTTGTTATGGCCAAGAATATGGGGCACGAAGGGGTACTGTCCTCCAGTGTAGTAATGCTGACTACATTATTCAGCGCATTTACATTGACAGGATGGCTGTACGTATTGAGGAGCATGTCGTTAATTTAGGGACGTAGTAAAGTGAAAGAATACCCCGGGGTAAAGTGCAACTTTACCCCGGGGTATTCTTTCACTTTACTACGTCCCTATTTGACAAAAATTCAATAAACTTATCCGCAGCCGGTGCTGATTATCGCAAGTTACGATGAAAATGGTGTTCCGGATGCGATGAATGCGGCGTGGGGAGGTATCAGTGAATCGAATGAGATATCGATGTGTTTATCAGTGGGACATAAAACGGTTAAGAATATCTTGTCTCGACAGGCATTTACCGTAAGTATGGCAGATGCTGCCCATGTTGTGGAATGTGATTATGTTGGAATTGAATCTGGCAATCAAGTGGCAAATAAGATGGAAAAAGCAGGGTTTACCGTTGAAAAAAGTGAACGAGTGGATGCGCCGATTATTAATGAACTGGCTGTTTGCCTGGAGTGTAAGCTTAAAAGCTATGATCCGGAAACTTGCCGTATGGTTGGGGAAATCATCAATGTGAGTGTGGATGAATCTGTGATGACAGACGGGAAAGTAGATGTAGACAAAGTTGCACCGATTACCTTTGACCCATTTAATAATGCGTACCATGTTCTGGGAGTAAAAGTTGGCAATGCTTTTGCGGATGGAGCGAAGCTTAAGTAACAATTAAGAGGGTTCCGACACTCTTAAGGATTTCTGAAAATTTTTTAAACTTCTTGACAAACGTTACTTTGATGGCTATGATAGTCATTAGTTCAATTTAAGAAATAAAGGCATTGAAGAAGAGGAGTATGCATGATTGCCCTGACAGAGAGAGCAGCCCACTGGTTGAGAGGCGCTTAAGGAAGTAGGATGCAGAAGGTAGCTTTGGAGCCGGATGGCTGAACTATTGCGACAATGACCGCGGATATTCGTGAGAGTGATCACAGGATCAAGTGAGGATCAGGTAGAATATTAGGCCATCCCGGAGTCGTTCCCGTTATAGAATATGATGAGATATATAGAAGGTATTTCTACTATATAAATAAAGGTGGTACCGCGATGACAGTCGCCCTTTACGTTTTGTAGAGGGCGTTTTTTTTCGCCCTTAAATGTGAAAATAATGTGAACTTATTTATGAGGTGAGGAGGAAATTATGAGCCAGAAGCTTGAGACGACTTACAATCCGAAAGAGATTGAGCCAAAATTGTATGAAAAATGGTGTGAGAACAAGTATTTTCACGCTGAAGTAGACAGAAGCCGTAAACCATTTACAACTGTTATGCCGCCGCCGAATATCACCGGTAAGCTGCACATGGGCCATGCGCTCGACAATACTTTACAGGATATCCTGATTCGTTATAAGAGAATGCAGGGCTACAACACATTGTGGGTGCCGGGAACTGACCATGCCGCAATCTCTACAGAGGTTAAGGTAACGAACCAGTTGAAAGAAGAAGGTATTGATAAGAAAGAACTGGGACGTGAGAAGTTCTTGGAGAGAACCTGGCAGTGGAAGGAAGAATACGCAGGAACCATCGAAGGACAGCTGAAGAAGCTGGGTGTCTCCTGTGATTGGGACAGAGAGCGTTTCACGATGGACGAAGGATGTTCCAAGGCGGTAGAAGAAGTATTTATTAAGTTATATGAAGAAGGATATATCTACAGAGGATCCAGAATCATCAACTGGTGTCCAGTATGTAAGACCTCCCTTTCTGATGCGGAAGTGGAACATGAAGAACAGGATGGATTCTTCTGGCATATTAAGTACCCAATCGTTGGTACCGATGATTTCCTGGAGATTGCTACTACACGTCCTGAGACCATGCTTGGTGATACTGCGATCGCAGTACATCCGGATGATGAGAGATATAAAGATATCGTTGGCAAGAAAGCCATACTTCCGCTGGTGAATCGTGAGATTCCAATCGTTGCGGATTATTATGTTGATAAAGAATTCGGAACAGGTGCAGTTAAGATTACACCGGCACACGACCCGAACGACTTTGAAGTTGGAAAACGCCACAATCTGGAAGAGATCAATGTTCTGAATGATGATGCTACAATTAACGAAAAAGGCGGCAAGTATGCCGGAATGGATCGTTATGAGGCAAGAAAAGCTATGGTAAAAGATCTGGAAGAGCAGGGATATCTGGTAAAGGTTGTTCCACATTCTCATAATGTAGGAACTCACGACAGATGTCACACAACCGTTGAGCCAATGGTAAAACAGCAGTGGTTCGTAAGAATGGAAGAGTTGGCAAAACCAGCTATCGAAGCTGTAAAGAACGGTGACCTGAAGTTTGTACCAGAGCGTTTTGATAAAATATATCTGCACTGGCTGGAGAATATCCGCGATTGGTGTATATCCAGACAGATCTGGTGGGGACACAGAATTCCTGCATATTACTGTGACGAGTGTGGTGAGATCGTAGTTTCCAGGGGCATGCCGGAAAAATGTCCGAAGTGCGGATGTACACATTTCACACAGGATGAAGATACACTGGATACCTGGTTCAGTTCTGCATTATGGCCGTTCTCTACTCTGGGATGGCCGGATCAGACGGAAGACCTGGATTATTTCTATCCGACAGATGTTCTGGTAACTGGATACGATATTATCTTCTTCTGGGTAATCCGTATGGTGTTCTCTGGATATGCACACACTGGAAAATCACCATTCCATACCGTATTCATCCACGGTCTGGTAAGAGACTCTCAGGGACGTAAGATGAGTAAATCTCTTGGAAATGGTATTGACCCACTGGAGATTATTGATCAGTACGGTGCTGATGCATTGCGTATGACATTGATCACGGGAAATGCACCTGGTAATGATATGCGTTTTTATAATGAAAGGGTGGAAGCCAGCCGTAATTTTGCGAATAAGGTATGGAATGCGTCTCGTTTTATCCTGATGAATATTGAAGGCAAAGAGATCACTGAGCCGGTAGATATCACACTTCGTCCAGCTGACTGCTGGATTCTGTCCAGATGTAATAATCTGGTAAAAGATGTAACGGAGAATATGGATAAGTTCGAGCTTGGAATCGCACTTCAGAAAGTATATGATTTCATCTGGGATGAGTTCTGTGACTGGTACATTGAGCTGGCAAAATACCGTATTTATCATGCGGATGAAGATGCACAGAGTGCAAATGATGCAATGTGGACATTACGGGAAGTACTGAAGAAGTCATTGAAACTGCTGCATCCGTTCATGCCTTTCGTGACAGAGGAAATATATGGAAAGGTTTGTCCGGAAGAAGAGTCACTGATGTTATCCGACTGGCCGGTATATGATGAAAAGCTTAATTTTGCAGATGCAGAGAATATTGCGGAACATCTCAAAGCAATCGTCAAAGGTGTCCGTAATGTTCGTGCAGAGATGAATGTACCGAATTCCAGAAAAACAAAAGTATATATTGTATGTGAGGACGAGATGCTCTGTAAGGGACTTGAGTCCCTGAAACAGTCTGCGGTTATGATGGCAGCAGCAAATGATTTTGTTATTCAGCACGATAAGACTGGAATTGCAGAGGATGCAGTATCCATCGTAGTACCAGATGCAACCGCATATGTACCGTTAGAAGAGTTGATTGATTTCGAACAGGAAATCGAGCGTCTGACGAAGGAAGAGGCACGTCTGACGAAAGAAATCGCTCGTGCGTCTGGAATGTTGAATAATGAAAAATTCGTAAGCAAAGCACCAGCGGCAAAGGTGCAGGAAGAAAGAGACAAACTTGAGACATACAAACAGATGATGGAACAAGTAAAAGAACGGCTGGAAGGATTAAAAGCAAAACAGTCATAAGGGGATATTATGAAGAAAATTCATTTTAAGAAGCCTGATGTGAAAGGGGCAATTCATAAACTGAAGAATCTGAAAAAGGAAGATGTGAGGGAATATTGGAAAGCAAAAAAGGAGCGGCGTGCACGTATTATAGAGGAGCGGCGCAACAGTGCTTTTGCTAAAAAAATGAAGCCAGTCTATCGTTTTATGAATCGATTTTCACTGGTATTTCACGCATTACTTGCGTGCATCATTAATTTCGCGATCGAAGCGATTTCCAGACATTCTGCCGCGGAAGCGTGGGGATATATGACAGGGACACCGGTGGTGTTCCTGTACAATGCATTTATGATATTTATAACATTTTCTGTGGTATATCTGTTCAAACGCCGGGTGTTTGTACGTATTATCATCAGTGTCCTGTGGATGGTGCTGGGAATTGCCAACGGATATATGCTTATGAAGCGAGTTACGCCTTTTAATGCACAGGATCTTAAAATGGCAAAGGATGCGACTGCGCTGATCAATAATTATTTCAATGGGTTTGAATTGATTATTCTGGCTGTCGGAATTGTGGCAGTCATTATCTGGATCATATCCATGTGGAAACGCGGCGGACAGTATGAAGGCAAGCTTCACCGTGTATGGGCGCTGATTGGGATCATTATCTGCGCAGTATCTTATGGAGTCATCTCAGATCTGGCTGTGGAAAAGAGGGTAGTATCAACTTATTTTGGAAACATCGCCTTTGCGTATGAAGATTACGGTCTTCCATACTGCTTTATGGCCAGTCTGTTCAATACAGGAATTAATGAGCCAAATGATTATAACGAAGAGACCATTGCAGAGATCAGCAATAACGGCGAGATTACAAAGAGTGAGACAGGATTGTCGGATGAAGAAAAGCCGAATATTATCTTTATTCAGTTAGAGTCGTATTTTGATGTGGATGAGGCAGAATTCTTTACAACATCTCAGGATCCATGCCCGAATCTGCATGAGATGTATAATAATTATTCATCTGGTTATTTCAAAGTACCTTCTGTAGGTGCCGGTACGGCGAATACGGAGTTTGAAGTGCTGACGGGTATGAATATGAGATATTTTGGACCAGGTGAATACCCATATAAGACGGTATTAAAGAATCAGACATGTGAGAGTGCCGCGACAGCATTGGCGGCATTAGGCTATGGAACTCACGGACTTCATAATAATGGAGGAAACTTCTATAGCCGTGCGAAGGTGTATAATAATATCGGGTTTGATACATTTACCAGTAAGGAATTTATGAATATCTTACAGACTACGGAAAATGGATGGGCTAAGGATGATATTCTGATTCAACATATTCTGGAAGCGATGGATACCACTGAGCAGCAGGATTTTGTGTTTGGTGTCAGTGTACAGGGACATGGGGATTATCCAGAAGAGAAGGTACTGGAGAATCCGACGATTACCATAGAAGGAATTGAAGATGAAGGCTTGAAAAATAAATGGGAATACTATGTAAATCAGGTCTATGAGATGGATCAGTTTGCAGGCAATCTGGTCAAAGCAATCGAAGAGCGTGGAGAACCGACGGTTATTGTATTCTATGGAGATCATCTTCCGACGATGGGATTAAAAGCTGAAGATCTAAAAGGACGTTACCTGTATAACACGAATTATGTGATCTGGGATAATATTGGTCTGGAGAAAGTGGATCGTAACATTGCGTCTTACCAGATTATGGCGGATGTATTTGAGCGTCTGGATATTCATTCCGGTACCGTGTTCAATTATCATCAGGAAAGAAGACAGACCAAGAATTATCTGGCAGATCTGGAACTTCTGCAATATGATATCTTATATGGCAATCAGTACGTGTATGACGGAGAAGAACCGATTACAAAAGGACATATGGTCATGGGTGTCCGGGATGTGACGCTGACGAATATTGTGCCACATCTAAAGAGCGGTTACAGCCTGTACGGCGAGAACTTTACAAAGTCAAGTAAGGTATATGTCAATGGAGAAAAGCAGAAGAGTTCATTCTTGAACAATACGCGAATTGATATCTCAGATATTGAATTGCAAGACGGCGATGTGATCGTAGTTCAGCAGATGGGATCAAGCAATACATTGTTCCGCAAGTCGGATGAATATATTTATCAAGATGGTGAATTAAAGGTTCAGGAAGGAACTGCGACCGATAAGACAAGATCCTGGGTTGAGCAGGCAGAAGAGGAAGAAGAGTAAGATGATAAAAGAGTCATTCACATATGAGGAAGCGACTGCTTATATCGAAGAAATACCAAAATTTACGCAAAAGCACACGCAGGAACATACCAGAGAATTCTTGCGAAGACTTGGTGATCCGGGTATGGACCGGAAGATTATTCATGTGGCAGGGACCAACGGGAAAGGTTCTGTGTGTGCGTATTTGCAGGCAATCTTAATGGCAGAGGGGAAAAGAACAGGATTCTTTACTTCCCCTCATCTTGTATCTGTCAACGAGCGGATACAAGTAGACCATACACAGATAGATAATGAGACGTTTCTTCGGGTATTTCTGCAGGTGCTGGAAGTCGTAAGACAGATGGAAGAAGAGGGAATTGCACATCCCTCTTATTTTGAATTTTTACTGGGGATGGGTATGAAAGCATTTGCCGGTACGGATGTGGAATACATTATTTTGGAGACTGGTCTGGGTGGCAGGCTGGATGCGACGAATTCCATCCCACAGCCTGCACTTTCTATTATTACGTCGATCAGTCTTGATCACACGGCAATTCTGGGAGATACGATTGAAGAAATTGCAGCTGAAAAGGCTGGAATTATCAAGCGTGGAGTCCCGATCTTCTATGACGGGAGCAATCCAAAAGCTGCTGAGGTCATCCGTCAGACAGCCCGTAAGCAGGGGGCTCCTTGTAGAGAAATATCGAAAAATGCGTTCGAAATCCAAGAAGTTACCCGGAAACATATTGCATTTTCACGGGCGAATGCGTATGATAAAGATGTTATCTATCAGGTGCCGATCTGTGGATGCTATCAGGCAATGAATGCAGAGATTGCACTGGAAGCAGCGGAATATCTGTTGCAAGGAGAAGTTATCCATGAAGACCGGTGGCAGAAGGCACTTGCTTCGATTCACTGGGAAGGCAGAATGGAGCAGGCGGCACCGCATCTTGTGATTGATGGTGCCCACAATCCCGGAGCAATCGAGGCATTTGTAGAGAGTATGAAAGCACTTGGCGCGGATGAAGGAGAAGGTCCGGTGATTCTGTTCTCTGCAGTGAGTGACAAGAAGTATGAGCAAATGATTGCTTATCTGTGTGAGAATCTCAATGCGAAAGCCTATGTGATTACGGAGATTGAAGACGCGAGAAAGGTCCCAGCAGAAGAACTGGGACAGGTGTTTAGGAGATATACGACGAAGCCGGTTATCTGTGAAGTGGATATAGTGGATGCACTTAAGGCGGCAGAGAAGCAGAGGGGTGAACACGGTGATGTCTATTGCCTGGGTTCCCTGTACCTTGCGGGAATGGTAAAGAAGCTGTTGGAAGGAGGCGGTTACCATGCTAAATTTTGAAGAAGAGTTAAAGAAGTTCCAGCCGAGTCTGGAAGTAGAGGATATAGAGGACGCTGTCTATCAGGAAGATCTGACAGACATGACGGATATTTTACGAGAGATGATTGAACAAACCAAGTAGTTGAAGGGGTACGAGGGTAGTATATGGATTATACAACAAAATTGTCTTACCAGTCCATGTACTGGTATAATGATGGATTGAAGAAAGCGAAGATTCGAGATTTGTCCGGTGCAATTGCATCTTTGAAGAAGAGTTTACAGTATAATAGAGGGAATATTGCATCCAGGAATCTGCTGGGGCTTGTGTATTATGGGCGAGGAGATATTGTAGAAGCGTTGGTAGAGTGGGTCTTGAGTAAGAATTTTCAGTCTCATGAGAACATTGCTAATTACTATATTCAGAAAGTCCGGGAGTCTCAGGAAGAACTGGAGATGATCAACCAGGCGATCCGTAGATATAATCAGGCTTTGCTCTACTGTCAGCAGAATGGTGAGGACCTGGCGATCATTCAGCTGAAAAAGGCTGTGGCTGCCCATCCGACGTTCGTAAAAGCGCATCAGCTTCTGGCGTTGCTCTATATCAAGACGGAACAATATGGAGAAGCAAGGCAATCCATCCGTGCCGCTCATAAGCTGGATACGACGAATGAGATTACCCTGCGATACATGCATGAATTGAATCAGATCCGTAAGGCAAGGACGGTGAAGATCAAGGAAAAAGACAAGAAGGAAAAGCATACTGTTACCTACAATATTGGTAATGAGACTATTATTCAACCGGTATCTTCCAGTTATAAGGATAATGCCGGGCTGCACAGTGTTGTGAATATTGCACTGGGTGTATTGGTAGGCGTGGCTGTGATGTGGTTTTTAATCATGCCGGCGATGAACGCTTCCCGGCAGGAAAAGGTGAATCAGCAGACGGTGGAATTCAGTGATAAGATTGCCACTCAGGAGGCGCAGATCAGCGCACTGAAAAAAGAACTGGAAGAATACCGCTCTACCAGTGAAGAGACGCAGAACGCGCAGGCCACGGCAGAATCCACGCAGAGCAGTTATGAGATTGTGATGTCGATTGCAGCCCATTACCGGGCAGGGGATATGAGTGATGCCGCTATGCTGGAGGAGCTTCTGAAGGTGAATGCAGATTCGCTGGGGACAGTTGGAAGGGATAAGTTTGAAGAGATTACATCGGAGTTATATCCAAGAATGTGTTCGAATCTATTTGCAACATCCCAGCAGAATTATGAAGTTGCCAATTATGATACGGCAATTACCAATCTGGAACAGGTCATGCAGATGGATGCAGGCTATAATGACGGGGCAGCAATGCTTTTGTTGGCACAGTCCTATGAGAAGAAGGGTGACCAGGATCAGGCGAATATGAAGTATCAGAAGATTATCGAAGATTATCCGGATACAGATGCGGCAAGGGCGGCTCAGGAAGCTCTGGATGCGCAGAATTCCGGTGGTAATGCAGACGGTACAGAAGAATAGGGAGTTTTATATACAAAAGAAAAGGATATGCATAATAATATGTGCATGTCCTTTTTTCTGTTCTTTTTTACGTATAGAACAGCTTTGAGGAAGGAGACGAATATGAAGTATCAGGTACAGGAGAATTGTCTGACGGTGTTCCTGCCCCGAGAATTGGATCACCACAATGCCGAAGAGATCAGGAAGGAATCCGATCACTTAATTGAACACAATCATATCCGGTATGTCATCTTTGATTTTGCGGAGACGAATTTTATGGACAGTTCCGGAATCGGTGTGATCATGGGGCGTTATAAACGAATCTATATGCTGGGAGGAGAGGTGTGTGCAGTGCATGCCAATGAAAGAATGAAGAAGATATTGACGATGTCAGGAGTAACCAAAATTATGCAGATATATGAGGAGGATAAGTAGATGGAACATACCAATGAGATGCAGTTAATCTTTGACAGCCGCTCATCCAACGAATCATTTGCCAGAGTGGCAGTGGCGGCATTTATGACAGCGCTGAATCCGACGGTGGAAGAAGTATCCGATGTGAAGACGGCGGTCTCTGAGGCAGTGACCAATGCAATCATTCATGGATATGAAAATGAGGTACATAACATCTGTATCCGTTGCCGTACTGAGGATAAGACGCTTTATCTGGAGATATCGGATGAAGGAAAAGGAATTGAGGATGTGCAGCAGGCGATGGAGCCGATGTTCACAACAAAACCAGAGCTGGATCGTTCTGGAATGGGGTTCTCTTTTATGGAGGCCTTCATGGATCATCTGGAAGTCGTATCTGCTCCTGGGAAGGGGACGACGGTCAAGATGGAAAAAACAATTGGAAAAGGACGGAGATTATGGACCACACAATCGCTTTGATTCAGAGATCTCACGAAGGGGATGAAGAAGCAAGAGCACGATTAGTGGAGGAAAATGCAGGTCTTGTCTGGTGTATTGTGAAGCGGTTCTATAATCGGGGTGTCGAGGCAGAGGATCTCTTCCAGGTGGGGAATATCGGACTTTTAAAAGCAATTGATAAGTTTGATCTGACTTACGATGTTAAGTTCTCCACCTATGCGGTGCCAATGATCTCGGGGGAGATCAAACGATTCTTAAGGGATGACGGTATGATCAAGGTCAGTCGCTCTCTGAAGGAACTGGCGTACAAGGCATATATTTGTCAGGAAAAACTGCAGGAACAATGGGGGAGGGATCCGACGGTCACAGAGATTGCAGAGCAGCTTGGCGTGGAGAGAGAAGAACTTACCATGGCGCTGGATGCCAACAGCGATATTGAATCCCTGCACAAACCGATTTTCCAGAAAGAAGGGCAGGAGATCCGTCTAATGGACAAGCTGCCTGAAAAAGAAGGGAACGAAGACCGGATTCTGGATCACATGCTGTTACAACAGCTGCTGGCCTATCTGGACAAAGAAGAACGACAACTGATCTATCTGCGCTATTTTGCCAATCAGACGCAATCCCAGGTCGGAAAGACATTGGGAATCTCGCAGGTTCAGGTGTCGCGAATGGAAAAGAAAATATTGAAAAATCTGCGGGAACGAATATAACAGGCATACCATGTATATTTTTTTCTGAAATCATCCATACTAATCTGCAAAAAGAATGAAGAGGTGGATCGTATGGATGAGGCAAGGAAAAAGCTCAGGGTATGCCTGATCTGCGTTGTGGCAGTGGCAGTCATTGTTGGGTGCATCTATTATTTTGGAAGTGTAAGAGAACAGAATAATGTCAGTGAAGGGACGCTGGTCCGTCTGGAGGAAGAGATTGTGGAGGACGGAAGATAGAGATGGCGGGCAGTAATGAGACAGTATACATTAAGGCAGACCGGGATGTGGAGGTGAGCAACCCAGATGTTACGTTGGGAGATGTGCTGACCATGGAATGTTCGAATCCACATATTGTACCCAAACTAAACACTATAAAATTGCTAAAATTTCATCACACGGATAACAAGAATCAGAATCGGGTTGCAGTCTCTGTCTTAAAGGTGATTGAGTGTATCCACAAGGAATATCCCAATATCAATGTGGAGAATATGGGAGAGACTGATTTTATTGTTACCTATGAAGTGCAAAAAGATTCTGGAGGTATCTGGCATTATGCGAAGATTACGGCAGTGGTGATCATTAGCTTTATTGGGGCGGCATTTTCTATTATGGCATTTAACAATGATGTAGACACCACCAAGATGTTCGCACAGATCTACCAATTACTGACGGGTAAGACTTCTGATGGATTTACGATACTCGAGCTTACTTATTGTATCGGACTGATTATAGGAATATTGACGTTCTTCAATCATTTTGGGAAGAAAAAGTTTACCGTTGACCCAACACCTATGGAAGTAGAGATGCGACTATACGAAAACGATATTCAGACCACCCTGATTGAGAATTACTCCAGAAAGGAGAAAGAACTGGATGTGGGCAGCACAGATCATACTGGCCGTCATCGGTCTTAGCTCCGGGTTAGTGGTGGCAGGAGGACTCTTCTCATTTATCAGTGGTCTCGGCGTCATCTCTGACTTTGCCGACCGGACACACACCGGAGAACACATTCTTCTCTACGAGACCAGCGTAGCTCTTGGCGGAATCCTGGGGAATATCTTCTTCATATACCATATCGCCATCCCACATGGAGAATGGATGGTGCCAGTCTTCGGTCTGTTTGGCGGAATCTTCGTGGGGTGCTGGGCCATGGCATTGGCAGAAATCCTCAACGTATTCCCCATCTTTATCCGACGAGTCAGGCTGGTCAGAGGAATACAATACCTTATACTGGGGATGGCAATTGGCAAAGGAATCGGGGCGTTCGTATTCTTCGCAGAAAGATGGTAGGTGGGGACGGGGGTATTTTCATTTTCCCCCGTCCCAGATGAAAATATCCCTGTCCCTTTTTGGGTTTGCCCTGTCCCCATTTAAATAGATGAAAATATGATAGTGAAATGATATGGAGGTAAGTAATTGTGGACAAGAAAAAGCAGCAACAAGCATATGAAAATTATGTAAAGCAAAAGACGCCGGTGCACAATCTCCCTGCAAATATGGCAAAAGCATTTGTGGTAGGAGGTGTTATCTGTGTAATTGGACAGGCGATCTTAAATTATTGTGAGAAGATGGGACTTGGCAAGGATATCAGCGGTGGCTGGACTTCTATGATTCTGGTACTGCTCAGTGTGGTTTTGACGGGATTTAATATTTACCCAAGTATCGCAAAATGGGGTGGCGCCGGTGCTTTGGTTCCGATTACTGGATTCGCCAACTCAGTGGCAGCTCCGGCTATTGAGTATAAAAAAGAAGGACAGGTCATGGGAGTCGGCTGTAAAATATTTACCATTGCAGGACCAGTTATCTTGTATGGAATCTTTACAAGTTGGCTTTTGGGACTGGGATATTGGATATTGAAAATCAGTGGTATTGTATAGCCTGACTTGGAAAAATGGATAGATTGTCAATAAGAAAGTGAGAATAATGTATGGAAAAGGGATTACAAAGTATTGCATTTGAGCAGTCGCCGTTTCTTATTACCAGTGCATCTGTGGTAGGGAAGAAGGAAGGCGAAGGGCCTCTGGGAAATATGTTTGATCTGATAGAGACAGAGGATTTATTTGGAGAAGATAATTGGGAATCGGCAGAAAGTGCTATGCAGAAGGAGGCTTGTCTTTTGGCACTTGAAAAAGCACATTTGCTGCCAGAAGACATCCGGTATCTTTTCGGGGGAGATCTTTTGAGGCAGGGAGTAGCGACTTCGATGGGTGTGGAAGAATTGGAGATTCCAATGTTCGGACTTTTCGGAGCATGTTCGACTTCGGGAGAAGCACTGGCGTTGGCGTCTATGAGTGTGGCAGCAGGATATGGAGAATATATGATGGCAGTGACATCCAGCCACTTCGCCAGTGCAGAGAAGGAGTTCCGTTTCCCATTAGGATATGCAAGCCAAAGACCACTGTCCGCGCAATGGACTGTGACGGGAAGCGGTGCATTTATCGTAGGAAAAAGAAGAAGTCATGTCAGGATTACCGGAGTCACCATAGGAAAAATCATTGATTATGGGTTGAAAGATTCCCAGAATATGGGAGCGTGTATGGCACCGGCTGCCTGCGATACTATTATAAGAAATCTTGAAGATTTTGAGCGTACACCAGAAGATTACAGCCGTATCATAACCGGAGATCTCGGATACGTCGGCCAGAGTATTCTTTTCGATCTTATGCGGGGAAAAGGATATGATATTAAAGCCAATCATATGGACTGTGGCATGACAATCTTCAATCAACAGTTACAAGATACCCATGCAGGAGGAAGTGGATGTGGATGCGCTGCGACCACATTGTCCGCATATATTCTGCCCAAAATAGAAAAAGGCGAATGGAAAAGAGTATTATTTGTCCCGACTGGGGCACTAATGTCCACCGTCAGCTACAACGAAGGAGCCAGCGTCCCGGGGATTGCACATGGGATTGTACTCGAACATTGCTGATGGGGACACGGCAAATTGAAAAAGGGACACGGAGATTTTCATCTGGGACGGAGGAAAATGAAAAAACCCCCGTCCCCACTTTAGGAGGTTAACATGGATTATATAAATGCATTTTGGGTCGGCGGCTTGATATGTGCCGTCGTACAGATTTTATTAGACAGGACGAAGTTGATGCCGGGGCGTGTCATGGTGCTTTTGGTCTGTACCGGGGCGGTACTTGGAGCATTGCAGATCTACCAGCCTTTTCAGGAGTTTGCCGGAGCCGGAGCGAGCGTACCGCTTACCGGATTTGGCAATCTGTTATGGAAAGGTGTGAAGGAAGCAGTGGATCAGGAGGGATTTATCGGTATCTTTATGGGAGGTTTCAAAGCCAGTGCGGTGGGAATATCGGCGGCATTGATTTTCGGCTATTTGGCATCCTTGATTTTCGAACCGAAGATGAAGAAGTAAAAGGTCGAAAAAAGTAAAAGAATTGTTAAGAAAATCGAAAAATTTGTTGTTTTCTCTATTTATAGATGTTATTGTAAAAAAGGTGGGTTTAACACATGTGCATATATTAGTAGGAGGAAACCAATGAATTACTTAGACATTATCATACCATTTGTCGGTGGATTGGGAATGTTCATCTATGGTATGCAGATTATGGCTCAGGGCCTGGAAAATGCAGCAGGAAATAAGATGAAGACTTTGCTGGAGGTCCTGACCAAGAATAAATTGATGGGTGTTCTTCTGGGAGCGGCAATTACAGCTGTGATTCAGAGCTCATCCGCAACGACCGTCATGGTTGTCGGTTTTGTAAATGCCGGAATCATGAACCTGACACAGGCAATGGGCGTCATCATGGGTGCCAATGTCGGTACGACGGTAACCGGATGGCTGGTATCAGCAGTAGAATGGGCAAAGTTTTTAAGTCCGGCAAAACTGGCGCCAATCGCAGTGATACTTGGTGTTGTTATCATGCTGACAGGAAAGAGACGTTCCTCGAAGGAAATATCTAGTATCATTATCGGATTTGGTCTACTCTTTATCGGAATTACAACCATGTCTTCTGCGGTAGAGCCTTTGCAGGAATCAGAAGCATTCTGTGGAATACTGGTAACATTAGGAAATAATCCGATTATGGGAATCCTGACAGGTGCGTTGGTAACTGCGGTGATTCAGAGCTCCTCAGCTTCGGTCGGTATCCTGCAGAGCCTTGCAGCGGCAGGACTGGTTCCGTTCAGCGCAGCAGTCTACATCATCATGGGTCAGAATATTGGTACTTGTGTGACAGCAATCTTATCAAGTCTTGGAGCTAAGAAAAATGCGAAGACAGCTGCTTTGATGCATCTGTTGTTTAATATTATTGGATCTGTTATTTTTAGTGTTTTTGCAATTGTATTTTTCGAGATTATCAATCCGACGATGGGAGCAGGAATGATCAGTCAGACACAGATCAGTATGGTGCATACGGCATTCAATATTGGAACGACAGTGCTTCTCTTCCCAGTATCTGGCTGGATTATTACACTGGCGAAGAAGATTGGCCGTGTGGATGAAGATGGACAGGATCAGAGTGTTGTTCTTCTGGATGACCGTATCTTAGAGACTCCTGGAATCGCTTTGCAGTCAACGGTAAAAGAAGTTGCGCGTATGGCCAAGATTGTGGAAGAGTCTTTAGAAGTAGCAAAAGAGGTACTCTTTACACTAAAAGAAGAAGATATCCAATTTCTGAAGGAAGAAGAAGATACCGTAGATAAATTAAGTGCAGGCATCACAAATTACGCAATCAAGCTGAGTTCTTTGCAGATTAGCGAGAAGGAACATCAGGATGTCGCTCATCTGCTCCAGATGATTTCCGATATTGAGCGTATCAGTGACTACTGCGAAAATATTTCCGAATTTGCGGAGACCTTGTATGAGAAGAAAGTGTCCTTCTCTGAGGTGGGGACTGCACAGTTGAAAGAAATGCTGGATGTATGTGCGGATAGTTATAAATATGCATATGAAGCATTTACAGAAAGAAGCCGGGAGAAGGCTCTGAAAGTTATTGAAAAAGAGACGCAGGCAGATGATCTTGAGATTACGCTTAGAAGTAAGCACATCAAGCGTCTTGCGAATAACCAGTGCAACACAGAGGCAGGTGTTGTGTTCCTGGATGCTCTGGTATGTCTGGAACGTATTTCCGACCATGCACGAAATATCGCAGAAGAAGTGCTGGAACAGCAGGCATAGTAAGGGAAAGTATTTATAATAAATATAGCGGCGCAGGATAATCTGAGACATTTTCAGAGCTCCTGCGCCACTTTTATGCTTCAAGGACGATCTTCATTTTGTCCTTGTCAATCTGTTCCCAATGTGTCCGTTGTTCATCAAAACATTGATTGATCCAGACAATTGCTTCGTCTAATCCTTCCTGGGTAAATGCAAATTCTTTCCGTTCTTTCTGCTCATCGGGTGTAACCTCAAAGCTCCAGGGCTCCGGGTAGACCCAGGTGTTCAAAGTATCTTCAGAAGCTGACAGATAAAAACGCATTCCATGATAGGAACCTGAAAAAGGTTCTTTTTTTAATGCTTTTATATTTAATCCAATCGTTGAAATCATACAAGTCCCTCTTTTCATATTATGGATCTGTTGTCACAACATTAGTATACCAGCAAACATAGATTTTTCAATGGAAAAGTCTCCTTTTGCGATTTTAGGCAGAATATTCGGTACCCACGCGAAATAAGCTGTGGGAGATTTTGTTAGATACTTCATGCAAGATGGGCAGGTATTTGAGGAGATCGTCTGTGTCCTCCACTCCTATAAACCCGCTGAAGGAGATTGCAGCAATCACGGTTCCCTCACGGTCATAGACAGGAACGGCAATGCAGCTTCCGTTTTCTGTTGATTCTTTGTGATCAAAAGCATAACCTTGCGTGGCTGTCTGCCTTAATTCTTGCCAGAATCGTTCCGTGTCTGTGATGGTATCTTCGGTAAGCTTTGTCAGTTCGCAGGCGTTGATGATCCGTTCTGCGTAGTTGATTGGAAGAGAGGACAAAAGAATCTTTCCTCCTGCGCAGGCGTGGATTGGGAGATCAGTATGCATTGGCGGCACATAGTCTACAAATCGATTTGTACGGGATTGTTGGATGATTACGCAATGTTTGCCGTTTCGTACCATCAGATTCATTGCCTGTCCATATTGGTCGGTATAGTCTTGCATGATAAAAAGTGCAACATCCTGAAGAGCAAGATAGAGATTGTTCTTCTCTGTAATAAAGCTAAGTTTTTCACCACTGATATATCGGTCATCACTCAACTGAAATACCCATCCCGATTTTTCTAGGGTTTTTAAAATGCGGAAGGTTGTTGAAGGGTTCAAATCACACTTTTTGGCGATTTCATTTACACCAAAACGACTGTTAGGGGCCCTTAACAAATCCAAAACTTGTAATGCACGTTCTACCATTTTTATTGTTTCGTTATTTTTAGGGGTCTGTATGTTCATAAAGAACCTCCCTTCTGTACTGTATTGTGTTGTTTAGGTCAATATGAAAGAGTATGGAATATATATTTCGGTATATATAATATAATACATGTTGTGCAAATATGTCAAATATTTATCTATATAATAATTATTAATGTGCAATAGCGACAAAAATAAGAAAAACTTATTGTGTTTTCTGATATGTTGTGGTAAGTTGAACTAGGAACAAGTATTCCGAAAATAAAAATCCAACCCAAAAACAAAAATCAAAAAGAAAAGGAGAGATTATCATGCAGAAAGAAAAACTTAATGGAATTTACATCCCAGTCATCACACCGTTTAACAAGGATGAATCAATTAATTTCAGTGCCATCAAAGAACTGACCAAATTCTTGGCTGATAATGGTGTAACTGGTATCATTCCATCTGGAAGTACAGGAGAAATCACTGCTTTGACAACAGATGAACAGATCGCAATTAATAAAGCATACATAGAAGCTGCTCATGATAACAACATTAAAGTAATTGCATCTACAGGTGCTTACCGTACAACGGATGTTATCAAGATGTCTCAGGCAGCAGAATCAGATGGAGCAGACGGAATCATGGCTGTTACTCCTTGGTATATGGCTCCAAACGAGAAGGAATTAGTTGCTCACTACAAAGCAATCCATGATTCAATCAATATTCCTGTAATGTTATATCACAACCCATACTATTCTACATGCTTACTGAGTGATAAATTCATGGCTAAGCTGTACAACGAAGGATGCATCGATGCAGTAAAAGAGCGTCAGGCAGATGTATTCCGTCAGCAGAACCTTCGTCATCTGACCGATGATGGATTCGCTATCTTCTACGGATATGATGTATACTCTTGTCTTTTCAGATAAAAGTAAGAGTATGTCATTTAAGACAAGCACTTGTAATCCTGATAATCCAATGCGTAAGAACATGGAACATATTGTTGGAGAAGTAGGATTGGATTTCATACTGAATGTAGTCCTGAATAATAAGATGGAAGTTGCAGATGCATATGCAGGGCATTTTATCAAAGCACACAGAGAAGCCTGTGCAAGTGCAGCAAAATTACTGAAAACAGAATTGGTTCCAGATGCAGATATTTCAGTGCTTTCGGCGTTCCCGAAAGATACGGAGTATTCACAGATTGGAACATGTTTTGCAGTATTGGGGCATCATAAAGAAGCGTGTGTACGCAAGGATGGAACGATCGTTGCAATGACAGCAGCCAGCGAAGGTCCGGGATTTCACTCTTTGTTTGGCCCGGGAATGAGATTGTTCTCTCCGCATGATGATAATATTCCTCCGCAAGAGTTAAGAGGAATTCAGACAATGATCTATTCAGACGGAGTCTCTCGGATAGATATCCGCCAGTTTTATAAAGGAAAAGTGCCGGAAGTCTATCCAGACTGGGACACAATTTTAGAGCAGCTAATGGAAAAGTACAAAGGTAAAGATCCGGTTGTCGCAATCTATCCAATGGGAGCGATACAGATCGGTTATCTGGATGAAGAAAAAGAGGTTTGATTATGGATGGAAGATTTGATGTCGCCATTATCGGCGGTGGAGTAGTAGGAAATGCCGTTGCCAGAGAACTTTCACGATATCAGCTTAAGATTTGTGTGTTGGAGAAAGAATTAGATGTTTGCAACGGTGTCAGCGGACACAATACTGGTCTGCTGCATTCAGGAATTCTGCATAAACGAGGAACCTTACGTACGGAATGCTGTATGGAAGGAAATGCAGAATTTGAACAGGTAGCAAAAGAGTTGGATGTACCGTTCAAACGATGCGGGAAATTCATTGTTGGTTCTGGAGAAGAGGAACGGAAGCGTCTGATGGCTTTGTATGATCGTGGATTAGACAATGGAATTCCGGGAATTCGTATGTTGGATGAATCCGAATTGAAAGAGATGGAACCAAATGCGCAGGGAGAATTTGCTATTTTTGTACCTTCTGCCGGAATTCTCTGTCCGTTCTCCTATACGATTGCATTAGCAGAAAATGCAGCAATGAACGGAGTAAAACATTTCTTTGATCATGAGGTGACAGGTATCACAAAGAGTGCAGATGGTTACGAAATTGCAACAACACAAGAAACAGTTTCGGCGCGTTGGATCGTAAACTGTGCAGGACTTTATTCTTATAAGATTGCAGAGATGCTGGGATATGATTCTTATAAACCGAGCAGAGTAAAAGGAGAATATATTATTCTGGACAAACGTGTTGGTGATAAACTGTCCCGTCCAATCTATCCGACACCGAATGAAGCAGGTGCATTTGATGTTCATGTAACACCAACGATTGATGGAAATATTCTGGTAGGACCTACCATTGAGACGATTGGAAAAAATGTGAACTACGATGCAACACAGGGAATGATCCAGCATCTTGGCAAGATGGGCGCGGAATTGTTCCCATATGTAAGGAAAGAATATTACATCCGAAACTATGCAGGTGTATTCCCGACACTTGAGAATCCGGATTCTGATGAAGAACTGGATTTCCAGATTCAGACGAAGGAAGAAGTTCCTTGTACCGTCAATGTTGTTGGTATTACGTCACCTGGTCTTACAAGTGCTCTTCCGCTTGCAAGACGTGTCGTGGAAAAGATTAAGAATTCAGAAAAACTTACATCAAATCCTGATTTTAATCCTGTTCGAAAAGGAATTGTTCGTTTTGCAGAACAGAGTAAAGAGGTTCAGGATCAACTGATTAAAAAGAATCCTGATTATGGTGAGATCTTCTGTCGGTGTGAATGCGTTACAAAAGCCGAGATCAAGCAGGCAATTCATAATATTCTTGGAGTCAGCACAGTCAGTGGAATTAAGTATCGTACTCGTGCAACCATGGGACGCTGTCAGGGCGGATATTGTGAAACCAGAATCACGGCACAGATTCAGCAGGAATTGAATAAAGACAAGACAGAGATACTTTTAAATAAGAAGAATGCCTATATGTTCGTAGGGGAGGTGAGACCAGATGAAGAAGCATGATGTTGTAATTATCGGAGGTGGTCCTGCAGGACTTGCAGCAGCGGTGAAATTAAAACAGCAGGGAATTGATGATATCCTGATCATTGAAAGAGAAAAGCAATTAGGTGGAATTCTGCGTCAGTGTATTCATGATGGCTTTGGTCTGACACGTTTTGGTGAGACATTGAGCGGACCGGAATATTCACAGCGTTTTATTGATATGGTAGAGGAATTGGAGATCCCTTATATTACCAATGCTACAGTAATAGATCTGTCAGGAGATAAGATCGTGACGGCAGCTACTCAGGATGGTCTGCTTCAAGTCCAGGCCAAAGCAGTGATCTTAACGATGGGATGTCGGGAACGTACAAGAGGTGCGCTGGCAATTCCAGGCTCACGTCCATCTGGGATCTATAATGCAGGTGTTGCCCAGAGTTACATTAATCTGTTTAACACAATGGTTGGTAAAGAGGTCATTATTATGGGTTCCGGTGATATCGGAATGATCATGGCAAGACGTATGACTCTCGAAGGAGCGCACGTAAAAGCTGTGTTTGAAGTACTGCCATATCCAAGCGGTCTTCCGCGTAATATTGAGCAGTGCCTGAATGATTATGATATTCCGTTATATCTGAGTCATTCCGTAGTCAATATTAAAGGCGATACACGTATTGAGGGAGTGACCGTTGTACAGGTGGATGAGAACATGCGCCCAATCCCAGGAACGGAGAAAGACGTCTCCTGTGATACGCTGGTATTGTCGGTAGGCCTGATCCCGGAAAATGAATTGTCTATAGAAGCCGGAGTTCTTCTGGATAACAGGACCAAAGGTGCAGTTGTCGATGAAAATTATCAGACAGGTGTACCGGGAATCTTTGCGGCAGGAAATGTTCTTCATGTTCATGATCTGGTAGATTTTGTTTCTCAGGAAGCAGAACGTCTGGCAGATGGTGTTGCTGCATATCTGAAAGATGGGGAATTGCCGAAATGCGATATTACGGTAGAACCAGATGCTGCCATTGGTCATGTGATTCCACAGAAAGTCAGTGGACAGCAAGACTTTGGCTTGTCTATGCGTGTGCGCAAACCATTGAAAAAATGTTGTGTGACAGTGAAGCAGGGAGATGTGGAATTAAAGACAGTAAAACTTCCAAAGGCAAACCCTGCGGAAATGATTCAGTTTGTAGTTCCGGCAGAAAAAATAAAGGCTGACGAGAAAATAGAGGTGTCTGTATATGAAAGATGAGAAAAGAACCTTTACATGTATTATATGTCCAAATGGCTGTGTGATTGAGACTCAGAAAAAAGGAGAAGAGATCATTGTCTCCGGTAATCTATGTAAGATAATATGAAGTGACCTCACGTTTGTAGATACGTGGATTTACCTGTATACTTGAGTTTGAACAAGAACAAAGGTAACAGGGATTACCACATACAAAGGAGGCCACTTATATGAAAAGAATAATACGAATCGGGATGGATGTCCATAGTACAAATTACACTTTATGTGCAATGGAGCCAATTATTGGTGAGGATGACAGAATTTTTGCAACAATTGATGTAGCACCGAACTATAAAAACATTTTAATGTTTATTGAAAACCTGAAAATGAAATTAGGTATTGATAATCAGTATGACATTCAATGTGGATATGAAGCCGGATGTTTGGGATATTCTCTTTACAACCAGTTAATGGCGGCAAATGTAAAATGTGTGATTTTAGCGCCAACCACTATGTTAACACCACAGGGAACCCGTGTAAAAACGGATGCTAGAGATGCGAAGATGATTGCACAGTGTTTGTCTTACGGAGGATATCATGCGGTGTATGTTCCAACCGAAGAAGATGACTCTGTGAAAGAATATATTCGTATGAGAGATGATCATAAAACAGCACTAAAAAAGATAAAACAACAGATTAGTGCATTATGCTTACGACATGGACATCATTACGCCCAGAGCAAGTGGACAATCGCACATTGGAAGTGGTTGAAGCAACTGGAACTTTCTGCATTATATCGAGAAGTATTAGATGAATATATGACTTCTTATGAAGAACAGTGTGCAAAAATAGAAAGATTTGATCAGCGAATTGAAGAATTGGCATCACAGGAGAAATATGCAGAAAAGGTAAAAAAACTGGGATGTTTTTTAGGAATCCAAACACATACAGCTTTATCGCTGATTGTGGAAACCGGGGATTTCGCAAGGTTTGCAAAGGGAAATATCTATGCAGCTTATTTAGGTCTTGCACCAGGAGAAGATTCTAGCGGACCAAAGACAAATAGAACCAGTTTGTCTAAAGCGGGTAACAGTCATTTAAGACAGTTATTGGTGGAAGCGGCAGGTGGAATTTGTAAAGGAACGATAGGTCATAAATCAAAAGCATTGAAAGCAAGACAGAATGGTAATACGGCGGAAATAATTGCGTATGCAGATAAAGCGAATACGAGATTGAGAAGCCGATACTATAAATTGATAAGACATGGCAAAGCAAGAAATGTAGCTGTAGCAGCAATAGCAAGAGAATTGGCATGTTTTGTATGGGGAATGATGACGGATAATATCAGTGTGAAAACGGTATAAAGGTACATCATGTTCATCTGCCGGTCAAGAGTGTTGAGCACCGCTTCGCGGCAAGCTCTTGACAGCCATCTTCCCATGATGAGATGGGCAAACAAGCAGAAATAAGCAGTAAACTGCAGATTTCTGCTCTCAAAAAAGTAACTAGTAAACCTATTGACGGTATCTGGGAGGAGCCAATAACTTTTAAGGTTCGAGTTATTCGCGGCCTCACTTTGTTGGCACGAGAAATCGTGATCCACGTAGAAAGATAGCAGAACTCACGGCGGACCATTAGCCTGTAGGTAACCAATCCACGAATAACAGAGTGGCCAAATGCCGGGAACTGTTAAATCTGGCTCTTTCCAGATACTGTCAATCAACAAATGTGACAATTGTCGGGAGAAAAGTTTGTTAATGTAAAATTTACTCTTGACAAGAGGTCACTTCATAACAGCGAGGAGAAGAGTACGTTAATCAGGAATTGAAAGATCCGAGAAGAACAATCGCCACAACTGTTTCTATTTCAGGGGCTGAGCTGCCGCTGTGCAGTGTGCGCCTGACGAAAGCAATACCGAAAAAAGAGATTTTTAATGTTATGAAGGAAATCCAAAAAGTACGTTTGACAGCACCGGTACGGATCAATCAGGTCGTTATCTCCAATGTCTGTGGACTCGACAGTGATGTGATTGTTACCAAGAATATGGATGCTGTTTCAAAATAATCTGGCCTCATAATATGAAACGAAAAGGAGGAAAAAAGATGCAGAATACATTAGTCCTTTTGCCGCTTGATGAAGAGTATCGAAAGAGAATTATGGCAGCATCGCAGGGAAAAAGCGATGTAGTCTTTTGTGATTCCTCCTGGACGCGCGATGAATATATTTCTGCTCTGCAGTGTGCGGATGTATTGCTCGGTGACCCTGAGCCGGAAGACTTGAATGCTTGTCAGAACCTTAGATGGATGCAGACCACGTGGTCTGGGGTTCGACAGTATGTGACGTGTGAAGTGTTCCGGCAAGGGGCCGTGCTATGCAATATGACGGGCGCTTATGGGCCTGCTATTGCAGAGCATGAGATGGCGATGATTCTGGCATTGTGTAAAAGGCTGCCTCAATATCAGAACCACCAGTCCAGGGGGTTGTGGAAAATGGCTGGTTTTGATAAGACACTGGAAGGAAGTACCGTTTTGATTCTTGGTGCGGGAGATATTGGATGCGAGCTTGCTAAACGTTTGCGTCCTTTTGTCAAGAAAATCATAGGCATCCGCAGAAGAGAGCGGGAGTATCCCGATTATTTTGATGAGATGATTACGCTGAATGATCTAGATCAATGTCTTCCGCTGGCTGATGTTGTTTCCTGCAGTCTTCCGGATACTTTGGAGACACGACATCTGTTGGATAAAAGGCGACTCCATCTGATGAAAAAGGATGCGATCTTAATCAATGTAGGGCGCGGCAATCTGATTGTTACGGAAGATCTTCTGGAAGTGCTGAAAGAAGGAATGCTGTGGGGAGTTGGGTTGGATGTCACAGATCCGGAACCGTTGCCGCAATATCATTCGCTGTGGAAGCAGCCGAGGGTCATGATTACGCCGCATGTATCCGGCAATGTACATGAGCAAGACAGCCCAAGTATCTGTAGAATCCTGGATTTTGTTGTTCAGAATTATGAGAAGTACATGCAGGGGAAAGATTATGAAAATATCGTGGATATTGATGTGGGATATCGGAAGGGATAAGGTATATTGTTATGAATATGATACCGATTATCTCTCAAATGGCAATCCTGTTTTTAACGGTAGGACTTGGTTTCATCGGTGCAAAGACAGGATGCATGAATGAAGATTCCAATGGACTTCTTTCGAAAATCGTATTGAATCTGACGATGCCATGTTCAATCTTGTATTCCGTTTTTAAGAGCAGTAGGGTCTTGAGTAATGGGCAGGTTGTCCTCCTCCTTATCATGGCAGGTTTTGCTGCGTTGATAATGATTATTCTGTCGAAAATTCTGACCTGCCTGTTCCAGATTCCTGATATCCAGAAAGGAATCTGTGAATTCATGATATTGTTCAGTAATTCTGCTTTTATCGGTTATCCGGTCATTCGGATTATATTTGATGAAAATGCGATCTTTTATGCGGCTGTGGTCAATATGGTATTTACAACACTTTCCTATACATATGGTGTCACATTATTCGTAAAAAAAGATGAAAATCATCCGCTGGATGTAAAAGTGTTCCTGACGCCAATGGTAATCAGTTCCGTTGCCGCCTGTGTCTTTTATATGGTAAATATCCAGATTCCGGATTTTTTAAAAGATTTTCTGGGATTTGTAGATCAGGTAACAAGTCCTCTAAGTATGGTTTCCATTGGCTGTGCGCTGGTATTCACATCTGGGCGCTACATGACCCGGATGTGGCGGGTGTATCTGGCAGTAGTTTTGCGGATGATGGCAGCACCGATATTCATCGCGCTGATTATGAGGCTGTTTATTTCCAATCAACTTATGATTGGGATTGTGGCAATTATTGTTGCTATGCCGGCAGCGGCCAGTACGACCATGTTTGCCGCAAAATACCATGGCGATCAGGCATTGGCATCCGCCTGTGTCTTCACCAGTACCCTTGCATCAGTGGTTACTATTCCGCTTGTAAGCGCAATCCTGTTTGCCTTTATATTATAGAATGGAGAGAGTGGAGAGATAGATTTAGAAAGTGTTGACACGTTTTTGGAAAATGCATATAATATATTTAATGAGAGAGCCGTTGGTCAGATGAAGAATGACCGCCGGAAAATAAGTGTTATTTAGAATAGCGCCTTATCTTACCAGGACAGGGGCGCTATTTTTTTCGCCTGAAAATAGTTATGACAAGAGTCATAACGGTACAAAGCATAATTACAAATGTAAATAAATCATTGTATGTAACCATAGCATCAACCTCCTTTCTTGTGTTCGGCGGCTGACATAGCACCTCAACGGCTCCCTGGGCAAATATATTATTTTAAATTGGGATTTTTAAGAAAATAGAATTTTAAATAGAATCGAATGGTATATACATAAAAGCAGACAAATAATTTAAAGCAGATAACGGGAGTCGAACCCGCCTTTCCAGCTTGGGAAGCTAGCGTTCTACCGATGAACCATATCTGCTTATATCAATGAATATCTATGAGTGACATTTCTGTCAACACGTCTATTATATTACTTTCCACCATAAATTGCAATATTAAGAAATCTTTCAGAATTTCTATCGAAAGAATTTGTTTTTATACCGTATACTGTAGGCAGAATCAAGAGAGGAGGAGCCTATGGATAAGGTAATCGAAGTAAAAAACCTTTATAAGTTGTACCGGGTAGGTGATGAAGTTGTTCGGGCTCTGGATGGGGTGGACTTTGAGATCTACGAAGGGGAATTTTGCGCGATCGTGGGTACTTCCGGGTCAGGTAAATCTACGCTTCTGAACATGTTAGCAGGACTGGAAAAGCCTACCAAAGGGGAAGTGATCATCAGCCATCATCATATAGAGAAATTGAATGAAGAGCAACTGGTGCGGTTCCGTCGGGAGAATGTCGGGTTCATCTTTCAGTCGTTTCATCTTCTTGGTACCATGAATGCGCTGGAGAATGTCGCATTGCCTTTGAGCTTTCGCGGGGTGCCAAGAGAAGTTCGTATGAAAGAAGCAGATAAGATGCTGGAACTGGTAAATCTGAAGAAACATAAAAACCATCTGCCGAATCAGATGTCTGGCGGACAGCAGCAAAGAGTCGGTGTGGCAAGAGCGTTGGTGGTGAATCCGAAGATCATATTTGCCGATGAGCCAACCGGTAATCTGGACTCTCACACATCCGAGGAAGTAATGGAATTGATGCAGCGGGTGGTGCAAGAACAGAAGAAGACGCTTGTTATGGTAACCCATGATGCACATCTGGCAACTTATGCGGATCGGGTTTTTCATATACGAGATGGAAAAATATTAAAGATAGAGGATAACCGCAGCAATCAAGAGAGGGAGGATTGAACATGAAACGATTAAAGAAAGTATTGGCAGGATTCTGCATGGCAGCATTGGTGGTGACGATGGTGAAACCAGCTGAGATACAGGCAGCTTCGCCGGAAATCATCACTATCAAAGCAAAAGATAACAAAGTACCAGTATTTCAGGCTGGACAGTCGCAGAAATGGACGATTACCGTGACAAACAGTACATCACAGTCACTAAGTCAGGTCACTCTGGCACCAGAATTAGGAGATAGCGGCGAGTCCTGGCCATTTAAAACAGAATATCAGGATTATAAGCAGTCTGTGGATGTCATTCCGGCAGGGGAATCCTGTGACTTTACATTTGAATTTGTGCAAAGAGAAGATGTACCATCTGCAAGATATACGCTTCAGTTCGTATTAACGGCAGAGAATGAGGTGAAAGCATCTCAGAAGTTTTATGTGAATACAACGGCAAAACCGGAAGATAAGAAGTCGAGCCAGGAGGAAGGACAGGAAGCAGATGCAGGTGGATTCAGTAATGGTGGTGTGTCATACAGCGGCGGCGGATCTGCGGGCTCAGGTTCGGTTCCGAGAGTGATCGTTACAGGATTTACCACGGATCCGGCAGAAGTACGGGCAGGCAGCAACTTTACATTAACGATTCATTTGAAAAATACTTCAAAGTCTACAAGAGTCAGCAATATGTTATTTGACCTGAGTGCACCGACAGAAGGAAGTGATGAACAGACAGCAGCACCTGCATTTCTTCCGGCGTCAGGATCAAGTTCTATCTATCTGGAAGGAATCGCAGCTAATGGAACGGCAGATATTTCCATTCAGCTCAATGCAAAAGCCGACCTTCTTCAGAAGCCTTACAGTATCGATATGAGCATGAAGTATGAGGATTCCAGTGCGACTCAGATTGAAGCAACGTCCAGTATATCGATTCCGGTCAAGCAGGATGCGAGATTCGAATTCAGTGAATTTGAGATTAGCCCGGAGAGCATTGCAGTGGGCGAGGAAGCCAACGTGATGTGTAATCTATACAATCTTGGAAAGATTAAATTGTATAATGTAAAGGCTACTTTTGAAGGAAGCTGTATTGACAAAGAAGAGGTATTTGTAGGCAATGTAGAATCTGGCGCAAGTGCTTCTATAGATGCAATGGTAGAAGGAAAGAAAGCGACAAAAGGACCTGCCAAGATTACGATGACATTGAGCTATGAGGATGAAGCCGGTGAGGTCAAGACGATGACGAAGGACTTTCAGTTGGAAGTTACAGAAGCCAGTGAGTCGGATCTGGCAGCCATGGATATGGAGACGGAAGATAAGGGAGGAATCCCGGTCATTCCAATCTTGATTCTTGTTGCTGCATTAGCAGTCATCGCGGCAGCAGTGATCATCATTCGAAAAAAGAAGAAAAAACAGACATTAGTAGAAGAGGAGGCGTTGCTGGATGAACTGGATGGACCTTCTGAGGATGAGCAGCAGTAATTTAAAACGGCGTAAATTAAGAACATTTCTGACAGTTCTAGGGGTATTGATCGGTACGGCATCCATTGTTGTTATGATCTCGCTGGGGCTTGGCATGCAGCAGTCTCTCTATCGGGAAGTAGAACAGTCTGGCGGCCTTACTACTATAAAAGTAACGGGAGCGCAGGCCGGGGAATCCATGATGTATCATTCGTCTGATGAAGAAGAATCTACAAAATATATCAATGACAAATCGGTTGCTCAGTTGGCAGATCTGGAGCATGTGGCTATGGCATCTCCAGTATATGAACTTTCAGTTATCTTATTAAAGGGAAAATATGAAGGCTGGGGGCAGTTGGTTGCCATGACTCCTGAAGCTCTGAAAGCAAAGAACATACCACTGGATGAAGGTACGCTTCCGAATGCGAATGGCGGACACTTGGAGCTGGTATATGGAAATGGGATTCCGACGATGTTCTATGAAAAAGGGACAGATCAGGGGTATTATGAGACTGGTGAATTACCGGATATTGATTTCGCAAAAGACTCTTTATTCATGATTCTAGATCAGGATGCTTATTATAACAGTCAGAATAATGGATCTGGAAGCAATGGAGCAACTGCTGGAACAGGGGATGGAAGCGACGGGCAGCAGGTGGTTGTACAATCGGTACAAAAGCATGTCGTAAAAGCTTGTGGAATTGTAGAAGGAAGTCCGGAAGAATATAATGCCAATTACTACAATATATACTGTGATCTGGATACACTAAAACAAATACTGAAAAAAGAATTCTCAGGAAGAGTCATCCCTGGGCAGCCTACTACAAAGTCAGGAAAACCATACAAAGATTTTTGTTATTCTTATGCGCAGATCAAGGTAGATGATATTGAGAATGTGGATGCGGTGGCTTCCGTCATCCGTGAAATGGGCTATAATGTGGAGACCAATGCAGAATATCTGGATAGCATGAAGAGTCAGTTCGCTATTGTTCAAGCTGTTTTGGGTGGAATCGGAGCAGTATCTCTTCTGGTAGCCGCCATAGGAATTGCCAACACAATGATGATGTCCATCTATGAGCGGACCAAAGAGATTGGTGTGATCAAAGTGTTGGGATGCAGCCTTAAAAATATAAAGCAGATGTTTTTGCTGGAAGCAGCATTCATTGGCCTGATTGGAGGTATTGCTGGCAATATCCTAAGCTTCCTGATGTCGGGCGTGATTAACTTCCTGACTGGTCATGGAGCAGCCATGGGAATCGATGGAAACATATCCTATATACCATGGTGGCTGGTATTATTGTCCATGGGATTTGCCATGCTGGTCGGAGTAGCTGCCGGATACTTCCCGGCACTTCGTGCCATGAACTTAAGCCCATTGGCTGCAATACGAAATGAATAGAGGATTGTATTATTCTTCTATCACATGGATTTCCAGGTAGTCAAAATCAATGGAATCCACAAAATTATCCTGTGTAAACCGCGCTTTGTCATGACGTTTGAATTCCGCAATCGTAGAATCCAGCCAGATAGGTTTGCTCAGATCAAATTCATAACATATGGCATCAAGCGCGTGAAAAATCTTATGGGTCCGGGTATCGTCCGAATCATCACAGATGACGGTATCCCGGATCATTCTATTGTCCTTAAATTCTTTTCCCCATAATCGAAACATAAAAGTATACCTCGCTTTTCCCTATGAATACATAAAAGTATATATTTTTTTGAAAAAACTGTAAAGGGGATGGCTTGATTTCCACTTTATACTATGCTAGACTTGTCAAGTGACAAGACAGTTGTAAAAGTACATAGACTATGAGGAGAAGGGTATGGAAAGGTTTAAAAAGGCATTAGATAAGATTTTTATTGATGGATTGAGTGCGATGGCGCAAGGCTTGTTCGCCACGTTGATTATCGGTACAATCATTCAACAGGTCGGCACACTGATGGGTGGTACAGTCGGTGATATGATTTTTGTAATTGGTAAGGTAGCAGCTTCGCTGACTGGTGCGGGTATCGGTGTGGCAGTGGCTTATAGATTCAAGGAATCCTCATTGGTAGTGGTTTCGGCAGCAACGGCTGGAATGATCGGTGCATTCGCGAGCAAGCTGTTGGCTGGAACGGTTCTGGTTGATGGAGCAATGGTTTACGCCGGACCAGGAGAACCTCTGGGAGCATTTATTGCAGCATATGTAGGTATTTTCTTTGGACATATGGTGGCTGGAAAGACGAAAGTAGATATCTTGGTAACACCAATCGTTTCGATTGGAACGGGTGCGACTGTGGGATTGATTCTTGGGCCGCCAATCTCTGGATTTATGGCATGGCTTGGTTCGCTGATTAACTGGGGAACAGAGCAACAGCCATTTTTGATGGGTATCGTGGTATCCGTATTGATGGGAATGATCCTGACACTTCCGATCAGTTCGGCGGCATTGGGGATTATTCTGAATTTGTCCGGTCTTGCGGCAGGTGCTGCAACGGTAGGATGTTGCTGTAATATGGTAGGGTTTGCAGTGGCAAGCTATCGGGAGAATAAGATCGGAGGTCTATTAGCCCAGGGAATTGGAACGTCTATGCTTCAGGTTCCGAATATTGTGAAGAAACCGGTGATCTGGCTGCCGGTCATCTTATCCAGTGCGATTTTAGGTCCAGTAGGAA
Organism: Faecalicatena contorta; assembly: GCF_021531895.1. Taxonomy (GTDB): domain Bacteria; phylum Bacillota; class Clostridia; order Lachnospirales; family Lachnospiraceae; genus JAFBIX01. The sequence goes on along the minus strand of NZ_JAFBIX010000008.1, from coordinate 21,223 downwards.
CGGTAGTATTGCATATGACCAGCAATGCGACAGGTTCTGGTATGGGAACAGCGGGTCTCGTGGGACAGATCATGACGTGGCAGACGATGATCACGACAGAACCAGCATCAGTAGTTCTGATAAAGATTCTGGTCATCCAGATTATTCTGCCGGCAATCGTGACTCTGGGTACCTCTGAATTCATGCGGAAAAAAGGCTGGATTCAGTTTGGAGATATGAAGCTGGATATGTAGTAGAAAGACAACAAAATAAAATCTCTGCTATACAATTTTGCAATAGAATACTATAATGAGAGTAACGTTGATGATTTCAAAATGGACGAAAGCGGGGATACGATTATGACAGGCACAGGAAGAATACACATATACTATGGAGATGGTAAAGGCAAGACGACCGCTGCTATGGGACAGGCAGTAAGGGCTGCCGGGTGTGGGCTTCAGGTGCTTGTTTTTCAATTTTTGAAAGATAATTCCTCGAATGAACGTAAGATTCTGGAGTCCATCTCGAATATTACCTGCCTTCCTGGAAGAGAACCTGTGAAGTTCGTAAGCAGAATGAATGGAGATGAGAAGGCAGAACTGCGTCATTATAATAATAAAGCACTGGACGAGATCGTGAAGTTCTGTCCACCGTTTGATGTGTTGTTATTGGATGAAGCTCTGTGTGCAGTACAGCTGCAAGTTCTCAGTGAAGAAAAGCTTATCAGTTTCCTTCAGCATAAGCCTCGCGGATTGGAGATTATATTGACGGGACATGAGGTATCCAATGACTTTTTAGAAATCGCAGATTATGTCACAAAGATGGTTAAGGTAAAGCATCCTTATGATCTGGGAAAGATGGCGAGAGAAGGAATTGAGTATTAGAATTTTGCATAGAAGTGTAAATATAATCTCTTTCTTAAATAATTGTGAAATCCATGACATCCCATGGTTCATATGTTATACTTAACATAGTACAGAATTAGCTCTTCCCGATGAGAGGAGAGATGCTACATGGAGAATGCAATCAAGAATTATGAAGATGTAGACAGCTGGAAGACGATTATGTTTCTTTATAGCGCCGCGATAAAAGAAGTAGGAACCAAGCTGGATATATTGAATGACGAATTTCAGCATGTACATCAATACAATCCGATCGAACATATCAAGACAAGGGTAAAGTCACCGGAAAGTATTGTAAAAAAATTAAGAAGAAATGGATACGAGATATCAATTGAAAACATGGTAAAGTATGTTAACGATATCGCTGGGGTCAGGCTGATCTGTTCCTTCACATCTGATATTTACAGACTTGCAGAGATGATTGGAAATCAGAGCGACCTGAAAGTACTTTCCATTAAGGATTACATTAAGAATCCCAAGGAAAGTGGATATAAGAGTTATCATATGCTGGTATCCGTGCCGATATTTTTGTCGGACAGTGTAGTCGATACCAAAGTAGAGATACAGATCCGGACCATCGCCATGGATTTTTGGGCAAGCCTAGAACATAAGATTTATTATAAATTTGAAGGGAATGCGCCAGAGTATATCAGTCGGGATCTGAGAGAGTGTGCCGAGATGGTGTCTACACTGGATGAAAAGATGTTGTCATTAAATGAAGCAATTCAGGAATATATAGAAAAGCAGGAAGAGTTAAAAGCAAGTACGAACAGGAAAGAAATAGGGAAGCCTAATCAGCAAGAGCTACAGGGTCTGAGTTGATCTCAGACCTATTTCTTTTGGATAATATATTGATAATATCTATATATAGCCATCAAATATAAAAAAACTCTATTTGAAGCCGAGGCCAAGGATTTATATAATATATAGTGAGAAGGGATACTAAGGTGGCGAAGGAGAATAGGGTATGTTTATAGACACACATATGCATGAAATGACATATTCAAAAGATAGTTTTCTAACATTAGATCAGATGGTACAGATTGCGAAAGAAAAAGGCCTGGGAGCCATTTGCATTACAGACCATGATGATATGGGACTGAAGGATTATGCGGCAGAATATTCGGCAAGAACAGGATTCCCGATATTTGTAGGAATTGAATTCTTTTCATTGCAAGGAGATATTGTAGCGTTTGGAATAGAGGATTATCCCAGAGAGAGAATCCCGGCGCAGGATTTCATTGATCTGGTGAAAGCGCAAGGTGGAGTGTGTTTTGCGGCGCATCCGTTTCGGAATAATAACCGGGGTCTGGAAGAGAACCTTCGCACGGTAAGGGGATTGGATGGACTGGAGGTTCTGAATGGGAGTACTTCGGTAGAGGCCTGCCAGAAAGCGGCAAGATACGCGATGGAACTGGGGTGTTTTACATTGGGATCCAGTGACTGCCACGTACCTGAGAAGGTTGGAGTGTGTGCGACCTATTTCCCAGAAGAAGTTCATACATTACAAGAATTTCTTGCGGTATTTAAGAAAGGGCAGATGAAGCCTGCGTATTATGCCGATGGAGCATATCGTGTGATTGATATAAAAGAATACGAAAGAGGGCGGGGCTATAGTACCTGTGGATTCTAGCCTTTTTCGGAAACTTTTACATATTATTACAAAAAAGTCATTTACCTTTTATGCGAACGATGATAGAATATGTCTATAAGTGTTGAGGGTAAAAAGACTGCAAAGAAAGGTGGAAGCGTCATGATTACAGTCAACGCAATGGGAGATAATTGCCCGATCCCGGTTATTAAGACCAAAAAGGCAATGCAGGCACTTACAGGTCCAGAGACAATTGAAGTCCTGGTAGACAATGAGATTGCTGTGCAGAATGTAACAAAGATGGCAGCAAGTGCCGGAGGACAAGTTTCTTCTGAAAAAGTAGGGGATGCCGAATTTAAAGTTACGATTCAGATGGAAGGTGCTCCAAAGGCAGAGGAACAGGAAGAAGAGACCTGTATGCCGGACGCAAGAAGCAACACTGTTGTAGTCATTTCTTCTGACCGTATGGGAAGTGGTAATGATGAGCTGGGGAAAGTCCTGATCAAAGGATTTATCTTTGCAGTAACTCAGCTTGATACATTGCCAAAGACCATGCTGTTCTATAATGGAGGAGCTACTTTGACAACAGAAGGATCTGACTCTTTGGCAGATCTGAAATCTCTTGAGGCACAAGGCGTCGAGATTATGACTTGCGGAACTTGCCTGGATTATTATGGATTAAAAGAAAAACTGGCTGTTGGTTCTGTGACCAATATGTACAGCATTGTTGAGACGATGGCAAAAGCAGGAAAGATTATTAAACCATAATGTAAGGTGTATAGTAAGACGGCCAGACTCCTGTGACAGCAGGAGCTGGCTTTTTTCATTGCATAGTAAGCTATGCAGGGCAAAAATATTTTTAGGAGGAACAAAAGTATGAAGTCTGATGTCAGATTAACGCAATTATCAAAAACGGCTGGGTGAGCGGCCAAGATAGGTCCGGAGACCCTTGCTCAGGTTCTGAGTAAGCTGCCCCAGTTCCATGATGATAATTTAATAGTAGGTATTGAAACGTCCGATGACGCAGCTATTTACAAAGTGACAGATGAGATTGCAATGATTCAGACAGTAGATTTCTTTACTCCGATTGTAGATGATCCTTATATGTTTGGACAGATTGCGGCTGCAAACTCCCTGAGTGATGTATGGGCCATGGGAGGAGAACCGGCAGTGGCACTTAACATAGTCGGATTTCCGAATTGTCTGGATCCGGCGATCTTGGGCGACATCCTGGCGGGTGGCGCGGATAAAGTGAAAGAAGCAGGTGCGGTACTGGTAGGAGGACACTCTGTACAAGATGATGAACCTAAGTATGGATTATGTGTGTCCGGTTTTGTACACCCTGATAAGATATTTAAAAATTATGGCTGCAGAGCTGGAGACATTCTCGTGCTTACCAAACAGATTGGAAGTGGTGTGGTGAATACTGCCATTAAGGCAGAGATGGCTTCGGCATCCGCCATCAAAGAAGCGCAGACAGTTATGGCGTCTCTGAATAAGAAAGGAAAGCAGGTTGTAGAGAAATACGATGTTTCTGCGTGTACAGATATTACTGGTTTTGGCCTTCTGGGGCATTGTGTAGAGATGGCTTCTGCCAGTGATGTAACATTTGAAATAAATGTAAAAGATATTGCTTATTTTGCAGATGCGATCGATTATGCCAAGATGGGCCTTGTTCCGGCAGGTGCATATAAGAACCGCGGATATTCTATCGGTAAGGTAGAAGCAGGCTCGGTGGAAGAGCATTATCTTGATCTTCTTTATGACCCGCAGACTTCCGGTGGTCTGCTGATCAGCGTATCCCCTGAATATCTTCAGGACATGCTGCGTGATTTTGACAATGCAGGTATGGATACGACGGTTTCGATTATCGGAAAAGTAGCAGAAAAAAGTGACAAATTAATCCGTCTGTTTTAAAACGAATAGAATGTAGAGGAAAAGACGATGAACAAGAAGGAATTATATCGCAGTATTCCAAAGGTAGATGTTCTGCTGGAGGATGAAGAGATTCAGGAGTTAATTGCTCATTACAGCAGAGATACGGTCATGGAAGCGATCCATGTAGAGATGGATAAGCTTCGAAAATATATCGGTCAATGCGATGAGGAAGATAAAGCCAAGACTCAGATTGATCTTTTGAAAGAGCATATTGAGAGAACAGTAGCAGCTATGCATACTCCGAATATGCGTATGGTCATTAATGGGACTGGGACGATTCTCCACACGAATCTGGGACGAGCTCCTATCAGCCAGGAGCATATGAAACGAGTTGCAGCAATTGCAACCGGATATTCCAATCTGGAATATAATCTGGAAGAAGGTCGCAGAGGAGAGCGCTATTCTCATTTTGAAAAATTATTATGTAAAATTACCGGAGCAGAAGCTGCCATGGCAGTAAATAATAATGCGGCAGCGGTGATGCTGATCCTAAGTTCACTGGCAAAAGGCGGAGAAGTAGTTGTATCCCGTGGTGAGCTGGTAGAGATTGGTGGTAAGTTCCGTATTCCGGATGTAATGGAGCAGAGTGGTGCCACACTTGTAGAAGTTGGTACTACGAATAAGACACATTATGATGATTATGAAAATGCAATCACTGAAGAGACAAAAGCACTCTTGAAGGTGCATACGAGTAATTACCGTATCGTGGGATTTACAGATACCGTAGGTATTGATGAATTGATACCGCTTGCCAAAGAGCATGATCTTCCGGTTGTTGAAGACTTGGGAAGTGGTGTGCTGATTGACCTTAGCAAGTATGGGATTACTTACGAACCGACGGTACAGGAGTCAATCGCCAAAGGTGCTGATGTAGTATGTTTCAGCGGAGATAAGTTGTTGGGTGGACCACAGGCCGGAATCATCATCGGAAAGAAAAAATATATCGATATGATGAAAAAGAACCAGCTGACCCGTGCTCTTCGAATTGATAAATTTACAGCGGCAACATTGGAATTGGTGCTGCAGGAGTATCTGTCTGAAGAGAAAGCAATTCAGAATATACCGGTACTTCGTATGATTACCAGACCATTGGAAGAGATCAGGAATGATGCCAGAAGTTTTAGCCGCATGTTAAAACGTGCGGGACTTCCGGCCAGAATAGATGTGCAGCCATGTGAATCACAGATTGGTGGAGGATCACTTCCGCTGGAACGGATTCCGAGTATGGCAGTGACGATTCATCCAGACAAGATCAGTGTACCGGAGTTGGAAGAACGGATGAGACATCTTCCGGTTCCGATTATCCCAAGGACGGTCAATGACACCATTCTTTTGGATGTCCGTACTTTGGATAAGACGACATTTAAATTAATCATCAGCCAGTTAAAAGAACTGGATATATTGGAGGAGACCAGCCTGTTATGAAGAATATAATTATTGGTACTGCAGGTCACATCGACCATGGGAAGACAACATTGATCAAGGCATTGACAGGAAGAAATACAGACCGTTGGGAAGAAGAACAGAGGAGAGGAATTACGATTGACCTTGGTTTTACGTATTTTGATCTTCCAAGCGGAGATCGTGCCGGAATTATTGATGTTCCCGGACATGAAAGATTTATTAACAACATGGTTGCCGGTGTGGTAGGTATGGATCTTGTTCTGTTGGTAATTGCCGCAGACGAAGGGATTATGCCGCAGACCAGAGAACATATGGATATTCTGAATCTTCTGGGGATCGAAAAGAGCATTATCGTACTGAATAAATGTGATCTGGTAGATGAAGAATGGCTGGAATTAGTGGAAGAAGAAGTAAAAGAAGAGCTGCACGGAACGTTTTTGGAACATGCACCGGTGGTAAAAGTATCAGCGGCGACAGGAGAAGGATTGGATTCGCTGATAGATACGATTGTGCATATGACCAGTGACGAAGTAGTATCAAAAGACGTGCAGACAATTCCAAGACTTCCGATTGACCGTGCATTTACACTGTCAGGATTTGGAACGATTATTACTGGTACGTTGGTATCGGGGACTATAACGAAAGAAGATACACTGGAGATGTATCCGATTGGAAAGGAATGTAAGATTCGCAGTATTCAGGTACATGGACAAGATAAGAATGAATGCTATGCCGGACAGCGTGTGGCAATCAATCTGTCTAATGTAAAGAAAAAGGAGATCAAACGAGGTTGTGTGTTGGCGCCGCCAAACAGTATGAAGAATACGGATCTTCTGGATGTAAAACTTCAGATCCTGGATTCATCTATGAGAATACTGACGAACCATACAAGACTGCATTTCTTCACGGGAACCAGTGAGATATTATGTCGTGCAGTCTTGCTTGATAAGGAAGAGATTGGACCGGGCGAGAGTGGCTATGTGCAGCTGCGGCTGGAGGAAGAGATTGCGGTAAGACGAGGTGATAAGTTCGTTGTCCGTTTTTATTCACCGATGGAAACGATTGGAGGAGGCGTGATTCTGGAACCGAATCCAGGAGTGAAGCGACGATTCCGTGAGGAGGTCATCGAAGAATTGAAACGCAAGGAATCTGGTTCTACAGCAGATGTCATTGAACTTCATGTAAAAGAACACAAAGATACATTGATCACAATGACAGAACTGGCAAAATTAACCGCGCTTTCTGTTGAAGAAGTACAGGAAGATGTCAAAGAACTGGAGGAACAAGGGTTAGTCTGCGTATTTCCGATGCGTAAGGACACCTATGTATGGCATACCGACAGCAAAAGAGCGGCTGGCCAGCTCTTGAATCAGGCACTAAAGAATTATGAAGATAAGTATCCGTATCGTTATGGCATGAAAAAAGCGGAAGTTCAGGTTACACATTTCCCAAAGATCAAACCGAATGTGTTTGACAAGATCATTGAAAAACTCATTGATGAGGGACATTTGAAACGAGTGGAAGAATTTTTGTGTACACCGGAATATGAAGTAAGAAAAGATGAGATATATGGCAAAGTATCTAAGATATTGAGAGATACATTTGCAAAAGCAAAGTATGATTTCGTGCGTTATTCCGAGATTGATTTCAAAGGAATATCCAGAGATATAGTAGATGATATTTTGAATATTCTCCTGGAAGAACAGAAGATTGTTAAGGTTACAGACGATATGTATACTTTAAGTGAATATATGCAGCATGCGAAGGAGCTGATCCAAGAGAAACTTCAGGAGAATCCTGTGATCACGATTGCGCAGGTAAGAGATATTTTTGAGACTAGTAGAAAAAGTGCGAAACCTATACTTGAATATATGGATGGAATCAAGGTAACCAAGAAAACAGGAGCAGAGAGTGAAAGGGTAGCGTACTAATGAATTTAAAGCAATTAGAAGCCTTTGTCCAGGTGGCAGAAGGAGGAAGTTTTTCGAAAGCGGCAAAAAAGTTATATCTGACACAGCCGACGATCAGTGCACATGTTGCAGCTTTGGAGAAGGAACTCAATGTAAGGCTGTTCGTTAGAAATACAAAAGAAGTCAGTTTGTCTGAAGATGGAAAAGATCTGTATAAATATGCAAGACAAATGGTAGATCTGGAAAAGAAGATTGATGAACGATTTGGAACCAGAGAAGAAGGCGGAAAGCATTGTATAACGATTGCAGCTTCTACCATACCGGCACAGTATCTTCTTCCGAAAGTGCTGATGCGATTCAATGAAAAATATCCGGAAGAGCAGCTGAAGATTATGGAGACGGACAGCGCGAAAGTTGTAACACAGATTGTAGAGCATATGGTTGATGTGGGATTTACAGGAACTGTGTTGGAGAAGAAGCATTGTAAATACATGCCATTCTATAAAGATGAACTGGTTATTATTACACCGAATACAGAGAAATACCAGAAATTGAAGGACCACATGACGGATGATATCAGCTGGCTTTTAGAAGAACATGTGATTTTAAGAGAAGAAGGTTCCGGCACCCGAAAAGAAGCGGAAAAGCAATTGAAACAGGCAGGGGTTGATTTGTCGGATCTGGATATTATTGCAAGTATCGAGAATCAGGAGACGATTAAGAAATCTGTCCGTCAGGGAATGGGAATCTCTATATTATCCAAACTGGCAACAGCTGATGAGGCGGAAGCAGGATATGTGCTTGCATTTCCGATTCCAAAGGCCGATAAGGGAAGGGATATTAATCTTGTATACAACAAGAATTATCAGTTGTCTCGGTCAGCAGAAAGATTTATCAAAGTTGTGAAAGAAGTATATCCGGTAGAAAAATAATTAAACAGCGCCAGTTATAGACGTGATCTATAACTGGCGCTGTTTATAAGGTATTTCAATTAGACGGAACAGGGAATTCAGCATATACTTATAGGTATACGGTTGGGAGTTTCTGAAGAGGAAAGGACGGACAATAATTATGATATATTTAGATAACGCAGCAACTACCATGCATAAACCACAGGAAGTAATTGATGCAGTAGTGGCCGCTATGAGTTCAATGGGGAACGCGGGAAGAGGCGTCAATGACGCCTCTTTAAGTGCTTCCAGAATTATATATGATACCAGAGAAAAACTATGTCATCTTTTTCATGGTACCAATGCAAGGCAGATAGCATTTACGAATAATTCTACAGAAAGTTTGAATATAGCAATCAAAGGGATCCTTAATCCTGGGGATCATGTGATTACCACAATGTTGGAACATAATTCGGTGTTGAGACCGTTGTATGAGATGGAAGCCCGGGGTGTGAAGCTGACAATTGTGAAGAGTAATGAGCAGGGTACGCTAAACATTCAGGATATTGAGGACGCGATTACAGAAGAGACCAAGTTGATTATCTGTACGAATGGTTCTAACCTTACGGGAAATTATATCGATTTAAAGCCGATTGGCGAGATGGCACATAAGCATGGTGTCCTGTTTGCGGTAGATGCGTCACAGACTGCAGGTGTATTTCCGATAGATGTGCAGGACATGCAGATTGATATACTTTGTTTTACGGGACATAAGGGGTTGCTTGGTCCACAGGGAACAGGTGGAATCTATGTCCGGGAAGGACTGTCAGTTCGTCCGTTGAAGTCTGGAGGCAGTGGAGTGCAGACTTATAGTAAGATACATCCGGCAGAAATGCCTACAGCGTTAGAAGCAGGCACACTGAACGGTCATGGAATTGCAGGACTTCATGCCGCATTGGAATATTTGGAAAAGACAGGAATTGATTCAATACGGAATCGGGAACAGGATTTGATGTGGAGATTCTATGAAGGTGTAAAAGATATCCCAAATGTGAAAATATATGGGGATTTCAGCACGAAGAATCGCTGCGCGGTCGTGACATTGAATATAGGTGATTATGATTCTTCCGAAGTGAGTGATGCACTTCTTACAGAATATAATATTTCTACAAGATCAGGGGGACACTGTGCACCGCTTATGCACGAAGCACTTGGTACGGTAGAACAGGGGGCTGTAAGGTTCAGCTTTTCTCATTACAATACGGAAGAAGAGGTGGATACGGCAATAAAAGCGATCCGCGAATTATCACAAGACTAGAATGGGACAACCATTTTTTGTGTCTGGTGAAAGAGAGAGGAATTTAAAGGAGGAGTAAACATGAATTTATCAGATTCAAAGAAAAAATTAGCGCTGGCCGGCGTTATCTGTGGACTTGTAGCGGCATGTCTGGCAGCATTGGGCAATCCGGCCAATATGGCATTCTGTATTGCCTGCTTCATTCGTGATACGGCAGGTGCATTGGGGCTGCATCAGGCAGAAGTGGTACAGTATGCAAGACCAGAGATTATTGGACTCGTATTAGGAGCTTTTATTATCTCAGTAGCAACGAAAGAATATCGTTCTACAGCAGGCTCATCTCCTATGATCCGTTTTATCTTAGGAATGATCATTGTCATTGGTTCATTGGTATTCCTGGGCTGTCCTCTGCGTATGGTGATTCGTATGTCAGCAGGAGATCTGAATGCATGGGTAGCGTTCATTGGATTTATACTGGGAGTTGGAACAGGTGTTATTGCACTTAAAAAGGGATTCAGCCTTGGAAGAGCACACCTGGTGAATAAAGAAAGCGGAGTTGTTCTTCCGGTACTTATGCTTGGAATTTTGATTCTTGCACTGTGTACATCTCTTCTGAAGGCAAGTGAAGCAGGACCAGGAAGTATGCATGCTCCAATTATTGCATCTTTGATTGGCGGTCTGATTTTCGGAGCTTTTGCTCAGAAGTCCAGAATGTGCTTCGCTGGAAGTATCAGAGATATTATCTTGATGAAGAATTTTGATTTATTTAGTGTAATTGCAGGATTGTTTGCTGTAATGTTGGTGTTTAATGTGGCAACAGGACGTTTTGTCCTTGGATTCAATACACCTGGTATCATCGCACATTCTGAGCATCTGTGGAACATTCTTGGTATGTATACAGTTGGATTTGCAGCTGTTCTGGCAGGTGGATGCCCGCTTCGTCAGTTGATTCTGGCAGGGCAGGGCTCTTCTGATTCAGCGATGACTGTAATTGGAATGTTTGTGGGAGCAGCGTTATGCCACAATTTTGGTCTTGCTGCAAGTGGAACTGCATTAAATGCTGAAACACAGGAAGTTGTTGCAGGAGCAGTGCCGATGAACGGTAAGATTGCATGCATTATCTGTATTGTTGTATGTTTCATCATTGCTTTTACAAATAAGAGAGATGAAGCAAAATAATATTGAAATATTAGCCGATACATAGTATTCTAGGAAAGAAGGTAATAAATATGAAGGAAGTAGATGCAAGAGGTCTTTCTTGTCCAGAACCGCTTATGCTGACAGCAGAAGCGTTAAAAGGAGCTTCTGAGCCGGTGAAAGTACTGGTTACAGAGCCGCATCAGAAGATGAATGTAGAAAAATATGCGAAAGATCATGGTAAAAAACCAGTTTCTACGGAGAAAGACGGATACTTCGAAGTGGTGATTGAGTAGACATGAGAAAAAAAGAACTAAAATTAGTTGTGACGTTCCATACAACTGCAGATGCAATGGCAATGGAAAAGGCATGCAAAGAGCAGAATGTACCGGGACGTATCATTCCGGTCCCGAGAGCAATATCAGCGGGCTGTGGGCTTTCTTGGTGCGCAGATCTTGAAGACAGAGAACAGATTGTATCCATGATGAAAGAGACTGGAATTGAAGAAGAGGCTATGCATGAATGCATGGTATAAAAAAGAAAGTCGAAGTTCAGATGAGCTTCGACTTTTTATATATAAATTTATACTCCTGTTACAAAAGAATCTAACACATGTGGGAGCAATTTGTCACTATATTCGCTCAGAGAATATTTCCCTTTGAAAAGTGCCCAGTCATATAGCATGGCACGTTCATACATGGCGTAAATATTCATAAGCTCTTCGGCGGAACTTGTATTCTTGAATTCTCCGTGTTCCAGCCCTTCTTTCAGAATCTCAGTTATCCATTGGAAATAAAAACGTTTGTGGTCTGACAAAGACTTCTTGTCCTTTGTGATCAATTGTGATGAATAGAGGGAAGCGAGCAAATGGATGTCTACGCTTGTCTCTATCATATAAAACAATTCATGGTTCAAAAACAAAAGTTTATCGTAAGCCGATAAGTTAGGGTCGATGACAGCGGCCAGTTCCTCATATTTTTCGTCAAATAGATAGGATAAAGAATTTAACAGAGCTTCTTTGCCCTTGAAATAATGATAGAAGGTGCCTTTTGATGTCTTAGACGCTGCAATGATATCTTCCACAGTAGTCTTATCGTAGCCTTTTTTGTAAAATAAATTCCATGCGGCTTTTACAATACGGCTTTTGGTGGATTGGCGCTTACGTGGCATCGGCACTCATTCCTTTCTCTTGGTGAATGTATAAAAATAAATGATATCATGATATAAGCAGAAGCGGATTAAATATAATCCGCTTCTGTCCTATACTGTATGCTAATAAAACCCCGATTGTATTTAGCCTACCTGGAAACCATATTTCAATGGATCTGTTGGATCGATCAAGTATGTAGCAACACCTGTCAGATAGCAGCTTCCTGTGATCATTGGGATAACAGCGTCATAATCTGCAACCTTAGTTGTCTCTTTGATTACGCCCTTGAACAGTGATCCAATAAAGCTTTCGTAGATGAATTCTTCGCCTACGCCGATTTCTCCCCAGTGATGAAGAGTAGCAAGTTTAGCGCTTGTTCCTGTTCCACATGGTGAACGGTCTGCCATAGCATCTCCAAAGATTACTACGTTTCTCATAGAAGCTTTGTCTGGATTTGGTGTTGGTCCGTAGAACTCAACCAGGTCAACAGTATCAATGTCAAGCAATGGATGCTTTACAGGGATCTCTTTGTTGATAACATCCAGCATCTTCATACCTAATTTAGTGTATTCTGGAACAGTCTTAGGATTGATCTCTCCAATATCCAGTTTTGTAGTATCAACCAATGCGAAGAAGCTTCCACCGAAAGAAATTGTGAATTCGATTTCTTTTCCGTCGATAGTTACTTTCTGGTTTTCTTTGTAAACAAAAGCAGGTACATTTGTTAATGTTACGCTTTCAACTTTGCCGTCTTTTACGATAGCTTTTGTACGGATAAGTCCAGCTGGTGCATCTAATACAACCTCGTTCTCTCCTTCGTGAGATTCAACAAGACCAGCCTCGATTGCAACCGTTACAGCACCGATTGTACAGTGACCGCACATGTTCAGGTATCCGCCTGTATCCATGAACATTACTCCGAAATCTGCTTCTGGGTGAACCGGTTTGCAAAGGAATGCACCGAACATATCGTGGTGTCCTCTTGGTTCAAACATAAGCGCTGTACGAACCTGGTCGTAATTCTTCTCCATCCATTTTTTCTTTTCGATCATTGTGTTTCCTTCTGGCTCTGGAAAACCACCGATAACGATTCGGCAGAACTCTCCAACAGTGTGAGAATCAACTACCTGCAATGCAGCCTCGAAACGATCGAAATTAACATTTGCCTGTAAAGCCATATCTCTTTACCTCCTTGTTTTTAATTGGACCCATAGATAATATCTATAAGCCGTTTATAAAAACACATAGAAAACCCCCTTGTTTTCTTAGTGCCTTTTTACATATTGCATAAAACTAATTTTTCTAAAACGACAGATTTTTAACAAATAGACTGAGTTCTAGTATCGCGTTCAATTTCTAATTTCATTATGTAGGATAAACCTTGAAAAGTCAATGCTTTTTTGCTATTATAAAAATAAATAAAAACGGTTGAAATATATGGGAAAGTGTGTTATTGTTAATTCGCATGAAATAATATATCTATGGGGGTAGTTGGGTGACTGGTGTGCCCCCTAGTCTTCAAAACTAGTGTTGGGCGTTAAGAGCGTCCTGGGTGGGTTCGATTCCCACATGCCCTCGCCAAAAAAGAAGCAAATGCTGTTAAAAAAATGGCAAATACTCATAGATAAAACTTATAAATAGAAAAATACAAAAATATATGATTGGGGAATAAGTAAACGAAATGGAGAGTTTCGTTTTTGCTTATATTTAAAAAAGAAAAGGAGAATGTGACATGGGAAATGTACAGATTTTATTGCGTCAGCACGTGGGTGCTCCGTGCGCACCGTGCGTTGAGGTAGGGGCAGACGTAAAAAAAGGTACTCTGATTGCTACACCTACAGGACTTGGAGCAAATATTTTCTCAAGTGTTTATGGAAAAGTAGCTGAGATCACAGATGATCGTATTATTATTGAACCAGCTGCTGAACAGCCGGACGAGTTCGTGCCAATTGATGAATCAGTTGGATTGCCGGAAAATGCTACAAAGCTTGATATGGTTAAAGCAGCCGGAGTTGTAGGTCTGGGAGGCGCTGGATTCCCGACAGGAGTTAAACTTAACATCAACCTTGCTGAGACACCTCTTGGAGAAATGAATCCGGAGATTAATCCGGAAATCGATGATGTAGAAGAGCCGGGTAAATACAGCTACATCTTAGTAAATGCAGCAGAGTGTGAGCCGGGACTTGAACACAACATCAGACAGCTTGAAGAACAGTGTGATAAATGCCTTCGTGGTGTAAAATACAGTATGGAGATCACACAGGCTGATAAAGCAATCTTCGCAATTAAAAAGAAAAATAAAAAAGCTGTGAAAACATTGATGGCAGCAATTGAAAATGAAGAGAATATTTCATTGCATCTGCTTCCGGATATTTACCCGATGGGAGAAGAGCGTGCAGTTGTTCGTGAGTGCCTTGGATTAAACCTTGATACAACACAGCTTCCTTCAGCGGCAAGAGCCGTTGTTGTTAACCTTGAGACCGCAGCAAGAATTGCTGAGGCAATTGATGAGAAGAGACCATGTATCAGCAAAAACATGACAGTTCGCGGTAACATCAAAGGTGGAAATGCAGCTCATGTATTTATGGATGTACCGATCGGTGTTTCTGTTGGTGAGATGATCGAAAAAGCCGGCGGACTGGATAAACCGGATGAAGTTGGTGAAATCATCATGGGTGGAGCGTTCACAGGACGTGCAGTAGAGCTTGATGAGCCAACGACAAAGACAACAGGTGGTATCCTTACAACATACAAAATGCCAGACCTTACAGGTAAGAAAGTGGGACTTCTTGTCTGTGCATGTGGCGGTAATGAAGCACGTATGCGTGTGATCGCAGAGAAAATGCATGGTGAAGTTGTGTCTGTATGCAGATGTAAACAGGCAATTGAGAATAAACCGGGTGCACCACTTAAGTGCCTTCGTCCTGGAAACTGTCCTGGACAGGTTAAAAACAATATGCAGTTTAAGAAAGATGGCTGCGAATATATTATCATTGGTAACTGTTCAGACTGTACAAACACAGTTATGGCATCTGCTCCTCAGATGGGACTTAAAGTATTCCATCAGACAGATCATGTTATGAGAGCGGTTGGTCACGCACAGTATCGTCAGCTTACAGTATCTAAATGGGTTGACCAGGATATTGATGTAGAAGACTAGTTATGGTATAAATTGCAGAAGTAAGGAGTGATTCCCCGATATGACTCTTTACGAAGCAATTATATATATGTTAATTATCACAATTAGCGAAGTAATTAAAAGGAGGGAACAATATGTCTATTACAGCTGAAACAGCGAAACAACATGCAAATGATCCTGCAGTGTTATGCTGTAGAGCAGAGGCTGGAATCATTATTGAGCCAGCAAATCTTGAAGATCCAGCAATTTTTGATGAGTTAGTTGACTCTGGATTATTGAATCTTGATGGATGCTTAAAAATTGGACAAATTTTAGGAGCAAAACTTACAAAAACTCTTGATTCTCTTTCACCGCTGACAGCAGATGTTGTTGAGGGAGCAAAAGATTCTGTAGAGGAAGAAGCAGAGGAAGCAGCAGAGGAAGCGGCTCCAGCAGTAGCGGCTCCAGCAGCAGCTCCGGTAGCAGCAGCTCCAGCAGCAACAGCAGTTGCAGGCGGAGTTCTTAAAATCCACATTGGTGAAGGAAAAGATATTGATCTTTCTATTCCGGTTGGTGCACTTGGCGGAGGCGCTGAGGTAGTAGAAGTAGCTCCGGCAGCAGCTCCAGCAGCAGCTCCGGCAGCTGAAGAAGTAGCAAAAGAAGGAAAGGTTGTAAGAAGCCTTACAAGAAAACATTTTGCTATCACAGAAGTTAAGAGAGGACCAGAGACAAAGATCGAAGGAACAGTTCTTACAATCCGTGAAGGTATTGAAGCAGATGTAATTGCTAATTCTGATCTTGTTAAAGATTTCCATCTTGAAATCGTTACACCAAAGGAGTATCACACATATTCTGAGACAATCATGGATGTTCAGCCAATCGCAACAAAAGAAGGCGATGCTAAGATCGGACAGGGCGTTACAAGAGTAATCGATGGCGCTATCATGATGCTTTCAGGAACAGACGAAGGTGGAGTTCAGATCGGTGAGTTCGGTTCTTCCGAAGGATATATGGATGAAAACATTATGTGGGGACGTCCGGGATGTCCAGATAAGGGAGAAATCTTTATCAAAGGTAATATCGTAGTTCAGGAAAAGACAAACATGGAACGTCGTGGACCTATGGCTGCACATACAGCATTTGATATTATCACACAGGAAATCCGTGAAGCATTGAAGAAACTTGAAGAAGACCTTGTAGTAGATACAGAGGAATTCGTTCAGGTTCGTCACCCAGGTCAGAAGAAAGTAGTTATTTGTAAAGAAATCATGGGACAGGGAGCTATGCATGATAACTTCATCCTTCCGGTAGAACCATGTGGAATTCTTGGAGCAAGAGCTAACGTTGACCTTGGTAACCTTCCAGTATGTATGAGCCCATTGGAAGTTCTTGATGGATGTATCCACGCTCTTACATGTATCGGACCTGCATCTAAAGAGATGACAAGACATTACTGGAGAGAGCCACTTGTACTTGAGGCACTTGCTGATCCAGAAATTGACCTTTGTGGTGTAATCTTTGTTGGATCTCCACAGATCAACGCTGAGAAGTTCTATGTATCTGAAAGACTTGGTCAGACAGTAGAAATGATGGACGTTGACGGTGCATTTATTACAACAGAAGGTTTCGGAAACAACCATATCGACTTTGCAAGTCATCATGAGCAGATTGGTATGAGAGGAGTTCCTGTAGTAGGACTTTCATACTGTGCAGTTCAGGGAGCGCTCGTAGTTGGTAACAAGTACATGACAGCAATGGTAGATAACAACAAATCTGAAGGCGGTATTGAGAACGAAATCCTTGGAAACAATACACTTTGCCACGAAGATGCAATTCGTGCTCTTGAGATGCTCAAAGTTCAGATGGCAGGTGAAGTAATTAAACCAGCTGAAAAGAAATGGAATCCGAACGTTAAGGCTACGAACATTGAAGTGATCGAAGATGCTATCGGATCAAAGATTGATCTTGTAGAAAATGAGCAGGCACTTCCACTTAGCCAGAAACGTATTGATAAAGGATACAACTAAGAATAAGGTGTTTTAAATGAATGACGAACGATTGAAATATGGTGACAGAATCATATACATGGAGGGAATCTGTGTTGATGTTGATGATTGCAGCATCAGTGTGGATTTAAAAGGACGATTGGGATTTTTCAAAGCTCCGAAGAGAATGTTTATCTGTGATACTGAACCAAAGATTGGTCAGGAATTTGGATGGCATATGAGTTTTCCGGAGCAGCTTGGTCCTGAAATCCATGAAAAGTACGTCAGTAATTTAGAAAAAGAGCGTCGTAAACAAGCAGAAATGAGCACTCGTTTAAAGAAAGAGGAGGAATAAAAATGAGTTTAACGGTTGTTAAAGGATTACAATCAGAAATCTTCGTTCCAATTACTCCACCGATGGTATGGACACCAGTAGAGAAAGAGTTGAAGGATATGACAGTTGCTCTTGCTACAGCAGCAGGTGTACATCAGGTAGATCAGGAAAGATTTAACCTTGCAGGTGACTTTACTTGGAGAAAGATCGATGATAAATGTCCATCTGATAAATTGATGGTATCTCATGGTGGATATGATAACAGTGATGTTAATAAAGATATCAACTGTATGTTCCCTATCGATAGACTTCATGAATTAGTAGAAGAAGGATTTATTAAGGCTACAGCTCCATTCCATGCTGGATTCATGGGTGGTGGCGGAAACCAGGAAAAATTCAAACATGAGACAGGTCCTGCAGTAGCAGCAATGCTGAAAGAGGAAGGCGTAGATGCAGCTATCCTCACAGCTGGATGAGGTACCTGTCACCGCTCTGCAGTATTGGTGCAGAGAGCGATTGAAGAGGCTGGAATTCCTACAATTATTATTGCAGCTCTTCCACCAGTTGTACGTCAGACTGGTACTCCACGTGCGGTTGCTCCGTTGGTACCTATGGGTGCTAATGCAGGTGGTCCTCACAATGTGGAACAGCAGACAGCTATCGTAAAAGCTACTCTTGAGCAGTTGGTTGAGATCCAGACACCTGGAAAGATCGTTCCATTGCCATTCGAGTATGTTGCTAAAATCTAATATACAACAAACATCAGGAGGGAAATGGCTTGTCCATTTCCCTTTTTAGATTCTTTCATTGATTATAGAAAGAGTAATAAAAAAGGATTGATTTTGTATACTGGTATGATAAAATAAAGACAAGTGAGTTTACGTAGCAAAAAAAGCTAAAGGAGGATATAGAAAATATGACAGTTGAGGAACAGAAATTACGTCGCCTAACCATTAAAGCATATCATATGGATACGGTTGTTGAGGGTGATCGTAATGATATTACAACAGGCGGAAAGATGACTGTTTGTAAAGATATTATCCCGGAATTATTAAAGGATGCAAAGTATATTACAGATATTGATATTCAGGTAATCCAGCCGGGAGATCATGATCGTTGGACCAACACGATCATGGACATTATTCCGATTTCTACAAAAGTGCTCGGAGTATTGGGAGAAGGAATCACACATACAATTACCGGTGTATACGTGATGCTTACCGGTGTAGATGTGAATGGAAAGCAGTGTCATGAATTTGGATCATCAGAAGGTAACTTAAAAGAGCAGCTCGTGCTTAATAAGGCGGGTACTCCGGGAGATAATGATGTGATTATTTCCTTCGATGTTACACTTGCAGCAGGTATGGGACAGGAACGACCGGGTCCGACGGAAGCACATTTGCTTTGTGATAAATTCATTAATATTTTCAGAGAAAAACTGAAAAAATTTAATGGAAATCAGTGTACGGAGAAGCATGTATATCATGATATAGTACGCCCCGGTAAGAAACGTGTTTTGATTATCAAACAGGTCGCAGGGCAGGGGGCGATGTATGATACTCATATGTTCTCGAAAGAGCCATCTTGCTCGATTGGATCAAAATCCATCATTGATATGGGCAATATGCCGGTAATAGTTACACCGAATGAATATAGAGACGGAATTATCCGTTCCATGCAGTAAGAAGGGAGAAGAATATTATGGGAATTGGTCCTTCAACAAAAGAAACATCATTACATCACTTCAGAGACCCGCTTCTTGAGGTGGTTGCAGAAGATACAGACCTTGATCTGCTGGGAATCATGCTTGTCGGTTCTCCGGATGGTAACGAAGACAAGATGCTTGTTGGTACGAGAGCGGCTGTAGCAGCAGAATGTATGCGTGCAGACGGTGTTATCTTGTCCTGTGATGGCTGGGGAAACAGCCATGTCGATTACACAAATACGATTGAACAGATCGGTGAGCGTGGCATTCCTGTTACGGGAATTACCTTTAATGGTACGGTTGCACAATTTGTAGTTGTGAATGATTATCTGGATGCGATCGTAGATATCAATAAGAGCGCGACAGGTGAAGAGACAAATGTTGTCGGTGAGAACAATATGGATCGTATTGACTGTCTGAAAGCGAAAGCGTTATTGAAGCTTAAGATGAGAAAGAAAGATCAGGAAAACAAATAAATAGAAATAACAGATGATAAAGAAAAGGCACGACCTGTATGTCGTGCCCTTTCTTTTTGGTATGTCATTGAGAGGTTTTCCTCGTTGCATTGCAGTTTTGTATATACAAAGCTGGGGAATGCTCCTCATAAAGAGGATGTATATATTTAATTGGAGTTCACCGATGCAAGAACGTTCTTGGGGAAAACGATCGGCAACGGATCAACTGCAATAACAACCAAAATTGTTGTTGACTTAATGCATATGATTTTTCAAAAAAGGCAGTTTCCCTGTCAGGAAAACCGCCATTGGTTATCTTGCATTTAAGTTGTTTTAAATATAGCATTTTTATTTTTGAGTGTCAATAGAAAAAACTATTTTTATGCAACATGGTGAATATATATCAAAATATGCTAAGCTTTTGATGCATCTTTAAAGAAGATACAAGCACATACAACCATAACGACTGTAACGACCCATGTTAAAACAGTAAGTGGAAGTGATGTGATTACAAAGCATGCAATCAATACACCAATGACACCAGTAATAGTAAGTACTAAAGAACTTGCACGATTATATTTTCCTTCTTTTACAAATTTAATACCAGCTGAAGGCATCAGGAAAGCACAAGAACCCATCATAATTGGGAAAGCAATATCTGCACTTAATCCAAGAAGCAGACATAATGCCATACAAGGTGCATACAGACCAAGACCAACGATCATTAAAGCTCCGAGAACAAAGTTTACAAGTACGCCAATTACAAGCTTGACACCTGTCAATCCACTTGCAGTTCCGATGATACCAAAAGGTCCTACTCCAAGAAGCTTGCAGACCATTACAATAGCCAGTGCAATCAATGCGCATCCTAAAGCAATACGTACTTTCTTAAGATCCCATTTTGATACAATTGACGCTCCGATAACTGCTCCCAAGATAGATGCTCCAATCATCAAAACAAGTGTCAAAGGATCAACTGTTACCTTCTGGATAAAAACAGTAGCTTCCACAACAACTGGTATAGCATATGCAACATTTAAAGTACCAGGGATAAGATCGTCAGGACAACTCTTTGTAAACTTGAAAGCTGTTGTTGAAGTTGCATAACTCCCGATACCAAGAGTATCGAAGAAGTTAGCTAACACACCAATAATAATAGTTGGTACGTATTTAACCTCCTTGAAATCTTCTTTGTGTTTAAATATGTCTTTTACATAATAAACACCAAAACCAATTGTCAGTATCCAAAGAACTAAGATTAAAATATGTGCTACACTCATATCTCTCATCCTCCTTAAAATAATATATGAATTGCAGAAACAAAAAAGACCGGTATCCTGATTGGAAACCGGCCTTGGTCATCTCTTATTAGTAGTTTACATGAAAATATAAATAATGTCAATAATATAACGAACATTTGTATAATAT
>NZ_JAFBIX010000084.1 GCF_021531895.1 Faecalicatena contorta | reverse complement strand
ATTTAGTAGAATATATTAAAATATAAAACAGATAAAAAGAGACAAAATCATTTGAATTAAGTTTATCTTTTATTAAAAAAACCAGAATAAATACATACATTATATAATTGTAATTTATATATATGATGTCAGGGTCAAAAGGTCTGAACCCGCATGAGCTTGCTCATAAGTAAGTGAAAGGCCTTGAGACCTGCCCCGATGTGAGCATAAAAGTGGGATGTATATTCCACGATATGCGAATATTGGGGCGGATTGTGGGAGTGCGTAGCACGGAATAATCCGTAATCATCATAGTGGGGTTAAACCCCACTATCTATATATAGGTTAAATAGAATATAAAAAAATAAATATAATTTTTTTGTTGATTGGTATAATTATAAAGTTATATATGATTATAGATAAAAATAAATTTCACATTTTGCTTTAATACAAAATTATAAATTAAAATTTGTTTCACGTGAAACAATAAAAACTAATATAGAGTAAATGTTTCACGTGAAACATTTATAAGAAAGCAAATATAAATAAGAATATGATTAACTA
>NZ_JAFBIX010000083.1 GCF_021531895.1 Faecalicatena contorta | reverse complement strand
ATATCCTGACTTTTGCAAGAAAATAAGTATAAAATACCCGTCAAGCCCAATAAATACAGGGCCTGGCGGGTTTGCCATTTTGTCATATTTTCATGGCGTTTTTTCCTTTGGAATGAAAAAAGTGAAATTTTTTTGGTCATACTATGGCGGTTCTATTCCTTGTTCTGCTTGTCTGTATGATATCTATCTTGGTTCCGTTGTCAAGAACAGGCCTTTGGTGCTTTGCATTCTTGACAACGGAACCAAGATAGATAAACTGTTAATCAAGCAGAATAAGGAAGGTTTCTGCGTAAGTACGCTGTTGATTTATTTCTTTTTTGTATTTGCCAGTTCTTGTTTGATGTCTCCCAGTGTTCGGATTTTCTTTGAAAAGTCAATTCCAGTTACTTTTCCGATATCTTTTAATACTTCATCATAATAAACAAAGTAATAATAATTCTGTTGGAGAAGATCGCATTCTGCTTTTGAAAGTGATTCGATGATTCGTCCTGAACTGTACTTGTTTTCGAGTTTCATTTCCAGGATTCTCATGAGCGTAAGTGCAACAAAGCAGGTTAAGAAGTGGGCTTCGATATGTTCTTTCGTCCATA
>NZ_JAFBIX010000082.1 GCF_021531895.1 Faecalicatena contorta | reverse complement strand
AAAGAATCAGAGATCTTTCTGGTGGCGATGCGCTTAGGGGACACACCCGTACCCATCCCGAACACGATGGTTAAGCCTTAAGCGGCCGATGGTACTTCACTGGAGACGGTGCGGGAGAGTAGGTGGCTGCCAGATTTAAAAAGTTAATACAGATGGGCTTATAGCTCAGCCGGTTAGAGCGCACGCCTGATAAGCGTGAGGTCGGTGGTTCGAGTCCACTTAAGCCCATACCTTTTAACATAAATTGTATAAATGGGGGATTAGCTCAGTTGGGAGAGCGCCTGCCTTGCAAGCAGGAGGTCACGAGTTCGAATCTCGTATTCTCCACTTGATAATCAAAGGGCATCTGATGTTGCCCACAGATGTTTGAATCAAGCTTACTTGAATGAAAACATCTGGGTGGTAACAGAAGGATATCTGTAAGATATCCGCGAGCGAAAAGCTTAGCTTTGAGCTCTCAGATGACTAGGTAAAACATTTGATTATCAATATGTACCTTGAAAATTGCATATAAGAAATAGAAATGATAAGATAAATATCTTAATCAAGACATCCGAGGTAATTGTTATAAACAGAGTAATGAGATAATGATTACAACACAATTCGAAGAAA
>NZ_JAFBIX010000081.1 GCF_021531895.1 Faecalicatena contorta | reverse complement strand
AAACACGTTTTTATATAGTTGTTTGATTTCTTCTGATATACTGCAAGCTGTTTTCGTCCATCTTCCAGATTATACATCCGCATTTGCTTATAAAACCGTGCTTCATCCTGACGATGCTGTCTCTCCACTTTCCCATTATGTCTTGGGGTTGCTATCTGGATCCGGTGATATAAGATTCCCAGTTCCTCCAACGCTTTCTCAAACATGGTGAGGTGTTTGCTCTTAATCACCAACAGCCGATTTGTGAATTCACATCCATTATCCGTCTGAACTTCTCGAATCGGAAACGGTGCGTGCTGTATTAGTTTGAGCAAAAAATCTTTTGAACTATAGGTACTATGCTCATCATACATCTCTCGGTATGTCCATCTGCTACACTCATCTACTGCCGTATACTGGTAATACTTTCTTCCATCTGTCACACAGTAAGATGGCACATATTTTACATCTATCTGTATTTTCTGCCCTGGATAATCGGCTCGTTGATACGGTTTCAGTTTGCGTTTCTTTTTCTTCTTTTTGTCTGGTTTTAAAGCCTTTAAACGCCTTACAACTCGTTTGAAACCTCCATAGCTTCGGGTATATCCATCTTTCTCTATTAAATCCTGATATGCCAGAAGCAGATCTGTCCATTTGTATTTTTTCAGTCGGCGCCGGATTTGGCGAAGCTCCTGTTCCGTATGACTTCCTGGAGAAGTCTTGGGTCTGTGACTTCGATCCTCCAGGCTTGCTAAGGTTCCGTCGTACCGTGAAATCCATTTATAAACCGTTTTACGGCTCACACGGTAACGGATTGCCGTTTCGGTTACAGAATGTTTCTGTGCATACTTAACCATGCGTTGACGTTGGTATTTCTGTTGTGATAAGATTGACATACAAGGATTCTCCTTTCGTTAAGATCATTGGTTTTTCGTCAACTCCAATATATCATATCGAAGTGAATCCTTGTTTTTTATTTGTTACCTATCTATTGTATCCCAACA
>NZ_JAFBIX010000080.1 GCF_021531895.1 Faecalicatena contorta | reverse complement strand
TATCAGCTCTGCTAACGGTGGGCTTCCTCCGATCATCAAGCGCCAGAGATACTATCAATCTTTGGACCTGGCTGCATAGTCAGTGATATCTTTGAGATAAATGTGTCAACCAATATTGACAATATCAGTCTATCTTATCTGCGGCATCATACTTGGTCTTTTCTTTGAGAAATCCGAAGAATGGTTTGAAAAGTTTTCCATAAAGACACCTCCGATTATAAGCGAAATTCTGGCAGGTTTGGTTCTGGGCCTTGTTGTTACGTATCTTCCGGTTGTTCAGTTCTCAGGGGAAAGCCAGATGGCAGTGCTGATTACGGATTATGCAAAGTATGCACCGGCGGCAATGATCGGGATTGCTTTTCTGAAGGTATTGATGACGAATATGTGTATTCAGATGGGAGTATGGATCTTTCTTGCGGCGGTACTTGCCAGTCAAGTGACGAGAGGTAAAAATCATGAAGAAAAAGCATAATAAAGCACTTTTACAGTGTCATCAGAATTAATATTTTCACAACAAACCAGTTATCCTGTGTCTCAAAATGTACTTCACCACCATATAACGGATTGTCAAAGCAAAATAAAAATGAACCCGCTTACTTTCCTCAAAAAAACGGAATTTCATATGCCAGCTATATAATGTACCTTTCATATCTTCTTCTTTTCATTACTACATTTAATGAAAAAAGTACTACCACTCCTATCATACTCAATATTTTTCCTATCATCACTCCCGGTGCATGATAAATCATCTCAATCTCATGTTTTCCTTCCTGCACTTTCATGCCAAGAAATGCAGTATTCACCTTCTCATATTCTGTTTCTTTGCCGTCTATTAATATCTCAAAATTTTCATCATAAGGAATCGATGTAATCAGATAACCATCTTTATCTCCTTCCACGATTCCTTTAATAACATTTCCTTTTGTCTCCTCTTTATCCATCTGAAATTCCGACTGAACAAGTTCATTTCGTTGATCTTCCAAAGTCGTTTCCTTTATAATGGTCTCATAAATTAAGACACTTTTTCGGACAGTTTTTAATGAATCTGATATACTTAAACCAGTATGAAAGAAAGGATCCATTATCATGTCCAGACAAAGAAGAAATTTCAATGCCAAATTC
>NZ_JAFBIX010000007.1 GCF_021531895.1 Faecalicatena contorta | reverse complement strand
TAATCAATCGGCTTCGCCGCAAATTTTGAGCGATTTGTCAAGCGTTTTTTGCAAAAAAGTGGGTGATTTTTTGAGATAAGGGTCGGAAAGCCTTATAAAATCAGGGCTGAAGATTCCGAGAAGTTATCAGACAATGATAGGAGGAATGAAAACATGAGTAAAATCGAAGAAGTTCGTGCCGATATGGTCAAAGCCATGAAGGCCGGTGACAAAGAAACCAAGGAAACGCTGTCCATGCTGTTGGCTGCTCTTAAGAATAAAGCAATTGACAAACGCGCTGATCTGACTCCCGAAGAAGAGACACAGGTTATCATGAAAGAGATCAAGCAGACCAAAGAGACTCTGGAAATGACTCCTTCCGACCGCACAGAGATTATTGATGAATGCACCAAACGTCTGGCTGTATTAGAACAATATGCCCCTAAGATGATGGATGAAGCCGAGATCAAGGAGATCTTCGCTTCCGTTCTTGCCGAGATGGGTCTGGATGCTCCGACTGCAAAAGACAAAGGAAAGATCATGAAAAATCTAATGCCAAAGGTAAAAGGCAAAGCCGACGGCAAGCTGGTCAATGAGATTGTATCTTCTTTTATGAGCTAAGCTGATGGCAATAAAAAACCGATCTTGAAATCACAATTTCAGATCGGTTTTTTTGTTCTTCTTTTTATTCTGCTTCTGTGCCGGAATCTTCTGACTCATCAACATCATCTGTCTGAATAGAATCTGCATATGGTTCTTCGGATTCTTCCTTAATCGTAACACTCAAATCATTAAAATCAATCTTCTTCCATACCTTTTTATCGACATTAATATCTGCATCATCCATCCACCCATCACAGGTCTCTGTATATTTCTCCTGCTGTCTCTGGCTGATGATTTCCTGCTTCTTACTATTCGTTGCATCCTGATCAAAAAGACTGGTCACTTTTGCAACATAACATCCGCTATCCGTATCTATAACCCCTGTTATCTCTCCTTCATTCAAAGCATCCGCTGCTGCAACCAGATCTGCGGAAGGTGATGTACTGTCTTTATCAAAAGTCGCCGTAGATGTCTCAAGTCCCTGTTCCTGGGCATATACATTGAAATCTTCTGCCGCTGCAGCCCCTTCTGCAAAACCTTCTGCCTGCGCCTTTACATCTGCCTTTTCATCATCCGTCATATCCTGAGTGGTTCCATCTTCTGCCGTGGTAGTATAAGAGAAGTATACATATTGCATGCTCTTCTGTGCTGCTTCTTCATCTGAAACCTCTGTATCTGCAGTTGCCTGAATCGCATCTGACATCTTCTGCTGAATAGCCAAAAGCGTCATCACACGCTTTACAGCCTTCTCTGTACCAGATACCTTCTCCTTGTCCTCCAATGCATTTGCCTCATCAAATTCCTTGGCTGCATCTTCAATCACAAGCTTCTCTTCATCAGAAAGAGACACATCATATTCTTCCATATGTTCTTCAAGAAGAACCATCTTTTCCAGTTCTTCCAAGACACTGTCCTTGACAGATTCTTCGTACGTCTTACCTTCTTCTGCTTCTGAACTCCACATATCGTCTCCCAGATAAGCTGAATAATAAGTCTCATACTGAGCCTGCATGTATCTCGCATAAAAATTAGCAACATCTGCCGTAATCTCTGTATCGTTCACGGTGACAACCACATCATCATCATTGAATGAGCTGCATCCGGTAAGAGATGTCAACGCCAACACCCCCGCCATTGCAAGCATCAATATTCTTCTTTTCATATCTGTATATACCCTCCTTAGTACCATTAACTCATTTATTATATCCTTTTTTTACGTTTCAATCAATGCTTTCATTTCAATTAACACTTTTTTCACAACCGATAGTGCATCTGGCGCTTTTTCTTTTTTATTGCGCTTCTTTTTCTCATAGATAAAGCAAGGATTGACCGCATCAGCTTTTATGATCAGCTCTCCTTTGAATTTTTCCAGGAATTCCGGAATCTTCTGGGTCTGAATTTTTGCTTTTTCATACATGGTAAATGTATAGATCTCTCCCTTTTGCTCTACAGCGGTGACATATACATTGTGCGCCATTGCTTTTAAACTTGCCACATCCAATAATTTTTCCACTTTCTTCGGAATATCTCCAAAACGATCTATCAACTCTTCCATCATGTCTTCTTTTTCTTCCTCGTTTTCTATGGCCGCTATCCGCTTATAAATATCTAGCTTCTGGTACTCATTCGGAATATATGAATCCGGAATATAAGCATCCACATTCAGATCCATCGTTGTCACAAAGGTATCTTCATCCATCTCACCTTTCAGATGTTTCACAGCCTCATTTAACATCTTACAATACAGATCATATCCTACTGCTTCCATATGACCGTGCTGCTCTGCGCCAAGAAGATTCCCTGCTCCTCGAATCTCCAGATCTCGCATTGCAATTTTAAATCCTGATCCCAGATCGGTAAATTCCCGAATTGCAGATAATCTCTTTTCCGCCACTTCTTTCAGCAACTTATCCTTACGATACAGGAGGAATGCATAAGCCATTCGATTCGAACGTCCGACTCTTCCGCGAAGCTGGTACAGTTGTGACAATCCCAGGCGATCTGCGTCATGAATAATCATCGTATTAACATTGGAAATATCCAGACCTGTCTCGATGATTGTCGTCGATACCAGCACATCAATCTCTCCATTGATAAACTCATACATAATCTTCTCCAGCTGATGTTCCCGCATCTGTCCATGTGCATATTCCACCGTAACATCTGGCACAAGCTTCTGAATTCTGGCTGCAACTTCCGCAATATCCTCGACCCGGTTATACACATAGTAGACCTGTCCTTGTCTGGAACATTCCCTTTCAATAGCTTCTCTTACCATCTCATCATTATATTCCATTACATAAGTCTGAATCGGCATACGATCGTTCGGGGCTTCTTCCAACACACTCATATCACGAATTCCTATCAGGCTCATATGAAGTGTTCTGGGGATTGGCGTTGCTGTCAACGTCAGTACATCTATATTCTCTTTTAATTTTTTAATCTTCTCTTTATGCTGTACACCAAAGCGCTGCTCTTCATCAATGATCAGAAGACCCAAGTCTTTGAATTTCAAGTCATCTCCCAATACCCGATGAGTACCGACAATGATATCTACCAGTCCTTTCTTCGTGTCCTCAATCGTCTTTTTCTGCTGAGCAGGAGTGCGAAATCTGCACATCAAATCTACTCTGACCGGGAAATTCTTCATTCGCTGTGTAAATGTATTATAATGCTGCTGTGCCAATATTGTAGTTGGTACCAGATAGACTACTTGCTTATTCTCCTGAACCGCTTTAAATGCAGCACGGATCGCAATCTCTGTCTTACCATACCCTACATCCCCGCAAATCAGACGGTCCATAATCTTATGACTCTGCATATCTCGTTTTACAGCTTCAATCGCCAGTAACTGGTCTTCTGTTTCCTCAAATGGAAACATTTCTTCAAATTCCCTCTGCCAGACGGTATCTTCCCCATACACATAACCGTCCTGATTCTGTCTGGCTGCATAGAGTTCAACCAGATCCTTTGCAATTTCTTTTACCGCTCCCCGTACTCTCGTCTTCGTCTTATTCCAATCCTGGGTTCCCAGACGGTTCAGTCTTGGTTTCTTTGCATCCGCACTGGCATACTTCTGAATAAGATCCAATTGAGTTGCCGGAATATAGAGATTCCCACCTTGCGCATAAGAAATCTTCATATAATCTTTTGAGATCTTGTCTACTTCAATCTTCTCAATTCCCTGATAGATTCCCAGTCCATGGTTCTCATGTACCACATAGTCTCCCGGTTTTAATTCCGCAAAGCTCTGAATCTTACGGCCTTCGTAGACCTTTCTCTTCTTCTTTTTTCTAGTCTTACCAAATATATCCGTCTCTGAGATGACAGTAAACTTAAGGAGTGGATATTCATAACCTTCTGCTACATATCCATATGCCGTCATAATCTCCCCCGGCATGACTTCCCGATTCATCTCTTCGCTGTAATAACTACTAAGATTATAATCTCTCAGATCTTCTGCCAACCTCTTTGCCCGGGTTCTGGAACCCGACAACAGAATGACTCTATATCCATTTCGCTTCAATCGCTTCAGATCCTGTGTCAGCGCATCAAAACTACTATTATAGGGATTCACACTCTTAGTCTGAAGACTGTAAGATGCCCGAACTTCCAAACCTTTGCAACGCATATCTAACGAAAAAAAACCGATGCTGCTGTAACCGTTCATTTTCTTCAGAACTGCTTCCGTCTGATACAGCTTGACTTCTCCTTCTTCCAGCTGATATCCGCTTTCCAGCCTGTTTTTCTTTGCCTCCATAAATTCTTCTTCTACACCTTGTCCTTTTTCCAGAAGGCGGACGGGTTCGTTTAAGAAAAGAATCGTCTGATCTGTCGGAAAATAATCTAAAAAAGATACTCCTTTTTCCCCCTCCTGTGGAAATTCCAATGCAGGGCAGATGGTTACTTCTGTCAAATTCTCAATGGATCTCTGGCTCTCTACATCAAATGTACGAATCGAGTCCACTTCATCTCCCCACAATTCAATACGAACCGGAAGCTCCTCAGTCAATGGATAGACGTCCAGAATTCCTCCCCGAACTGCAAACTGCCCTGGCCCTTCAATCTGAATTTCCCGATCATATCCAAGTGCTACAAGCTTCTTCTGCATTTCTTCCAGGTCAATCACACTGTCATTGGAAATATGGAGCATCCTCTCTCTAATAACCTCTTTTGGGAGCAAGGAATCCATAAAAGCATCGAAACTGGTCACAACAGTCATCGGTCCTCCCGCAACGATCGCCTGAAGCACCTCCATTCTCTGTCTGATCAACTCCTTGCTTCGAATATCTGCCTGATAAAACAACAGATCTTTCGCCGGATACAGATAAGTCTCTGCATCCATGAACCGATATTCCTCATAGACTTGCTTCGCCTTAGATTCACTGGAACAAGCGATGACTTTGTAATGACAGCCATCGCTCAGCGCATACATCATATGGGATTTCTGAGAATTGACACAGCCACATACTCGTATCATTCCCGGTGCTTTCATCCTTTTTTTACTAATCTCTTCAAACTCTGCTAATTCATTCAATGGCCTGATTAAGGCTTGCATATCTATGCCTCCTTAGGCTTTACTTTTCTGTTATATTCATTCATAGCAGCTTCCATCTCTCCGTCAAGGAGCATCTCCACCGCCTTTACTGCTTTCTGGTATCCTTCTTCCATCAGCTCACTCTCTGCTTTTGAAAAATGACTGAGCACATAATCTGCAAGATCATATTTCTTCGGTTTCTCACCAACCCCCACTTTAATTCTCGGAAAATTCTGTGTACCCAGATTCGCAATAATATTTTTAATTCCGTTATGTCCTCCGGCGCTTCCTTTTTTACGAATTCTCAGCTGACCGACATCCAGACTGATGTCATCATAGATTACCAGCAGTTCATGTTCCACATCAATCTTATAATAATCCACGAGCCCCCGTATACTCTCCCCACTTAGGTTCATATAAGTCTGAGGCTTGACCAGAATAACCTTCTGCCCTTCAATCATTCCTTTTCCAATGAAAGCACGGCTCTTTCTCGCATCTACCGATATATTATATTTATCCGCCAATGTATCTATGACATCAAACCCGACATTATGTCGTGTTCCTTCATACTGTAATGTGGGATTTCCAAGTCCTGCAATAATATACATCTGTTTGTCACCTCGTAATTTTATAGAATTTTATTTATAGAATTTTAATAGAAATCGTAGTTTTTTATTATACAAGAAGCCATGAATAATTTCCACTCTTTTCTCATACATTATAGAAAGTAACAATTCATCCATAATACAGGAGGTCTCTATGAGTTCCAAAACCAAAATCGTCGTATTGCATATGAAGGAAATCATCTATACCTTGATTTTTGCTGCGCTGGCAGTCATATTAATTCTACTTTTGGTATTTATGTTCCTTCCCAAACATAAAGAAGCAAAATCAAACGAAGCAAAATATATGCCAGGAGTCTATACGTCCACACTGTCATTAAACAATACTGCACTTGAAGTAGAAGTAACCGTCGACGAATCCCATATTAACTCCATTCGTTTCTCCAATCTTGACGAAAGTATTTCTGCAATGTATCCTTTGATTCAACCTACGATAGAAGATATCGCAGAACAGATATACAACAATCAATCACTAGATAATATCCAATATTCTGAAGATAATCCATATACTTCCCAGATGATTGTAAATGCAATCGAAGAAGCATTGAAAAAAGCCGAAACTTCTGAATAGCTTCGGCTTTTTCAATGTAATCTTCATTCTATTATCCTTCTACGATCAGATATCTTCCACCCGGAATAGAAAATACCTCCGACGCTTCTTCCAGCTCTTCTTCCGACATTCCATCCACATCCATGCCTTCTTCTTCAAGAAATTCTCTGACTTCTTCAATACTATCGACTACAACCGCCATACAGTCTTCCAGAAACGCTTCCGCTTCTTCCAGCGTCTCCGCAACCGGCTCATCAAATAACTGTGCCTGATTCTTAAGAAATGTCTTCAGGCAATCTTCATCGTACTCATACATTTTCACAAAATCCTCCCTTATTCCGTTTTTTCTTTAAACGAACTGCAATAATTCTTCCGGGCTGCCAATAATAGTATCGGCTCCTGCAGTTTCTAACACTTCCTTCGACCGGAACCCCCACGCCACGCTGATAGTACGCAGTCCCGCATTCTTTCCCGTTCGGATATCTACTTCAGAATCTCCCACATAGAGGCATTCCTCCTGTGACACGCCCATCTGCTCCATCAGATAATTAACACCTGCCGGATCCGGCTTTCTCGCGATCTCTTCCTTCTGCCCTTGTGCAAAATCAAACATCTCCTCGCCAAAAACCTCACGAACCACCTTCACCGTCTGCTGATGCGGCTTATTCGACAAAACCGCCAACTTAATCCCCTTATCCTTCATACTCTTCAGCATCTGGACGATTCCTTCATATGGTGTTACATGATATGTACAATTCTCATCAAATATACGTCCGTATATCTCCATAGCTTCTTCAATTCTTTTTACATTCTCTTCTCCCGTTGCCCGAAGCGAGCGCTCCATCAGACATCTTGCTCCATCACCTACAAACCGGCGACATTCATCCGTCGTAATCTCCGGAAGATCCATTTCCCTTAAAGTTGCTTTTACAGAATACGCCAGAGATTCCAATGAATCTGTCAATGTTCCGTCTAAATCAAATATACAAGCCTTCATAATACAAATCCCTCCATGCACTAATCATAGTATGTGAGGGGTAAAAATGCAAGTGGGGACGTAGACTTTTGAAAAAAGTCTACGTCCCCACTTGCAAAATGTGGTGTACCTAATCGACAAACAGGGTGTACCTAAGTGAGGTACTGTCTCATAATCCTCAATGCATTTTTTTCCAGACGGCTGACTTGTGCCTGCGAGATTTGTATCTCTTCTGCTACTTCCATCTGTGTTTTTCCTTCAAAAAAACGCAGTTTTATAATGTACCGTTCCCGTTCTCCTAAGTGTTCCATGGCGGCTTCCAGGGACAGATCTTCGACCCATTTATCTTCTTTGTTCTTGGTGTCACTAATCTGATCCATGACATATAGCGCATCTCCTCCATCGTTGTATACTGGTTCCTGAAGGCTCATTGGCACTTGTATGGCGTCCAACGCAAAAACTATGTCTTCTTTAGAGATTCCAATCTCTTCCGCAATCTCCTGGACAGTTGGCTCTTTGAGATTGCGTTTGACATAATTTTCTTTCGCATAAATAGCTTTGTACGCAGTATCACGAAGCGAGCGGCTGACGCGGATAGAATTATTATCTCTCATATATCTGCGAATTTCCCCAATAATCATTGGCACAGCATAGGTGGAGAATTTGACGTCTAATTCTGTATTAAAATTATTGATTGCTTTAATCAGACCTATGCAGCCAATCTGAAACAAGTCATCTGGATTCTCATTACTTCCTCCAAAACGTTTGATTACACTCAATACCAGTCTTAAATTTCCTTTGATATATTCTTCTTTTGCCTCTGCATCCCCTACTTTGATGCGCGCAATTAAAGCTTCCTTCTCCTCTTCATTCAGGATTGGAAGCTTTGCCGTATTCACACCGCATATTTCAACTTTTCCCTGTGCCATAATTGAGCCCTCCTACTAGATGAATAAAGTAATTTTTCTCTAGTAAAATGATTCTCATTATGCACTTTCGTTATTCTCCATCATAGGAAAATAAAAAAAGTTTTACTCCTTGACAAATATGTATCTCATAATATATCCCATTATAACAGGGGCGCATATCATCTATGCGCCCCTGTTCCCGCTTATCATCCACTCACTATAGCAGCTTATTCTTCTCGATCCCATTTATCTGCCAGATTCATAATCTGACTCTCAAATTTTGCCAGATCTTTATTCGCAAGACCTTCATTCTTATATACAACTTCAAGCAGTCTCTTCGCAGCAGCAACAACACGATTGAAAGCAGAAGCAGCCTTTACCCTGGCCGGCTTCTCCACAGCCTTCTTCGGAACCTTCACTCCTTCTGTAAGGATCTCGTTGGCTGCCAGATCTACCGCACCGCCAGAATACGGAGCAAATGCCGGACATCCAATGGTCTCCTCCACCAGACTTGCGAAATGATCCGTAACCGTATCCTCACCATGCACAACAATGACACGCTGTGGCTTCTTCTCAAATCCTTTCAGCCAGTCCAGAAGGCCATTCATATCTGCATGACCACTGATTCCCTTCAAAGATTCAATGCGGGCATTCACCGTAATATTCTCTCCGAACAGCTTGACACATTCCGCTCCCTCAATCAATTTTCTGCCCAAAGTTCCAATCGCCTGATATCCCACAAAACATATCGTACATTCAGATCGCCACAGATTATGCTTCAAATGATGCCTGATTCTTCCAGCCTCACACATACCAGATGCCGATAAGATAACTTTTGGCTTGTCATCAAAATTGATCATCTTCGATTCTTCACTGGTAATCGTTGTCTTAAGCCCTGGGAAAACCAATGGATTAATCCCTTGTTCTACCAATGCCATAGCATCCTCATCAAAGCATGACTTTACATTTTTATTAAATACGTTAGTCGCTTCAATTGCCAATGGACTATCCACATACACTTCAAAGCCAGGATATTCCGGAAGGAGATTCTTTTCTTTAATCTCACGGATAAAGTATAATATCTCTTGCGTCCGCCCCACTGCAAAGGACGGAATCACCACATTACCGCCTTTTGCAAATGTTTCTCGAAGAATCCTGGTAAATTCTCCCACATAATCCGGGATCTCATCCCCATGTGTACGATCCCCATAAGTTGATTCAATGACCACATAATCAGCCTCTGCAACTTTTTGTGGATCTTTGATAATAGGTTGATTTCGATTTCCCACATCGCCGGAAAAAACAATTTTCTTAGAAATATCCCCTTCTGTAATCCACACTTCGATACTTGCAGACCCCAGCAAATGGCCTACGTCACAAAAGCGGACTTCAATCCCTTCACACAAAGTAATCTTCTGGTCATAATCACAAGGTGATAACAACTGAATTGCAGCATCTGCATCTGCCATGGTATACAACGGTTCATACACTTCCGCGCCGCTCCTCTTGGCCTTACGGTTTCGCCATTCAGCTTCAAACTCCTGAATATGTGCACTGTCACGAAGCATAATATTACATAAATCTGCCGTAGCAAACGTTGTTACGATCTCTCCTTTAAATCCTTCTTTACACAAGAGCGGAATTTTACCAGAATGATCAATATGTGCATGAGTCAGAAGTATATAATCGATCTCTCCCGCTGTGACAGGAAGTTCCTGATTCTCATAGAGATCTGGCCCTTGTTCCATACCACAGTCAATCAGAATATTCTTTCCACACGCCTCTAGCAAATGACAACTACCGGTTACTTCATGGGCTGCTCCGATAAAGCTAAGTCTCATAAAACCAACCCCTTTTTGTTTTCATTATACACCTTTTCTGTAAAAGTTGCTATGAATACTTTACCATTTCGCGTCTTAATCTCTGCATGATCTTTTTCTCTAATCTTGATATATATGACTGAGAGATACCGAGCATATCCGCCACTTCTTTCTGCGTTCTCTCTTCGCCATCCGGCGTCCCCAGGCCAAAACGCATCTGAATGATCGTACGTTCTCTTCCTGACAGTCGGTTAATTGCCCGGATTAGAAGTTTTCTCTCCACTTCATTCTCCAGGTCCTTATATATTGTATCCTCTTCCGTTCCCAGAATATCGGACAACAATAATTCATTACCATCCCAGTCTACATTCAAAGGCTCATCAATTGAGACTTCCATCTTCGTCTTATTATTCCTTCTAAGATACATCAGAATCTCATTTTCGATACATCGAGAGGCATATGTCGCAAGCTTAATATTCTTATCCGGATTAAACGTATTAATTGCTTTTATTAATCCAATTGTACCAATAGAAATTAAATCCTCTACACCCACTCCTGTATTATCAAATTTTTTTGCAATATACACTACCAGCCTCAAATTGTGTTCAATCAGAACCTTTCTCGCCTGTTTATCATCTTCAGATCCCAGATCATTGATTGCAGCCATCTCCTCATTACTGTCCAAGGGAGCCGGCAGAATGTCCGATCCTCCAATATAATGAATATCTTTTTTATCCGGGAAAAAGAATGTACGAAAGTCCGGAACTACCTTCAGCTTAAATTGATGCGGCACTGCCACTTTTATCACCATAATCGATTCCTCCTATTAATATATCAGGATTCAGAATCATCTGATAATCATCCGCTGTCAGATCTTCTTCGGAAACTGCGACCAGCGGTTCTGCAATCCAGAATCTTCTTTCTTGGCAGACATACATCCCATCCAGACGGATCAGCGGCATAACTCCTTCGGAACGTCCAATCGAATGATACGGAATATAGCGAAGTTTTGTCAGATTTTCTTTCCCATACAAAACACGGATTACTTTCTGGTCAACAATACTGACCGGACCTCCTGTAATCTCATCTCTTAGACAATTCCCGGTATCTATCAGCGCCTCTACCTGACATTGTCTTTTGCCATTACAGAGAATTACTTTTACGCGACTTTGCTTTCTCCGTGCCAGATAGCTGATCAGGCTCCAGATTCCTGACACTACATAATAACTAACAATAGCCAGAACAAAGAAAAGGCTTCCTATTCGTACATATTGTCGAACGCACAGTAACACTCCTCCGATCAGGAAACCGCTAACATAGATCAGAATCCAAGTTCTTATCAATTCACGCCACTGCCTGATTCCAAATCCTGTTTTTATCATTGCAACACTTACCAAACCATGGAACAGTATGAATTTCATGAATGTATTGTTCAATGGAACCACTACGATCAGACACGTAAGAAATGCACCTGCCACAGCCGCCAGACAGACACGCCAGGCAGGGACAGAACATCTTATCATCTTACGAGTAATCATCAGTACAAGATAATCCATCATAAAATTCACCATAAAGAATACATCTATGTATAATTCATAGTACACGCTCCACCTTCTTTCATTTTCATCACCGGTTTGGTACATCAGCAAAATTTATTATACGAGTCATCTCGAAAAGATTTTGTCAGATGATGGAGTGGATTTTGATTTTCGTTCGACAGTTCCTGTGAACCACAAGATATAGATTCAGAAAAGTCATTTTGGGGAATTCTATTTGTAGAAATACTATATTTGGTATACTTTTTTGGCACAAAAGAAAGAATTTTGAAAAGAAAAAGAGGATTTTTTGGCGTTTATTGTCATTTCTTCCCGAATATTTTTCCTGGTGGAAATGATACTTTCCACAACCGTAAAACTTCTGCATCAGCTGATTCTTCAAGCTATACAGCAATAAAAAAAGAATGTGCCAAAGCACATTCTTTTTTTATAATCTAATGAATTACTTCTTAATAATAAATTACTTCTTAAAGAAATCTGGTATCTTAATAGACTGTTCTTTCACTTTGCTGGTTGGTGTTCTTGGTGTATCCAAAGTAGGAGTTGTACCTCCTACTGGTCTTCTCGGAGCAGACGTTGTTCCACCGCCCTGTGTAGGAGCTGCACCAAAATCTAATCTTGGAGAAGCCTGAGAGCTGCGTGGCGCAGTCTGACCAGCTCTTTCATATACCTGTGATGCTGCTGCATTATGTGGCATTGAAGAAACTCTCTGGTTTTCAAGTCTTGATTTTAATTTCGAAGCACTTCCGCCTACATTATGAAGGCCTGTTGCAATTACTGTAATCGTTGCTTCATCAGCTCTGGAATCATCATACATTGCACCAAAGATAATATTCGCATCTTCTCCTGCAAGTTCTTGTACATACTCAGCCGCATCAGATGCATCCATAAGTGTGATATCACCAGATACATTAATAATAACATGAGATGCGCCTGCAATCGTTGTCTCAAGCAACGGACTGGCAACTGCCTGCTTAACAGCTTCCAGTGCCTTGTCATCACCACGTCCCTGTCCAATACCGATATGTGCAATACCTTTATCCGTCATAACAGTCTGAACATCCGCAAAGTCAAGGTTGATCAGTGAAGGTACATTGATCAGGTCTGTAATACCCTGAATACCTTGCTGCAATACTTCATCTGCTTTCTTTAAAGCTTCTGGCATAGTCGTACGTCTGTCCACAACCTCCAGCAATTTATCATTCGGGATAACAATCAATGTATCGACGCTTTCTTTTAACTTTTCAATTCCAGCAAGAGCATTATTCATACGTGTCTTAGACTCGAAACGGAAAGGCTTCGTTACAACACCTACAGTCAGAGCACCCTGCTCTTTTGCAATCCGTGCAACTACTGGTGTAGCACCTGTCCCGGTACCACCGCCCATACCGCAAGTTACAAATACCATATCTGCTCCCTTTAATGCTGCAGATATCTCTTCTGCACTTTCTTCTGCTGCTTTCTCTCCGATTTCAGGTCTTGCACCTGCACCAAGTCCCTTGGTGATCTTGTCCCCGATCTGCATTAATGTTGGGGCTTTACATAATTGAAGCGCCTGCTTATCTGTATTAATAGCAATAAATTCGACACCGGCAATCTGCTCGTCAATCATACGGTTTACAGCATTATTACCGCCACCGCCGACTCCAACAACAATTATTTTTGCCGCTGCTTCTGATTCATTCGTTTTAATTTCTAGCAAGGGTTTCTCCTCCTTTGTTATCCTTATTATATATTATACATCCCATACATAAAGCAAATGAAATGAGTTCAGTTTGCCATATATACTATATAATAAAGACTTTCGTACAAAATATCAATAGAATTTGGCTATTTTTCTTAATTTTCTTCCTGAATTTCTTCCTTGTCAAAGGTTATTATTGTATTATTCTCAGAATAATTTTCCAGATGAAGCGTTCCCGGCTGATCACCCAGTTTTTCTATAATTGGTTCAATCTGGGCAATCTGCTCAGAAGATACATTTTCCCCCAGATTAACACATATATTTCCTATATATAGATAGATTGCATCATCCTTACACACAATCCTGTCTGTAGTCAGATTGTATTTTGTCACTTCCTGCGAAGTCTCTAATATTTCTTCAAAAATGCCAACATCATCACTTTTCAACTTATGATATAGCTTGATGTCTTTCACTTCAATTCCTTCAATACACGGTAGTCCTTCTATCAGAGAAGGTAACTCGGCCACTACCAGCCCTTCTTTATCAAAATAATCATAATGATCACCGTTTTGAACATATCCTACGATTGTCTTTTCCTTTACCGTCACCTTTAACGCCCAGGGAGATTTCAAACTCACTTTCATGCTTTCAAAACATGGTAGTTCTTTTCCATATCCCAAAGCATATTTTCCGACAATATACAGTGTATTAACAGAATATTTATCATTTTGCACTGTATCCACAATCTCCTGGTCAGAACAATATTCATTCCCACTGACTTCTATCTCTTGTACATAGAAAAGAATTAATATACCCAACGCGATAATTGCAACACCTAAAACCAACACAATAAATGCATATAGTCGGTGCGTCTTCTTTTTTTTCTTTTTTGTCTCTCCCATTATTATGCTCCCTTTTGTCTGCTTACTCTTGTGTTTTATTTTACCAAAGATGATACACTTAGTACAAGTCCCATTTCAAAAAGTAAAAAAACCACGGACGTTCCTCCATAACTTATAAATGGAAGTGTAATTCCAGTATTCGGAATCGTGTTGGTCACCACTGCAATATTCAATATCACCTGGATCATCATATGCCCCATTGCACCCGTAGCAATCAATGCTCCAAACAAATCCTGAGCATGAGTGGCAATCACAAAAAAGCGCCAGATCAGAATCAAAAACAGAATTAGTATGAATCCAGCCCCAAACAGCCCAAGTTCTTCGCAGATGATTGAGAAGATCATATCATTCTGTGCTTCAGGCACAAACCCAAGCTTCTGAATGCTATGCCCCAGACCTTTTCCAAAGAGTCCTCCTGACCCAATTGCATACAGTCCCTGGAGAGTCTGATATCCTTTTTCATAAGCTTCTGGATTTCTCCAAATTGCCAGTCTCTCTAGTCGATAACTTTCCAATCCCAGAAAAATAGTCATAAATCCTACTCCAAGAACACCCATGACAACAAACTGTCCATACTTCGGACTTGCCACAAACACTAGAATCACCGCTATTCCCAGAATAATGATTGCTGTACTCAAATTGCTGGCACCCACCAGTGCCACAATTGGCAGAATCATCACGATAATCTTAATCATCGTTCGCATCTTTCCCATATTTTGAACATTTTTTGTCACCATATATGCGAGGAAGAGGATCACTGCTACTTTTGCAAATTCTGACGGCTGAAAAGAAAACGGGCCCAAAGACAGCCATCTTTTGGACCCATTATATTCATCGCCTATAAACAAAACTGCTATTGACAATAAGATTGCCGTAAAATATCCAAGAACTGCCAGATGCTTCCATATATGATAATCCATATTCGAAGCCACAAACATTCCGGCAATTCCAAGCAGTGTTGCAAAAGCCTGCTTCTTCAGATAGTAAAACGAATCATGGAACTTTACTTCTCCATTATATGCACTCGTACTATAGAGGATCACAAGCCCCATAATAACGAGCAGAAATAACGCAGCAAGAAGTGTATAATCATACTTTTTCCTGTTCAATAGTGTCAATCTATGCCACTCCTTATAAGGAATTTACAATCTCTTTAAACTTCTCTCCACGTACTTCATAACTAGAGAACATATCCCAGCTTGCACATGCCGGAGATAACAAAACTGCTTCTCCCGGCTCTGCCAACTTTGCCGCAGTAAGAACGGCTTCTTCAAATGTATCGGCAAACATATAATCTGTAAATCCACAGCACTTGGCATCTTTTGCAATTTTTTCCTTCGTGGCTCCCAGAAGGACCAGTTTCTTCACTTTTCCATCAAAGCTCTGAATCCATTCCTTATATTCGGAACCTTTGTCATATCCTCCACCGATCAGGACCGTCGGTCGATTCATAGCCTGAATTCCTTTGATTGCAGCGTCCGGATTCGTTCCTTTTGAATCATTATAGAACACGACGCCATTTTTTTCCGTCACATATTCAATACGATGCTCTACTCCGCCAAATGCCTTGACACTCTCACGGATGACATTCATCGGTACTCCATAGACAGCTGCCATCGCAGCTGCAGCCATTACATTTTCATGATTATGTGTTCCAAGGATCTGCAATTCATCCACATGGCAGATTGTTTCTTCTACACCATGATAATGGAATATAATGTTGCCATCCTCAAGATAAATTCCTTCTTCTAGTTTACGCTGACTGCTGAAATATAGAACCTGTGTTTTCAGATTTTTTCCAAATTCTCTGGTGAGATCATCTTCATAATTCAAAATGCAATAATCTTCTTCCGTCTGATTTCTGGCTATATTTTTCTTCGCATTCACATACGCTTCCATCGTATGATGACGATTCAGATGATCTGGTGTAAAATTCAGAATCGCACTGACTCTCGGGCGAAAATCTACAATACTTTCCAACATAAAACTACTCATCTCAGCGACTGTAATCGTATGTTCCGTCATCTGATCTGCCGCAATCGTATACGGATTTCCAATATTTCCCACTACATACACGTCGTCCTGATAATTTTTCATAATTTCTCCCAACAGAGACGTTGTTGTTGTCTTACCATTTGTTCCGGTAATCGCCAGCACATCTCCCTTTCCCATCTGATATGCCAGTTCAATCTCTCCTATAACCAGAATATTCTTCTCCCTCATCTTCTCTACCACCGGAAGATCTGTCGGAACTCCAGGACTCAAAATAACAAGATCTAATTCTTCTAATAATTCTTCTGGAAAAGCTCCGATTATGATTCTTGCTTTACTGTCCACGCCTAATTTTGCACGGATCTGTGCCTCTTCTAATTTTTCATTTCCATCATAGAGAACCACATCTGCCTGATGCTTTTCTAATAATTTTACTGCCCCAATTCCACTGATTCCCGAACCAAATACGAGTACTCTTTTCTCTGCAACTTCCATATTCAACCTTTGTTTCCTCCTACATAGCCATCAATGCCACCAGACAAAGAATCGCTGTAACAATTGAAAACACTGCCACAACTCTTGTCTCTGACCATCCACACAATTCGAAATGATGATGTATTGGCGCCATCTTAAAGATACGTTTTCCGCCAGTTTTCTTAAAATATGTTACCTGAATCATAACAGACAATACTTCTACCAGATAGATCAATCCGACAATAATAATGAAAATCGGCATCTGAAGCATATATGCTGTTGATGCAACAAATCCTCCTAATGCCAGGGAGCCTGTATCTCCCATGAATACACTTGCCGGATATACATTGAACAACAAGAATCCCAAAAGTGCTCCTACCACTGCACAGGTGATTGGTTCAATACCACTTTTTGTTCCAATTGCAACTACAGTGAAGAATGTCGCAACAAGCACAGTCACACTGGAAGCCAGACCATCCAGACCATCTGTAAAGTTCACACCATTCACCGTTCCGATTACTACAATGAACATCAGTGGAATCGCCAGCCAGCCGATATCCCAGTACTTTCCTCCAGAAAACGGAATCATCATCGCAAGCGAAACATCTGTGAATCTGACCATATAGAATGCAAACACTGCTGTCACAACAATCTGAAGTGCCATTTTCTGCTTTGGGAACAAACCATCAGAACGCTTCATTACAACCTTAAGATAATCATCCAGAAATCCAATCAGACCAAAACCAAGTGTCACAAATAGAATTGGTATGATCTTCGGATAATCTTTAATATAAAATACAGATGTAATTACTACACTTAAAAGAATGATCACACCGCCCATTGTCGGAGTGCCAGCCTTCTTCAGATGTGACTGTACACCATCTGTTCTTTCCGTCTGCCCCATCTTCAGCCTTCTTAATACCGGGATAATCAACGGCCCCATAATCACACTCAGTGCAAACGATATTAATACTGGAATAAACACTTTATAATCCATATATCCACCTCTTTATTTCTTTTGTTAATTCACTTTTCAACCTAACCTAGTATACTTCATTTCTTATTCTTTTTCAATGCCAAGATAGGGTAATATATTTTCAAATATTTCTCTGATCACCGGTGCAGCAATCGTTCCTCCATAATATACGCCCTGAGGATTATAAATGATACACATCCCCAAAACCTGTGGATGATCCGCCGGCGCAAATCCAATAAAAGAAGAGATGTATTTATTCGCACTTCTGGGAAGCGTCTGAGAAGTAGCCGTCTTTCCTCCAATCTCATATCCTTCAATATATGCGTTCTTTCCAGAGCCTTCTGATACTACGCT
The DNA here is from genome assembly GCF_021531895.1 of Faecalicatena contorta. Classification (GTDB taxonomy): domain Bacteria; phylum Bacillota; class Clostridia; order Lachnospirales; family Lachnospiraceae; genus JAFBIX01. Next base: position 85,722 of record NZ_JAFBIX010000007.1, on the reverse strand, counting down.
TTCCAACAGCATCCGCATAGTCGCCGAAGTTTCTTCCGACACAATGTCTTTTTTCTCTTCGTATTGAAATTCTTCCACTTCATTGCCATCTGAATCAAGAACCCTGACACCAAAATGCGGCGTAATCCTTCTTCCTCCATTTACCAGAGAACTGACTGTTGTTGCCATCTGAATCGGAGTCACTTGAAACGACTGTCCAAAACTCATAGTTGCCAATTCTACCAAACCAATATTCTCTTTCTTATGCATAATCGTTCCCGCCTCTCCCGGAAGATCTACTCCCGTAAGGTTCAACAGACCAAATTGTTGAAAATATTTGTAAAAGTTATCCACTCCTAATCGAAGTCCGATATCGATAAACACCGGATTACAGGAATTCTGAATCCCCTGTACAAATGTCTCTGCCCCATGACCACCCACTTTATGGCATCGAATCTTTCGATCTTCCACAATTCGATATCCTGGACAGCTGAAGGAATCATCCAGATGGACAACTCCCTCCTCAAGACAAGCAGAAGCCGTGATGATTTTAAAAGTGGAACCAGGTTCATAGGTATCATTGATACATCCATTTCGCCACATCTGGTTCAAAGCACCCTGCTTTTCTTCATCTGACATATTACTGCTCTCTTCCCCTGTATTCAACGTAAATGGATCATTCAGATCAAATTCCGGGACATTTACCATTGCCAGTATCTCTCCATTCTGTGGATTCATCAACAAGATTGCGACTTTATCGGCCTGCTTTTCTTCCATGACCTTCTCCGCCATCTGCTGCGCATAAGTCTGTATATTATAATCCAAGCTAATCTGTAAGGTATTTCCAGCAACCGGCTCCAGACGATCTTCAGCGACTCCTTCAAGCTCTACCCCTCTGGCATCTGTAGTCGTTAATATCATTCCATTGATTCCTTTCAGATACTCTTCGTACTTGACTTCCAGACCAATAATCCCCTGGTTATCACCTCCAGTAAAGCCCAGTACTTTTGACGCTAACTCATTGTATGGATAATATCTTTTAAAATCTTCGTCCACTTTTACTCCATCTAATTCCATATCCCGAATCTTATCTCCAGTCTCTTTGTCAACATTTGTTTTTATTCTTTCCATAGAAGACACTTTTTCCACTTTCTTTCGAACAATCTCCTCTTCCATCTCCAAAGTCTGAGCTAATGCCTGAATCACCCGTTCGGAATCCGTAATCTGGCTGTGAATGACTGATATAGTACAGACAGTTTTGTTCGTAGCAAGGACTGTTCCATTGGCGTCTATGATTTCACCTCGTGCAGCCTTAATTTCACGTTCCCTTTCATGCAGCGCTTCCGCTTTTTTCTGATAATATTCGGCATCAAATACCATCAGATACACAAGTCGTCCAACCAGTGCCAGAATCACCGTCACTGCACACAAGAATACAACAAGAATTTTCTTCTTATTATATGTTTTATTTTTCATAAAACAAAAAACCTCGCAAAAGCATTTTTTATAACTTATTATAGCTTTTGCAAGGTTATTCTGTAATTATTGTAAATTCATATCTTACTCACTGACTTGTTCTGTTTTTTTAACACCAAGATAAGGGAAGATTTCTTCCATAATCGAAGATGCCAGTTCAGTCGCATAAGAACTGGATGCCTGCTGCGCAACATTCGGTTCGTCAATAACCACATACACTACCACTTGCGGATTCTCCTGCGGAGCATATCCAATGAATGATACCAGATATTTACCATTGCCACGAGGGATCTTCTCTGCAGTTCCTGTTTTACCGCCAACATCATACCCTTCTACTGCTGCCGATGAACCAGTACCTTCCTGTACGACTCCAAGTAAATAATCCTTGATAATATCACTGGTTTCATTAGAAACTGTCTTTTTCAGCAATACTGGATCCTTATTTTCTGTAATATTTCCATTTTCATCCTGAATCTGCTTCACTACATGTGGTTTATAATAATCTCCGCCATTAATCAGCGAACAGAAAGAAGCCGCAAGTTGCGTCATTGTTACGTTGAAGTTTTGTCCAAACGAATTGGTTGCCAGGCTGGCAGGATCCATATCTTCTGCAGAATATAAAAGTCCGACAGCCTCTCCCGGAAGATCTATTCCTGTATACTCTCCAAAGCCAAATAATTTCTGATATCTACAGAATTCCTCTGTACCAAGGCTTGCGCCAATCTGCATCAACGCAACATTACAAGAATTTTCCAGAGACTGCTTCAATGTCTGCGGCCCATGTCCATCACGATTACTACAATGAATATCATGATCTCCCACATGCATGACGCCTCCGCAAGTATAATTCTCATTCCCCGTCAAAACACCGGTCTCCAAGCCTGCAGCTATCGTAAATGGCTTAAAAGTAGAACCCGGTTCATACACATCACTGACGCAGAAATTATTCCATCTTTCATTCAACAAATCTATCTTTATGTCATCTACCGTCTTTTCTACACCTTCCGCTTCTGATGCTTCCTCTGCCATTGCTTCCAATTCTTCATCCGAATAAGATTCAAGAAATTTTCTCGGATTGTTCAAATCATAATTCGGATAAGAAGCTTCTGCCAGAATCTCACCGTTTTGTGGATTCATTACAATTACCGCTGTATTCTTACTTCCTTCTCCAACAGATGCCTCATTTTTATGGGCTTCATTAAAGGCGAGTATATGTTTTTCCACAATACTCTGCACCTGCAGATCTATTGTTGATACAATTGTACTTCCATTTTCTGGCTCTTTCACCGTTCTTTCATAAGAAGAACTGTCATCCAGATATCCATATTCCCTGCCATCCGTTCCATTCAAGATAGAGTTATAAGATGCTTCGATTCCATTGCTTCCCACATTTCCATTTACGGTAAATCCAATCACATCACTTGCTAATGTATTATAAGGATATTTTCTTACATAATCATCTTCCAGCCAGATTCCTTTTACATCCGAGTACTTTTCATCATCTTCATCAATCTCTTCAAATGCCTGCGCTGTCTCATAATCAATCCCCTTTTTTAGTATATTATATCTGCTGGACGGACTATCCTTTATCAATGTCCGTACTACTTCTTCTTCAATTCCAAAACAATCTTCTAACACTTTGATTGTTGGCTCAATGCAATCCTCATCTTCCGTCAAAACTTTTACATCCAAAATGACATTATATACCCTCTCACTGGTCGCAAGCTTCGTTCCATTACGATCCACGATATCTCCTCGTTTAAATGGAATCGTACGACTGTCATACTGTTGCTGATTCAATACAATCTTTGTATATTTGGCGCCATTGGATGCATTAATATATGTAATTCTTCCTACTAAGAAAACAAAAGCTAGTACGATTGCCACAAAAATCATCACTAGCTTTTTCTGCATAAATTTTGAAAATTTTCTTCGAAAAATACTTTTTTTCTGTCTTGCCATAACTCACCTATCTCGAATCTTTGTCTGACTGAGCAAGCACTCCGTCTTCCGGAATATCTTCATACTGTTTTACATAATCCGTAGCCGGATTATCATATTCCACAATCTGTTCCGGCGAAGCATACACCATTCCTAACTCATTCTGAGCCTTATCTCGGATTTCCTCTAGGTTCACAGAGTCCATAACCGCATTATATTTGGTGTTATTCTCTTCCCTCAGTTCTGCCAGTTCTTCCTGCATTGCTGTAATATTTTTAGAGCGACTGGTAATGCGTGACTGTAATTGAACATAATTTACACACACAATTAATGCCATAACAGCAGCAACTGCCAGAAAAATCACATATGCTGAATTCATATGAAGAGCATGTCTTCTATTTTTACGGACCTGTCTGCTGCTTGTCCTTTTTTTTGGTATTTTGGGTGACTTTTCATGACGTCTTGGTTCAGCTGCCGGTTTGGTCACTGTATTTCCATACACATACATCCCACTGTACTGTTGTCTGTTTCTTGAATAAGTCTGCCTTGCTGCCATGTACGTCACCCCTTTCTATCTATATTCTTTTAGCCATTTTACTTCCGTTCAAAGATTCTAAGCTTTGCGCTCTTAGAGCGGCTGTTATATTCTATCTCCTCTTCACTCGGCAAAATCGGCTTTCTAGTAACAATACTCCCCTTTGAGACTTTTCCGCATACACATACGGGAAAATCTGGTGGACAGGTACATGGATTCTCATTTTTCTTAAATGCGCTCTTGACAATCCTGTCCTCCAGTGAATGGAACGTTATAATACATAACCTTCCTCCTGGATTTAATAATTCAATCATATCATCCAATGAATCTCTAAGAACTTCTAACTCCCTGTTCAGTTCAATACGGATAGCCTGGAACGTCCTTTTTGCCGGATGCCCAGACTTCTTCTGATACTTCATTGGAATGGCCGCTTTGATAATCTCTGTCAGCTGGCCTGTTGTCTCGATGGGATTCTTACCGCGTTCTGCTACGATATGTTTTGCAATGTTCTTCGCAAACTTATCCTCCCCGTAATCTCTGATTACGCGGTAAAGATCCATCTCACTGTAGTCATTGACGATGTCTCTGGCCGTCATCTTCTGACGAGTATCCATCCGCATATCCAGAGGTGCATCTTCGCGATAGGAGAATCCTCGTTCTGCCGTATCTAACTGATAAGATGATACGCCCAGATCAAGTACGATCCCATCGACCTTGTCAATTCCCAATTCATGGAGCCGTGACTTCATATCACAATAGTTGCTCCGGACTATTGTAACTTTCTCCCCGAAGTCTTTTAAGCGGGCGCCCGCCGCCTCAATAGCTGCTGCGTCCTGGTCTATTCCTACAATACTCCCCTTTGTACCAAGGCGTCTGCACACTTCATATGCATGTCCACCTCCACCAAGCGTGCCATCTACATAGATGCCATCCGGCTTGATGTTTAATCCATCAATTGTTTCATTTAACAGTACTGATTTGTGTTCGAATTCCATATCTTCTCCCTCTAGATACTGAATCCGCTAGCTTCCATATCAGATGCAATATCTTCAATGTTAAGTTCCACTTCAGCATTCTTTTCATCCCATCTTGCTTTGTCCCAGATCTCGGCACGCTTCCCCATACCGATAAATACTACTTCCTTATCTAAGTGAGCAAATTCTCTGAGAACAGAAGGGATAAGTGTTCTACCTTGCTTATCAAGGTCCCCGTCTGTCGCACTTCCCTGAAAGAAATATGCAAGCGCACGGGCTTTTTTATCTGTGGTGGTTGGTAAGGCGTTCAGTTTTGCTTCAAAAGTGGTCCATTCGTCTTCCGGGTAGACATAAAGGCAATTCTCCATTCCTTTTGTTATGACGAAATGCTCCCCTAGATCGTCACGGAACTTTGCCGGAATGATTAATCGGCCTTTTGCATCAATATTATGACTGTACTCCCCTTTCAACATTAGAACTCACCTTCTTCCAAGTGGTCTCCACATTCATACCACTTTGCTCCACTTTTCACCACTTTCTACCACTTGCATTCATTTTAAACCACTTTTATATTGATTTCAAGACCTTTTTACGATTTTGCACAAAAAGGTTACACTTTATACTCATAATGGCAATAAAAAAAGAAGCAGACCTTTCTGCTTCTTTTTTTATTGATTTATTGATTATTCAGCGGATGTTGCCTCGACTTCAGCCAGATTATTATATAAATTCGTCAAAGAAGAATAATCTATCTGTGCTTCTTCCTTTGGCTGCTTCGATTCATAAGTATTATATGCGGAAAATCCAATCCATCCTATCAGCACAATTCCCACAAGAGCTACTGCACATTTACGTAAGATGTTCTGAAACTTCTCTTTCTTCATGTTTTTCTTGCGGTTTGCTTTTTCTTTTTTATATCTGTCTACTTTTTCCTGGCTCATACTTTCTGACTCCTTTTTCTAAGTACACTTACGTACCAACTAAAGGTTATTCTACCACAATTCAGGAAATTATACAACTACAATTACTCCACCATCAGCTGCGTACATACTGCTGATTCCTGCAGTATCCAAAATCACTACATCTTTGAACTGTGCTTTGGCTGTCAGCATTTCTTTTACATATTTTGCGCGTGCCGGACAATTACAATGAGAAATTGCAAGAATCTTATCTCTGGAATTCTCCAATTCCTTGATAATCTCGTCCCCCATCTTTGCCAATGCCTTTTTTACGCCACGTGCCTGACCAAGCTGCTGAATCGTTCCCTCCGGCGTTGAACCCATAACAGGTTTAATGTTTAAAGCCGTAGCCATTACTGCCTTTATTCCAGTCAATCTTCCATTTTTTCTAAGCGTATCCAATGTCTCCAGTACAAAATACGTATGCTGTGAATTAATATACGCTTCTACAGTATCAACAACTTCTGAGAATGACATTCCTTTCTCTTCACACTCTGCAATCTTCATAGCAATCAATGTCTCGCCGACAGATGCTGAGCGTGAATTAAACACATAGATATCCTTCTCACCGTATTCTTCCTGATATAAATTCTTGCCTAATACCGCACTATTGTAAGAGCCACTCAATTCAGCTGATAAAGTGACTGCATATACATGGTCTGCCTCACAACAATATCCTTCCATATATCTCTCCGGCGATGGGCAGGAAGACTTCGGAGATTCCGGCGATTCGGCAACAATTTTTAAAAATTCGGCCTGATTAAACGTCTCATCATCCACAATATGATGTCCATTCACATCAATCTGAAGTGAAGCCGTCTCAAAACACCCTGATGCTTTCATCTTATCCGTCAATTCTCCACAACTATCAACAATAATCTTATAACTCATATCGTTCCTCCCGGCATGCCGGTACAAACATCTTTCTGGCATGTCTTTCATTTCCGTACTATGTAGTTTTAAATACTACCTGATTAATAATAGCACATTTATATAGGAAATAAAAGACTTTTATTCATTGAATTTTATTTTTCGTGAAACCCCTAATGCAATTCCCATCTCTGCCATCAAAAACAAACTGGATGTTCCTCCATAACTAATAAATGGCAGTGTAATACCAGTTGTCGGGATCAGATTAATCACAACACATACATTCAATATAACCTGAAGTGCAACATGGGCAAATATTCCCGTCACAATTAAAGATCCATATATATCTGGCGCATTCTGGGCAATAAACATCAAACGATACAGCAACAGTCCAAACAGCAGCAAAACCATAATTGCTCCGAATACCCCCAGCTCCTCACATACAATAGAAAGAATCATATCATTTTGAACTTCCGGGATAATCATCTTCTGTGCACTATTCCCAAGTCCTTTTCCAAAAAAGCCTCCAGAACCTATTGCATAGAGTCCCTGCATAACCTGATATCCACCTTTGGAAGCATATTCTTCCGGTTCCAGCCACACAAGAATACGACGAAGGCGGAAATTCTCCGACAACTTTTTCCCGAGCTCCGAATTCATCAGTTGTTGTAGAATCAAAACTCCTGCAAGAACCGCTGTCATCACAATTCCCACAATTGCAAGAAATGGCTTCGTCTTCGGATGCACAACAAATATCATGATACAGGTAATCCCCATAACAATGATTGCGGTACTCAGATTATCAGTGAGAAATAAGACACAGGCAGATGCAAAGCCGCCCCACAGAAGCACTTTCATAATCCCCCTCCAAGTCTTAATCTCTCTGCCCATATTGCAGATCAGAACAGGGATAAACAAAATCACCGCAATTTTCGCAATTTCAGCAGGCTGCAGCTGTTGATCAAACGGAAGCTTGATCCATCGTCTGGCACCGTTAACCTCTTTTCCAAGAGGTGTCTGTACAAGTGCCATCATAAATATAGAAAAGAAATATATCTTCTTTGCCCATTTTATGTAGATATGGTAATCAATCTTTGCAATAATATACATTCCGATCAGACCTGCCACGCAAAAAATAAGCTGACGTTTAAAATAATGCATACTGTCTCCATAATTCACCAGAGCACTATATGCACTGGTACTGTACAGCATGACCAGTCCAAAACAAACCAGACAAATCAATACAGCAAGCATACTATAATCAAAAAACTGAACGGTATTCGTTTTTTTCTTTTTGGTCTCTTGTCTTTTTGTCATTACATTTACACTCCAATCGTATCTATTATACTCAGATATTCCTGTAAAAACAACCTAGAAAAAGCGAAACTCTGCACCAATCTTCCGAATTCTCCATACTATGTTATTGCAAATGTTTCTAAAAAGGAGTATGACGTATGCCAAATTATCGCTATAACACCTCGGATCATATGCGACGGAATACCTATGGCCGCCAGACAATGTCACCCTCTTCTGTATATTCTGTCAATTCTGGTTCCAGTTGCTGCGAAGACAAATCTGAAAATGATGAACTGAATGGCATGCCTCTTGCAATGGCATATGTGCCTTGGCAGGAATGGCGGGCATTATATGAGGTACAAAAAGGATTTCATCGGGGAACCATTTTCGAAGAACTGGATAAACCATTTCACGGGAAAGGAGGATGTTGCAGATGAGTGAAAACAGACCAAGCCGCAGAGAATTATTAGAATGGATCAATGTAGTGAGCTTCGCCGTGGATGACACAAAATTATTTCTAGATACACATCCCTGCAACAGAGAAGCCATGGAATTCTTCGACGAATTCAAGAAACAACGAGTGCAGGCTTTAAAAGAATATGCGAAATACTATGGTCCACTGACCCTGGATACTGCCAGTACTTCGTCCGAACACTGGTGCTGGATCAATGAGCCATGGCCATGGCAGGAAGGAGGCTGTTAGTCTATGTGGAACTATGAAAAACGTTTACAATATCCAGTGAAAATCTCTCAGACTAATCCGCAGATTGCTCAAGTCATCATATCGCAATTCGGTGGCCCGGATGGCGAACTCGCCGCTTCTATGCGCTATCTATCCCAGCGATACACGATGCCTTATCGTGAAGTCACCGGAATCCTGACTGATATCGGGACCGAGGAACTCGCCCATATGGAGATAATCTGCGCTATCGTCCATCAACTGACACGAAATCTAACGCCGGAAGAAATCGAAAAAACAGGATTCGACAAATATTATGTGGATCACACACTAGCGTTATGGCCTCAATCAGCAGGCGGAACCCCTTGGACTGCTACTTACTTCCAATCCAAAGGCGATCCTATCACAGATCTGCATGAAGATATGGCCGCCGAGCAAAAAGCCCGCACCACATACGATAACATTCTCCGCCTTGTCAAAGATCCTGAAATCTGCGATCCAATCCGTTTTTTAAGAGAACGCGAGATTGTACACTACCAGCGTTTTGGTGAAAGTCTCCGCATCGTACAGGATCACCTTGACAGTAAAAACTTCTATGCTATCAACCCGGAATTTGATGTGTGTTCAAATAACAAATAAACACTATCGAGAAAATGACGTGGCAGATTGCCACGTCATTTTCTTAATTATCATATTTAATCTTAACCCTTAAATAATAGCAAAATAGAATTATCTTAACAGCATGAAAACTATCAATGCAGCCACTACTACAATAGCAATTGCGAGAATGATAATCGGAGCTTTTGACATTTTCTCATCGTCATCATCGTCAAAATCGTCATCAAAATCATCGTCAAAGTATTCTTCTTTCTTCGGTTCTGGCTGCTTTTTCTTTTTCTTCTTGCTCTTTCCATCGCCTACAGCCAATAATTCATCGTAAGCTTTGCGCATCTCTTCTTCGCGTTTTTGGCGAACATGCTTTGGCGGTATATTTGAATACTTCTGATCTTCCTGCCCTGGTTCCTGTTCCTTCTCTACCGTCTTCACTTTTTTCTGTGGAACTTTAAATTTCTTTTTACAATTATAGCATAACAGATAATTCGGATCTTTTTTTCCCGGTTTTAATTCCTGACCACATATTGGACATTTCATCGAAAAGTCCCTCCTCATAATGTAAATATTCTTGCTATCCCATGCTGTCTGACAGCATACGTTTCACATACGTAATTATTATACTACATTTCATAAGAAATTTCAAAAAAATTGTTCTAAAATCTACAAAATTCCACTTACTGGCATAATGGATATTTCTTTGTTAATTCTTCCACCATACCCCTAACTTTTTCAACATTCGTTTCACTCTGAATCACCAGTGCAATTCCTTCTGCAATCAAATCCATATCTTCCTCATTCATACCACGAGAGGTGACAGCCGGAGTCCCCAATCTGACTCCACTGGTGACAAATGGTGATCTTGGATCATTTGGTATCGTATTCTTATTACAGGTAATATGTGCATCATCAAGCCGTTTTTCCAGTTCTTTTCCAGTCACATCCAGCCCGCTCAGATCAACCAGCATCAAATGGTTATCTGTTCCTCCGGATACAATCTTTACGCCCCGCTTCATTAATCCCTCACTCAAAGCCTTTGCATTTTTAAGGATCTGCCGTTGATATTCCTTGAACTCTGGCTGAAGCGCTTCCTTCAGACAGACTGCCTTTGCGGCAATTACATGTTCAAGCGGTCCTCCCTGGATTCCAGGAAAAAGTGCTTTATTAAAGTTAAATTTTTCTGCTGCCCCCTGATTACAAAGAATCATTCCACCCCTTGGGCCTCGAAGCGTCTTATGCGTTGTCGTTGTTGTCACGTCAGCATACGGTATCGGACTCGGATGTAGCCCTGCTGCCACAAGTCCGGCAATGTGAGCCATATCCACCATCAGATATGCACCTGCTTCATCTGCAATCTCACGGAACTTCTTAAAATCTATGGTTCTTGCATAAGCGCTTGCACCGGCAATAATTAATCTTGGCCTTTCTCTCAATGCAATTTTTCTAACTTCATCATAATCAATCACACCCTGGTCATTTACACCATAAGATACAATCTGAAAATACTTTCCTGAAATATTTACCGGTGAACCATGCGTCAGATGTCCGCCATGATCCAGATTCATACCAAGTACTTTATCTCCCGGTTCTAACATTGCGAAGAAAACTGCAAGATTCGCCTGTGCACCAGAATGCGGCTGCACATTTGCGTATTCACAGCCAAACAACTCTTTTGCACGGTCTCTCGCCAGATTCTCCACAATATCTATGCACTGACATCCACCGTAATATCGTCTTCCCGGATATCCTTCTGCATATTTGTTTGTCAATGGGCTTCCCATAGCTGCCATAACAGCTTTACTTACCCAGTTTTCAGATGCAATCAGTTCGATATGGGAATTCTGTCTATTCATCTCGCCCTGGATTGCATCCGCAACCTCACTGTCTACATTTTTAATCTCGTCAAATGAATACATGTTTTTCCTCCTAGGTGTCATATTTTCCCCAGGATTCTATTGTAACATTATTTTCCAGCACTTCCAAGCTTAACTTCTACTTGCTTCTCAGTATACTCTCCGTTATTGCCAGGGACTTGGATAGTCAATGTCACGGTCTCACCTTTCGCATAATACTGCAGCTGTTCCTGAAGTGCTTCCATGTCATTGACTGAAGTGCCATTAATCGCTGTGATAACACATCCTTTTGTAATACCAGCTTTATCAGCACCACCGCCCGAACTAACTTCTGAAACATACACACCAGTCGGCATATTATACATCTTAGAAGTATCTTCTGTTACATCAACACCCTGGATTCCTATATAGCCTCTGTCTTTTTCGTCAACTTTCGTCTTTGTCTCCTGGTTCATCAGATTTTCAATCGTCTCTTGTGCTTCAGAGATAGGGATTGCATATCCCATTCCTTCTACAGAATCTGTTGCTACCTTCGCAGTATTAATACCTATCACTTCACCCTTGGAATTCAGCAGAGCGCCACCGCTGTTACCTGGGTTAATTGCCGCATCTGTCTGGATCAGTTTCACATCAATACCGTCTAACTCTCGACCAGTAGCAGATATAATTCCAGTCGTCACAGACTGTCCATATCCCAGTGCATTTCCAATTGCTATTGCAGTCTCTCCGACCTGAATCTGTGAAGAATCTCCCATGGTTGCTACTGCAATCTGATCCAGCGTACTTTCTTCCACTTTACTCAGGTCAACGGCGACAACTGCCAGATCCTTATTAGGATCTGTTCCTTTTACATTCGCTTCTACGCTTGCTTCATCAATAAATGAAACGGTCAGTGTATCGTTGCCTTCTACTACATGATTATTCGTTACGATTAATAATTCAGAATCATTCTGCCCGATAATAATACCGGAACCTACACTCTCGCTTTGCCGCTCCTGTGTTCCTCCGAAGAAACTCTGCACCTCCTGAACACTCATATTCGTAATTGATACGACCGAAGGCATCGTATTCTTAGCAATATTTGCAATGTCTGAATTCACCGTACTGCTGCTTGATGTTGTAAGCTTCGTGTTGCTCACAGTCTCCGTCTGCTTCGTATTATTAGTCTTTCCAAGAATCTTCCCGGCCACTATATTGCTGGTCTGAAAGGCCGCACTTGCAACCAAACCAAACACCAACCCCAGACAGATTGTTTTGATTAGTTTTGAGGCTCCGTTTTTATGATGTTGTCCTTGTCGACTCATATCTCCACCACCCATATTTGACTGATTCTGCGGATCCTGCTCTGGTTTATAATAAGTATATTGGTTTTCCATATATAAGACTCCTTTCATATCTTCCTTTTTCTTTATGTAAGTAGTCTAACGCCAAATTGTGTTTAAACTGTGATGGAATCGTGACAAAATGATTAAATCCTGGAAAGTTCTTCCCTGATCCGTACTTCTGTTCCCATCAAAGAGCCTTGGACCATCTCCGGCTTACCGCCGCCTCTGCCGCCAAACGCACAATTCAGTCTTTTGCTGATCGGGCGGACATCTTCTGACCGGCTGCCAATCACATAGCGGTATCCATCTGAATCCGTCCCGGCAAAAACAGCACATATTTTTGCGCTCCGGTCAAGAAGAAGATTCATCAATTCTCTTGGCGCATTGCCGGATAGTCCGGAATCAAACACCATTACAAGTTCGGAATCAACCGGAATCTTCTGTGCCTGATAAGTTAACAATTTCTGCTGAAGTGATGCCACCCGTCCTTTCAGGCTGGCCTGTTCTTCTTTCAGATGCGAAACTACATCAGCCACCTCGTATTCTTTGGCGCAAAGCAAAGCAGAGATAGCCTTAGTATTCTCGTCCTTAATCTCATAATCCCTAAGAGCACGGGAACCACAGAGCATCGTAATACGCTCTCCGCCTTTGTAATTGGCCATATTAACTAGCTTGATGATACCGATCTCACCAGTTTTATCAACATGGGGTGCACAGCAGGCACACACATCATATCCTGGAACTGTTACAATTCGGACTTGACCTTCAATCTCAATCTTGCTTCGGTATTCCAGATTCTTTAACTCCTCTTTGGAAGGATATGTCACCTGAATATCCAGATTTTGAAATACTGCGCGGTTTGCTTCCTGTTCAATTTCTTTCAATTCTGTTCTGGAAATCGGACCATTAAAATCCATGGTACAATAATCACTTCCCAGATGAAATCCCACATTTTCATATCCAAATCTTTGATGAACCAGGCCAGACACAATATGCTCTCCTGTATGCTGCTGCATCTTTTCAAATCGTTCTTCCCAGTTCAATCTCCCGGTTATCATCTTTCCCACTTCCAAAGGAGCCTTTACCGTATGAAAAATAATCCCTTCTTTTTCATGAACGTCCGTTACTTCTACATCTTCCAGATATCCCGTATCCGCGTACTGACCACCACCTTCGGGGAAAAAAGCAGTCTGATCTAACGCCACACGATATTGCTCCCCATTATTCTCACAGGCAAGAACTTTCGCCTGAAATTCTTTCCTGTGACTATCCTGGTAGAATAACTTCTCCGTCATATCTTACATCCTCTCCGGTGCTTCAAATCCAAGCACATCAATACAAGACTCCAGAACCTGCTTCGTAAGTACGAGCAACGCAACATAACTCTTCTGTACCGATTCATTTTCTTCTGCAAGAATCTTTGTCTCATGGTAGAAACGGTTAAATGCATTGGCAAGGTCATAAATAAATGCACAAATCTTGTGAGGAGCCATCTCTTCAAAAGCATTCTCTATCACTTCATTATATTTTAATGCCTCCAGCATCAGTGCCTTCTCACTGTCATTATGTGCTGCTTCTATCTGCAGACCGTCCAGTGCCTTTCCTTCTGCCTGATATTTATTCAAGATTGATTTAATACGTACGATCGTATATAAGATATACGGTCCGGTATTGCCCTCAAAGGAAGTAAAGCGGTCAACATCAAACACATAATCCTTTGATGCCTGGTTGGACAGATCCCCATACTTAATTGCAGACATTCCTACGACCTTTGCCGTTGCCTGCGCTTCTGCTTCTTCTACCGTACGGTTATCCGTAATCTTCTTATACATCTCTTCTGTAATCTCGGCGATCAGATTCTCCAGACGCATTACACCGCCTTCTCTGGTTTTAAATGGCTTACCGTCTTTTCCATTCATAGTACCAAATCCCAGGAACTGAAGATCTGTCTTTTCTGGAACAATTCCAGTCTTTTTAGCCGCACGGAACACCTGAAGGAAATGCAATTCCTGACGCTTATCAGCAATATAAATCACCTGATCCGGATGATAATCCTGTACACGCTGCACCAGTGTTGCCAGATCTGTTGTTCCATAAAGAGATGCTCCATCAGATTTCTGAATCATGCATGGAGGAATCTCCTTCGTATCTGTCTCTTCCTGCACGTCAATGACGAGGGCACCTTCATCCACATGGGCAAATCCTTCTTCTTTCAGTCTTTCTATCATATCCGGAATATATGCCTGTGCATCAGATTCCCCTTTCCACAGATCAAATTCCACATTCAGATTCGCATAATTCTTCTTAAGATCTGATACAGATACCTGCATAATATGATTCCAGATTGCCGTATATCCTTTATGCCCATTCTGCAACAGATATGTTGCGTGCAACGCCTCTTCCCGGTAGGCCTCATCTTCTTTAGCTTTCGCACTTGCAGTTGGATAGATCTCTTCCAGCTCACCAATAGTAAAAGGTGCTTCTTTCGGATAATTTCCCTCAAAATCTTCATCAAAATAAGGAAGCTCCGGCTGGCGCCTCTTTAATTCCGTAATGATCAGCCCCATCTGATATCCCCAGTCACCCAGATGAATATCTCCCAGGACCTTATGTCCCATCTTTCTGGCAATACGCTTCACACTTTCTCCAATAATTGCAGAACGAAGATGTCCAACATGAAGAGGTTTTGCAACGTTTGGTCCACCATAGTCTACCACGATCATACGCGGATTCTCTGTCTTCTCCAATCCAAGAGATTCCTCGCTCTTCATCTGATTCAGATAATCCGCCACAAATTTCTTATTCAGCTTCATATTAATAAATCCTGGATTCACAGCATTTACTTCTTCCAGATATTTGCTTTCTTTTAGATTGTCCACAACATCATTAGCGATCATTATTGGTGCCTTACGATATGTCTTCGCACCTGCCATCGCACCATTGCACTGATACTCACACAGATCCGGACGATTTGACAACGTAACCTTGGCATAAGATTTGTCATACCCCGCTTTTTCAAATGCTTCGGCAAGCTCTTCGGCAATTAGATCCATCATTTTCTTCATATGATATCCTCCTAGTCTTATCTATCTGATTCTCATTCTAAAATTACATAACTAATGCATTTACTTAGTTATTCTAACACAAGGCTTTCCTTGCAACAACCTAATATTCAAACTCTTATTGCAAAAAATTCCATTATATGTTAATATAACAATAACAATTACTATTATTATTCAAAGGAGGATTTTTATATGAATACACGCGTATTCCGCAATTTATCATACGGCGTTTATGCCGTTTCCACACTGGATGGCGAACGCAATACTGGATGCATTGCTAATAGTATCATGCAGATCACTTCATCTCCTGCAACCATTGCAGTCAGCATGAATCATGACAACTATACCAATTCTTGTATTGCCAAGACCGGAAAATTCGCAGTCTCTATTCTCTCAGAAGAATCCGATGCCGCTTTAATCGGACGATTTGGATTCCAATCCGGAAAAGATGTCAACAAATTTGACGGTATAGATTTTTCCATCAAGGAAGGACTACCTGTTATCAATGATTCCTGTGGCTATATCGTCTGTAAAGTCATTGATAAAATGGAAACTTCTACCCACACCGTTTTTCTTGGTGAAGTGATTGACTGTGACACCATTGGTTCTTCTCCTGCCATGACTTATGCTTATTACCATAATGTAGTCAAAGGTAAGAGTCCAAAGAATGCACCTACCTATCTGCCGGAAGAAGACAGCAAGCCAGAAGCGGCTGCCACACAATGGGTATGCAGTATTTGTGGATATGTATATGATGGCGAGATTCCTTTTGAAGAATTACCAGATACTTATACTTGTCCAATCTGCAAACAGGGAAAAGAAAAGTTTACCAAAAAATAAAATGTCTTTTATCTTGACATTCTAAACAGTTCGTATTATTGTATTATATAAATAGTACAATAATGCGAACTTTTTTATTGAAAAGGAGTGAATACAATGCCTTGGAACTTGGATGACAACCGTCCCATCTATCTTCAATTGATGGAGCGTATCCAACAAGATATTATATCTGGAGTCTATGGCCCCGGAGATAAACTTCCTTCAGTCAGAGAACTTGCCCTGGAAGCCTCAGTGAATCCAAACACCATGCAGAAAGCCCTATCCGAGCTGGAACGCAGTGGCCTTGTCCATTCTCAAAGAACAAGCGGACGTTATATTACCAGAGATGAACAGATGCTGAAGCAGCTAAAACACGACCTTGCTTTCCAGCATATTCAGGAATTTATGGAGAAAATGAAGCAATTAGGCTTTGCAGAGGCGGAGATTTTCCAGCTTCTCCAAGAAGTAATATCTAATACAAAGGGGGAATAATGATATGAATCCTATTTTAGAATGTCAGGGACTTTCAAAACAATATAAGAACTTTTATGCATTGAATAATCTAAATTTATCTTTAGAGAAAGGGCAGATCGTAAACGCTTTATTTCGGGAGGTATTCAGATGTTAAGGAAATTAATCAAATACGACCTGAAAGCCCTGAACCGCTTTCTGATAATCATTCATTGCTTTTTAATGATCTTCGCAGTTTTAACCCGCTTCTTCCTTACAGGACGGATTACTGATCTGGAAGGCAAGACCAATGGTATCTTGCTTGCGTTAACCATAATCCTCTATGTCATTCTGATTATAGGCGTGACCTTTGGAACTTATATCGTCATCGGAATTCATTTTTATCAGAATCTATTCTCCAATGAGGGATATCTGTCCCGTACCCTTCCTGTTACCTGTGGACAGCATCTTTTGTCCAAGACGATTACTGGAAGTGTCTGGGGATTTATAGACACTGCCTTGGTAATGGCTGCAATGTACATCACCATAGCTACTCCTGCTGTCGTAAACTTTTATCAAGAAAACCGGGCAGAATTTCTGGACATTTTGGGGTTGAACGAATATTCCGGCAGCTTTTCCATCCTGATCCTGTTCTTTGTACTAAGCCTGATTATTGATGTTTTATCGAACATCCTGATGCTGTATGCCTCCATCGCACTTGGACAGCTTTTTTCCGGGCACAGAATTCTTGGTGCTGTAGTAATGTACTTCGTATTGACCACTTTGCTTTCGCTTTTTGCTTTCGCCGTTATGCTGATCTTTGGAATCTTTAATGATGCCTTTGCATCATCATTGATCAACGATGTGTCTCCGAATCCTCTGGACTTTCTTTCTCACAGCCTGGCATTCGGAACTGTACTGTCTTTCATACTTACGGTAGCCTTATATATCGTAACGTACTTTTTAATGAAACGAAAGATCAATCTGGCCTAACAGACAAAAACCACTTGGATTAGAACCATATATAAGATGGTTCCAACTCCAATACTCAACAAGTTATTCCGCTTCCATACATGGAGACCGGCCGTGACTGCTACTGCAATGGCTTCCGGGACTCCATGCGGAGCTGTTAGTACTGGAGTCGTTTTCAGACAATATACAACTAGCATTCCTATCACCGCCGGTGTCAATACCCTTCCAAGATATTGAATAACCGGCGGTATTTCTTTTCCTTTTGGGAAGAGCAGGAATGGCACAAGACGTGTTGAAAAAGTAGCCGCTGCCACAACTAATATAATAAGAAATGATTTTGCAGCACTTATTGGCATATGTCATCCTCCTTCCCTTCTAAACGCGGTTTTATCATAAAGAGAACCAAAATAATCAAAATCATAGACGGAAGTACAAAGCTGTCTGCTCCAAAAACCTGCAGACAGATAACTGCTGCTGCAATTCCAATCACTTCTGGAATCCGGTTCTTCTTGTCCATCCATTGCTCCACAAAAATCACCACAAACAGAGCAGTCATGGCAAAATCAATACCTTCTGAATTAAATGGAATCAAAGTTCCGGCAAGTCCGCCGATTGCCGAACCAATGACCCAATAAGACTGATCCATAATAGAAATAGCAAATAAAAACTTATCTTCTTCTACCCCTTCCGGTATTCTTGTGGTACAGAGCAGAGAATAAGTCTCATCCGTCAGTCCGAATATCATATACCATCGCTTTTTTCCCATTTTATTAAACTTTTCCAACAATGATATTCCATAAAAAATGTGCCGTATGTTCACCATCAGCGTCATAAATATCACTTGCAAAAACGATACTCCCGGCACAAAAAAATTAACCGCAAGATACTGCCCCGACCCCGCATATACCAACAAACTCATTAATACTGCCCATAAGAAAGAATATCCTTTCTCAGCATACATTACCCCAAATGCAATTCCGATAAACAGATAACCAGTCAATACTGGAATCGTATATGGAAATGCTTTTTTAAACGCCTCTTTATAGCCAGACATATCTTTTCCTTTCTTTCGTTCCCACGCCCGTCACCGTATCTATCCCGGATGCATCGCATCAGAGACGAAATAACAAAAAAAGAGCCAGACCACTGCACAATCACAGGGATCTGACCCTCATTCAAACTTCTCTCAGCTTCCAGTAGAGTCTTCATAAGCATTTTTCAAATCTGTCAGCGCTTCCTGTAATAAAGCATCTGACTGAACTGCCTCATGATACGCAGTCTGTGTCTCCTCTAAAAGTGCCTGTACATCTTCATGCTGTGCAATCTCCTGAATAAATGCATTGATTTCTTCATCCTCTGGCGATGCACTGACCTGATACTCACCTTCCGCATCCTTCGCAACATATACGGTACCAAGCCCCGGAACTTTCGTATATATATCCTTTATTTTCATATCATACCTGACAAATGCCACATAGGTATCTTTGTATTCCCCCAGCTTTGTATATACGATAATATCATCATAAGAATCGGCAAAGCTAGATTTTTCACCCAACGACCGGTAATACCTCTGTACCACTTCGGTCACTTCCGGATATTTCTCCTGTTGAAGTGGATTCAATTCCATGCTTTCGCATCCCGCATTCTCCACTTTCACATCTCTGGAATTTATCTTCTGTGCTTTTTGGACTTTTGCTTCTGTGAGGTTTGCTTTGACCAGTCCGCTAATGAGTACCAACAATAAGAGGACAAACAAAATCGTTCCCCGCACATGCCTCTTGTACCTTGCAGAATAGCCTTTTTTCTTTCCCTCCATAAAGACTACCTCCATATGCACTTAAAAAATACACACCCGGGCGGATTCGAACCGCCGCTCCCGCCTCCGGAGGGCGGTGCTCTATCCCCTGAGCTACGGGTGCATAAACTCTACTTATGGAATCAATATAGTCCATAAGACAACTTATATGAAATTGCAACTGTTATATTAACATATTTATTCCATAAAGTAAAGGAAATGATCTCGACAAATCTCACATTTCCTTTACTTTTCTTGTTACAATATTAGTTTTTTCTTTTTCCGATCGAAATAATATGCCTGATTAGAGAGAATCTCATCTTCCGCCACCTGTGTCTCATTTATCTCCTTCACAAGGCGGCTTAATTCCCCCTGTGAGATTGATTCGCTTTCCGGGATAATTATGACCTCATGAACACTGCTTGGAAGCACATAGTAGTTCTCCTTCAGATAGTTACCTATCATCTGAAGACAATTATCATACAGAATTACCGTTGCACCATAATTATGGGCCTGGTTACTCAAAACAAACATAAAATCCTTTACTTCTTCATCTAGATTCCCAGTAAGATGTTCAATAACCGATTGCATTGTCTGTAATTCACTCGGAAGAAGTCTCCAGGTATTCTGACAGGCGCGGTGATAAATCTCAGACGACGTAACATCCCACATTTCAAGATGTTCATTGCGAATCATCATAGATGCCATGCCATAGGTATTTATTTCCAGCAACACATAGAATACAATCGCAAGATCCAGATAATCTTCATAAGGTACATTTTCTAATAATTCTTCATTTGCTTCCCGGTTAATCAAGTGATAGATAATCTTTCCCTTTACTTTATTATAATCCTTAATAAATTCACCTTCCCAGGAACGCTGAAACCTAACCTCACTATATAGTTTTAATATATCACCTGCAATCGCATCTACCGAATCCCCTTGCTGAAATTGCTGGTAATATTCTTCCAAATAGATAGTCGGAGAAATATTGATTCCTCTTTCTGCAATCGTCAGTCCTTCTCTCTTCGTACCATTATTTTTTACTGTTGTGTGAATATATACAGATACGTTGTCCTTTACTCCCTCCTTTACTTTTCCTTCTACTGCACGGATAAATTGATAATATGTCATTCTTCTCCTTTCCTTATGCAGCAATAAATTAAGTATGGAAAATGGCAGGAAATCTGCCTCTGAAAAAAGATAAAATATTATGGTAATACAATTATAAAAAAGCCTTGCATCAATTGCAAGGCTTTTCGTTCGACAAATCTCATCATTATGCTCTGGACAGATATTCTCCAGTACGTGTATCAATCTTAATCGTCTCTCCCTGATCTACGAACAATGGTACCATTACCTGAGCGCCGGTCTCAACGATAGCTGGTTTTGTAGCACCTGTTGCTGTATTACCTTTTACACCTGGCTCTGATTCTGTGATCAGAAGCTCTACAGTAAGAGGTGGCTCAATTGAAAATGGATTACCCTGATAAGAAACGATCGTTACTTCTTCATTCTCTTTGACAAACTTCAGAGAATCACCAACAGTATCTTTGCTGACCGGAATCTGATCATAAGTTTCCTGATCCATGAAATAATACAGATCTCCATCATTATACAGATACTGCATTTTCTTTCTCTCGATATAGGCCTCGTCATATGTCTCTGTAGGACGGAATGTTCTTTCTACAACACCTCCATCAATGACATTTTTCAGCTTGGTACGAACGAATGCTGCACCCTTTCCTGGTTTTACATGAAGGAACTCTAATACCTGATATACATTTCCCTCAATCTCTAATGTCATACCATTTCTAAATTCGCCTGCGCTTTTTTTAGCCATTATATAATCCTCCTTAAATTGTGCCCCATATGGCACTTTACGTTCTTTTCACTCTATTCATTCTATAATAGATTATGCCTTTTTTCAACCTTTTTTTACCCGCTAAAAGTGGATTCTACCGCTGTTTCAGGCTCTTTTTGTAGAAATACAGCACAATCTTCTCCAAATATCTCTTTAATACAATCTGAATCTCTTCTTTCGGATGAATCGGTTTAACCAGAATATTACGGATTCCAGCACGTTTCGCTCCCCACACATCGGTAAAAAGCTGATCTCCGATGAACAATGAATTACTTTGATCTGTGCCCATGATCTCCATCGCCTTTTTGTAATTTTTTGTAGATGGCTTATGGGCGTCATAGACATAATCTACCTGAATATCTTTATTAAACATCTGGACTCTCGGTTCCTGATTATTAGAGATCAGACAACAGCAAAATCCTATCTTCTTCAGCCGCTCAAACAGTGCCACTGCCCTGTGGTCAGCCGGCGCCCCGTGAGGAACCAATGTATTATCAATATCAAAAATCAGGCCCCGGTAACCTTCCTCATATAATTTTTCAAAATCAATCACATACGTAGACGCTACATAAGCATCTGGAAAAAACATATCAAACATTATTTTTCATCCATTTCTGTCAGACGCTGAACCAGTTCTTCACAGATCTGAAGAACCGTCTTATTATCAGTATTAATCACAATATCTGCTGCTGCTTCATATTTTCCTCGGCGCTGCTCCATCAACTCTGAGATACCTTCTACATTCTTTCTTCCGCGCAATACCGGACGATCATCACTGTCCTTGACACGCTCATAGATAATTTCAGGACTTGCCGTTAAGAGCACCACTCTTCCATTTTTCTTCATCTCTTCCACATTACGTTCCCGAAGTGCCGCTCCTCCTCCACAGGAGATAACCGTATTTTTATGAGCCTGCATCTCGATCAGAAGATTCGTCTCCAGATCTCGGAAATATTCTTCTCCATAGGTAGAGAAAATATCCGGGATACTCATTTCTTCACGTTCTGCAATCACCCTGTCCATCTCTACGATATCCATATCAAACATGATACTCAGATAATCTGAAATCGTAGACTTTCCTGCACCCATGAACCCAATCAACACAATATTATAATCAAATAGTTTTCTTGCCTGGATTCTCTTACTATTTCTTAAAATACAGTGGAATACATCAAATATCTCATCCCTGTATTTGTTATCAACAAGCTTTGCTTCCAACCGTCTCTTTTGCTTCTCTTCCTGCTGTGGCTGAAGAATTGGCATTCCATATTCTTCTTTATACGCCATAATCTTTTCTACAATGGAGTTTCTCTCAACTAAGGCATCAATAATCTTGTCATCGCACAGCCCGAGTTGTTCTCTGTACATCTCTAAGTCGTTCATCCTTCTCTTCTCCTACTTTCTAACTAACCATACGCACGTGTGTATTATAGCAACAATCCACAGGTTGCGCAAGATTTTCCTTTGACAACTCCATTAATAACTTTCCAATGTTTTCTTAACATCCTGTCTGAATGCCTGCCAGGCTGCCTCATTTTCTACAAAATATTTAGGACAGTTCTTCCCGGTCACATCATAATGCCGAATAACATCCTCCTCGTTCAGATCAAATTTTAGACATAACCAGGCACAAAGCTGTACCATAGACTGATAAGTAGCATCGTTGAACTCTCCCGTATCATCCGGGTGACAGCATTCGATGGAAACAGTATCAATATTCCGGTCATTGGAGGCATAAGCTACTTCCCAGGTCGGCACACATTGTACAATCTCACCTTCCAGACCTATCACAAAATTACTGCTGACTTTGGTATCATGTCCGTCCTTCAGGCTCTCAAAATAATCTCGGTTTTCCATGGCAGTTGCCCCTGGATTGGCCGTATAATGAACAACGATTCCTGTAATTTTATTCGTCTCTATTCCCGGTCTGGAATAAGGATTCACCGTCAGCAGTGCCACATCAATATCCGGCTTCAGAGCCTCTATTCTGTCATTATCCAATTCCATATACTGGTCTGTAAACCAGGAAGGCTTTGCAATTCTTAATATAATGAAAAGAACGAATAGCACGACTAATAAGAGCAGGCCCAGACGTATATTACGCTGGACCCTTCTTTTTTGCTGTGCTTCAGTCAGTTTTCTATGGTATCTTCTTTTTCGCTTCTTCATGAGTCTTCTCCGTTTAACGTTCTTGCATCTGAGTATACCATAACTTTTTTATGTATTCATGAAGACTTTCTTAAAAACCGATAAAATCCTCTTAAACTATGAATTTGTAAGTCGTTGTTGTATCGTATTTCTCTCCTGCTTTCAAAACCGGTCCTTCAAAATGCTCTTTATGGATAGCATCCGGGAAATACTGGGTCTCCAGACAAGCGGCCTGACGCTTCTCATATACTGTACCTTCCTTACCTTGTTCATGCTCAAGGAAATTGCCTGTATAAAACTGCACTCCCGGAAGATCTGTAGATACTTCCATGGTAATTCCAGTCTGTTCACAATACATCTGTGCGATCTTACGCTCGCCCGTACCATTCAATACCCAGTTGTGATCATATCCCAGGCCGAATTTCAGAGCTTCATAATCCATATCGATCTCCTTGCCGATTGCCTTCATCTGTCGGAAATCCATAGGTGTTCCCTCTACCGGAACGATCTCTCCCGTGGGAATAGACTCTGCATCCGCTCTGGTAAACGCATCTGCACAGATCATAACTTCCTGATCAAGTATCGTTCCGGACGCATGTCCTGCCAGATTAAAATAGCTGTGATTCGTAAGATTCATTAATGTATCTGCATCCGAAACTGCCTGATAATGAATCTTTACTTCATTTTCTTCTGTCAAAGTATAGGTCACATAAATCCTGGCATTTCCTGGATATCCCTGATCACCATCCGGACTGTAAAGATAGAATCTTACATGACTGTCATCTGCTTCTTCCACTTGCCACATTCTCTTATTATAGTAATCCCTTCCGCCATGAAGAGAATTCTGATTATCATTCTGCGTCAGATGATAAGTCGTTCCATTCAACTTAAACTCTGCCTTTCCAATCCGATTCGCAACTCTGCCGACCGTTGCTCCCAGATGGACCGTACCATTTTCATAGCCTTCTACCGTATCATATCCCAACACTACATCCAGAAGACAACCATTCTTGTCCGGAACTAAAACTTGTACCAAAGTTGCACCATAATCAGACACAACAACTTCCATTCCATTCTGATTTTTCAAAGAATATTTTACCACATTCTCTCCTTTTGCTGTTGTCCCAAAATCACTTTTCATTCTCATACCCTCTTTTTCTTAATCGTGAAGAGACAGGCGGACCACAACCGTTGTACCTTTCTCTTCCTTACTGAAATATTTATTCCATAATCTAAACCATATATCATTTTGATTCTATCGTCAACATTATTTATACCGATTCTACTAAAAAAGCCATCCACTTCTACAATATCTGTAAAGCGGATAGCCTTTTATAAAAATTATTATATTTTATTCATCTGTGCTATAGTTTGGTGCCTCTTTTGTAATATGAATATCATGCGGATGACTCTCTTTCAGAGAAGCAGCAGAAATCTTAACAAACTTGCCATTTCTCTTCAAATCTTCGATTGTCGGAGTTCCACAATAGCCCATACCGGAACGAAGTCCACCCATTAACTGGAATACCGTATCTTCTACAGAGCCCTTATATGCGACACGTCCTTCTACACCTTCCGGTACCAGTTTCTTCGCATCGGACTGGAAGTAACGGTCTTTGCTTCCGTTCTCCATCGCTGCGATAGATCCCATTCCACGATATACTTTATACTTTCTTCCCTGATACAGTTCAAATGTTCCCGGGCTCTCGTCACATCCGGCAAAAATGCTTCCCATCATGCAGACATTGGCTCCGGCTGCGATAGCCTTTGTCATATCGCCGGAATACTTAATACCACCATCGGCAATAATCGGAATTCCATACTTGTCTGCTGCCTCATAGCAATCCATAACTGCAGAAATCTGCGGAACACCAATACCTGCCACAATACGTGTCGTACAGATGGATCCTGGACCAATACCAACTTTCACAGCATCTACACCAGCTTTGATCAAAGCCTCTGTTGCCTCACCTGTCGCTACATTACCCGCAATCACCTGAAGATCTGGGAATTTTGATTTTACCATATCTACAGTTCGGATGACATTGGCAGAATGCCCATGAGCAGAATCCATAACAACAACATCAACCTTTGCGTTCACAAGTTCCTGTGCTCTCTCCAGACAGTTTGCTGTAATTCCGATCGCTGCACCACAGAGCAGACGTCCCTGGGAATCCTTTGCGGATAATGGATATTTGATCTGTTTTTCAATATCTTTAATTGTGATAAGACCTTTCAAATTGAAATCCTCATCTACAATCGGAAGTTTTTCTTTTCTTGCTTTTGCAAGAATCTTCTTTGCCTCTTCCAGAGTGATTCCTTCCGGTGCTGTAATCAATCCCTCGGAAGTCATAGATTCTTTAATCTTTTTAGAGAAATCTTCTTCGAATTTTAAATCACGGTTTGTAATAATACCTACCAGTTTTCCATTTTCAGTAATTGGCACACCTGAAATTCTGAACTTAGCCATCAGATTGTTGGCATCTTCCAGAGTATTCTCCGGTGACAGATAAAATGGATCTGTGATAACCCCATTTTCGGAACGCTTTACCTTATCAACCTCTTCTGCCTGCTGTTCGATTGACATGTTTTTATGAATAATACCAATTCCTCCCTGACGAGCCATTGCAATGGCCATACGATGTTCTGTTACCGTATCCATACCTGCACTCATCATTGGTATATTTAACTTGATTTTTTTTGTTAAATAAGTTGATAAATCCACCTGATTTGGAATTACTTCTGAATAAGACGGAACTAAAAGTACATCATCAAACGTAATGCCTTCTCCGATTATCTTTCCCATGATTGTCATCCTCTCTTTCTCTCTCTTCAATTTTATGATTATCTGCTATAATAACTAATTTGTATATCACTTGTCAACATATTTCGTCCGCTTTTTTCTTTTCAGACAATTTATTTGCGAATAACTTTACGTGGCGCCATCAGGAAGAATCCTTCCACAATCGTCTCATTTGGCTCAAACAGAATCTTCTTTACCTCACCCTGATTCGCTGTTATCAGAGCATACACTCTTGCCTGTCCAGTTCCCGAACTATAATCATAGACCTTTGCATTCTGATACTGACGCAACTCCACTGCATCTGCCGGCGCCAGCATCTCCAGATCAGATACATTCATCGAAAATACTCTTTTTCTTTTTGACTTATTCATAATCTTGTCAATATCCAGATCGCCATTCACATATAAGTATTCATACTCAACTTTCAGCCGATGGAACATGAATATATCAAGCCCGATTAACAGAACTGGTACCAGAATAATAATCGGATAATAAAGCACTGCCAGAATAGATACAATTGTCACCGCAATCAGTATCGCTTTCGTCATCATATCTTTCATATCTGGTTTTTTCTTCACCAATTGTTCAGTATAATAGTCGCTCATTTTTTCTTCCTCCAAAATTTTAATTAAAGATATTGTAGCACATTTTAGGACAAAAAGAAAACTCCTCACAAGAGGAGTTTTCAAAATTTTCACACTTTATGTGTATCTGTTTACATCATGCCCATTCCGCCGCCTGCACCAGCTGGCATTGCCGGGGTCTCTTCTTTGATATTGGCAACAACAGACTCCGTTGTCAGAAGTGTAGATGCAACACTTGTTGCATTCTGAAGCGCACTTCTTGTTACCTTAGCCGGATCAAGAATACCACTCTCTACCATATCTACATAGTTCTCTGTCAATGCATCGAAACCAATACCTGGCTCTGATTCTTTTACTTTATTGATGATCACAGAACCTTCCAATCCGGCATTTGCTGCAATGTGGTACAATGGAGCTTCCAGAGCTTTCAGGATTACATTCGCACCTGTCTTCTCATCACCTTCCAGAGTATCTGCAAGAGCTGCAACCTCTTTTGTAGCGTGGATATATGCAGAACCACCTCCTGCAATAATACCTTCTTCAACAGCTGCTCTTGTTGCTGCAAGTGCATCTTCCATACGAAGTTTTGCTTCTTTCATCTCTGTCTCTGTTGCTGCACCAACACGGATTACAGCTACACCACCTGCAAGTTTTGCAAGTCTTTCCTGAAGTTTCTCTCTGTCGAAATCAGATGTTGTCTCTTCAATCTGCATCTTAATCTGAGCTACACGGTCAGCGATTGCTTTCTTATCGCCCATACCATCAACGATAACTGTGTTCTCTTTCTGTACTTTTACAGATTTTGCACGTCCAAGTTGATCCAGAGTAGTCTCTTTCAGATCCATTCCCAGTTCATCAGAGATGACCTGTCCGCCTGTCAGAATAGCAATATCTTTAAGCATTTCTTTTCTTCTGTCACCATAGCCAGGAGCTTTTACAGCAGCTACATTGAATGTTCCACGCAGTTTGTTCACGATTAACGTAGTAAGTGCCTCTCCTTCTACGTCCTCTGCAATGATCAATAATCTTGCACCAGACTGTACAATCTGCTCTAACAATGGAAGAATCTCCTGAATATTAGAAATCTTCTTATCTGTGATCAAGATATATGGATCATCCAGAACAGCTTCCATCTTATCCATATCCGTTGCCATATATGCAGATACATATCCACGATCAAACTGCATACCTTCTACCAGATCAAGTTCTGTCTTCATTGTCTTGGACTCTTCGATTGTGATAACTCCATCGTTAGATACCTTTTCCATTGCATCTGCAACCATCTCTCCAACTTCTACATCGCCTGCTGAGATTGCTGCAACTTTTGCGATCTGATCTTTATCTCTTACTTTACTGGACATCTTAGCAATTGCTTCAACCGCTGCATCTGTTGCTTTCTTCATACCTTTACGGAGAATAATCGGATTAGCACCTGCTGCCAGGTTCTTCATTCCTTCATGTACCATAGACTGTGCTAATACAGTTGCTGTTGTAGTACCATCTCCGGCAACATCATTTGTCTTAGATGCAACTTCCTTGATTAACTGTGCTCCCATATTCTCAAAAGCATCTTCCAATTCGATCTCTTTTGCAATTGTAACACCATCATTTGTAATCAGTGGTGCACCGAATGATTTGTCAAGAACAACATTACGTCCTTTTGGTCCAAGTGTTACTCTCACTGTGTCTGCCAACTGGTTAACTCCTGCTTCCAATGCGCTTCTTGCTTCTGCGCCATATTTAATTTCTTTTGCCATGATAAATCTGCCTCCTATACTCTATTAAAAATCTTTTCTATATTCATTATTATTGACTGTTCTTTATTCACAGATGGCAAGAATGTCATCCTGTTTTACAATAATATATTCTTCGTCTTCAATCTCTACAGTTGTTCCTGAATATTTAGAATAAATAACCTTCTGTCCAACTGCAACATTCATTGTCACTTCTTTTCCATCAACTGTTCCACCTGGTCCAACAGCAATTACTTCTGCCTGCTGTGGTTTTTCTTTTGACTGTCCAGGAATGACTATTCCTGACTTTGTAGTCTCTTCTGCAACCAACTGCTTTAATACAACTCTGTCTCCTAATGGTACTAATTTCATATTTATTCCTCCTTAATTATATCCAAAGATTTGTCAGCACTCACAAAAAGAGAGTGCTAAAAGACTCTAGATATAAAATAGCACTCTCTTTCTACTTTGTCAACACACTTTCTATTTAGTTTACAAGTTTTTTATAAAATCCATTTCGAATCTGAAACTTCAATATCTTCCCCGATTTATTCCAATAACGTTCTTTGATGAATCCATTGCACCCAATATTTCCGTTTGACGTCTCAATATGGCATTCATAGATTCCATCCAGTGAAAATATCGGAAGTTCTGTCTCCTCTGATAGAAAATATATGCATTCTTCGTCTGGATTATACGTAATGATTTTACAGCGATGAGAAGTTTCATCAAAATATCCGTCTTTAAGTACCATTCTCGACATTCGAAGCTCTGCCGGACACTTTTCGTACATATATATTTCTCCTTTCCTATTGATACCCCGCCGAGATATTACAGCTAAACTCAAATAAGGGTATCAGTTGCCCGATACCCTTTCTACTCTGACTATTTCATACGTTCTGCTTTGATATGT
Source organism: Faecalicatena contorta (assembly GCF_021531895.1). Taxonomy (GTDB): domain Bacteria; phylum Bacillota; class Clostridia; order Lachnospirales; family Lachnospiraceae; genus JAFBIX01. Next base: position 56,080 of record NZ_JAFBIX010000007.1, on the reverse strand, counting down.
TCCAATTCTGTAAATACATAATCATTAACAACTTTAATGTAGGTTCCTTTCATACCGGAAGAACGTGATTCAATTACGCCGGCACTCTCGAACTTACGGAGTGCATTTACAATTACAGATCTCGTAATTCCAACACGATCCGCAATCTTGCTTGCAACCAGAATTCCCTCGGTTCCGTCAAGTTCATCAAAAATATGAATGATAGCTTCTAACTCTGAATAAGATAATGTACTGATTGCCGACTGTACAATATGTTCTTTTCTGGTCTCTTCGGCACTTTCTTCATTCACCGAACGAAGCATCTCCAATCCTACAACTGTTGCTCCATACTCACTCAAGATAATATCATCAATCTCATACATCTGTTCTTTTTTATAGATAAATAAAGTACCCAGGCGCTCTCCTGCGATATCAATCGGCGTAATAATTGCCTGATATTTTTTCACTGCATCTTCAGAAAAACCTAAGGTCTGCAGATTCACATTCTCTTTGGTTGACAAGATACTCAAAAGTCGCTCATTTAGCATATCATCAATATGTTTCCCGATTTCCTGCTCAATCAATTCTTTAATATAAGGTACATTGTCACATTTGCTTCCCCCAAGTACCTTTCCCTTTTTACTTACGACTAATACATTCGAATCTAAAATCTGCGTAAGCACTTCACAAATGTCATTAAATACAACTTTACTCGAATTGTTGTTGTGCAGTAATTTGTTGATTTTTCTGGTTTTATCTAACAATTGTACGCTCATTGACATTCCACCATCCTTTAATTGATATATTATCATACAATTCTAGAAGTTTCAATTAATTTCCTGAATTTCCTAATTATTTTTGTTATTTTCTTTATTTTCTACATATCCACACTGCTCATCACCGCAGAGAAGCTTATTCCCTTTCTCTACCATATATTTTCCACACCTTGGACATTTCTTTGTAGATGGTTTCTGCCATGACATAAATTCACATTCTGGATTGTTCTCACATCCGTAATATTTTCTTCCTTTTTTCGTCTTTCGAATTACCACATCTTTACCACACAACGGACAAGGAACACCTATTTTCTCTAGGTAAGGCTTTGTGTTACGACATTCTGGAAATCCCGGGCATGCCAGAAAACGTCCATGTGGTCCATATTTAATGACCATATTTCGTCCACACTGATCACAGATGACATCCGTCACTTCATCTTCGATTTTCACTTGTTCCTGTTCTTTCTCCGCAATCTCTACTGCTGCCTCCAGATCAGGATAGAAATTCTCAATAATTGTCTTCCAATTCACTTTACCTTCTGCCACACCGTCCAAAAGGCTTTCCATATTGGCTGTAAAATTCACATCCACAATACTTGGGAAGGATTGCTTCATAATATTATTCACAACCTCTCCAAGTTCCGTCAGATACAGATTCTTATTCTCTTTTGCCACATAACGTCTTGCAATAATGGTAGAAATCGTCGGTGCATAAGTACTCGGACGTCCAATTCCTAACTCTTCCAATGTCTTTACCAAGGTTGCTTCTGTATAATGTGCCGGTGGCTGTGTAAAATGCTGTTTTGTCTCAAAACTTTCCTTAGAAAGAACGGAATCCTTATCCAATCCTTTCAGCAATACATTATTTTCTTCTTTTTCTTCTCCTGCTTCTGTGTATACCGTTCGGAATCCTTCAAATGCAATCTTGGAAGCCGCCACTGTAAAATAATACTTTCCAGCTGCAATCTTCACAGATGTGGTCTCATATCTTGCGGGCTGCATTCTGCTGGCAACAAAACGCTTCCAGATCAACTGATACAAACGGAACTGGTCTCTGGTTAAGGAATCCTTCATTGCTGCCGGAGTGCGTGTCACATCCGTCGGACGAATTGCTTCGTGGGCATCTTGAATAATCTTATGCCCATCTCCAGACTTCGCCTCATTTACAGCCACATAATCCTGTCCATAACTTGAAGCAATATATTCACGCACGTTGGCATCTGCCTCTTCAGAGACACGGGTGGAATCGGTACGAAGATAAGTGATCAGACCTACCGTTCCATTTCCTTTAATATCAATTCCTTCGTATAACTGCTGGGCAATCCTCATTGTCTTAGCTGTTGCAAAATTGAGCGCTTTAGATGCCTCCTGCTGTAAAGTACTTGTCGTAAAAGGTACTGGTGACTTCTTCGTTCTCTCACCCTTTTTTACATCTGCCACTGAATAGTCTGCATGCTCCAGATCCTTCATGATTGCATCCAGCTCTTTCTGAGAATGAATCGTCATCTTCTTATCTGTTCCATAGAACTTAGCTGTCAGAAGCTTTCTCTCTCCCTCTACCTTCAGATTCGCATCCAACGTCCAATATTCTTCTGGAATAAAAGCATTGATCTCATCTTCTCTGTCTGCAATGATTCGAAGTGCTACCGACTGTACACGTCCGGCACTTAATCCTCTCTTTACCTTTGCCCATAAAAGCGGACTAATCTTATATCCAACAATTCGATCAAGAATTCTTCGTGCCTGCTGTGCATCAACAAGATCCATATCGATTTCTCGCGCATTTTTCAGAGATGCTTTTACCGCATTTTTTGTAATCTCATTAAAACTGATTCTGTACGTCTTTTTATTTTCCAATTTCAAAGCCTGACTCAGATGCCATGAAATTGCTTCTCCTTCACGGTCCGGGTCAGTTGCGAGATACACTTTATCGGCCTTCTTCACTTCCTTGCGAAGGTTGGCAAGAATCTCTCCTTTTCCCCGGATTGTAATATACTTCGGCTCGTAATCATGCTCAACATCAACTCCAAGCTGACTCTTGGGCAGATCTCTTACATGTCCGTTTGATGCGGTCACCACATAATTACTTCCTAAAAATTTCTTGATGGTCTTCACTTTTGCTGGTGACTCCACAATTACAAGATAACGTGCCATAAAATAATTTCCTCCATGAAAATATATCCACCGGTATCATCTACCGGAGCTTTACATAATAATTTTTAGATATTTCTTTCACATATCCTTTCATTTCCAGAGTAATCAGCTGTTCCAGGAGTTCCTGTACATTCAGTCCAGTCTCCTCTAATAGCTGACTCATTCCCTTTGGAAATAAACCGAGACAACTATACACCATATTTTCTGTACTTTCAAGCACTTTTTCATTTTTGTCAATTATTTGCCCTTGATTCACAATATTTATACCTAACTCAATCAATAAATCTTCCGGGGATATCAGGATTCCTGCACCCTGACGAATCAAACGATGGCATCCCTGACTCATAGAACTCGTCACAGGTCCCGGCAAAGCATACACATCTTTTCCCTGCTCCAGTGCCATATCAGCCGTGATCAGCGACCCACTTTTTTCTTTTGCTTCTATTACAAGAACCACATCCGCCAGTCCACTGATGATTCGGTTCCTTTCAGGAAAATAAGCCGGCAACGGGGGCTGTCCGGGAATCTGTTCAGATATGATTCCTCCCTTTTGTTGAATATCCATATATAATCCAATATTCTCCCTGGGATAACAGATATCTACCCCACATCCCAGCACTCCATAGGTTGCTCCTCCTGCATTCAGCGCTCCTCTTTGCCCCGCCCCGTCAATTCCTCTCGCCATTCCGCTGATAATCTGTATTCCTTCTGAAGCCAAAGCCTCACCATACTCTAACGCAATCTGTTCACCATAGTGTGTACATCTTCTTGCACCTACAATTGCAACTGAAACCTGATTTTCCCTGGGAAGGCTACCTTTTACATAGAGTGCGTAAGGTGGCTGCGAAATATTCGTAAGCTTCTTGGGATATTCTTCTGAAAAATACGGAATCATCCGTATCCCTTGTTCCTGCAGTTTCTCCCAACACTTCTCTATCTCCCATTCTTTTTTTGATCTTAAAATAGTATCCACATCTCGACTTTCCAAAAAGTTCAGGAATCGCAGATGTATTTCTTCTATATTATATATAGTTTTTCCATCTCCATATTCTTCTCTCAACAGTCTTTTTTTCTTGTCAGATAACGGGCGAATTGCTGACAGCCAATATTCATACATCATTTACTCATTCACCTTCCCCAATACTTCTTTTCCATTGTTCGATATCCAATTGCCTCTTTCAGATGATGCTCCCGAATCTGCTCACTCATCTCCATATCGGCAATCGTCCGTGCAACACGTAATATCTTATGATAAGTCCGTGCTGTAAGTCCTAATACGTTAAATGCCTGCTTCATCAGACGTTCTTCTTTTGCTCCTAAGACACAATATCTCTGCAAATCCTTCGCACTAAGCATGGAGTTCGTCCTGATTGTCGTTTCCAAATAACGCAGGTTCTGAATCTCTCTTGCCTGACAGACTCGTCTGCGTATAGATTCCGAACTCTCTTGTCTCTCTCCAGCGCTTAATTCTTCATAAGAAATTCTTGGTGCTTCTACACAGATATCAATCCGATCCAAGAATGGCTGACTGATTCTGCCAAGATATTGCTGAATCTGTGAAGGAGTACATGTGCATTTCTCAAGATTCGGATAATTTCCACATGGACATGGATTCATAGCTGCAGCCAATGTAAAATTCGCCGGGAACACGTAATTCCCATGACTTCTGGTAATCCGAATCTGATGTTCTTCTAACGGTTGCCGTAGCACTTCCAGTACCGGCTTCTGAAATTCTGCCAATTCATCCAGGAACAGTACACCACCATGCGCTAAGCTGATCTCTCCCGGCACTGGGATCAGCCCTCCGCCTATTAGTGCAGCCTTTGTTACTGTATGATGTACGCTGCGAAACGGTCTCCCGGTAATCAGTGGATGTTCTTTATCTACCATTCCTAAGACACTATATATCTTCGTAATCTCCATACTTTCTTCCAGAGTCGGAGGTGGCAGTATGGTCGGGATTCTCTGGGCCATCATGGATTTTCCGCTTCCAGGCGGTCCCACAAGGAGCAGGTTATGCCCTCCTGCCACTGCCACTTCTGCTGCCCGCTTGACCGCCTGCTGTCCTTGAATATCACTGTAATCTACCAGCGTTGTTCCAAGTGGATTCTCCATTCCTTGCTTATGTTTAGAGTTAACATATTGCAATGCCTTCTCACCCTTCAGATAAGCGCATGCTTCTTTCAGATGTTCTACTCCAAGAATCTGCATATTCTCTACTAATGCTCCCTCCGACATATTTTGCTTTGGAAGAATACAGGCCTTACAGCCTTCCTCCCGTGCTTTCATCACAATCGGAAGAACTCCCGACACCGCCTGTACACTTCCATCCAGCCCCAATTCTCCTAGCACAAGAACATCTTTAAGCTTCTCTTCCGGGAATATTCCCAATGCAGCCAATAACGCCAGCGCGATCGGCAGATCAAAAGAAGCTCCCCGCTTTCTTACTGTGGCCGGTGCCAGATTAATTACCATCTTTTTCGCCGGAATACGAATCTCTGAATTCCGTACTGCAGTCCGTACCCTTTCCGAGGCTTCTTTCACCTCTGAAGACAGATATCCCACCATGTGAAATACTGGCAGTCCGTTACTTACATCTGCTTCCACGTGTATCAACTCTACATGAAGGCCGTGAATTGCAGCGGATAATACTGAACTAAATGCCATTTACGCACTCCTTTCTCTTTGCAATTATCAAATTATACTTTGGATGATTTGGACCGAAACAGTCCGATAAGATTTTTATCTAGAAAAAAATCGGGATAAGAGGATTCTCTTATCATAAATGTGAATCCATCTTATCCCAATCATTCAGCAATGTCAATTATTTTTTTATATGATTCTATGCATTTTTAGAAGGTGCCAGAACTCCGGCTCCGATAATCACAAGACATACGAAGATTCCAAGAAACAGGGAATCAAACGGCAGCCCCAAAAGATTACCGCCCAGCACTGCAATTGGTCCTGCGGCCATAGAGACAAGCACTGCCCAGGATGCCACCTTCCCTTTGGCAAATAAAGCACAGGTAAGCGGAATAAATACGACTGTTCCCCGAATTCCCATAGACAAGAATCCAAAATCATTGATAATTGCTCCTGGAACAACCAGAGCAATTGCCGCTGCACAACAGAGAATGACCACAATCGTAACTCTTGTTGTATATAACTTCTTCTTTACATCCGCCAGCTGCTTTGATATCTTACAGAAAATATCATTCACCAAGATCGTTGCCACACCAAGGGACAGACCCGCACCTCCGGCGATAACAGTAACCAGCAGTGTACCAAGTACTATTCCCCCGATAAACTTTGGCATATAATGCAGAACAAACGTCGGAAATACCTGCGAAGAACTTGCAATCTCAATCATTCCCTCCGGAATGCTCTTTCCCGCTTCTGTAAGCGCTGCAATTTCATTCGTCGTCATGCAATGATTTCTCATAAACATTCCAATAAATATACATGCAATTCCAATCGGCGGAATAAGTACTGCACTTAACATGGCACCTTTTCTTGCCTTACTGTCACTTTTGGCGGACCAGATTGCCTGGGCATAGGTCTGTGTTGCCAGTACTCCCAATAAAAGTGACAGGCCGGAACCCATATCTTTCAAAAATCCTCTGGAAAACAGACTGAAATATCTTGCTGACATATCTTCAGAAGCTGTAATCCCAGCCAATTCTCCTACATCCGTTCCCACAAGTGTCGCACGTAATTGATCAACCAAAGCACTGATTCCGTGACTGTTCGTCAGAACAATTCCTAATCCCAATATGGATGCGCCATAGAGCAGAATCAGTTTTACCACTCCACCCATTCCGGCGCCCCATGCACCACCGAACACCACATAAATCATCATAACTACGACAGATATCATAGCTGCCGGCAAGAAATCCATATGAAAAATGGTCGTCAAAAGTGCACAGCTAGACAATACCTGTGCAATCACGCTGATAAAAATACCAATGGAACACAATACAGATCCTGCATATTCAGCCTTCGCGCCATATTCTTTTCCGATAACTTCCAGCAACGTAATACTGCCGCTGTGCCGTAATGGAATCACATACCCGATTGCCAGAATCAGGCAGCCAATTCCAGATCCTAAAGTGAACCACCAGGCTGACATTCCATATTCAAAAGCCAGTTGTGCAGTCCCGATGGTCGCCTGACCACTGACCAGACTTCCCATAATGGCTCCACACACGATCCATGGTCCTGCCTTTCCTCCACCAGTATCAAAATCTGAGGCATCCGATACCATTCTTCCTGAATAGATACCTACGCCAATGATAATGGCTATAATCAGTATAATTCCTAACAGATTCCATATTCCAATGTCCAATGTTCCTTCTCCTCGTTTCTTATCTAGTTCTTGTATATAACGTCAAACCCTGGAAAAACAGGTTCTCCGGTATATGATTTCGGCTCTTCTCTGCCTTCGAGTACACGAAGAGCGCCTGCAGCCAATGCATCCATCTCAAATTCTCCCGGATATACCTTAACCGGTGCAATGAACTCAACTCGCTCTTTCAGCATATTTACCATCATCTCTGAATAGGCAACTCCGCCGGTCAAAATAATAGCATCAACCTTTCCTTTCATAACGGATGCCATCGCTGCAATATCTTTTGCAATCTGATAAGCCGTTGTCCGGTATACCAATTCTGCAAATCTATCGCCATCTTCAATTCTCTGCTCTACTTCACGGGCATCAGACGTTCCAAGATGTGCCGTCCAGCCACCGGTCTTCATTACCTTCGTAAGCATTTCCTTTTTCGTATATTTTCCAGAATAACAGAGTTCAATTACATCTGCAAGTGGAGCGGTGCCACTTCTGGTCGGAGCCATACGTCCCTCTCCACGTGTACTGTCAACGGTATCTACCATCTTTCCTTGACAATGTGCACTGACAGAGATTCCTCCACCAAGATGCGCTACAACGAGATTCAATTCTTCGTAAGCTTTTTGACAATCAACCGCATATCTTCTGGCTGCTGCGCGCTGATTCAGCGGATGTCCACGACTGGTACGGAACAGTTCTACAAAACCTGTCATACGCGCTTCTTCTTCAAATTCATCAACACTGCTCGCATCAACGATAAATGCACGTCCACCAAACTCTTCCGCAAAGTCTTTTGCAAGAAGGGGGCCTAGATTTCCCGGATGCTTACTTCCTGGCCCAATCTGCCCGTGCTCATACATTTTCTCATTTACTTCGAACACACCGCCTGCCATCGGCAATAGTCCTGTACAGATTGCAGAAAATGCGTCTGCCGTACTCGGATCAACACCTTTTTCCTTCAAAGTTTTTGTAATGATCTCCTTGCGATAAGGAAGTTGATCCACAATATTCGGAAATACCGCCAGATCTTTGGCTGGATGATCAATTGTCTCCGAAAAAACCTTCTGATCATCCTCATACAATGCAACTTTTGTAGAAGTTGATCCAGGATTTAATACAATAATTCGATACATATGCCCTCCTTAATTCTTTCCCACTGCCTGCGCAGCAAGTACAGCAAGTGCAATAGAATTCATCTTGGATGTATCCGAACTTGCTCTGGATGTCAAAACCATAGGTTTTGCAGCACCCATAATACATCCGGCTTTTTCACATTTTGCAAAATATTCCATAGATTTATTCAGAATATTTCCCGCCTCAATATCCGGTGTGATCAGAATATCCGCATTTCCAGCCACCGGATGGTCAATTCCCTTATGGCGCGCAGCTTCAACAGATACTGCGTTATCCATGGCAAGAGGACCTTTGACCATACATCCAGTGATCTCTCCTTCTTCATTCATCCTGGTAAGCTCTGCTGCATCCAGAGTTGCCGGCATCTTAGGGTTGACCTTCTCTACCGCGCAGAGAACTGCCACTTTCGGATTGTCATTTCCCATAGCATGTGCAATCTGTGTACATGCCTTGATCAGATCTACCTTCTGTTCCAATGTAGGCGCGATCGTCATGGCAGAATCACTTAACAAAAACATACGGTCAAATCCTGCTACTTCCATCAATCCTACGTGACAGATCAGATTTCCGGTTCTTAATCCGTATTCTTTATTCAATAAAGCCTTTAATGCAACCGAAGTATCTACGAATCCTTTCATCGGAAGGGATGCTTTCCCTTCTCTTACCAGCTTAATTGCAGCTGCACATGCTTCCGGCTTTTCTTCTTCATTTACAATTTCAAATTTAGACAGGTCAATTCCCTGTTCTTTCGCGATTTCTCTTATTTCTTTTTCATTTCCTACCAGGTATGCCCCTTGAATGATCCGATTCTGGTATGCATTCCAGACAGACAACAGAACATCTGCATCCTGGGCAACAGCCACAGACAAAGTCTGTGGCTCCCCATTCTGTACTTTTTCAATTAACTCTTTAAAACTACGAATCATAACATGTCTCCAATCTACTCAGCCCAGATCTCTTCATCTGTCGGGATCGGCTTATCTGGCAATACATATGCGATTCTTGCAATATTTACAAGATGATTCCACCATAAGTTCTCGCTGAGGGAGTTATTGCCCCAGGTTCCGCATCCAAGTGTTGCTGTTGGATTCAGACCATTGTCAAATCCACCGCCAAGTCCGGAAGAACCGATCATGTTTACACCAATACGGGATACCGGAAGTAATTCTGCTGCATACTCGACATGTTCTTTTGTATTAGAATGAACAACGGCACTGTGGCCTGCTCCTTCATTTTTCAGGTTTGTGACAGCCTTATCTACTGCTTCTTCCCAGGTATCATAGCTGTTGATTGCCAGAACCGGACACAGTTTTTCTTTTGCAAGGCACTCTTCTGCTCCAGATTTTTCAATCTCTACCAGTAAAAATCTTGTATCCGCCGGAACTTCCAGGCCTACCAGCTCAGCGATAAATGTTGCAGAAGCACCTACTGCGTCTTTGTTGATTACACCATTCGGGAACAGACCTTTTCGAAGTGTCTCAACATCTTCTGGTTTGTTGATATAATAAGCACCCTGTTTTACCAGTTCTTCTACCATCTCATCATGTTTGGATGCCGGGATATGTACACACTGTTCGCAAGTACAAAGAACACCATTATCATAAGTACGGCTTGTGGCAACTTTCTTTGCGACTGCTGCAATATCCGCATCTGTATCTACCAGCGTCTGTACATTTCCAGCTCCTACACCAAATGCCGGTTTTCCACTCTTATACGCAGCCTTTACCATTCCTGGACCTCCTGTAGAAATACAAGCGTCACACTCGGACATCAACAAGCCAGACAGTTCTACGGTTGGTTCTGGGATAATCTGGATCAGATCCTCAGGAGCTCCTACAGACTTTAATGCCTCTCTCATAAGATTTACAGTTTCAACCCCTGTTTTCTTTGCACGTGGATGTGGTCCGACGATGATTGCATTACCCCCCTTCAATGCGATCATGGCATTCTGCATTGGAGTCATGGTAGGGTTCGTTGTCGGAGAAACAGCTCCAATAACACCAATTGGCTTTGCAACTTTTACAATGCCTTCCTCTTCCACGTATTCAATAATTCCACGGCTCTTAACACCTTTTAATTTGTTCCATACAGCCTTTGATTTTCCTTTGTTCTTTTTAATCTTATCCTCATAGACTCCCATACGTGTCTCTTCTACAGCCATCTTTGCCAACATTTCGCCATTGTCATAGATAATTTTTCCGATCGCGCGTACAGCTTTATCTACATCTTCCTGTGAGAACTGCTCAAATTCCTGCTGTGCTGCTCTTCCTTTTTGAATCAGATCCAATACATATTCTTTTGCTTCCATTCTTATTGCCTCCTTAAAATCGTTCCATCATTGTATGTTTAATGTACTACATTGTACGTTCTATTTCAATCGGCATATATCAACAAAATGAGGTTGGTTTTTTGTGTAAACTATACAAAAAACACAACCTCATTTTGTTGATATTTTAACGTATTTGATAAATTTTTACCAATCTTTCTCACAACAGCAAATCCTGCCATAATTTTAATCTTTCATCCATAAAGGCTGCAATTGCACTTTTATCTCTCGCTTCCAATATGTCTACCTCTTTCAGATAATTATCCGGGAGTGCATTCAGCTGATTTCTCTCAACCGACACTTCTATCGCTTTGTGCCTTGTAAATGATGCAATCTTACGGATAATGCTGTCCAACTGATATAACATCCTATTCTGAGATATTTCACTCAAATATTCATTAAAACGCTTACTCGCCTGATACATCTTCTCAATATCCGCCGGCGCCTCATTCATGATCCGTTTAAATTCCAAACCAAGTTGTCTCAACTGACGGATATCATCATCCGAAGCATTCAAGATCGCAAGATACAGCACTGAATTGGCCACCGCAATCTTCACCTCCAGAAGTTCCTCCATCGAATGCTCAGACAAAATCAATCCATACAACAACGGATCCAATAATTTGTTATTATATTCTTCAACAACAAAAGTTCCTTCTGAACGCCGTATCTCCAACACTCCAAATGCGACCAGCACCTTAATCGCTTCCCGGATCGCATTGCGGCTTACACCAAGCTTCTCACTAAATTCAATTTCTGTCGGAATCTTATCGCCCGGCTTTAATTCCCCACTGATCAAAGCATCCGTAATTCTCTGTATAATAATCTCAGAGATAGATCCCTTTGGCAATTCCGCAAAAAGATTGTTACTTCCCATACATAAATTCACCTTTCGTATCGAAATATCTCATAAATTTCACATATCCCATATTATAACATCTCTTTTCGGATTTGTGAATCGGGGACGGGGGTTTTTTCAAAAACCCCGTCCCCAGTGCAATGTCCCTTTTTAAAAATATCCTCGCAATTTTTCGATAGCACTTTTTTCAATTCTTGAAACATAAGAACGAGAGATGCCTAACTGCTTAGCAATCTCCCGCTGTGTATACTCTTCTCCGTTATACAATCCATACCGCATTTTCAATACCAGTCTTTCTCTTGGTGACAATTCTGACTCTACCCGCTCATATAATATCTGAATATCATCACTTAGTTCTACTTTTTTATGTGCATCTGTCTCTTCTGTCTCAATAATATCAAAAAGCTGAATTTCATTTCCTTCTCTGTCGGTTCCTATAGGTTCATACAAGGATATTTCTTTGGATGATTTTTTTTTGGCCCGAAGATACATCAAGATTTCATTTTCAATACAGCGTGCCGCATATGTCCCTAATCGAACACATTTTTCTGGATTAAATGTTACGACCGCTTTGATAAGTCCAATAGTTCCGATGGATAATAGGTCTTCCGCCTCTTCTTCATAAGACTGATATTTTTTCACGATATGAGCGACGAGGCGCAGATTCCGCTCGACTAAGATATGTTTCGCTTCAAGATCACCCTCCGTATATTTTTGCAGATATTCTCTTTCTTCCGCTGCAGTGAGGGGTTGGGGAAATGATTTCAAGGAAAGCACCTCTAAGCGTATTTAATATAGTTTATGTAAATTTAATTTCTTTTGTGCTTTTCCATTCAATTTTCTCTATACAAAAAGCGCCAAAAAAGTTATAGTAAATATAAATAACTATGGATTTATATTGACGATTTGGGGTATGTCATGAATCACAAACTGAATAAAACTTTGTATTATAGTATATTTATCATACTGGCTGCACAGCTTAGCATGAATCTTTTTATTGCAGATTTTAAGATTTCTATTGCCATTATTTTTATTCCTGTCTTTTTCTTTTTGACAGAGAACTTCCCCCTGATTCCCGTTACTTTTTGTTCTGCATTTGGCGTATTCGCCTTGCGTGTACTGATGAACTGGTTTCAATCGGGAACGCTGGATGGAAGTATAGCCTCTTTTTTCCCGGAGACAGGATTTTACATCTGTTACGGTCTTCTTCTCTGCCTGTACACGCACTGGCTGAAGAATCGAACCCTATCAAGAATATTGGTTGTTCTGCCACTGATATTCATTGACTACACAGCAAATTTTACGGAACTTTTTTTACGTATGCAAAATGATGCTTTAACAGTTAAGACACAACTTAGTATCTTATTGGTCGCTTGTCTGCGTACATTGGTCATCTGGTGCGTCCTGACCATTTTTGATCGATATAAGTTATTACTTTTACAGCAAGAACATGAAGATCGCTACAAGCGCCTTCTTCTGTTGATATCCAAATTAAATGGGGAAATGGTCTGGATGCGCAAGAATACCTCGCTTATCGAAGAGACTATGAACACTTCTTATCGATTATTTGAAAAACTAAAAGCATCTGACACAGATCCGGAAATCTCTTCATCTGCTCTGTCAGTGGCAAAAGATATCCATGAAATCAAAAAGGAATATTTGTTGATCTTACGTGGAATATCTGAAGCGCTTGACCAGGAATTTCAAAGCGATGGAATGTATCTGGAAGACCTTCTTACACTATTAAAAGACTCTGTCACTCTGACAGCAAGAGAACAGGGAAAAGAACTTTCCTTATCTGCCAGATGTTCCGATAATTTTTATACAGACAAGCAATACGCACTGATGTCTGTCTTCCGGAATCTATTTAATAATGCTATAGAAGCTGCTACCGAGTCTTGTGTGACAATCTTAGTATCTCAGACTTCCAATTCAGACTTCTGCACATTTGAAGTTACCGATCAAGGTCCCGGTATCAAAGAAGAATATATTAACGAAGTTTTTCATCCTGGATTTTCTACAAAGATTAATTTTACAACTGGGGAAGTCAATCGAGGATTGGGACTGAATCTAGTACAAGATCTGGTCGAAAACCAGCTGAATGGAAAGATAGACCTTACTTCCCGCCCTGGCAAAACTACATTTACCATTCAGATTCCCAGACAAATTCTTGAAAAGAGGTCATAATTATGAAATTCTACCTAATTGATGATGATCAAAATGTCCGAAATATATTAAAAATCATTATTACAGAACGGAACTTAGGTACCATCTGCGGCTCTGCCGATAACGGTCAGGATGCTTTGGATGATCTGCTTTCACTCAAGCCGGACATCGTAATCGTAGACTTATTAATGCCTAAAATGGATGGAATCACTTTTGTGGAACATGCAAAAGCCCAACTTCCTGGTGCATCCTACATCATGCTTTCCCAAGTCTCTTCCAAGGATATGATAGCTTCCGCCTATGAAGCAGGTATTGAATTTTTTATCCAAAAACCACTTAACAGTATCGAGGTCGAGACAGTCATAAAAAAAGTCAGTAGTTCTCTTACCATGCAGCGTACCATGAACAAGATGCAAAATATATTCCTGGAAGGTATGCAGCCAGAGATAAAGCCAGAATCTTCTCTTCCGTCAAACAGCGAATCTTCTTCTACACTCCGCAATGTTTTACAGCAGCTGGGTATTATCGGAGACATTGGAAGCAAAGATATTGCCCTGGTTGCAGAATACCTGATGGAGCATAAAGAACAGATGAATGACACCACATTAAATGAACTTTGCAGCAAGTTCAGTGATTCACCCAAATCCATGGAACAGCGCATCCGTCGAACGGTCAACACCGGGCTTGTCAATCTGGCCCACTTAGGAATTGAAGATTACAGCAATGAAATATTTACCGAATATTCGAATACTCTTTATAATTTTGAGCAGGTTCGAAAAGAGATGGACTATATCCGCGGGAAAAGTAAAAAGCATGGAAATGTAAAGATCAAGAGCTTTCTGAATGCTTTGGTGGTATATTGTCTGTCCCACTAATAATTTCAAAGACATTTTTCTTCGTTATTATATACAGTATCATTAGAGTATTTTTGTGAAATGTCACAAAATTTCTAATGATACTTCTTTTTTTTCGTCTATTTTGATACCGTTTGATACTTTTTGAAGTCTCGTTATTATATTAACTATATCAATAGAGAAACGGAACTTATTCAAAAATTCAATATGAAATGCGAGGGAATGTCTATGTTAACAATTTTATCTGGAGTCGGATTATTATTAATCACATTGGCTGGTTTTTCTTTATTCAGTCTAAAAATGCCCAAAGGACAGCTTGCTATGTCCGGTATGGCCAATGCTGCCATTGCCACATTTTTGGTAGAAGCAGTTCACAAATATATCACTGGCGACTTGTTAGGTCTTGAATTCTTCCGTACAGTTGGTGAAACTTCCGGAAGTCTTGGCGGCGTAGCCGCTGCAATCATGGTTCCTATCTCCATGGGTGCTAATCCGGTCTTTGCAGTGACTGCTGGTGTCGCTGTCGGCGGTTACGGAATCTTGCCAGGATTTATTGCAGGCTATATCGTTGGTCTGGTTTCTCCAATCATCGAAAAGAAATTGCCAGAAGGTCTTAACATGATCGGCGGTGCTTTATTAATCGCACCAATGGCACGTTTTATTGCATTTGCAGTGAACCCTGCGGTTAATGCTACATTAGTAAAAATCGGCGGCACGATCTCTGCTGCAACCGAACAGTCTCCGATCGTCATGGGATTCTTACTTGGTGGTATTATAAAGATGATCTGTACATCTCCACTCAGTTCTATGGCACTGACTGCCATGTTGAGCCTGGATGGACTGGCTATGGGAATTGCTGCCATCGCCTGTGTCGGCGGATCCTTTACGAACGGAATCATTTTCTCAAAATTAAAATTAGGTGACAGAAGCAATGTCATCGCAGTGATGTTGGAGCCTTTAACACAGGCTGACATTATTACCGCGAACCCAATCCCGATCTATTGTTCTAACTTCTTCGGAGGCGGATTTGCCGGAATATCTGCGGCAGCGTTCCATATCATCAATAATGCACCGGGAACTGCTTCCCCTATCCCTGGACTTCTGGCACCATTTGCTTTCAATTCACCAGTAAAAGTAATTCTTGCACTCGTCTTTGCTGTACTCGGTGGAATAACAGCTGGATTGCTCGGAAGTATGGTATTTAAAAAGCGTGTGAAAACTCCTGCTGCTGAGCTTCTTGGCAATGAAGCTACAAACGCAGAATGCTAAATCTCAATTATTACTTATTTATTGTAAATATTTCAGGAAATGTAAAGAAAGAGCAGAAACACCTTATCCTTCCAAGGGTTTCTGCTCTTTCACATTCCTATCATACATTAGTTCTTCTAAGTCTCAGGTTCCGCACGCCTCAGGATATCATACTGTTCTGCCTCTTCTCCAAAGTCAATATACAGTACCTGCTTCGGATGCGGCGCACTCTCCTGCTCATTTCCATCTTCATCGACGATTCGTCTCACCGTCACTTCGATGTTGCGGCCATCCGGTTTCATGATTTCGATCGTCTCTCCGACTGAAAACTTATTTCTCTGTTCGATCCGATACATTCCATCCTTTTCACTGCCGATGATTCCCAGATAAGTATACTCCTTGACATACGTATTGCTGTCATAGATCTGGCTCTCTTCGCTCGGCTTTCCAAAATAGAACCCTGTCGTGAACTGGCGATAAGTACAATTGGAGATCTGATCCAGATACCATGGCATATTTGCTTTGTATTTCTCCGGGTCTTCCAGATAATCATCAATAGCCTTTCGGTAAGTTCTGGCTACCGTCGCCACATACAATGCCGTTTTCATACGTCCTTCGATCTTGAAACTGTCAATTCCTGCATCAATCATCTCCGGAATATGCTCAATCATGCACAGATCCTTCGAATTGAAGATATATGTGCCACGCTCATTCTCATAAACCGGCATATATTCACCTGGTCTGGTCTCCTCTACCACCGCATATTTCCAACGGCAAGGATGCGTACATGCTCCTTGATTGGCATCGCGTCCGGTGAAATAATTACTCAACAGACATCTTCCAGAATAAGAGATACACATAGCTCCATGAATGAAGCTTTCAATCTCCATCTCTTCCGGAATACGTTCCCGAATCTCCTTAATCTCTTTTAGTGACAGCTCTCTGGCAGATACCACTCGCTTCGCGCCTTGCTTCCACCAGAAACGATACGTTCCATAATTCGTATTATTGGCCTGCGTACTGATGTGACGCTCAATCTCCGGACATATCTCCTTTGCCATCTCAAAGATTGCCGGATCCGCGATAATTAACGCATCCGGGCCTATTTCTTTCAATTCTCTCAAATATTCCTCTACGCCCTCCAGATCATCATTGTGGGCAAGAATATTTACCGTTACATGAACTCTCACTCCATGCTCATGGGCAAATTCAATTCCTTCGCGCATATCTTCCATCGAGAAATTCTTCGCTTTCGCACGAAGTCCAAAAGCCTCACCGCCAATATATACTGCATCTGCGCCAAATATAACCGCAGTCTTCAATACTTCCAGGCTGCTGGCTGGAATCAAGAGTTCAGGTCGTCTATTCTTCATTCTGTAATTCTCCTTTATCTTCTACCGTCATGGTCTTCTTCACACTAAGAGCCACACCGTCCCCCAGTGGTATAATGGATGTCTGTAACTGGTCATTATGCTTCAATTCATACAGATATTCCCTCATCCGACTGTGAATCGTACGATTCCGCCGTTCCACTGCAAACCGTGATTCTATAATATCGCCATCCTGCAACACGTTATCAGACATCAACACACCATCCTTAGAAAGCAGACGAATCGCCTCCGGCATATAGTGAATATACTGTCCCTTAGCCGCATCCATAAATATAAAATCAAACGGCCCTTCCAAAGAACGCATCACCTCAAGCGCATCACCTTCAATCAATGTAATCCGATCTTCCTTGCCCGCACGCTTAAAATTCTCCCGCGCAATCGGAATCCGCTTCTCATACTTCTCAATCGTCGTAATATGCCCATTTTCCGGCAAATACTCACACATCAAAAGCGCCGAAAAACCAATCGCAGTTCCCACCTCAAGAACCCGCACAGGCTTCTTCATCATCAACAACACCTTCAGAAAACTCTGCGTCTCCTTACGGATAATCGGCACATACGTATCCAAAGCCTCCTGCTCAATCTGCTCAATCAACGGACTCTCCGGCGTCTCCAGAGAATGAATATACGTCACCATTCTTTCATCAACAATCATTTTGGGACACCCCTTTTTTCATTTTGGTACACCACAAATCGCAATATGGGACGTAGTAAAATTAAAAAATACTACGTCCCCTTTTTCACCTTTTTACACATCCATAATAATTGGCAAGATCATTGGTTTTCTTTTTGTCCGTTTCCAAATGAATTCATTCATGGTATCGCGGATTACCATTTTTATCTTGCTCCAGTCGGCATTACGCTGGTGCAGCAGGCAATCTTCGACTGCTTCTGTCACTATATTACGAGCCTCTTCCATCAGACCTTCTGATTCTCTGACGTAGACAAATCCACGTGATACAATGTCAGGTCCTGCCAGCAATTGGTTACTGCCTTTTTCTAATGTAAGTACTACGATCATGATTCCATCTTCTGCCAGATGTTGTCTGTCACGAAGTACGATATTTCCTACATCTCCTACTCCGAGACCATCTACGAGGATCGCGCCGGTGTGTACTTTATCTACGACTTTGGCCTCTTTATCACTCAATTCCAATACATCGCCTGACTGCAGGATGAAAATATTCTCTTTTGGAATACCAAGATTCATGGCAACTCCTGCGTTTGCTTTTAAGTGACGGTACTCGCCGTGTACCGGTATCGCATATTTTGGCTTTACCAGGGAGTAGATTAATTTTAATTCTTCCTGACATGCATGACCGGATACATGGGCATCGGAGAATATAACGTTAGCTCCTTTGGAGGAGAGTTCATTAATAACCCTGGAAACTGATTTTTCATTACCTGGAATCGGATTCGAACTGAAGATTACCGTATCTCCAGGCATAATGGACACTTTTTTATGCACATCTGCTGCCATACGTGACAGGGCAGCCATAGACTCACCCTGGCTTCCGGTAGTGATCAACACGGTCTTTTCCGGCGGATAATTCTTCAACTGATCAATCTCAACCAATGTATTTTCCGGTACATTCAGATACCCTAACTCCTGGGCAACCTGTATAATATTGACCATGCTTCTTCCTTCTACTACAACCTTACGATTATACTTGCATGCAGAATTGATGATCTGCTGCACACGATCTACATTGGAAGCAAATGTTGCAATGATAATTCTTGAATTCTGATGCTCTGCAAATATGTGGTCAAATGTAATTCCCACGGTACGCTCGGACTGGGTAAATCCTTTCCTCTCCGCATTGGTACTGTCTGACATCAATGCCAGAACTCCTTTCTTACCAATCTCAGCAAAGCGCTGAAGATCAATGGCATCGCCAAATACAGGTGTGTAGTCCACCTTAAAGTCTCCGGTATGGACTACAATTCCTGCCGGTGAATAGATAGCCAGAGCTGCCGCATCCTGAATACTGTGATTTGTCTTAATAAATTCAATTCTAAATTGCCCCAGATTAATAGACTGTCCATGCTTTACTACTTTTCTTCTGGTGCTGCGAAGCAGATTATGCTCTGAAAGCTTCTTCTCAATAATACCCATAGTAAGCTTCGTCGCATAGATAGGAAGATTCATCTCACGCAGCACATAGGACAAAGCTCCAATATGATCTTCATGTCCATGCGTAATCACAAATCCCTTTACCTTCTGAATATTATCTTTCAGATATGTCACATCCGGAATCACAAGATCGATTCCGAGCATATCATCTTCCGGGAATGCCAAACCACAATCCACGACAATAATACTGTCTTCATATTCGAAGGCAGTAATGTTCATTCCGATCTTCTCAAGTCCTCCGAGCGGAATGATACGCAATTTTCCGTTGTTCTCTTTTTTCAAATTTACACCTCCACGTGCTTCTCCGTACTAATTTTGCCCTTTCTGGCATTCTTGGCATTGTCCATAGAACTTTAATTCGTGGTCCAACACGTGAAAACCGGTCTCTTCCTCTATATGACGCTCCAGTTCGTCCAATAAATCATCCTTAAAAGGAAGCACTTTCCCACAAGTTTTACATATCAAATGATGGTGATGGTGTCTTTCCACTCCATCGAAAGACTCACCAATCTCATAACGCACACATCCATCATCAAGATTGATACGATCCACCAATTGCATTTCTAATAACAATTGCACTGTCCGGTAAATAGTTGCCAGCCCAATCTCCGGGTAGTCCTCTTTTACCAGTTCATAAATATCTTCTGCAGTCATATGTCTGTCTCTGTGTTCTGCCAGCACCTGCAATACAAGCAACCTCTGATTGGTTACTTTAAGACCCTTTTCTTTCAGCATTTCTTTAAACTTTTCTTTACTGATAGACATAGTATATTACCTTTCAATATCAACATCCTCGAGCAGTTCCTCAAACACTTTTGAAACAGCAGTAAGCTCCACGTCATCATCTACGATCTCATAGACGCTGTCTGCTGACGCTTCATCTGATGTATCCTTCAGAATTAAACATTCCGCTTCATCATCCTCCGAATCAGTGACCAGAATATAAGATACCCCGTTCACCTTGGTCTGCTCTAGCACAAAAAAATCTATCTCTTCCTGTATCTCTTCCGACATGAATTTAATCTTTTCCATATATATACACCTCGAAAATGGTTTTAGTTCATGTGAATCGAGTCCAAATATCCTTGTAATATAAAAACAGCCGCAATTTTATCAATGTATTTTTTGCGGTCTTCTCGCCTTACTTTATTCTCAATCAAAGTCCGTTCTGCTTCTACTGTAGTCAGACGCTCGTCCCACATCACGACTTCCAGGCCGGTCCGTCGGGAAAGCATCTTTCCAAACTCTATTGAATGTTCTGCCCGATCCCCAATATCATTATTCATATGCTTCGGAAGGCCAAGTACAATCCGCTCTACCCCGTACTCTTCAATCAACGCTTCAATCCGTGCACAGGTCTTACGCAGTTTGTTCTCGTCCTTTCGGCATATGGTCTCTATTCCTTGAGCAGTAATTCCCAAAGGATCACTGATTGCCACTCCTACGGTCTTAGAACCGTAATCCAGTCCCATGATTCTCATAGAAATTATACCCACTTATTATGCTCAATATACGTCTTAAGCATCTCTTCTACCAATTCATCTCGCTCCATCTTCATGATCAGGCTTCTGGCTCCATTATGGCTGGTAATATATGTCGGGTCTCCTGACATAATATAACCCACAATCTGATTCACAGGATTGTATCCCTTTTCACTCAATGCCTTGTACACAATCTCAAGTATATCTTTTGCTTGAATTTGTGGACCGCTTTCTACCTGAAAAAACTGAGTGCTGCTTAAATCTTTCATATACTCACGTCCTCCAAAAATACTTCAATGTTATTCTACCCTATTAGCACCAAAAATTCAATGCATTATTTGCAACTGACTCTCAATTTCTACATTTACCAGTTGATTCGTCAGATTCTCTGTCGTTTTCTGACCAATTTTTACATACTCTTTCGTATGTCCCACCTGGTACTTCTCTCCTTCGTGAAGAATCTCTTCTTCCATCAATACTTCCTGCGTCGTTCCAATCAACGCTTCCTCATAATTCCTCTGTTTTCTACGGCTCAATTCCAGAAGTTCATTACTCCTGACTGTCTTCACCGTCTCCGGCACCTGGTTCTCCATCTTGGCTGCAAGGGTACCCTCACGTCTGGAATACTTGAATACATGCGTCTCATAGAAATTCACCTTATCTACAAATGCTTTTGACTGTGCAAACTCTTCTTCTGTCTCCCCAGGGAATCCAACGATTACATCCGTCGTCAATGCTGGATTATGAAAATATTTCCGCAGAAGGACACACTTCTCATAATACTCTTCTGCCGTATAGCGACGATTCATCCGCTTCAATGTCGCATCACACCCACTCTGCAAAGACAAGTGGAAATGCGGACACATCTTCGGAAGACTGGCAAGAGTACGTGCAAATTCTTCCGTAATGATGCGCGGTTCCAGAGAGCCGAGACGGATTCTCTGAATTCCCGGAACCTCATGAATATCCAGAATCAGATTCAACAGATGATCTCCCGTATCCATTCCATAAGAACTCAGATGAATTCCTGTCAGAACGACTTCCTTATATCCATTGGAAGCCAACCCCTGTACTTCCCGAAGTACGCTTTCATGATCACGACTTCGAACCCTTCCTCTTGCATAAGGAATAATACAGTAAGAACAGAACTGATTACATCCATCCTGCACTTTAATATATGCTCTGGTATGCTCTGCTGTTCTGGTCAGATGCATTTCCTCATACTCCTTCGTATGGTTAATATCCACCATCTCCTGGCAGGAACCTTCCCTTCCTCTTTCATACTCCTTTAAAATCTCAATAATATCTTTCTTGCGGTTATTCCCGACCACAATATCAATGCACTCATCCAACTCGTCCGCTTTCGCCTGCACATAGCATCCACAAGCCACAACAATCGCATGCGGATTCATCTTTCTGGCACGGTGCAGCATCTGCCGTGATTTACGGTCCGCCATATTGGTCACCGTACATGTATTAATAATATAGATATCTGCCCCTTCCTTAAAAGGTACGATCTCATAGCCATGTTCCTCCAGGAGTTCCTGCATCGCCTCTGTCTCATATGCATTGACCTTACACCCCAGATTATGTAATGCTACTTTCTTCATATCTTCCCACAAACCCTTTCTATGTATATTGTTGTAAGATTCATTAAAATTAATTTACATTCTTTGGCAAATTGTTCCTTGACTTTTATACCCCTTACTCTTAAGATGTTTATAGAACACGAAATGAAGCTAAGGAGGTATTTCCAACATGAAAACAGTTCAGATTTCTTTAAATTCGATCGATAAGGTAAAATCTTTTGTAAATGATATCACAAAGTTCGACTATGATTTTGATCTGGTATCTGGAAGATACGTTATTGATGCAAAATCTATCATGGGTATCTTCAGTTTGGATCTTTCTAAACCAATTGATCTGAATATCCATGCTGACAATGCAGAAATCGACACAATTCTTGAGACATTAAAGCCATACATCTGCTAATAAAATGATGGAAAATGGTCAGGCCTTGTATCTTACAGGGTCTGACCTTTTTTTCTCAACCAGATCTATTACGCTTACTTCACTTCGATAATCTCTACAGTATCAATTGCTTCCTGTACCAACTGATCAATCTTCTCACTCAAGTTCTCTTCAGAACGGCGGATCACATCGATATTCGGCTTCGTAACCGGATGCTTTGCCACAAAGATCGTACAACAATCTTCAAAAGGCTGAATAGATGTATCATACGTATCTATTTTCTCTGCGATGTCTACAATCTCCTGCTTGTCGAATCCGATAACCGGACGATAGACTGGAATCGTACAGACATCGTTCGTTGCTGCCAGACTCTGCATCGTCTGACTGGCTACTTGTCCAATACTCTCTCCGGTAATCAGTCCAAGGCATCCATCTTCCTTTGCAAAATGCTCCGCAATACGCATCATATAACGACGCATAATAATCGTCAGTTCATCGTGCGGACACTGATCATAAATATACAATTGAATATCTGTAAAATTCACTACATGAAGCTTGATCGGTCCAGAATAGCGAGAAACGATTCTAGCCAGGTCTATCACCTTCTGCTTCGCACGTTCGCTGGTATACGGCGGTGCATGGAAATAAGTAGCCTCAATGCCTACTCCGCGCTTGGATATCATATAACCAGCTACCGGACTGTCTATTCCTCCTGATAACAGAAGCATCGCTTTTCCATTGGTTCCAACCGGCATTCCACCTGCTCCAGGAATAATCTGAGAATAGACGTAGATTTCATTTCTCACTTCCACATTCAACATCACATCCGGGTGATGTACATCTACACGAATCTCTGGAAATGCATCCAGAATCGCCTCTCCAAGATCACAGTTAATCTCCATAGAATTCTTTGGATAAGACTTTCTGGCACGTCTGGATTCTACCTTAAATGTCAGATTCTTGTCCGGATATACTTCATCCATATATGCAACTACATCTTTTTTCAGCTGGTCAAACCCCTGATCTTCCATGCGGACAACCGGACAGATTCCAACCACACCGAATACTCTCTTCAGATGCTCCACTGCATCATCGTAATCATAATCTCCTTCACAGTCCACATAGATCCTTGCCTGAGACTTGTGTACCTGAAATTCTCCATCTACATCCTTCAGGGCGAAGCGCACCTGTCTGACGAGTGCATCCTCAAACAGGTAGCGATTCTTTCCTTTAATTCCTATCTCACCGTATTTTAACAAAAAAGTATGAAATCTCATCTTCTATTCTCCTATCAGATTCTCCTAATGTCTGGTATATCTTCTCAACATCGGTACTATATTATATAGTGTCTCCAGCGTATCGTCAATCTCTTCTAAGGTTGTAAATTCTGACATACTGAACCTAAGCGTCGCATCCAGGAATTCCTGTTTTGCTCCAATCCCTTTGAGAACGCCGCTGATCTGCGGATGATTGGAAGCACATGCCGAACCGGAAGACACATAGATCCCCTTATCTTCTAACGCATGCAACAATACTTCACTTCGAATTCCAGCAAATCCCACGCTGATAATATGCGGTGCTGAAGTCTCATCATACAATCCATGAATCGTTATATCCTCAATCTGACTGACGCCATCGATAAAATGCTGCTTCAATTCTCGCATCTTTGCCACTTTGGCGTCCAAATCCTTGTAAATCGTCCTCGCTGCCAGAGAAAGTCCGGCAATTCCCGGAACATTTTCCGTACCGGAACGGATATCCTTCTGCTGTCCGCCTCCGAATACGATTGGCTTGATCTTAACATTCTCACCGATATATAATGCCCCCGTTCCTTTCGGGCCATGGATCTTATGGCCACTGATAGAACACATATCTACCTTTAATTTCTTCGGATATATATGATACTTGCCAAAGCCCTGTACTGCATCTACATGGAACAGGATATTCTTATTATAAGCCTTCACAATACTTGCAGCTTCCTGTATGGGCTGCACCGATCCCACTTCATTATTCACATACATAATGGACACCAGAATCGTATCCTTACAAAGCGCATCCTGCAAAGCATCCAGCTTCACTCTTCCGTACTTATCAACAGGAAGATAGGTAACACGAAAACCTTCCTCTTCCTCCAGATATCGCATCGTATTAATGATTGCCGGATGTTCAATGGATGTTGTGATCAGATGTTTTCCAGCCCTGTGATTCGCTCTTGCAGCACCAATCAGCGCCAGATTATCACTCTCTGTTCCGCCAGAAGTAAAGAACACTTCCTTCTCCTGAACCTTCAAAAGCTTCGCAAATGTCTCCTTTGCTTCTTTTATATACTTCTCTGCCTCCACGCCTTTTGCATGCATGGAAGACGGATTGCCATAGTCTTCACACATTACCTTCCGCACAAGATCCCCGACACTGTCATAAGCCCGGGTCGTCGCAGAATTGTCCAAATAGATCTCTTTCATCATTTTCACTTCCTATGCTTCTTCTTACTACCAGATTATGTGATTACCCTTCCAAATGGAACATCAAAACGGATAATGTCGTAAGTCCTGCCGTCTCTGTCCGCAAGATTCTCTTTCCCAATGTTATTGCATGGGCACCATACTCTAACGCCTGTTCTACTTCCTCTTTCTCGAATCCACCTTCTGGCCCGATGAAGATTCCAATCGATTGTCCGGGATAAATGGATTCAATCACAGATTTGGTCTCCTTCATCCCCTCAGCAAGTTCATATGGAATCAGTACAACATCTAGCTTCGAAGCACACTCCAATGCCTCACGATAAGACATTACGTCTGCCACTTCCGGGATATATCCTCGCCCTGCCTGCTTCGCTGCGCTCTGGGCAATCTGCTGCCATCGTTCCACCTTCCTGGCAGCCTTCTTCGCATCCAGCTTCACGACCGCACGCTTTGTTGCCACAGGAATAACCTGATAAACTCCCAATTCTACCGATTTCTGTACGATCAGTTCCATCTTATCCTGCTTCGGCAATCCCTGGAACAGATAGATCTTCGAAGGCAACTCTGTATCCACCGGCAATTCTTCCAGGATCTTCAACACCGCCAGTTCTTCCTCATAACGCTCTACCGCACACCGATACTGGAGATTATTGCCATCACTGACCATCAATTCTTCTCCTGTACGCATGCGCAGAACATTCTTCATATGATTCACATCAGACCCTTCCACATAGATCCATTCTTCCTTCACCTGTGAAGGTGTCACAAAAAAATGCTGCATACTCTGCTCCTAATTCTTTCTCGCTGTAACAGACACCCATTCTCCCTGATGATTCACTTCCAGGACCTCAAGGCCAGATGCCTTCACAGCTTCTACAACCACTTCTTCTTTCACATCTATAATACCACTGGTAATATAGATTCCGCCAGCCTTCAGTTGATGGAGAATGACCGGCGTCAACGGGATCAGAACATCTGCCAGAATATTTGCCACTACGATATCGTATTTCTCATATCCGACTTTATCCTGAACTTCCTTGTCATCAATAATATTGCCAATCATGACTTCATACTGATCTTTCCGAATCCCATTGACTTCCATATTCTCATGGGTAGCATCAATCGCACATGGATCCAGATCCGTACCTACAGAATGCTTTGCTCCAAATTTGAGTGCCAACATCCCCAGGATTCCGCTTCCACATCCCACATCCAGGATCTCTGTATCTTCCGTCACGTATTTCTTCAACTGGCGGATACAAAGCTGGGTCGTCTCATGCATTCCTGTTCCAAATGCAGTTCCCGGATCGATATGAATGATCATCTTATCCTGATCCTTCGGCTCGACATTCTCCCAGGACGGAATTACAAGGATATCATCAATATAAAACTGGTGAAAATACTTCTTCCAGTTATTCACCCAGTCTACATCCTCTGTCTGAGACTCCTCAATCGTGCACTCACCCACGTCCAGATAACTTCTCATCTCTTCCAGTTCTCTGCGCACCTGCATCAGGATGGCTCCTGCGTCCTCATCTTCATCCAGATAAAACGTCAGATAAGCCTTTCCGTCATCTTCCGGCATATCCGGCAATATGTCTACGAACATCTGCTCTTTGTCTCCCTGAGTCAAAGGTACCTTATCCTCAATCTGTACCCCCTGGATTCCCAGATCCATCAACATACTGCTGACAATATCTTCTGCTTCTGTTGTCGTCGTCAAACGAAATTGATTCCACTTCATCAGTCTTCTCCTTTTTTCTGAACATTACTTCTACGTCATTCGTCTCTATATTACGCCCAGATGCTCCAGCAGAATCTTACATCCCATAAGAGCCAGGATAATACCGCCAATACTCTCTGCCTTCGTCTGGTATTTTGTTCCGAATACATTGCCTATTTTAACACCTGCGACGGATAAAGTAAATGTAATCACCCCAATAAAACTTACTGCAGGTACAATATTTACCTGTAAAAAGGCAAATGTCACCCCAACTGCCAATGCATCAATACTGGTTGCCACCGCAAGACCCAACATGGTTCTCACATCCAATGACTCATCCGTCTCCTCGCACTCATCACAGGAACCCAGTGCTTCCCGAATCATATTTCCTCCTATGATTCCCAACAGGATAAACGCAATCCAATGATCAACCGAAGTAATGACATCTTTAAACTGCACACCCAAAATATAACCAATCAACGGCATCAATGCCTGAAATCCACCAAAATACAGTCCAACAATCCCCGCCTTGCTCCACGTACACCGCTTCATCGCAAGGCCCTTACAGACAGATACTGCAAATGCATCCATAGACAAGCCTACCGCAATCAAAAATAATTCTATCAATCCCATATTCCTTCTCCTTTTGTGAATATTCTATCTTCCGGATACCCGGCAACAGGAGTGCATATAAAAAGACCTATCCGTGGCATATCCACGGATAAGTCTCATCATTTAAAGTAATGCCAGATGCCTTGTGCATCAGTATGTTGACAAAACTACGCATTCTTAGCGCCAACTACTCCCTTACCGTAATTGATATTATAGAAATTCTTTCGATTGCTGTCAATAAAAAACACAAAAATTATCCAAGTTATACTAGCTTTTCCCACTCTTTCTCACGGAATCCGACCAACACCAGATCATCCGTCACAACAATCGGACGCTTCACCAGCATTCCATCAGAAGCCAGCAAGTCATACTGCTCTTCTTCAGACATCTCAGGAAGCCGGTCCTTTAACTGCATCTCCCGATAGAGCATACCACTGGTATTAAAAAATTTCTTCAATGGAAGTCCACTTCTCTGATGCCATTCGATCAATTCCTCTTTCGTAGGATTCTGAAGCTTAACATCCCGCGCTTCAAATATAATCTGCTTCTCTTCCAGCCATTTCTTTGCCCTCTGGCAAGTACTGCATTTTGGATAATATACGAATAACATTCTTCTTTCTCCTCCTCTTATTTCAAAGCAGTATTCAGATCCTGTTCCACTTCATCTAATTCCTTCAGGATCTCCTGCTGCTGTTCATCGAACAGTAACCGCTTGTTATAGCGATAATATTTATCACAATCATTGTCTTTCAGGAACTGAATACTGTAATAATTCGTATTCAGTTCTGTGACGAAGGCAACCATCTCCTGACTGTCCCCAAATGCATCTTCCATAAAATCAAACGCATGATTCAGTGACTGTAATGTATGTTCCACTACTTGCTCCCGTACTTCCACTGACTGTTGAAATTCCTCTTTTACCCTGGCAAATGCCGCCTCACTTGTAAGATGATCTTGCTGCACCATCTGTCCGAACCGCTCTAAAGTCTCAACAACCTTTCGATAAATCTTATCCTGCAGTTTCGTCAACTGCTCTGCCTTACGCAAGGTCTCATAAGCACCTTCCGCCTGAGCAGTCACTTCTTCCAGATCCAGATTCTCCTTGTACAGTCGTAGATATTCATACAGCATCGTCACATACTGATCTTCTACAAAGTATTCCTTGAACAGACTTCCCAGTCTTCCAATCAACATATGAACCACACTCAGCCGTTCATCAAACGGAGCATAATTCAGCTGTTCCAGAGTCTCTTTACTATAACAGCCTTCTATAATCTTCTCCAGACCATAATCCTTCTTATATTTCTCATATAACACCAGATAATTGGCAAAATCCTTAGCAATCTTCCAGTGCTGGATATACTGATGGACCACCTCACGGTCTGCTTTTTTACCCAAAGCTTCATATACCTTCAAAAGCTGAGACAGATCTTCCCAGCCACGGGCTGTTGCAAATACCTTTCCATCTACCGTCGTCTCAATCCGGTAAAAATGATCCTTGCGGATCTCAAGATATGCCAGAATCGCCGGATGAATCTCCGCCTGATAAGCATATTCCTTCCACACTTCATAATTCTCTTCCACATCAATCTTCTTGATGCGATCCAAAGTCACGATATCAAAGTCCCGCACGGACTTATTATACTCCGGCGGATTCCCCGCTGCCACAATGATCCATCCTTCCGGCACTTTCTGGTTGCCGAACATCTTACACTGCAAGAACTGCAGCATTGTCGGTGCCAAAGTCTCTGACACACAGTTAATCTCATCTATGAAGAGGATTCCCTCTTTGATTCCTGTAGCCTCTATCTTATCATACACCGAAGCAATGATCTCACTCATGGTATACTCTGTGACCGAATGCTTCTTGCCGCCGTACATCTTCTCCTGAATAAACGGCAGACCGATAGCACTCTGCCGCGTATGATGCGTGATCGTATAAGACACCAGTCCAATCTTATACTCCTTCGCAATCTGCTCCATGATCTGTGTCTTACCGATTCCCGGAGGCCCCATCAGAAGAATCGGGCGCTGACGGATCGCCGGTATCATATACTCCCCATCCGCATCTTTCTTCAAATACGCTTCAATCGAATCCTTAATCTCTTGTTTTGCTCTCTTGATATCCATAATCTGTCCTTTTTATCTCTGTCCTATCATTTATTCTGTAATGTCCTCATAATACTTTTTAGCTGTGTCCTGAAATTTCACAAACAATGGATAATACACATTTATAATATCCTGAAATCTTTCTTTTGCAAAAGTTCCGTCATAATCATGGGCAAGTTGATTTCGAGTCTTCAACATTACCATCCACTGATCATCATCTATCATATGGTTCGTAAAAGCCTGTTGCAAAGTTGCCCGTGGAGAACCGATGGCAAAATCAAGGACACCAAGCTGTTTTACCAGAATATCTTTCATAACTTTCCATGAGATATCAAAAGTAAGTGAAAAATTCAATACTGTACCTTCCAGAACAAAATCAGCTTTCGGATCCGCAGTTCTACTCTTTTCCAGATTTTTCAAACTTTTACAAAATGTATTGTATCGATTAATATATTTGCTTTCCATAATTTTTTATATCCTCCAAAAGAAATTCATTGTGAATACTGTCATAATCAAAAATGTCTATCTTTCGCAGCGTGTCAATTTCTTCCAGTTCTCGTTCAAGCTTTTCAACATCTTTACACCCATATACCACAAAATCAATATCACTGGTTGGCAATGCAGTACCTGTAGCAAAAGAACCAAACAAATCCAATCGTTCTACGCCATGATCCTGGCATATTCGCTTCACTTTATCAATCAATTCTGATACTGGCATCACATTCATTATAAAGGCCCCCTCTTTTCCATCATACTTAAAGCCGATTTTATTTTACTTCAAAGGAAATATAATATCAAGACTCTCTCAACTGAACACTGATAGAATTCCTCTGCATCTCTTTCTGATATGTGCCTGAATTGGCATGAATATTGTGATTGTTACGATAACCGGATATTATAAAGCCATATACCTTTACAACATCCGGTCATAGATATGATATTACTGAATATGGAATCCGCTCTTTACATCTGACTCAGGAACTCCTCCAGGGAATCTGCTTTGGCTGCTAGTTTCAACCATCTTGTCAGTGTCTGCAGATTCTTCTCATCTTCGATTCTGCTTCGAAGATCTGCTGGAAGCTGGCATTTATCTTCCAATATATCCAATATATCTTCTATTTTGGCTTCCGCTTTTCCCTCTGCTTTTCCCTCTGCGCGTTCATCTCTCAACATTTCTTCAAAGATCATAAAACGCTCCTCCATTTCACGATTCGATTTTACCCTATAGATGGTATTCTGAAGTTTTCTTACAAAATCATCTTTAAAATCGATTTCACTTTCGTCAAGATCTGCTTTAACAAAGTGCAGGAACTTCACAAGCTCTTCCGGGACTTCTTCTTCATTTTCCCCACGTGTACTCAGAAAAATACTTTTACAGCCTTCCCGAAGCATTACATCTGCATCTTCTGCACAGCGCCATTCAAAAGTATAACGATACCTTTGCTTGCCAAATGGGTCAAAATCACAAATGAAAATAACGTACACATCTGGCAGTTCCGCGTAATCACTGCCACTTAGCAACAACTCCATATCAATTTGTCCATGATAATAACGGGATCGCTTTCCCAGTTCTGACTTCTTTGCGACCTGCATCTCCACGTTATAACGCGTATTTTTCTCATCCTTAGCATAGACATCCAAACGAACCCCTTTATATTCCGGATGATACACGATACTTTTTTCTTTACTGACTTCTACCCGGTCAATTGGAAACCCTAACGCAAGTTCCAGAAAACTCTTACAATTATCTTCTTCCATCATCACTGCGCCGAACATGAAATTGTCCTTGATTGTAAGTTCCTTTAATTGTTTCCTTTGCTTCATAATATTTCCTCCACATATGCAGAGGAATTCTATGAGTTGATTATAGCATATGAAATCAAGTGATACTATATATTAATATAAATCACTATATAATTCTTCCTGATATACACCATCTTCAATCTGATTTTTTGCTTCACGGATTTCATCTGCCCTCATTTTCAAATCCGTAACTATACACTTAATCAATTTCGTACAATTTTCATATCTTCTTTCAGCCCTTTTGCAATGACTGAAGGTATTCCATTCAATACCCTCAGTCACCGCCGGGCTGACAGAAGAGACTACCTTTCCATTATTCTATATCTAATATAAGTTTCATCGCCCATGGCGGCACATCTACATCCTCATAATCTTCTTTCAGGAACACGAATGCTGTCTCATAAGGCGGCATCTTGGAAGGATAGATACCTTTCCCATCGGTAAAATAAAGCAGTCCTTTCAATCGTTCAAATGCATGTTGGCCCATCAGCTGTTCCACATAGGCAAATGCCGGACGAAAATCCGTTCCTCCTTCTCCTCTAAGCTCCAGATGCTCCATATATTCCTTTAATTCTTCTTCACAAGTCACCTTCTGATCCATCTGTATCTGGTCATCACACTGAATAATGTGAATATTTACTTTTCGAAAAAAGCTGTCATTTTCACTTAGTACACTGTATGTCTCTTCCAGAAATCTCTTCACCAATTCTCCAGAACAAGACATAGAAGTATCAACTACAATCGCGAATTCCTCTACCTTCTGAACCTCTTTCCACTCCTGCGGTTCAATCAACGGCATATTCCCGTACAGTGACAGACCATAACTATAGAAGACATAATCAAAGGAATCCTGATCGACTGCCATCTCCTCCTTCAATACTGAAAACTTCCGCAGAAACTGCCGATAATCCATCCGTTCCCGGTTCTCTACTCGTACCTGTTCTACCAGATTCCCCGCCTCTGCAGATGCCTCCTTGGAAAACGTCTCCATATCAGTCTCCATCTGCTCACTGATATCCTTCCACCTTTGTTCAATCTGCTCCTGCTTCTTCTGATCATCGTCGGAGGGCCAATAACTATGGTCATCCATACGGAATTCTGCTTCCATACGCACCATCTCATCTTCAGACAGTCCCCACCTTATCAATACACCATATACCTTCTCTGCAGTAAGAACTTTCATCTCCTTGTGAAGCTTCCGATAAGTCTCTCTTCGAAGCCAGGAACGACTCTTCATTACACAACGATGCTGCATACCATCAATCATGGATTCTGTCACGATATCACAGGCAAGATGATACAGCCGCTCTTCCCGCCCTCTTCTTCTGACCATATGCCGGAAGATTCCGTGAAGAACCAGATGAAGATAGATCCGATTCACCTGTATCCGGTCTTCCCGATACAGTCCACCTAGATACTGAGGATGATAATACAGATAGAGTCCATCCGTTCCCATGCCTTCTGAGCCCTCATCCATGACATATACCAGACTGCTCAAGGCCACATCCAGGAATCTCATCTTCAGATACAACTCATTTCTGGCAGCCTTCAGAATCTTCTGGCTGACCATATTCAATTTATCACCTGTCGTTAATTCTCTCTCCATAGATACTAAGCTTTCTCTATAATTCAAATGTCTTTTTCTTCTTTGGAAAGCATCGGTGCTTTTCATCCATAAGAAAACTCAACACTTCCGTCTTCTTCTCCTCTGTCGCCTTCTTCACTGCATGCTCCAGTGCTTCCGGCGTCCAATAATTCCCCAGAGACAGAAAATGAAGTCCTTCTATATCTTCTGCTGTAATCAGAACATCTGCTGCCACCTCTACATGTTCTCTAAGATAAACCTCATAAGCATCCTGCGCTGCTTTTGACAACTGATAAGGGTATCTTACCCGGTTCAGCACTAATTCCGCTGCTACATCCGGCTGCTCCTCCGCTACCGTATGGTACAACAGTTCATCATATTTCTTATAATCCAGCTTCCGATCATAGAAGCACTGACGATAATATCCTCCGGCGCCATGATGATGGGTCACCAGAATTCTTGCCGGCGTATTCTCCACAGCCTCTTCATAATGCTCTGGAAATAATACTTGCGCCATTCCATTTTCATAATACAGCTTTGTGCGGATTGCATATCGCATCTCGTCTACAATTGATTTCAGACAGCATCGTTCTCCGTAGAAGAAATGAATCTCTACTTCTTCCAGATGGCATCCCGTCAGTGCGCCGCCTCCCAAGTCCAGCAGACTATCTGACAATATAAGCCTTTTAAGATTCCTGCAGCGATAGAATGCATATCTTCCAATCTCTCTTACCTGCGCCGGAAGCCAGATCTCAGTCACAGAAGTTCCACAGATTCTATTCCGCTTTCCCACAAGACTTGCATCTTCATGTTCCCAGACAGATACCCCTTCTTCCTCTTCACGATTTTCAGCGAACGCATAAGGGGCAATTCCAACAATTGGTACGCCATGAATCTCATCCGGCAGGATGATTTGTCCTTCGATACCATAACAACTTGTAATCACAATACCTTGATTCGTATCTTTATAATGAATCTCTGGGCAGATCTGCCCACTTCTCTTCTCCCACATATTCTCTGATTAATAATACCCTTTCCACATGTTCAAATACATATGCAGATTCGTCTCTATATATAGGCAGATTGTCTGTCTCAGGCTCTGTTCCTGTGGGTTCTCTGCTGCAGCCATTACATACCGCACGCCACTTCTCCTGGCATAGTGATCTGCCTTTCGAAGATGCCACCCGTTCGTCACTACCACACAATCCCGAAAGCCACAATGCCTCATCAACTTTGCAGCATACATCAGATTATGATATGTACTGACCGCCTGTTTCTCTTCCAGAATATAATCTTCCGGTACTCCCAGTTCCATCGCATACTGCTTCATTGCCTCAGCTTCCACATATGCATTATGTACAGCAGCTCCAGACATAATCAGATAACGGACTTTCTTTTCCTTCCACAGTTCCACTGCTTTCTCCACCCTGCTCCTCAACAGATCAGAAGGGGTTCCATCCTCTTCTACCTGACATCCACAGACAACTGCACAATCATATTTATCCTGCTCCCAACACTTCTTCGGGGCACGAAACATCATACAAAATAAGCATCCATTCGTTGCTAATACTCCCGCTGCCAGCCATCCAATTCTATTCTTTAATCTCTTCATATTCTCTTCCTTCTTTCGTACTCCATGTATTTTACACTCTTTCCACTTTCTTTTCAAGGAAATAGGCACATATGATTCCATACATGATTGTTTTCCAGCTCTCATATATATATGATAACAATATTCTATGGAGTATCTATGCTGTCAATCCACCAATTCATCCGATATATCGGTATTCTTCTACTCTTCATATGTTGCTTTTTTGCCGGTCGGTTTGTCGCCTCCAGACAGATCTCCTCTGACTCTGCCGACTCTCCTGTCTCTTCCACATCCGTCCTGCCAACAACAGAGAACTGGGGACTAAGCTTTCAGGAAGAGGGACAGCCACCAATCGCAAATGCAACTTTTGATGAATTAGAAAAATACAACGCATATTATGCCAAGGACACTGATAAAAAAGTCATCTATCTGACCTTTGACTGTGGTTATGAAAATGGCAATACTGTTGCTATCTTAGATGCCCTAAAGAAACATAACACACCCGCTGCCTTCTTCGTAGTTGGGAACTTCCTCTCTGACAACCCAGATCTAATCAGACGAATGGTCGAAGAAGGGCACATTGTAGGGAACCACACCTTCCATCATCCCGACATGTCCCAGATCTCAACCAAAGAAGCCTTTGCACAGGAATTAAAAGATGTAGAAGACTTGTATCAGGAGATCACCGGTAAAACCATGAACAAGTTCTATCGACCCCCGCAAGGTAAATACAGTACTGAGAATCTCCAGATGGCCAAAGATCTGGGATATCGCACTTTTTTCTGGAGTCTTGCCTACGTAGACTGGTACGAAGATAAACAGCCAACCAAAGAGGAAGCCTTCGATAAGCTTCTCACCCGGATCCATCCGGGTGCCATTGTTCTTCTTCACAGTACTTCCAGCACCAATGCTCAGATTCTTGATGAACTCTTAAGCAAATGGGAAGAGATGGGATACACATTCGAATCTCTAGATGAGATATAGACATACCTCGGAGTATTCTTCCATACTCCGAGGAGATAAAAAGGCTTGAAATCACAATGATAAACACGTATGATAACATTAATAGGAGGTCTATGATCATGACAACCCAAGAATTGGAATTTGCAATTTTCTGTATTGAATCGGTAGCTCAAGAACAAAAAACCGACGCCAAAGTAATATATCAGGCACTCACTCAAAAAAGTAATCTTCTCTATGACTATGTCATACCTTGCTATGACAGCCTCCATACGCAGAGTAAAGAATATATCGTAGATGATCTGATTCACATTATGCAAGAAAGAGGTGTCTTATGATTCTATACCATGGCTCCTATCAGATAATTGAACATCCTGATACCGAACATTCCAGAAAGCGTCTGGACTTCGGACAAGGATTCTATCTGACTCCTCTAGAATCTCAGGCTGTACGATGGGTACAAAAGTACAAACGCCAGGATCTTCCTGGAATTATTAACCAATATCAGCTCAATGAAGATAAGTTGCATGAATATCGCATCAAGACCTTTTTGCATTATGATTCTGAATGGCTCCGCTTCGTTGTACAGAACCGACAAGGACATATCTCATCTTCTGAATATGATCTGATTCGCGGCGGCATTGCCAATGATAAAGTATTCAATACTATTGAATTATATCTGGAACACTTAATATCTGAAGAAGAAACACTAGGACGATTGCAATACCATAAACCGTCTTATCAGATATGTATTACCAGCCAGGAACTGCTCGATCAACATCTGATTTTTCAATCCTATTACGAGGTATAATATATGGAAGCAAATAAAACTCTCCTTCATATGAAATACGCCAAAATCGTCATTGCACTTGCTGAAAAGCTGCAATGTTCAACTGAACATGCCCTGGATCTCTTCTATTGTTCTACTACACGCCAATTAATAGAAGAAGGTGTCAGTGACTTGCATTGCAGAAGTGATTACTATCTTGCAGATGAAATCATCTTAGAATACCACTATAAAAAAGAATATCAAAAAGGGCAGCTCGACAGGCTGACTGCCTATCAAGATGCCCTTACAAAGCTTCTCAATTCATAATAGAATCTTATTCAACGGTAACGGATTTGGCCAGATTTCTCGGCTTATCTACATCACATCCACGTCCTACTGCAATATAATATGCAAAGAGCTGTAGAGGAATAATTGCCAGAGAATTGGTAAAATACTTGTTCGTCTCTGGAATATAGATCACGTAATCTGCTGCTCGCTCTACATCTGTATTACCTTCTATTGTCACTGCCATAACGAATGCACCACGAGTTCTGACCTCTTCCATATTACTGATCATCTTTTTATACAGATCCTTCTGAGTAAGAACTGCAGCCACCAGTGTACCCTCTTCCACCAGGGATATGGTACCATGCTTCAGTTCACCTGCTGCATAAGCCTCTGAATGAATGTAAGAGATCTCTTTTAACTTCAAAGAACCTTCCATGGAAATCGCATGATCAATTCCTCGTCCAATAAAGAAGACATCTCTTGCTGCCAGATAGCGGTTCGCGAATTTCTGAATATTCTCCTTATTATTCAGCAGCATCTCAACCTGTGCCGGAAGCGCTTTCAGATCAGCCAGCAGCTCTGCCAACTCTTTGTCATCAATCTGCCCTCTTACATGTGCAAACTTCATTGCAAGAAGATACATCGCGATCAACTGCGCAGAATAAGCCTTGGTCGTTGCAACCGCAATCTCCGGTCCAGCCCACGTATACATAACATTATCTGCTTCTCTTGCAATCGAACTTCCCACAACATTCACAACGCCAAGTACCCTCGCGCCTCTTTTCTTGGACTCTCGAAGTGCAGCCAACGTATCTGCCGTCTCACCAGACTGACTGATGACAACCACCATGGTATTCTCATCCAGAATGGGATTCCTGTAACGGAACTCAGACGCAAGATCTACTTCTACCGGTATCCTCGTCAGATCTTCAAAGATATATTTACTACTATATCCCACATGAGAAGCCGATCCGCAAGCAACGATCATAATCTTCTGAACCTTCTGAATCTCTTCATCTGTCATTCCTAATTCTTCAATCACAATATTACCATCCTTGATTCTCGGAGAGAACGTGTCTGTAATTGCCTTCGGCTGTTCATACATCTCCTTCAGCATGAAGTATTCATAGCCACCCTTCTCAGCCGCGTTCACATCCCACTCAATTCTGGTAGCCTTCTTTTCTATCGGCTCTTCATCCACATTAAAGAATTCCATAGAATCTGCTTTCATGCGGACAATCTCTTCATTCTCAATAAAGACCACATCTCTGGTATAACGAAGAACTGCCGGTACATCAGACGCAAGAATGCTTCCTCCCTCTGTATGCCCCACGATCAATGGACTGTCCTTACGCACAGCATATAATTCATCCGGATGATCCTGGAAGATGATTCCCAATGCATAAGAGCCTTCCATACGATGCATGATCTTCGTCACAGCCTCTAATGGGTTACCATGATAATAATAATCCAGCAGGTGTGCAATAATCTCCGTATCCGTCTCTGACACGAACTCATATCCATGCTTCTCTAACTTCTTCTTCAGCTTCAGATAATTCTCAATGATTCCATTATGTACCACTACGATACTCTTATCCTTATTGAAATGTGGATGTGCATTCACATCTGACGGTGAACCGTGAGTTGCCCATCTCGTATGACC
Organism: Faecalicatena contorta; assembly: GCF_021531895.1. Taxonomy (GTDB): domain Bacteria; phylum Bacillota; class Clostridia; order Lachnospirales; family Lachnospiraceae; genus JAFBIX01. The sequence continues at coordinate 17,697 of NZ_JAFBIX010000007.1, read as the reverse complement.
GATTCCCACTGTCCCCGGAAGTGTTGCCCCATCATGTGTCAGTTCATTCAGTACCTTCAGTCTTCCCTTAGACTTGACCATATCAATCTTCTCACCATTGTATACTGCAATGCCGGCAGAATCATATCCACGGTATTCCAGTTTGGATAATCCGTCCAAGAGAATTGGTGCTGCCTGTTGATTTCCGATGTATCCTACAATTCCACACATATTTTTTTCTCCTTACTTTGTTCTTGTATTTGTACAAAACAATATTTTTTTTGCATTATCAATGTGTATTGTATCAAATTCTCACTCAAATGTAAAGAACGAAGGGGAATGCGCCCCGCATTCCCCTTCGTATAACATTAATCAAGATCAATAAAGTCAACCTTAAACGTATCATCTGGTTCCATATGACCACGCTTCTTAGGCTGGCTGCTCAGAAGTTCATCCAGGTCATCGATGATATCTTCTGGCTCATCGTTATCATAGCCGTATTCTTCTTCGTAATCAACTTCATCGTCAAAATCATCGTAATCGGCATCCTCATAATCAACTTCTTCAAACTCATCAAAGTCGTCTTCATCACCATAATCGTCAAAATCATCTTCGTCTCTTAGGTTAGCTGTCTTCGCAGGAACTCGAACCGCCGGCTCATTCTTAGCCTTTCCCGAAGCCTTCTTCTCTGTGTTTTTCCCTTTTGACGCCTTCTTACCTTTTGCCTGTTCTTCTTCCTCTTCATCCAGATCAATACCATATTCATCATATAGATCGTCCAATTCCAGATTCCGATGACGCAGCTTGACAGCAACCACAATGATAATAATCAATAATATGAGCAGAAGAAGTCCACCAAGAATGACTGCAATATCCAGGAAATCTTCAATAAACCGAAGTATCTTACCCCATAATCCCTTGGGAGATGATTTCGTCTGTGTATCATCGGCAGATGCCTGTGGCTCATATCTCTGATATGTCTTATCCACCGTATCATAACGATACAGCGCCTTCTCTCCATCTGAATTCAACGCATAGATCATATAATAATCTGCATTGTCTGTATCTTGCCATGCGGTGAACTCTTTTCCATTCATGGTCAGAGTCGTTTCCTGATACTGACTCGGAAGCTTTGTCGATCCATCATCCCGTAAAAGAACCAGATATCGATCCTGTGCAATCTCCACTTCCTCGAATGGGATAAAGGTTCCGCTGTCACTGATATATAAGAAGAAGTCTGCCTCTCCGCCATCCACCGGTGTCAGATACATTGCAGATTCACCACTGGCTGCCTGTGTCACAACCTGACAAGTTGTTCCCTCAAAGGTCATCTCGCTTCTCTCGAATCCACTCGGGATCACAGCATCTGAAAAATCATTGGAAACTACATACTGTACGCCATCCACTTCCACCTGTGGACCATCTCCACTGACTGTGCCTGTATCCTCATCTTCCGTAATCAGAGACGGATCTCCGGGACCAATCGTTACTGCTGAACTACCATTGGTAATCTGCAGAGAAGAACCAGAAGAATCCTTTCCTGATGCCTGTGACACCTCAACCTTCGCAGTACCTTCTTCCAGAGCCTGGAACTTAAGGATAAAATCCATACTCGTTCCACTTCCACTACCTGACAGTGTAATCGTTCCATCCCCTCCAGATGCATTATCACCACTGATAAACTTCAACATACTACTGTCATAAGTCAATGTTGCATCCAAAGACTGTATATTCACTGATGACGTTAACTTTGCAGTTACTTCAACTTCCGCGCCTACGGTCGTAGACGGGTCTGTAAAACGCAATTCTGCAGATGCCGCATTCACAACCGTGGATATGCATGGACATAACATACACACCAACAATAATGAAGCAAGTGCTTTTCTTATTCTTCTCATGTAATCTACCTCGTTTTCTCTATACTCCACTTTTCTTCTTACATACCGAACTCGTCAGCTCCACCACCGGCTTCTCCTCCGCCAGTTTCTTCAGTTCCGCCGCCGGTCTCTCCGCCGCCGGTCTCCCCGGTTCCACCGGTTTCGCCGCTTCCACCGGTTCCTGTATTGCCGCCGGTTCCGCTGCTTCCACCGGTTCCTGCATTGCCGCCGGTTCCGCCACTCCAATTATTATTTCCACCTGTCGTTCCGGAAGAATTTCCTGTTCCACTGCCAGAATAGGTCTCCTCAGGCTGTTCCATAATTCCTTGTGTCGCTTCATCGGTGTCTGCCTGTCTGTCACCGGCTTTCGCTACAATCTTACTGCTGATGGAATTCACCGTCGACGATGCCGTATACGTATCACTCTCTCCATACAAGAACTTATGAAGCTGTTCCACATTACTGCTCAAAGTAACCGGAATTACGACACTTCCTACATTAGCTAATGTATCCGTTGATTTGTCAAATGGAAAACCTGTCGTCTCTCCCAATTGATAATCAAATGCATCCTTGGCATACTCCAGAATCTCTGTCAAAGTAAAGTTCGTAGACACTTCTGGGAATACCTCGTCAATAATCTTGTTAATCTGTGCAAGACTTGCCCCCTGCAGCTTCTCTATAATCTTCGTCAGGACATCTCTCTGTCGTTCCGCACGCTTGAAATCATCTCCAGCCGTATATCGGATTCTGGCATAAGCGGTCGCCTGTACTCCATTCAATGTCTGAAGCCCCGGTTCAGTCACTCCAGGTGATTCTTTTCCTGTCACCTTCATAATCTCGGTCGCATAACCACAGATGTAAGAGATCTCTTCTTCCTGGACATCAATCTCAATGCCGCCAACTGCATCAATCACATCAATCAACGCATTAAAATTCACCGTCACATAATGTTCAATATCCAGATCCAGATTCTTATTCAACATTGCCAGTGCATCTTCCGGCCCGCCAAAGGAATACGCTGAATTGGCCTTATTCAAGGTACCATCTTTTTGCTCCATCAAGGTATCACGATACACAGAGACAATCTTCACTTCCATAGTCTCCCGATTCAGACTGGCAATCATGATTGTATCGCTTCGAGTATCCCCATCCAACTCATTATCACGGGAATCCACACCGAAAAGTGCAACATTCAGATAACCCGTACCTCGTTCCTTCGCTTCTTCTGATATACTTAACGCTTCGCTATCCAGCTCTGTCGTCTCAATCTTCGACAATTTACTTGCCAGAATCACAGCTCCGGCCGCTGCAACCAACGCTACGGTTCCACCAAGAATGGCTCCAATCTTCTTACCTAATGACCAGGCAGCAAATCCACGTTTCTTCGATCTGCGACCACGTCTATAGTGCTTTCTTCCTTTTGCCATTATCCAAAATCCTTTCTTCTATTCCTGCTTATGGTAACACTCTTCACTATATTACTCCATTTTCCTCAAAACTTCAATGAAAAATCGCGGTTTTCTAAGGATTTTCCCAATATGTCGTACTCATAGAACAGAACCTTACAAGCCACAGCGGCAATTTCTTATACTTTTGTCCTAATTTGTATCCCAGATACTTGCATCCGCTCTTATAGACCAGACACGGAATCAGATAAGGCTTCTTACTCTTTATCAGATGCAGCGCAGTCCGCTTTACCAGGCGAATCCCCTCACTTTCGGACCGGATCCCCTCAAACACTTCCGGGTGATCCACCTGTGACACTGCCAGATCAAAGTTACGATGGAACTGCTGGATTCCTGAATAATTGTGCGAATGAATCACCTGGGCATCTGCCGCATATGCCACAGAATATCCATGCTGCACCATCTGTGCTGCCATAATCATATCTTCATTGAAGATCGTCTTCTTCGTGAATCCCCCTAATTCCAGGTACACTTTTCTGCGATAAGCTGCACATACATCCGAACAGAAGTAAGTCTTAATCCCCAATTCCGTGAGATCTTCCTTCCCTTTGATTCTGCTTTCTCCCGGATAGTTGAATGTACGCGTATAACGCTCAATAAAATCACAATCCCTGGCCGGAAGTTGTCTTGCATAAGATACACTTACCTTCTCATACTCTTCCAGCGGCCGTACCAATGCCTCAATCAATCTTGCATTCGCAGGCACAGCATCCTGTGTCATGAATACCACTACATCCGCATCCGACATGGATAACCCCAAGTCACGTGTTGCACCATGATCGAACTCTTCCGGCAGAATACGCTGCACCGTCACCCCTGGCATCTGCTCCACTTCTTCTGGAAAATGGTCTGATCTTGTATCAATAACATAGATATGATGCACCGGATAGCTCTGCTTTCCTAACCTTCTTAAGAGTTCTTCAAACTTTTCATCCGGATGATATGTCGGGATGACCACATCCACCTTACTCTGATTGCTCATCTTACTACTCATTCCTTTTCTTACTCTCATCATATCCGACAAACCAATACATCACCCCTGTCAATACCAGCCAGAACCATGTTGTCGGATTACTGAACCACGTCGTAAAGAAAGCCAGCCCAAGATAGATTGCCAGCTGCCCATAGAACAGATACGCAACCGGATTCTTGCTGTTCTTCACAATACGAGTCAACACTTTCGCAGCTATTCCGATCATCAGTGCTGCACAGAATACTCCGACAATCCCAAAGTCATAATATGCATCATAGAACATCGTCAATGTAGTCAATTCTGGTTTCGTCAGATAGACCGCAGAAGATGTCAACTGCGGAAATATGAATTTCAAACCTGTCAGAGCAAATACCGGGAACAACATTCTGATTCCCCAGGTATGTTCCGTCAGCTGCACTACCATACAGTTAAAATTCTCAAAATTATTCGCCACATACATATAAGGCTGGGTGACGAAGATTGGCATCTTCTCATACTTCATCTCGAAGATGCTGTTCAGATAAGTCACATCATGATGTCGGAATACCGTCAGGATAACATAAATTGGAATTACTGCCACAATCAGTATTGCCATCGTCCGCAGACGAATCTTCTTATTGACTATAATATATGTAACCACCGCAAACCCAACTGCAAATAATAGCTGGAATCTAGAAACACACAAAAACGGAATGGCTATCGCAATTATATTCGTAACTGCCAGAATCAGCTTATTTATGATTGATATTCCATTACTGACCTTCACATATAATATAGTAATCGCCGGAATCAGGATGCAACTAATCGTGAAATAATGTACCCCCGACACATGAAAATAAGAATAGGCATGTGGTTCACTCGAAAACAATGGAATAAATCCTACTTTCAACGCTTCAAATGCAAAGCATACTACCGATGCAACCGCCAGTCCAATCATACATTGGAACAATCTTTTCGCCTGCTTCTCATTCTTCTCCAGCTCTTTTTCTTCTATCTTACCATATCTCTGTCCCCACTCATACCCAATGCCGAATCCGGCATAGATCAAGAAAAAGCATAGCCAGGTAATATAACTCCAATCTGTCTGTAACTTACTTAGCTGAAGGCAGGCAATCCCCTGACCGCCGACCCAGGCCAATGTAAATAATGCCCGCAATTCTACCAGACCACCAGTCTCGCATACCCAATGCGCATACAGAAATAGTGCTTCTCCTATGAGAATTGCTCCTGACAGATAATAAAACCCAGCAAGAGATGCGATATAGCTGGCGAAAAATGTCAGCATATATGTTCCATATTCCAATATAATATTATTCCGACTGCGTTCCCTCATCGTGTATATCTCCTTCAAATGTAGACTCCATGGCATTGGTATCCTCTGTCACTCCTGACAGATAGATAATATCATCATGTATCTGCTGTACTTTTTCTGATGGCTGATAAGAAGTCTCACCAAATAAATTCTCATGCAATTGTGTCACATTACCTACAAAATCAATAGGTATAACATAAGAGCCCTCATGATTTCGTACAGACTCATCTGTCGTTACCGCGTATGGGAATCCAGAAGTATCTACGATATTATAATCCAGAATATGTGCCGCGAATCCTAACATATCCTTAATCGTCAGATTCGTAGAGATCTGCGGAAACACCTTATTAACAATCTCATTCAATGTAAGAACATTCGCTTTTTTTGCCTTTTCTGCCACTTTCTGCAATACCACTCTCTGTCTCTCCGTTCTCTTGAAATCATTTCCTTCCGTATAACGGATTCTGGCATATCCTACCGCATGAACACCGTCCAACAGCTGGGTTCCCGCCTTTTCTTCAATCGGAATCATCTCCTGTCCTACCACTTGCGCCGTCTCAAAGGCATATCCATTACTGTAAAATGCTTCTTCTGCAGTCATATCCATCTCAATTCCGCCCAATGCATCGATCACATCCACCAACGCACTGAAGTTCACACTCACATAATTCTGAATATCCAGATCGAAATTCCGATTCAACAGGCTGATTGCATCTTCCGGACCTCCGATATTATAAGCTGAATTCGCCTTTTCATAAGTTCCATCCGCCTGTTGAAGAAGTGTATCTCGGTACACAGACACAATCCTGACATCATGTGTCTCATTATTGATACTTGCGATCATGATACAGTCACTCTGTACACCGCCCTCTAATTCACCATTTCTGGAATCCAGACCAAACAATGCAATATTGGTATACGGTCCTGTGTCCCGATACGCTTCTAGATTATCCAGATTCAGAACATTCATATCCAGCTTATCAAGCTTAAAGATGCCATATGCCACTACACATAAGGCAGCCAATATCACTACTTCAACGAATAAGACAGCGATTCTTTTTCTTCTCTTTCTTCGTCTACGCTTCTTGCGTTCTTCACGCTCAGCCTTCTTACTCATACGCTTCTTTTTACTCATACTGTATCTCCCTCGTATAGACTAATAAGCGTTCTTATTAACAAAACCTTTAAAAAATGTTAAAAATATAATCTTAAAGTCAAATCCCAAAGTCCAGTTCTCAATATAATAGAGATCGTATTCAATCCGCTTACGGATGGAAGTATCTCCACGATATCCATTGACCTGTGCCCATCCTGTAAGACCAGGACGCACCTGATGCTTTACTCGATATCTTGGTATCTCCTCACTGAACTTCTCAACAAACTGCGGCCGCTCCGGTCTCGGTCCTACCAGACTCATGTCACCTTTCAGGATGTTAAAGAGCTGTGGGAGTTCATCAATACTCGTCTTACGGATGAACTTTCCAATCGGAGTTACACGGGGATCATTCTTAGTCGTCCATCCTGCTTTCTCCTCCTTAGCCTCCTGAACTATCATGGAACGGAACTTATACATATAAAATGGCTTATTCTGAAGCCCGATTCTCTCCTGCTTGAATATCAACGGTCCCGGAGCAGTCACTTTAATAATAATCGCTACCACCGCCATAATTGGTGAAAACAATATAATTGCAACCAACGAGCCAAATATATCCACACAACGCTTCATAACAGCATTGAGCATATTATTCAATGGTACGTGACGGATGTTAATAACCGGAAGTCCTAACAGATCCTCTGTATAAGGCTTGGTAGGGATAATATTATTATAGTCAGGAATAAACTTCGTATGCACACCTGACTTCTCACACATACCTACAATATGCTCCAACTTATGATATTCTGCCAGTCCCAGAGTGATCGCAATCTCGTCCAACTTGTTCTCTGGTAGAATGATCGTCAGATTCTCTGTCCGTCCAAGGACCTTAATCCCTCGGTATTCTGTTCCTCTCGGAACATTATCTGCCAGAATTCCTCTGACAATATATCCCCACTCAGGATGACTCTTAATGCGGTCAATATACTGCTCTGCTGCCCGGCTATAACCAATCAGCAGAATATGCTTCTGGTTATACCCCTGTGTTCTCATATTACGCAGAATCTCCCGGATAATATTTCTCATGAGAACTTCACAGAACACATTCACACAGAAGAAGATAAAAATCATGGTTCTGGAGAAATCCGGCTGCTTTGTCAGATATAAGAGCAGGATGAATGCCATCAGTCCTATGGAATTCGCCTGCATAATATGCCATGCTTCCAGACGTCTGCCCTGTACTCGCTTCGGCGTATACAATTGGAAGGCATAGTACAGAATCAGATACCCCGGAACAATGAAGAACAGTACCTTCATATATTCCTGTAGCGATAAGAACCATGGATCCAGCTCGAAGATGCCACTCTTGAATCTAAGGTACCATGCCGCTACATATGAAAATACAATCACTAAAGCATCCATTACTACATGCAATCTATTCAATAACTTTTGATTATCCTTAATCACATTTTTCACCCGTTTTTCTAAAATATTCCAGTCTTTCAGACACACAGTTCTGACCATTACACTTTATAATACAATAATTTGTCAAAATCGACAACCCATTGGCATGCACTTTTTCTTAACATTCTATTAATACTTTTGAAATATTTTCATTTATATCTTGCAAAATTCAGTGGCATATACTTCTTAATTTTGATATAATATGCCCATAACGACACAAAATGGAGTTTGATAAGATGAAAGTAACGATTGTAATCCCTAACTATAACGGGAAACACTTTATGGAACCATGTCTGGCATCATTAAAAGAACAGACTTGCCAAGATTATAAAGTTCTTGTTGTAGATAACGCTTCCACTGATGGAAGCCTTGAATATATGAAGGAACACTATCCCGAGATTGAAGTGATCGCCCTGGATAAAAACTACGGATTCAGTAAGGCCGTGAATGTAGGAATCCAACATTCCACCACACCTTATGTCATTCTATTGAATAACGACACCACCGTAGACCCACATTATGTAGAAGAGATGATCAAGGCAATCGAACGGTCACCAAGGATCTTCTCTGTCAGCAGCAAGATGATTCAGATGTATCACCCAGAACTTATTGACAGTGCCGGCGACCTCTATACACTTCTCGGCTGGGGTGTATGTCGTGGCACCGGACGCCCAGTGAGCAACTATACAGAAGCCGATGAGATCTTCACCGCCTGTGCAGGTGCTGCTATTTACCGACGCTCGGCTTTTGGCAAGATCGGTTATTTCGATGAGAATCACTTTGCTTATCTGGAAGACATTGACGTAGGATACCGTGCCAAGATCTATGGCTACAAGAATACCTATTGCCCTACTGCGCTCGTCTATCATGTAGGCAGTGGCACCAGCGGTTCCAAATATAACTCCTTCAAGGTCAAGTTATCCGCAAGGAACAACATCTATCTGAATTATAAGAATATGCCGATCCTGCAGCTGATTCTGAACTTTTTTCCGCTTTTTACAGGATATGTTGTCAAATATGCTTTCTTTATCAAAAAAGGCTTTGGAAAGGATTACAAAGAAGGGATCATAGAAGGACTTCAGACAATGAAAGCGCAGAAGAAAGTAAAGTTTCAACTGCGCCATCTTACAAATTATATAAAAATTGAACTCGAGCTTATTATCCATACTTTTGCTTATGTGAAAGACTGGACCACCCGAAAGATTCTAAAGCGTTAATTTTTCATAATATCAGGCTGCCATCTTGGCAGCCTGTTCTGTCTCTAAAAACGGAAAGTATCCTTCAATCCAACCCAGAGCTGATCTTTATCGCTTAAGTTCAATGCTGTTCCATCTTCCAACTGATATCCGTCAGCAGACGCTGTCCCCTGGTACGCGCCAGTCAACTGTGGCCATTCAATTCCAATCTCCGGATCATTCCACGCCAAGCCACCTTCATCTCCCGGATGGTAGAAGTCTGTACATTTATAACAGAATTCTGCAATATCGCTCAACACTAAAAACCCATGTGCGAATCCTTCTGGAATATAGAATTGCTTCTTATTCTCTTCTGTCAATTCTACCCCGAACCATTTCCCATAAGTCTCACTATCACTTCGGAGGTCAACTGCTACATCAAACACAGAACCTTTCACAACTCGCACCAATTTCCCCTGTGGAAATTCCTTCTGGAAATGTAATCCCCGAAGGACACCTTTTGTGGAGCAGGACTGATTGTCCTGTACAAAATTCATAGTAAGTCCTGCCTCTTCCATATCCCTCTGATTGTAGGTCTCCATAAAATACCCTCTGGCATCTCCATGAACAGTCGGCTCAATTACGCACAGTCCCGGAATTCCACCGGCATTTTTCTCAACTTTAATCTGTCCCATCTATATCATCTCCTATATTATAACGCGAATTAAAATTCAATCTCTTTCAGATATCTACCCAATGCATCCTGCCATGTCGGCAATGGTTCAAAACCATTCTCTATCAGCTTGCTCTTGTCGAGTCTGCTGTTGAATGGACGCACCGCCTTAGAGATTCCATACTCTTCGGTCGTTACCGGAGATACGGTCAATCTGTCTTCTGCATACTCTTCATGCCCCATCTCTACTGCCTGGCGGAAGATCTCTTTTGTGAAGTCATACCAGCTGATATAACCGCCTTCATTCGTTGCATGATAATAACCATACTTCTCTGTCTCAATCATATCCACTAATAATCTTGCAAGATCGAACGTATAAGTCGGTGTTCCAATCTGATCATTCACCACCGTTAATTTATCATGGGTCTTTCCTACATTCAGCATCGTCTTGATAAAGTTCTTACCATTCTTACCAAATACCCATGCAATCCGCACGATGAAATATTTCTCTAAAGTCTCAGATACTGCCAATTCTCCTTCCAGCTTGGTCTGTCCATAGACATTCAATGGCTTGTAATCCTTACAATCCGGCTGCCAAGGCTTCAGTCCCTGGCCATCAAACACATAGTCCGTACTGATATATACCATCTTACAATCCAGCTTCTTGCAGACATTCGCAATATTGGCTGTGCCACCTGCATTAATGGCACGTACTTTTTCAACCTTATCATCATCTTCTGCCATATCCACTGCTGTCCATGCTGCACAGTGAACGACTACATCTGGATGAACCTCTGTAATCTTCTCTTCTACAGAAGCTGCATCTGTGATATCCATCGGAATATATGGCATTGTAGTAACTGCAGAACCATCTGCCACTCCACTATATTCCGGAGCAATATCACTTCCAATTCCTTCATATCCACGCCTTGCCAGTTCGTTCATGACATCATGCCCAAGCTGGCCGCCAACGCCTGTTACTAATACCTTCATACGATTACCTCCTGCTGCCACAATTAACGATTTGCATACATCTTCTCATAATAATTCTGATATTCACCAGAGATAATAGTCTCCCACCATTCTTTATGATCCAGATACCACTGAATCGTCTTCTTGATACCATCTGCAAACTTTGTCTCCGGAAGCCATCCCAATTCATTATGAATCTTGGTTGGGTCGATTGCATAACGCATATCATGACCTTTACGGTCTGTTACATAAGTAATCAGGCTTTCTGGTTTCCCTAATTCTTTACAGATAATCTTAACAATGTCAATGTTCTTCATCTCGTTATGTCCACCGATATTGTATACTTCACCAACTCGTCCTTTGTGAATGATCAGATCAATTGCCTTACAGTGATCCTCTACATACAGCCAGTCACGGACATTCTCTCCCTTACCATATACCGGAAGTGGTTTGTCATTCAGTGCATTAGCAATCATCAATGGAATCAGCTTCTCTGGGAAATGATATGGGCCATAGTTGTTCGAACATCTACTAATGGTCACAGGGAGACCATAGGTTCTATGATATGCCAGCACTAACAGGTCAGCTGCCGCCTTCGAAGAGCTATATGGGCTACTTGTGTGAATTGGTGTTTCCTCTGTAAAGAACAGATCTGGTCTGTCCAGTGGAAGATCTCCGTACACCTCATCAGTAGATACCTGATGATAACGGGTAATTCCATATTTTCTACAAGCATCCATCAACACTGCTGTTCCTTTAATGTTCGTATCCAAGAATACTTCCGGATTCTCAATAGAACGGTCTACATGACTCTCTGCTGCAAAGTTCACCACGATATCCGGATGCTCCTCTTCGAATAATCTGTACACTGCTTCACGATCTGTGATACTCTCTTTTACAAATCTAAAATTCGGGTTGTCCATGACAGGTGCCAGTGTGGATAAATTTCCTGCATAAGTCAGACAATCCAGACATACAATACGATAATCCGGGTACTTCTCTAACATGTGAAATATAAAGTTACTTCCAATAAATCCAGCTCCGCCAGTTACAATAATTGTCATAATCATATTCTCCTTTTGTGTTCTAATGTTCTTCACAGTTCTTCACTCCACATGCGCAATCGTCGCCTCTTTTCGAGGCTCCAATCTCGCTACTATGCAGCTAAGATTGCTTATGTGGGTGAAGTTCCTGCTTCGCAGTTCAATTTCAGAAGAATAACCATTCTTTTACGTGTAAACACGAAAAGCCTGATTATTCTTCTGAAATAACTGTGAATAGTAACGTTTTTAATACAAGTTTTCTTGATACTTCCCATCTAATACGTCTTTCAGGTACTGTCCGTACTGGTTCTTTTTCAGTACTTCATAGACTTTCATGACTTCTTCTTTGCTGATCCAGCCATTCAGATATGCGATCTCTTCCAGGCATGCGATCTTACGATGCTGATGTGTCTCTACTGTCTTAACAAAATTTGTTGCATCTACCAGACTTTCATGTGTTCCGGTATCCAGCCAGGTAAATCCTTGTCCAAGGAGCTCTACATTCAGCTGATTGTCTTCCAGATAGATGCGGTTCAGGTCTGTGACCTCTAACTCGCCTCTTTTTCCAGGCTTCAGGTTCTTCGCATACTCTACGACCTTGTTATCATAGAAGTATAATCCTGTTACACAGTAATTGCTCTTTGGATGCTCTGGCTTCTCTTCAATAGAGATTGCCTTTCCGTTGTGGTCGAATTCTACGATACCAAAACGTTCCGGATCATCTACATAATAGCCGAATACTGTCGCACCTTTTCCAGACTCTGCATTTTCCACGGCCGCTTTCAGACGCTTCTTCAAGCCATGACCTGCGAATATATTATCTCCCAGAACCATTGCAACGGTATCGTCACCAATGAAGTCTGCACCAATAATAAATGCCTGTGCCAGTCCATCCGGGCTTGGCTGAACTGCATAAGAAAGATTCACACCATACTGGTGTCCATCTCCCAACAGTTCCTGAAATCTCGGTGTATCCTGTGGTGTAGAGATAATCAAGATATCACGGATACCTGCATTCATCAATACAGACATCGGATAATAGATCATCGGTTTATCATAAATTGGTAATAATTGCTTCGATGTTACCATGGTCAGAGGATACAGGCGTGTACCAGAACCTCCTGCTAATATAATTCCCTTCATAATAGGAACCTCCTTTGTAATGTATGTAATTATTATGTTCCCAATTCAGTCGATTTCATCCTGTCTAAACACATTATAAAAGGTGACCTTAGGTCACCTTCAAGTACTTTTTTAATTTTTAATAAACAAAATTATTCACAAATTTTTTCTCAAAAAAATCTTCTGTATAGACAAATGCATCTTTAAAAATATAATCTTTCAACCTCTGCATAAAAGGTGGTGTATAATTCTGATTTAACAATGCCTTGTTCTTTACCTGATTATAAATATTTGCATTTTTATCTGCACTACAAACCAATATGTAATAAACATGTAACTTAGCAAACTTAACAGGATTTACCACGTCAAAAATAGCATTTTCATATCCTTCTTCTGTCATTGTATAAAACATGTCTAATATCATATACCAATTTTCATATGCCTTTTTAATGATATTATCCTTTGTTGTTTTTTTATCACTTCTTATAGGACAATCTTTAAATTCAATCAAATACCATTCATTATTTTTGTTAATCATAAATGCATCTACAGTAGTAATAGGATTCTCCTTCAAGGAAGATGCCTTAACTTTTCTATACCCATCTTTTGCTAATACATCCATAGATACCACTTCTAAATCTCCACCACTATTACATAGATATCGTGATTCATCATTTGTATTATTCAGGGACACTTCATGTAAAGAAGATAAAAATGATAATTCTATTCCATTTCTCATTAAATATCTCACTACTGTGTCTTTAAATACATCAAAATTACTCATCCTCATCCATTCCTATTTCATACCTAAGTTTATCTAATAACATACTGGGAGTTACCAGTTGGTTATAGATTCTTTCCAAATTATTTGTAACATTATCAAAAACTACTAATTCATCCTCCATTCTCGACAAATAAAAATTACTCTTGTCATTTAACTTATATTTTTTTACACTTAATTCTATAGCCTCCAAAAAATCACGGCTATGTGTTGTAACTACAATACTCAGATCAAACATTTTCTGCAAAAGAACAATTAATTCTGCATAAACCAATTGCCATTCAGGATGAAGATGAATCTCTGGCTCATCCAAAATAAGTACATCTTTTTCTTTAAGAATTCCCTTTTCCAACAGCATCTTTACTAATACAAAAGACTTTAACCCTGCTGAAAGATTCTCAAAATGAACTGGCTCTTGATATTCTTCTGAGCTTAATTCCCATTGTCCATTTCGCACGGATATCTTTCCTTTTGTTATCTGATCCAAAATATTATATATCTCTTTTAGACTATCTTTCGCCTTAACTGCATCAAATATACCTTCCATTAGATCATCGTCACTTAATCGTTCAATCAATTGATTACGAATTGTATTATTAGACAAGAAATAAAATCCTGTTAAATTATCCAAAACAAAAGGATCGTCAATAAAAAAAGCTTCATGCAAAATATTATACTCTGTCTCCCATTTGACACATTCATTATTTTCAAACTGAATTGATAATTCTTTATTTTTAATTACCAATGTTACCTTTGCTTTTTTTTCAGCTCCTTTTAAACATTGGATTTGAGAATCAAATACCTGTGTGAAAAATCTCTGTATTAATTCTAATGCAATCTCATAATCGTCATTTTTCTTTAACGAAACAATTTTATCATATGTATTTTCAAGAATCTCTTCAACTCTTTCTTCTGATAATTCTACATTATATTTTTTTAGAATATCTATTAATATCTTATGATATTTTAATTTATCAACTGTACCCTGTCTCACAAGAATATTGCTAAACTCTTTACTTATTCTGTCAGATATCGTTCTTGGTGAACGTAATTCATGCATAAATGCATTGCGCATACCCCTATTGCATACATCATATATATTCTCAATTCTTCGCTTTTCTATCTTTCCTTCTATATCATATAGAGAATTAAAAGAAGAATATAATACTTTTCCAATTGTACTTTTTGCCGAATTGTTTTCTCCTGCTATTACTGTAATCCCATCAATCATTATATCTGCATGCTTTATTTTCGCAAAATTATCAATAATTAATTTCATTTTAAAATACCTTCTGCCCATTTCATTTATTCATCTTGAGTTCAGTATAACAATAACTATTAAAAATCACAAGGAAAGATTCAAATTCTTGCCATCGTTTTGTCGACATTATCTGACAATAATCCCTATTATTTTAAATATGCTTTCGGGAAATGAATATCCCTGCTTCTTTCGTAATCCGAAATCCCACATCCGTCTTTCTCTTCACATACGCACGAAATTCCTTATACCGTTCCGCAATATACTGGCCCTGATTCCCATGGCAGGAAAGTACATAAGAGATTAATGGCTCCGGTTCCGGAACCAACAGATAATCTTCATATTCTCTCCATTCATTTTCCGAAAAGTAATCTTTTAGAATCTCAGCACCATTCTCTTTCCCAAACCGCTCATACAATTTATCTGCTGAAAGTACGATTCTGTCATCGAATCCCTGGACCAAACGGCTGACTTCTATCATATGGTTCCTTCCATAGGTACTACACAAGAAACATCCTCCCGGCTTAAGTACCCGCCGTACCTCCTGACACACCTTCGAAACATCATCACAATAGAACAGAACATGGTTCGCCACCACCAAATCGAAGCTCTCATCCTCACAAGGGATCTGATGACAATCGAACACCCGAAATGTAAACCGCAAATCTTCCATACCAATAGCTCGTCTTGCATCTCGAAGCATTCCTTCTGATATATCCGATAACGTTATCCCCACTTCTTTCGGTAACTTTTTCAAATTACTGCTCCATAACGTACCATCACCACAGCCAATCTCCAACACCTGCATATCCGACCGCATCTCCATCTGTTCATAGATCCACGGAAACCATCCTTGTGGATTCTGCGAATACAGACTGTGAAGATGAATCCTGGCAGATATATTCGACGCATTCTGATATTGGTTCTTCATGCTCTTCTCCATCCCAGTCAGATGAATCAGATTCAACATCTGATTCCAGTCTATGGTATGCTCCGCCTGAATCGCCTCAGAAGTATCCTTAATAGCCTTCTCCACCAGCTGCATCTGCTCGATACGATCTTGCACCAGTTTCAGCTGAATATTCAATGCATTCAACATAAAATGATAATCTGCATCATCAATGGTCATCTCCCTAATATCATCTAATGAGAATCCCAGATACTTCAACAAAAGAATCTGCTGCAATCTTGCAAAATCCTCATCTGTATAAAAACGAGCCCCCGCTTCGCTCACGAAGGAGGGCTTTAATATATCTTGTTTGTCATAATAGCGAATTGTCCGCAAAGTCACATGCGCCATACGGGCAAATTCACCGGAAGAATAATAACCTGTTTTTTTCATCATGTACTCCTTCCAGTGTATCCTCTCACCTGTCAAATTCTATGAAAATGTTGTCATATAGCCTGGATATTCAGCATGTCCAGTAGACAAAGTATCTCCATCCACTGTAACCTGAATCTGTTCACAATCATATGCATCCAGGAATGTATTACAGATACTTCCCATTACAAAGTATTCACCAGTAGATCCCATGCTGGAAATATAAGAAGCGAATGCGTCATTGAAATCAAGTAATATTGTCGATTTTCCGTCTACAGTCGTTGTCTCAAATGACAGAATCTCAACATCCGCTGCAATTGCTCCTTTTTCAATTAATGCATTCAATACTTCTTCTGGAGACAAAGAGTTAATCTGTACTTCCTCAGTGGTAAATGCTGTAGCATCATCATTACTGTAGTATATCGTAATATCCGCTGGCTGTCCTTCGGATTTTTGTGTATCACCAACTTCTTCTGATTCTTCTGCCTGGTCAGATTCTTCCTGATCCACTATAGATTCATTTTCTTTTTCTTCCTGTGTTGCTGATTCGGATGTCTTCTCAGCATCTGTGGTTTTACTACAAGCAGTCAAACATAATATTCCTACTAATAGCAAGCTAGATAACATTATTCTCTTTTTCATGATTCGCACTCCTCTTTTCATACATTTTATATTTACAATGCAAAAATCGGATTAATATAATCTTTCATAAGACTAAATCCATAACCGACAGCAGCTGCCCATCCTTTTCCATTCGGATTTTCCGAGATTCCCAACCATTCAACATAAGGTGCTGATCCTCGTGTCGGATATTTGAATCTTGGGTCTACACAGTCCTGATTTAATGGCTCAACCGATGCATATGCTTTCAAATGTTGAACCTGCGCACGCAAACCTATCTGTACATTTTCAAAAGATTCTCCCGGTACTCCGTTTCCTATTGCACCAATTCCCGCAAAATTGTATTGCTCTGGCTTCACGTCTCCTCCATATTGGAGATACCCAGTTTCTTTCATTGCCTGCCCAAATACTACTTCTGGCTTTACATTCTCTGCAATAGCTGAATATTCCTGTGCGGTAACACCGCAAATCCGGCAGACGGGAAACCGTCTGTCCGGACTTGCGGGAACCGCTTATGCGAGTTTACTCGCGTAATGCTTTATCTAAGCCGTATACCTCTCGCATTGA
>NZ_JAFBIX010000079.1 GCF_021531895.1 Faecalicatena contorta | reverse complement strand
TATTATTCTTTTCATATAAGTGGCCTCCTTTTGTATGCGGTAATCCCTGTTACCATTAATCTTGTCAATTAACAGTTTACAGGTAAATCCACGAACCTACAAACGTGAGGTCACTTCATATTATCTTTTCTGCCATAATATCTTTCTGTTCCATATGTCCCTCATCATATTGTCCATATTTCAATCCAATGACCATCAATGCTCCTGCAACCGCACCACAAGTCTCACCCTTTGCCATTCCTCCCCCAAAACAAGCTGATACCTTATTCGCCAGTTCCGATGAAATACCTAATTCCTCTGCAAAATGTTCCAGGACAACCTGTGAACAGTCAAATCCTTTTGAAAATTTTTCTGCAATACTCTCCGGTTTCATTCCCTTGTTTCCTCCTTTTTTCTTCTTTCCATATAGAGTTGTCTAAGCAAAACAACAAATGCTGATATAGCAAATAACATCATTAATGCTGTCACTAGCATTTTTGCTCCTCCAGTAAGCATACCACCCACATAAGAATATATAATCGTTGCCGGAAGCTGTCCGATTCCTGTTGCAACCAGAAAGTTTCCAAACGACATAGATGTAAGCCCCGATGCATAGCTGACAATATCAAAAGATATAAACGACAGAAGTCTTGCTATCAAGACACTCATTTTTCCATGCTTATCGAAAAATTCATCAATCTGTTTTAATCCACTCCTACTGGTAAGCCTTTCAACAACATCTCGTCCCAAGATTCTCGCAATCCAAAAACATATTGCTGCTCCGGCCATAGCACTGGATCAAGAAAGGATGGCACCTTTCCACCATCCGAAAAGATTGGCATTAGCAAATGTCAGCAAAAATGCTGGAAGCGGTGCTGCAATGGATTGCAGTATCATCAATAAAAAAGACACTGCCACCGCATAAGCTCCATAAGATTCCACAAACTTGCGAACCACAGTAAAATCCCCGCTTGCAAACATCTTCAGAATATCATACATCATCTTTTTTACAGACGGAACAAAAAGATAACTTGCTGCCGCTATAATTATAATTATACCCAGAAATATTTTCCCTGTTTTATTTGATTTTTTATTTTCCATTTTCGACTCTCTCCAAAAATTCATCTGACAGATATGCCTCTAACTTATGGAAGGTTGATTGTTAAAATATTATATTATAT
>NZ_JAFBIX010000078.1 GCF_021531895.1 Faecalicatena contorta | reverse complement strand
ATATTGATTATATATTCCTCTCGTTTGTCGAAGCTTATCCCAAAAATATGCAAATAACCTTTCAGAAACAATTGCAATGTCTATATCTGATGACTCTTTACCAAAATCTTCATTATGAAAAGGCTGTAATACTTTTTTGGGAGATAAACTATATCCTGTTTTTGCACTCCCTACCATCTGAACACTGTGGAAGTTAATTTTCAAATTAGAGGATACAATTTCTTTAAAAAAATCCATTTTATCAATTATTTCATCCTGCGGCACACATAGGTAATTTGTAAAATACCAGTTATGTGACTTTACAATATGTTTTAAGTAAAAATCATATGCTTCCATTGTCAGAAGATCATTTTTGATTGTTTCATCATTTGTCATTTTATTCATTTCCTTTTTTGCTGAAAAACTTCAATCCATTCATAAATATCATTTGCAATACCTAAGGCCAGCAAATATGGTACACCATTTCCTACCATTTTGAATTTTGCTGAAAGAGGCAGATCATTCTGCACCTCAAAATTTGATGGAATCGATTGAATTGCTAAAGCTTCTGCTACACTAATTCTTCTAGGTAAATATGGATGAAGATGTACTTCATTATTCCCATAAGCGGCTGTAGGGGAATATCTCCAGCGATGCAATCGTTTAAATGATTTTCCTTTAATATCTCCTTCCTCAATGGTTCTAAACCTCTGCGGTTTCTTTACCACAAAAATATCCTGTGCATTAGGATGATGTAATACATCATTTTTTTCAAACCAATATTCGATAGTTAATTTTTCAATTATACCCTCAGGTTTCTCCAATACACCATTTTCAATAAATGGGTCTGTCACTGGCCAATTTATTTGATTTATCATTTCCATTGAATACAATTTATGCCCTCCAA
This sequence comes from Faecalicatena contorta, assembly GCF_021531895.1. Taxonomy (GTDB): domain Bacteria; phylum Bacillota; class Clostridia; order Lachnospirales; family Lachnospiraceae; genus JAFBIX01. Next base: position 472 of record NZ_JAFBIX010000078.1, on the reverse strand, counting down.
TAGAAAATTTCAAACGTTTCCCAAAAAAGTCTCTCCTAAAACCAACTAAGATCAGTCTATCTCTATTTTGTGGAACCCCATACTCTAATGCATTTTCAACGGAATCAAACAATGAATATCCCGCCTTATATAATTTCCGTTTCATTCTTTCATAAAACGATTTATGTTTTTTAGTTTGATAAAGGCCTTTAACATTCTCTAGCAAAAAAAAATCTGGTTTTCTACGAATGATTAAGTCTACATACACACTTGTTAACTGCCCATTTTTGCCCTTTTCACCTTTATTCTTACCCGCTGTAGAAAAATCAGGACACGGGGGGCCTCCTATAAATCCAATTATTTTTTTCTCTCGATCTTCATAATCCTGAAAAGAATTTGCCCAGAACTCGTCATCTAAATACTTCCTAACATCTTCATTACTATATCCATATTTACATTTATGTACTTGATTTCTCCTAGCATATTTATATGC
>NZ_JAFBIX010000077.1 GCF_021531895.1 Faecalicatena contorta | reverse complement strand
TATAATGGTCTCATAAATTAAGACACTTTTTCGGACAGTTTTTAATGAATCTGATATACTTAAACCAGTATGAAAGAAAGGATCCATTATCATGTCCAGACAAAGAAGAAATTTCAATGCCAAATTCAAATCAGACCTTGTAATTGAGCTGCTTAAGGGTGAGAAAGATCTCAATACCCTTGCAACTGAAAATAACATCCAACCAAATCTGCTCCGCAACTGGAAAAAAGAGTTCTTGAACAATGCTTCGGTTGTGTTCGACGACAAGCGTGAGGAAAACCTCAAAGAAAAGCTTGCCGAAGAGCGTAAGGAGAAAGCGGAGTATGCCAAAAAGGTTGGTCAGTTAACCATGCAGGTTGACTGGCTCAAAAAAAAATCTGAAGAAATTTGTGGACCTGACTACGAGAGTAAGTTTAGTCCAAAACCTTTTGACGACTAAGGAAATTCCGGCTTCCGTAGGTGCCATGTTGCTTGACATCAACCGTACAAGCATTTATTACAAGGGCGCCCCTATTTCAGATGAGGAACTGGCCTGCAAAGAGATCATTGATCATCTCCATACAGATAATCCCACTTGGGGCGCAAGACAAATGTCTGCACAGTTAAAAGCCCGTGGTTACCAGGTTGGGCGCCGCAAGGCAAGACGCTACATGAATGAGATGGATATTTACCCAATTTATCCAAAGATGAATCTTTCCAAGCGAATGCAGCAGGCGAAAGTATGTCCATATCTTCTTCGTAATGCGGTCATAGACAAGCCAAATCAGGCATGGTCTATTGACATTACATATATCCCGATCAAGCGCGGATTTCTGTATCTGACAGCCGTGATCGACTGGTATAGCCGTTGTATTGTCGGCTGGGAAGTGGATGACACACTTGATACCAGAATGGTTATCAGTGCCCTGAAAAAAGCTTTCAAAGTGGCAAAACCTCAGATCCTGAATTCAGATCAGGGTTGTCAGTTTACAAGTCAGCAATACATTGACTTTGTAAAGGAAAACGGCATCCGTCAGAGTATGGATGGAAAAAGCCGCTGGGCAGACAACATCATGATTGAGCGCTGGTTCCGCAGCTTCAAGTATGAGGAAGCCTATCTGACACAGTACAACAACATCAGGGAAGCAAGAGCTGCTATCGGACAGTATATCCACACCTACAACTTTGAACGATGCCATTCTGCACTTGATTACCAAACACCGGCTGAATGCTACTATCCGGCAATGTTGATGCCATATGTAGCTTAGCATATATTGGATCTGGGGAGTGCTCCACTGTTCTCTCCATGTTCCTTGTAACTTGTTCACCATATCAGTTCATTATAAAAATCTTAGATTTTTGTCTTGACAACTGAGCCACTATA
>NZ_JAFBIX010000076.1 GCF_021531895.1 Faecalicatena contorta | reverse complement strand
ATATAATAGAATTGGCAATAGCAACTGTAAAGCCCTTTTTCTTTAAAAAAGCAACTATCTTTTCTTTGTATTTTATCTCCTCTAAAGACTGTACTGTATTCGATACCGAAATATAATCATATTCACGTTTATTTGCGTCTCCAACATTAATAACCGGGATATTCTTATCATCATATTTTTTTTCTAAATAGCCATTCCCCGCATGACCAGCCAAAACAACAACATCTTTTCCTCTATCTTTTAATCCATTTGCAATGTGATATGCCAATATAGGGGCTCCTGACATTGAAAGATCATGGGTTATAACAATTACTTTTTCTCGTGCCAAACTTGATCCAATTTTTTCTTCTAAATACTTTTCAAAACCTCCTTTTTCATCTAAAACTTCTATCGAAATTTTCTTCACAAAACATTTTCCTTGAAAATCGACTGGATCAAATCTAATTCCCTTTATCGGTACTTCAAAGTGAATTTCTCTTACTATTTTCTTCTGAGGCAAAAAAGGAATTTTGCAAGTATTTTCTTCACAATATCCTTCTCCAGCTTTTCTAAAATATAACGTCGCATTTGCCTCTTCAAAATCAGCGTTACCCAAATCACATAAAATTTGAATTTCTTGAATCTCATGTTGAAATTCCACATATATCTGTGGATCACTATTATTAAAAACCCACTTATTCCCCTCAAATCCTATTCCTTCTGTTTTTTCTAATTTGCCTGTTTTAAGAATCAATTTACTATTTTCCACAATCTTTCCCACCTATTTTTACTCACAAATTAACTACACATGTCTATTATTATAAAAACTCCTATCTAACTTGTTGATAAAAACATTTTACCACAAGTATAGAAAGGAGTTAAACCTTTTTATGAGAACAATTTATATAACCATTTCATAAAAAACACAATATACGCCAAAAAACAGATTGTCACAACAAAAGTTTCAACATCAAATCCGTGAGTAATCGTTCGCAATACCAAAGTCCCGTCTACATTTTTTGTATCATATTTTAGTTCAGTTTCTTTTTCTATTTCTGGTGCATAATAAACAACTATTCCATCTTGCTCATTTTTTCCGTTCACAGTAAGCTTAAATATATATGTTTTTCCTTTACAATTACCCAACTTATCAAAATTTATTTCAAAAAATTTCCCACTTTTCACTTCTGATATATCTTGACTTCCTTGCAAAACACATTTTGCTTGTTCACTTTCCCATAATTCATAAGAAAGTCCTAACTCACTGCCTTCTACACCACTTTTTTCTGTCAATTTGATTGCAAATCCATCCAAACTCTCTTTATCACAAACAAATATCTGCGATATTTCTTCACCGACGTTTAATTCTAATGGCACATATTCATTATTAT
>NZ_JAFBIX010000075.1 GCF_021531895.1 Faecalicatena contorta | reverse complement strand
ACGAAAGTAGTAAGACCCCTTGAAGACGACGAGGTAGATAGGGCAGAGGTGGAAGTACAGTAATGTATGGAGCTGACTGCTACTAATCGGTCGAGGGCATGACCAAGCAAGGTGATAGGTAATGGATGATATTTCTTGTATGCAGTTTTGAAGGTATATAAGTTTAAGACAGTCAGTTTGACTGTCTTTTTTCATATGTAAAAAAGATTATTATCATTCAAAATGTTTTGTTATAATAGCTAGTTGATTTAAAATGTCTAAAATGATACTGTTTTTACAGAACATGTAGTAGACGATAAACATTTACAGAGATGAAATTTGTACAAAATATTAAAAATAAAAGGGAGAAGAACAAGTGAAGAATATTGTAGTGGTTGGAAGTTTGAACCTGGACACAGTTATAGAGGTTCCTCAAATGCCAAAAGCGGGGGAAACACTTGCCGGAACGAGTGTAACTCAGATCCCGGGAGGAAAAGGAGCGAATCAGGCGTACGCAGTTGGTAAGCTTCTTGGAAAAGTTAAAATGATTGGTGCAGTGGGAGATGACGCTCCAGGGAAAGTTCTTGTCAATAATCTGAAAAGTGTCGGAGTGGATGTTTCCGGTATATCAGAGATTAAAGGAGGGACAACAGGACAGGCATTTATAGCGGTAGAAGATAGTGGGGAGAATTCCATTATCATTATCGCAGGTACGAACGCAGATGTAACAAAAGAACTAATTCAGAAGAATGAGGATGTAATTCAAAAGGCAGATATTATTATTATGCAGTTGGAGATACCTCTGGAGACTGTGAGATATGTAAAAGAAATGGCAATAAAGCTTGGCAAGACGGTTATTTTGGATCCAGCTCCGGCAGTTCCTGATCTTCCGGATAGTTTCTGGAAAGGAATTGATTATATTAAGCCGAATGAAACAGAGCTTTCTATATTGGTAGGCAGGCCGCTTGAGGGGATAGAGGCAATTCAGGAAGGCGCCTGTTCTATGTTAAAAAAGGGTGTAAAAAATGTATTGGTTACACTTGGGAGCGAAGGGTGCTTGTTTGTGGCAGAAGGAACGGAAGAGTATTATCCGGCATGTAAGGTAGAGGCAGTAGATACAACTGCAGCAGGAGACTGTTTTACTGCAGCATTTGCTTTGGCGCTAAGTCAGGGAAAAACCTGTGGAGAGGCTATTGTGTTCGGACAAAAGGTGGCATCTATTGCAGTAACCAGAAAGGGAGCTCAGACTTCTATTCCATCACCAGAAGAAATTATGGAGTAAGAGAGAAAAAGGGTTACAGTATTAGGGAAAGTTATTACTAAATGCTGTGACCCTTTTTATGTTAATGTGTAAGAAATGTATTTTCATGACGCGTCAGTAATAAGTGAAATAA
>NZ_JAFBIX010000074.1 GCF_021531895.1 Faecalicatena contorta | reverse complement strand
ATTAATTATAGGAAATCAGATTAGATTAGATCCTAACAATGTTTCACAATTTGAGATTGAAGGTATTAGAGTAAATTGGAATATATTAGAGATATTAAATTTAGAGCAGACAGAAATATATAATAGAATATTGAATGTATGTAATATTAACGAAGATGATAAGTTATTGAAAGTGAATGGTGAAGATTCCAATATAGTTATAGAGTTACCGCTTATTAATAAATTAAGAGTGTGTTTAGTGATATGGGGAATAGAAGTTATTATTATTACATTTTTATTATTTTTTTTATATTCTAAAATACAATGGATTTATAAAAAAGATAAAGTAAAATGTATAAAATGGACACAATATTTTGTTGCAGTGTTTATGATGTTGTGTATATGTTGGTATGGTATACAAGCGATAAAAACTGTTTATGCATTAGATGAGCAATCATATTATGTAAATGAAGGTGATATGAATTATCAAAGTTCGAATAATGAAATTATTCGGACAGAATTTACAGCAATTGCAAATAACATAAGTGTTTTAGAGATAGACATTAAAAATATGTCGGGAAAATGGGGGGATATTTCTTATCAGATTGTTGATAAGAATGGGCAAAATGTAAAAAAAATTCAAGAAACAAGTGTAGAAAAATTTTTGAGTAATGATTCTGAACATTTGAATTTAGATGTAACAGATGTAAGGTTTGAGCAAGGAGAAAAATATGTACTAATAACACAGTTTACAAATAATTTTGGGAATCTATTGTTCAATATGAGTAAAGGAGAATTAGTACTTTGCCAAAGTTATCAGTTTGAGCATCAAATATTATATATTTCTATAATTTTATTATGTTGTTTTAGTGGAATGATCTTTATATTTATTCTTATGCGTTTTGGGTTGAAGAGAAAAGTTTACATAATATTTTCATTGATAATAGGAATATTGGCTATTTTTATTGTTCCGCCCGCAAGTCGTGATGATGAGTATAGACATTTTGTGAGAGCATATTCGCTGGCGAAAGGAGAATTAAATATACCAGAGTCAGATGTTGAAGGAGATGAGATTGGAAATTTTGCTTTTGAAGAAAAGGGAAAAGGATATTTTGTTGAAGTGCCTAAAGAAATAGGAGATATTCGTCTTTTAGATTATTCTTTTAATTATAATGATAAATCTTATTATGCAGAAATAAATCAAAATCTATGTATAGATAGGTTAATTGTTTTATTAAAAGATGATCCAAACATGGAACCTGTTACTGTATCAGTTGTGGCAACGGCTCAAAGGGGATTGTTGTATTATTGGCCACAAGTAATAGCAATTTGGATAGGTATGATATTGGGATGTAGACCAATTTTATTATTTTATTTTGCTAGACTTGGACAGCTAGTAGTATG
>NZ_JAFBIX010000073.1 GCF_021531895.1 Faecalicatena contorta | reverse complement strand
TGATATTGTCAATATTGGTTGACACATTTATCTCAAAGATATCACTGACTATGCAGCCAGGTCCAAAGATTGATAGTATCTCTGGCGCTTGATGATCGGAGGAAGCCCACCGTTAGCAGAGCTGATATTGTCAATATTGGTTGACACATTTATCTCAAAGATATCACTGACTATGCAGCCAGGTCCAAAGATTGATAGTATCTCTGGCGCTTGATGATCGGAGGAAGCCCACCGTTAGCAGAGCAGATCCTCCTGTTATTCCAGTAACTGATGAAATATCTCCAAATGAGAACCTTCAGTTCCTCTGTGGTCATAGTTTCCGTATTGTAGCGGTCATAGAGAAGCTCGCTTTTCATTCTGGCCCACATGCTTTCACATCGGGCATTATCATGGCACCTGCCACCAGCACTGTTCATGCTTTGAATAATACCGTATTTTGCCAGAGCCTTACGATAGGTTTCACTGGTATATTGTGTTCCTCTGTCAGAGTGTAAAATGGCGCCTCGCAGATTAGGATATGCAAGATAGGCATTATCCAGGGTATGCTCACACAAAGTTGCTTTCATGTTGGTTTCCATCGCCAGACCAAGGACACTGGAATCAAAGCAGTCAAAGATAGCTGAAACATACAGTTTTCCATCTTTAGCCTTGATCTCTGTGATGTCAGTTACACATTTTTCAAGTGGCTTATTGGATTTGAAATCTCGCTTCAGAAGATCATCCGATTTACGCGCTTCCCGATCAGCTCTGGTAATACCATTTGGCTTACGCTTTGGCCGATGGCTAAGGCCTATTTCATCCATAACCCTGTAGACAGTTCGCTCACTGGGGATTTTGAGCCCTTCCAGATTCTTAAGGAGAAGTGCCTGATACATGCGAATACGCCCATAGGTATCATTGCATTCATCCTCAGAATTAATCGCTCTCATAGCATCAGCGAGATCCTGATATTTCCAGGGACGATCTTTAATAGCAAGATATTTGTAAAAACCCTGGCGGCTGACACCGAGCATCCGACAATAGAATGAGAGTTTCCCCTTAATCACGCCGTCTTCCGTTTTTATGGCAATGAACTTCATTCTTTGGTTCTTGCTGACTTCCGACGGCTGGCTGCGAAAAAAGCACTTGCTTCCTCGAGAAATTCATTTTCCTCTTTCAGACGCCGGATTTCTTTATCTTGATCCTTAACGCGTTTGCGGAGCATCGCAAGCTCCTCAGCAAGACTCATCGCACTTTCTGGAGTATGTGCACCATCGCCAATATCCAATGTGCCTGCTCTAACTGCTTTCAGCCATGTATGGATAGTTCCCTCCGGGATACCTAATTCTTTAGCAGCTTTAGCACCACCTATTTCTTTTGCTAACTTAACTGCCTGTACTTTGTATTCATGGTCATATTTACGTGCCATTTTGAGTACCTCCTTATTCTCTTGATTCTATCATGAAATCCTTGAGAATAAGATGTCAACTTTTTTTATACCACACCAG
>NZ_JAFBIX010000072.1 GCF_021531895.1 Faecalicatena contorta | reverse complement strand
GAGCCTGTGAAAAAAACTCTGTAAATTAAACACTATAAAGGTCTTCTATGATAAAATATATTAAATCATAGGAGGCCTTTTATTATGGCAAACAGAAAAAAAGAAGTTTACAAACCAAAACCGATGACAGAAGGAAAAAGAAATCTTATTCAGGGACTGCTCCAGGAATACGATATCCAGTCAGCAGATGATATTCAGGAGGCACTTAAAGATCTGCTTTCCGGAACCCTTCAAGATATGCTTGAAACAGAAATGGACAATCATCTTGGATACGATCGTTATGAAAGATCTAGTGAGCCTAATTACCGTAATGGAACAAAGTCTAAAACTGTTCGTAGTAAATACGGTGAATTCGAAGTAGATGTACCTCAGGATCGTCAAAGTTCTTTTGAACCACAGGTACTTCCAAAACGTCAAAAAGATATTTCTTCCATTGATGACAAGATTATTGCAATGTATGCAAAGGGGATGACTACACGACAGATTTCAGAAACCATAGAGGATATTTATGGTTTTGAAGTCAGTGAAGGAATGGTATCCGATATCACAGATAAGCTCCTTCCCAAAATCGAGGAATGGCAGAATCGTCCCTTGTCACCTGTGTATCCAATCGTTTTTATTGATGCTGTGCATTTCTCTGTACGTGATGATGGTGTGATCAGAAAGCTGGCAGCATATGTGGTACTTGGCATCAATGAAGATGGCATGAAAGAAGTCTTAAGCATCGTAGTGGGCGAAAATGAAAGCAGTAAGTACTGGCTTTCTGTATTGAACAGCTTGAAGAATCGTGGAGTTCAGGATATTCTCATTCTCTGCTCAGATGGATTAACAGGAATCAAGGATGCAATCTCTACCGCATTTCCAAAAACAGAGCAACAGCGTTGTATTGTACATATGGTGAGAAATACGCTGAAATATGTTGCAAACAAAGATATGAAATCCTTTGCAAAGGATTTAAAGACAATCTATACGGCAGCAAGCGAAGAAGCTGCTAGAAAGCAGTTAGAGACTGTGACAAAGAAATGGTCTGGGCAATATCCGAGTGCCATGAACCGCTGGCATGATAACTGGGATGCGATTTCTCCAATTTTCAAGTTTTCCAAGGATGTTCGTACCGCTTTTTATACTACGAATGCCATAGAATCACTAAATTCATGCTATCGTAGATTGAACAAGCAGAGAAGCGTATTTCCAAGTTCCCAGGCGCTGATGAAGGCACTATATCTGGGTACTTTTGAAATTGCAAAAAAATGGACAATGTCGATCCGCAACTGGGGAAAAGTACGTGGTGAACTGGAAATCATGTACCCCGACCGACTGATGATGTAAGTCTAAATAATATGCCAAGAAAAATACACCCAGATTTTTCTGGGTGCTCTTGACATGTTCGTTCATTTTTGCTATTAAATAGACAACGGCTTAACCGCAGAAAACTGCCATTAAGCCGCTTAATTATCATAGAAGATCTCAATTTACAGAAAAAATTTCACACCGTC
>NZ_JAFBIX010000070.1 GCF_021531895.1 Faecalicatena contorta | reverse complement strand
GATTCAGTTAGTTATTCTGCCAGTTTTTTGACAATATCTTTACTATGATCGTTCGCTCTGCATGACGCGCAGGAATTCTCCCGGATGAGGAAGTTGCGGATTTGGGGGATGTCAGGCGAGAAGATGGCCTCGAAATCATCAAGATTTCGGGGTGAATCAGCCTGGTCACAAAATATCTGCTTCTTTTCCTGTTATGGATTCTTAGCGAAGGACTCCGCAATGGCAACCATCCCATCTATCCTCTCGCCGTACACCTCCCAATTACCAACTAACTAATCTAAATTCCCATAAAGATTGAAAAATGCATATTTATTCATTATAATATATAAATATTGCGATGTTTTGAGCATAACAATTCGACTCTGGAGGATGACAAGATGAAAACGAATAAGAGAGCAATTTTGAATCTACATATAGCAGTAATGATGTTTGGACTATCAGGTGTAATTGGTCAGTTTGTAGAGATACCTTCGGTTATGGTTGCTTTTGGGAGGGTGGCATGTTCTTCGGTTTTGTTATTGTTAATGATGCGAATGAAAAGAGAGCCGTTGAGGTTGAAGGAGAAGAAAGATTATGTATTGATAATTGTAACGGGTATGATATTGGCAGTACACTGGACTACGTTTTTTCAGTCAATACAAGTATCTTCTGTAGCGATTGGAACGATTACTTTCTCGACATTTCCACTGTTTTTGACTTTTCTTGAACCGTTAGTCTTTCATGAGAAGCTTTATAAACAGAGTGTTATTGGAGCAATGCTGTTGATGATAGGTGTATTTATAACAATTCCTGAATTTTCCATAGGAAATCAGACGACAGTTGGAATCATCTGGGGAATGATCTGTAGTTTGACATATGCATTCTTGACCTTGGCAAATCGTTATTTTTCAGATAAATATGATGGTAAACTAATATGTTTTTATGAGCAAGGAACAGCTGCAATTGTGTTAATTCCGGCCTTATTTTTGTTAAATGTACACTGGAGGAGGCAAGATATAGTAGGTGTAGCATTTATTGGATTTGTGTGCACGGCATTTGCATATACATTATATGTAGATGCACAAAAGAAAGTAAAAGCGCAGACGGCGGGACTTATATCAGGAATGGAAACGGTGTATGGAATATTATATGCCTTAATCTTTTTGGGAGAAATTCCAACCATACGAGAAGTAATAGGAGGAATGATGATTCTAGGTGTCGCACTTTTCTGTTCTATACAAAAGAATAATTAACAATGAAATATCAGAAAATATATTAATATTAGATGAGGATAGAAATATTAATAATAAATTTGAAATATATATTGACAAATATACCGATTAGTGTTAATATCTAATTACAAAATAACAAAATTGATTTATAAAACAGATAAAAATCATTTGTTATCAGAATCAACAGCAATGTTGAAAAAGTTCCGAGAAATAAGGCGCTAAGTATCGGAAAAAGTTTATGAAAGGAAGGTACAAGCCACCAAAAACGTAAACTAAATCTTATAATTTAAAGAAAGTAAGAGGTATAGACCATTGGATAGTGAGTCAAAATAAGAACGGATGCGAAGTAATTGTTTTTTGCATCCGTTCTTATTTTGTGAGGAAATATAAAAGTAAAACGGGTTAATTGTCAGTGAATTCGACATATAAAGAA
>NZ_JAFBIX010000006.1 GCF_021531895.1 Faecalicatena contorta | reverse complement strand
AGAATCAGTTAGTTATTCTGCCAGTTTTTTGACAATATCTTTACTATGATCTTTCCCTCTGCATGACGCGCAGGAATTCTCCCAGATGAGGAAGTTGCGGACTTGGGGGATGTCAGGCGAGAAGACGAATGGAATGGTTGCCTTTCGTTGGACAAGCGTTAGAATCCGTTACTGGAAAAGAAGCAGATATTTTGTGCGAAGATTTGGCTTCAAGCCAAATCTGAGAAGGCTGCTGAGCCTCGAAATTATCAATATTTCGGGGTGAATCAGCCTGGTCACAAAATATCTGCTTCTTTTCCTGTTATGGATTCTTAGCGAAGGACTTCGCAATGGCAACCATCCCATCCATCCTCTCGCCGTACACACCCAATTACCAACTAACTCAACTAAATTCCTACACAACCTCATTCAGATAAATCTTAGAAAGTGGTATGATTTTCTTCATCTCTGCTTTCATCCTTTCGGACATCTCAACACCTTCCTCCTGGCAGACTTCTTCCACTGTCTTTGCACCGAATACCAGACTTGCCAGTGCAGCGACCGTTATAGTTCCTTCGCTGTTTTCCAGTTTCCCGTCCATAAGCATTACTCCGGAAAATTCAGTTCCAGTTATAACAACACAGCGATTATTTTCTACAATAATGGGATCGGTTACACAAAAACATGTACTCATTAAAGAGCGCAGAGAAAGAGACATCAACATCCTGCGAACATCTACAATTCTTACCATAATCTTTGGTTTTTCTTTTTCTTCTGCCGTTTCTTCAGGATACCATCCAAGACAATCTGTTATTTTTCCTTCTTTACGGTATATTTTCAGACTTCCTCCGTCACTGGCATATTCTTTTATCAATCTCTGATAATATGCGGCATCTCTGATAGCAAATACCTGATATTGTCCCAAGAGATAAGAATTGGCAAACTCTGCCAGCTCTTTGCAATCCTTTTCTTTTGCATCTTCAACCACCAAAAAATCATCTTTTTGTTGCATCTCATTTTCTTTCTGTTCACAATACACCCTTTTATTTTGCTCATAAACTGTCCGAAAATCATAGGGAATATAAATACTTTCAGAAGCTGGCATCAAAAAAGTAAATGTCTTTCCATCCCGATATTCATCTCTTAATGCTTGCTTTAAAAGGTTAGCCATATATCCTCTTTTACGATATTCCTTCTGTGTTGCAACTGCAACAATATAGTTAACCTCCTTTTCGGATCCATTTACATACAAATGATACGGATTTAGATGAAGCATGGCACGAATCGCTTCATCCTCTTCTATGACATATATTTGATTGTCTTTTGTCTTTTCCATATAATAATAATCAACAAACCCTTTACTGTCTTCCTCAAAAACTTCTTCATATAATGCCCGTGTCTTTCCATTTTCCCCGGGACTTAAGTTACGTATATCCATTCTTCTATTATCCTTTCTTTGAGAAAGAGAAGCCCCTGTACGGAGCTTCTCTTTTACTATCATACTATCTTTCCATATGCGGACAGCCACTGCATCCTGCACATCTTCCTTCTTCTGGTCCTACGACATAGCTACAATTTTCTATCGTATCAAGAGCTGCTATCGCCTGAGCGGAAATTCCAGCACCGCTTCCAGTAAATCCAAGCCCCTCTTCCGTTGTCGCCTTAATATTTACTTGGCTAATATCCACATGCAATACTTCTGCCACATTCATACGCATCTGTTCGATATGTGGCGCCATCTTCGGACGTTGGGCAATAATCGTTGCATCAATATTTCCAATCACATATAAGTTATCCTCAATGAGCTTTCCTACATGTTCTAACAATTTGATACTAGAGATACCTTTATATTGGGGATCAGTATCTGGAAAATGCCTGCCAATATCTCCCAATGCAGCAGCTCCTAACAACGCATCCATAATCGCATGCAGAAGCACATCCGCATCTGAATGTCCCAAAAGACCTTTTTCGTATGAAATCTTAACTCCACCTAATATCAGATCCCTGTCTTCTACCAATTTATGAACATCATATCCCATTCCAACTCTCATCTATGATTCCTCTTTTTCTTCTATTTTTTCAACTTCTTCTTTTACCACTTCTTGATCAGAATCTACTTTATCGTCTTCCTCTATATTCGACTCTTCATAGTCCGTATATTCCTTTTTAATATATTTCTTCACTCCCAAAATGCACCATGTTGCTCCTAGAATCAGGAATGCAAGTCCTATGAGTAAAAAAACAATAAAATTTTCCGGCTTATTTAAAACAGAATCACGAACCAGGCTATATCCAAGATAGACCAGATATGCCCCTGCAAGAATTCGAATCGTTAATCTTCCTTTCGTCATTATCGTACTCCTCCTCAATAATAGCGTAGTCTATATTTTTAATATTATAAATGATTTCTTATTTTTTGTATAGTGGAGACACAAAAATAAAACCCTATCTCTTCTATTCATATTCAAAAAAAGAGAGAACATTCAACGTCTCCCTTTTTACAAGTAGCGGGAACTGGATTTGAACCAGCGACACCACGGGTATGAACCGTGTGCTCTAGCCAACTGAGCTATCCCGCCATATTAAATTAACACAACTCTTCTTGAGTTGAATGGGACCAATAGGGCTCGAACCTATGACCCTCTGCTTGTAAGGCAGATGCTCTCCCAGCTGAGCTATGATCCCATATTGGTTTGCAAGTTCTTATCTCTCGAACCGACTTCGTTAGTATACCATTAACTCTCACCAATTGTCAACAGTTTTTTTAATTTTTTTGCAAATTCCGAAAATATTTTTTATAATCCCCGAAAATACGCTATTTCATGCTCGTAAATAAAATTCTCCTTTCAAAAAGGGACAGGGATATTTTAATTTGGGACGGAGGAATTGAAAAAACCCCCGTCCCCATATACAATTTACACAATTCCCTGAGCTGTCATAGCATCTACTACTTTTTCGAATCCGGCAATGTTTGCTCCGGCAACGTAGTTGCCGTCCATGCCGTAACGTTTTGCAGCATCGTCAATGTTATGGCAGATATTTACCATGATGGATTTCAGTTTTGCATCTACTTCGTCGAATGACCAGCTTAAGCGTTCGCTGTTCTGGGACATCTCGAGTGCGGATGTTGCAACACCACCAGCGTTAGCAGCCTTTCCAGGTGCGAAGATGACTCCGTTTTCCTGCAGATACTGTGTTGCTTCCAAAGTGGTAGGCATATTCGCACCTTCGCATACTGCTACACATCCGTTTGCTACTAACTGTTTTGCATCTTCTAAGTGAAGTTCGTTCTGTGTTGCACATGGAAGAGCAAGGTCTACTTTTACAGACCATACGCCGCGTCCTTCATGATATTCTGAATTTGGACGATATTTCTTGTATTCTGTTAATCTTGCACGATTTACTTCCTTGATTTCCTTCAATGCGTCTACATCAATTCCTTCTGGATCATATACCCATCCGTTAGAATCGCTGACTGTTACGACCTTAGCACCTAACTGCTGTGCTTTCTGTGTTGCGTAGATTGCAACATTTCCGGAACCGGATACAGCAACTGTCATGCCTTTGATGTCTTTTCCATTAATCTTAAGAAGTTCCTCTGTCAGATACAGAAGACCATAACCTGTAGCCTCTGTTCTTGCAAGAGAACCGCCATAGCTTAATCCTTTACCTGTAAGCACACCTTCATAAGTTCCCCGGATTCTCTTATATTGTCCGAACATGTAGCCGATCTCTCTTGCACCTGTTCCGATATCACCTGCCGGAACGTCTGTATCAGCACCGATGTATTTGCAAAGTTCTGTCATAAAGCTCTGGCAGAATGCCATTACTTCTCTGTCTGATTTACCCTTTGGATCAAAATCAGAACCACCTTTACCTCCGCCGATCGGAAGGCCTGTCAGTGAATTCTTGAAGATCTGTTCAAAACCAAGGAATTTGATAATTCCAAGATTAACAGATGGATGAAGACGTAATCCTCCCTTGTAAGGTCCGATTGCGCTGTTGAACTGTACACGATAACCTGTGTTGACCTGAACCTGTCCTTTGTCATCTACCCATGGAACACGGAACTTAATCTGTCTTTCTGGTTCTACCAGTCTTTCAAGCAGGGCATCTCTTCTGAATTTATCTTCATTTGCCTCTACTACTACTCTCAATGATTCCAATACTTCTTTGACTGCCTGGTGGAATTCTGGTTCAGCAGGGTTTTTTGCCACTACTTTTTCCAGGACTTCATCTACATATGACATACCTTTTACCTCCTAAAATAATTCCTTCAAAGCATTTTTATATAATGCACCCCATGTTATGCCTTATATAAAAAAACGGGCAGACAAGGTCTACCCGTTTGTGACGCTTTTGTCAATTAACATTGTAAAGGATTCACGTATAGAACACAAGGTTTTTTTTCAATTTTATGCAATTTATGCAATTATTTCCTTTTATTCTTTCAAAAACGCCTTAATTTTATGCAGTTTTTACGCTATAATTCGTTTTTTCTTGAAACAGAGTGCTCTCTAAGTTTCATTTTCTTTGTAGCTTATTTAAAATATTCTACACCAGATTCAAAGATCTTCAGATCCTGCTCTCCGTAAATATTCATAGCGACGGAGCGTGCACGTCTCTCAGAATGTGCCATTTTACCAAGCACACGTCCATCCGGGCTGGTGATACCTTCAATTGAACAATAAGATCCGTTAACATTCCATTCTTCATCCATAGTAATATTACCTTCCGGATCACAGTACTGCGTTGCGACCTGCCCATTAGCGAAGAGTTTATCCAGCCATTCTTTATTGGCTACAAAACGTCCTTCACCATGAGAAGCCGGGTTGGTATATACACCGCCGAGCGTTGCTTTCTGAAGCCATGGAGACTTATTGGTAACCACTTTTGTGTATACCATCTTGGAAATATGACGTCCGATCGTATTGTATGTCAAAGTCGGGGCATCTGCATCCTGTCCGGTAATCGCTCCATTTGGAACCAGTCCCAGTTTGACAAGTGCCTGGAATCCGTTACATACACCGAGTACCAGTCCGTCACGCTCATTCAAAAGTTTTTCTACCGCTTCTTTCATCTTCGCATTCTGGAATGCAGTTGCAAAGAATTTTGCAGAACCATCCGGTTCATCACCAGCACTGAATCCGCCTGGGAACATGATAATCTGGGCATCATTGATTGCTTTTTCAAACACATTGACAGAATCAATGATATCTGAAGCATTCATATTCTTGAATACTTTAACATTCGTCTTTGCTCCGGCTCTTTCAAATGCTTTTGCACTGTCATATTCACAGTTTGTTCCAGGAAATACCGGAATAAATACCGTCGGCTGCGCAATCTTGTGGTTACAGATATAGATATCTGAGGTCTCATACACTCCAGTTTCAACCTTTTCATCCTGTCCTTCTGCACCAGAATTAGTCGGGAATACTTTTTCCAGTGTTCCTTTCCATGCTTCTTCTGCATCGGCAATGGTAATCTTTACATCCTTGTATGCAAGAACAGGTTCTTCTGTCACTTCACCGATTACCATATAAGTGATGCTCAATTCTCCCACTTTATCTGCAGGAACTTCCGCAATGATATCACCAAATGCAGGAGCAAACAGATCTCTTTCATCTACATTGTGTTCCAGAGTAACACCCATTCTGTTACCAAATGCCATCTTGCTGACAGCTGCTACAATACCATGTCTGTCAAGTGCATATGCAGATACAATCTTTCCGCTGTGAATATCCTCTGTAAACTTCGCATACTGATCCATGACTTTCTCATATACCGGGACATCATATTCATCTGTCTCAATACGAAGCCACACCAACTTATTACCTGCCTTCTTCAATTCAGGAGTAATAATATCCTTTTCTGTAGCAACATCTACTGCAAAGGAAACCAGTGTCGGCGGAACATCGATATCCTCGAAAGTTCCAGACATACTGTCTTTTCCTCCGATGGATGGAAGGCCGAATCCAAGCTGTGCATCGTAAGCCCCCAGAAGTGCTGCAAACGGCTGGCTCCATCTATGTGGATCTTCCGTCATACGGCGGAAATATTCCTGGAAAGTAAAGCGAATCTTGCTATGGTCACCGCCTGCTGCAACAATCTTCGCAACAGACTCGGTCACAGCATAGATTGCTCCATGATATGGACTCCAGGTGGACAGATACGGATCAAATCCATAACTCATCATCGTGACTGTGTCGCAGTCTCCCGTCAATACTGGAAGTTTTGCTACCATCGCCTGTGTCTCTGTCATCTGGTATTTTCCACCATGTGGCATAAATACGGATGCAGCACCGATGGAACCATCAAACATCTCTACAAGACCTTTCTGAGAACATACATTCAGATCTTTCAGGGTTGTCATCCATTTTTCTTTGACATCTCCAACTTCTTCTCTGACAAGAATGCTGTCTTTTCTGTTCGGAATATCCACTGCAACCGTAGTTTCCTGATGTGCTCCGTTCGTATCCAAGAATGCACGGGACAGATTGACAATCTCTTTTCCTCTCCAGGAAAGCACCAGTCTTGGCTCCTCTGTTACAACTGCAACACAGACTGCTTCCAGATTTTCTTCTTTTGCATAGCCCATGAATTCATCTACATCTTTTGGATCAACGACGACTGCCATACGCTCCTGGGATTCAGAGATTGCAATTTCCGTTCCATCCAGACCTGCATATTTCTTCGGGACTTTATCAAGATCAACTTTTAAACCGTCCGCCAGTTCTCCGATTGCCACAGAAACTCCGCCAGCGCCAAAGTCATTACATTTCTTAATTAATTTACTTACTTCTTCTCTTCTGAAAAGGCGCTGAATCTTACGCTCTGTCGGAGGATTACCCTTCTGAACCTCAGCACCGCAAGTTTCAATAGATTCTTCGGTATGTACTTTGGAAGATCCGGTTGCGCCGCCGCAGCCATCACGTCCGGTACGTCCGCCAAGAAGGATAATGATATCTCCAGGATCAGAAGTTTCGCGGATAACCGCACGTCTTGGTGCCGCACCTAATACCGCTCCGATCTCCATACGTTTTGCCACATAATTTGGATGATAGATTTCTTTTACAGCTCCTGTTGCCAGACCAATCTGATTACCATAAGAACTGTAACCATGAGCTGCCTCACGAACCAGCTTCTTCTGCGGAAGCTTTCCTTTCATCGTATCTTTCACAGATACCGTCGGGTCTGCCGCACCTGTCACACGCATTGCCTGATATACATAAGTACGTCCTGACAATGGATCACGGATCGCACCGCCAAGGCAGGTAGCCGCACCACCGAATGGTTCAATCTCAGTTGGATGATTATGGGTCTCATTTTTAAAGTTTACAAGCCATTCTTCTTCCACGCCATCTACTTTAATCGGCACAACAATACTGCAGGCATTAATCTCATCAGACTCCTCCTGATCTGCAAGCTTTCCTTCTTTCTTTAATTTACGCATCGCCATCAAGGCAAGATCCATCAGGCATACGAATTTATCCTCTCTGCCTTTGAAAATCTCACTGTGATCTGCCAGATACTGCTTATATGTATCCTCGATCGGTTCTTTATAATCACCCTCTCCGAAGGTAACATCTGTCAGTTCTGTTGAAAATGTTGTATGTCGGCAGTGGTCAGACCAGTAAGTATCCAGCACACGGATCTCTGTCATGGAAGGATCTCTGTCTTCCTCTCCTTTGAAGTATTTCTGAATGTGAAGGAAATCCTTGAATGTCATAGCAAGACCCAGAGAAGAATACAATTCTTTCAACTGCTCCTCTGCCATATCTTTAAACCCGTCAAATATAATGACATCTGCAGGTTCATCAAACTTCGTCACAAGAGTATCCGGCTTCTCCATGCCAGTCTCGCGGGAGTCTACCGGATTGATGCAGTGAGCTTTAATTGCCTCAAACTCTTCATCAGAGATTACTCCATCTCTTCCTTCAATCACATAGGTGATCGCCGTCTTAATAACAGGCTGCTCGTCCTCTTTTATGAATTGTACACACTGAATCGCAGAATCTGCACGCTGGTCAAACTGCCCAGGCAGGAATTCTACAGAAAAGATTCTGCATCCGTCCGCAACAGGAAATTCCTCCTGATATAGTATATCTACCGGCGGCTCAGAAAAGATTCCATTGCAAGCTTTTTCGAAAGTTTCATCGGAAATATTCTCCACATCATAACGAATCAGTACACGCACACTTTCCACATCTTTAATCCCGAGATAGCTCTTAATCTCGTGTCTTAAATCGTCTGCCTGTACTGCAAATCCTGGTTTCTTTTCCACGTAAACACGTTTTACATTACTCATAAATCATCCTCCACACATGAATTCTAGATTATCTGGTTACATTGTAGCATAATTTTTCTTATTAATAAAATTAATACATCTTAATCATTTTATAAGTATTACTTATCATTCTTTTTCACTTTTCTATTCCAGATCAAGAACACGATCAAAAGAAGCAATAACATTCCCACAAATGTCATGCCAATCCGAACCGCCATATCAGAAAAGAATCCTTCTGGAAGCATCCGGATCATATAGTCAGTATCTTCATCAAAGAGCCACAAATCATTGGTAAAAAATATTTTATGAAATATTGTAAAGCACTTTGTAAAGTCAATGGAAAATGCCACTGCCAGAAATGCAATCAGTGCCAGGAACACACCAACAGCAATAAAATAAGCTTTAGGAAGCAGACGCTTCCAATCTGCCTTCCGTGCTATGATCAACACAAGCAGTGCGAGAAAAACGATCAGGCATACGGTCCTTAATTTTAAACCGCCTAAGAACAAATTCTTTACATCTGCCATGTGAAGTCTGTCCTGTTCATTGAAAAAGTCCTGCGTCTGGCCATCTACCTCTGTCACAATTGACAACTCATCCTCTTCTCCGATCAGATAAGCCATCATGTAGTCCGTCACTTTCATGACATCTACAATCTTCATATCCAAGGCTTCCGTAACCGTATATTTTTCATATTCCTTCTCATAGAACCGATATTCCGGATCCCCATATATCACCAGTTGAAAACTGGTCAGCAGCATTGCAATAATGAAAAGGAACATTGCAACAACAGCCGTTACACTCATAATCTTATTCTGTTTTCTATTCATATCTCGCTCCTTCCATCCCCATTCTAACATAATCCTCATTGTAATTCACTTCTTTTTGACTTATAATTGGCTTAGCTTTATCAGGAGGACTTATAAATGGATATCAATTATGAATTATATAAAGTATTTTATTATGTAGCAACGACCCTCAGCTTCTCCGAAGCTTCCAAGAAATTATATATATCTCAGTCAGCCGTCAGTCAGTCTGTCAAATCTCTGGAAAAAAAGTTAAATCAGGTTCTGTTCATCCGCAGTACAAAACAAGTACGTCTAACACCGGAAGGCGAAATCCTCTTAAGACATGTGGAGCCTGCCATCAATCTGATCAAACACGGTGAAGCTTCGCTTCTGGAATCCAATGCAGGCGGAGGACAGATTCGCATTGGGGCAAGTGACACAATCTGCCGTTATTTTCTGGTTCCTTATCTGGAAAGATTCCATAAGGAATTTCCAGGCACTCATATCAAGGTTACAAACGCAACTTCCGTTCGCTGTGTAGAGTTACTGGAAAGCGGCCAGGTTGACCTCATTGTCGTCAACTATCCCAATACCTATCTTAGAAATGTCTCTAACGTAAAGAAAATCCGGACTTTTCACGACGTATTCATTGCAAACAATGCTTTTTCAGAATTAAAAGGGAAAAAACTATCTTTAAAACAATTATTAGAATATCCGATTCTTATGCTGGATAAGAAAAGTACGACCAGCGAATTTTTGCATGCACTTTTTCAGCAACATCAGCTGGATCTGGTTCCTGAAATCGAACTGAGCAGTAACGATCTTCTCATCGATCTTGCAAGCATTGGCCTGGGAATTGCATTCATACCGGATTACTGCATTCCTCATAAATCTACAGAACTGTTTATTGTTAGGACTCAGGAGGAACTCCCTGCACGTGAACTGGCAATCGCATATGATGAACATATGCCAGTATCAAATGCGGTGTTAGAATTTCTGAATTATTTCTAATGATCTGCTCTGTCTAGTTCCATATTTCAGAAAGCTATTCTCCCCATTTTTTCCAGAATGTCTCCAGGTAATCCTCTACATTTTCCACATTACAGAGCGCATACTCCTTCCATTCTCTTGGAAATGTTTCCTGATATCTTCCATCACGGAAGCGCTCATCCAGTAACAGGATCACCCCTCTGTCTTCATCTGTACGAATGACTCTTCCTGCTGACTGAAGCACCTTATTCATCCCAGGATAAAGATAAGCATAATCAAAGCCTCGCAATCCATGTGCATCAAAATAATTCTTCAACAATTCTCTTTCCCGGCACACCTGAGGCAGTCCGGTACCAATAATGATCGCGCCGATTAATTTATCTTCTGCCAGATCAATTCCCTCCGAGAAGATACCGCCCATTACACAGAATCCCATCAGGCTGTGCTTTCTGTCTTCTTCAAAATTTTCCAAAAAGATCTCTCTCGCCTCTTCCGACATATACTGAGACTGCATCACATATTCGATTTCCTGATCTTCTTTTAACAGATCAACAAACACTTCATAAACTTCTTCCATAAATCGATAAGAGGGGAAGAACGCAATATAATTACCGATTCTTGTTCTTGCAACCTGTATCAGATATCTGGCATAACGCCGATACATGTCCTCGCCTCGTCTGGTATATTTTGTACTGACATCGGTACCAAGAATCAACTGTCTTCTTGCAGGATCAAATGGAGATTCTGCATATATCGCGTAATCTTCTTTCGAAGTACTTAACAGCTTTTTGTAATAATGAATCGGAAGTAACGTTGCAGAGAAGAAGATGGTACTATTTCCCTTATCCAAAAACTCCTGTAAACAATTGGCAGGATTGACGCAGAACAGCCGAAGCTTAAATCTGCCACTGTCTTCTAATTCTGAATAGATCAGATAATTCTCATCCAACCGGTCATGGATATTGAGAAATGTACGTACAGAAAAATAAAGATTCAAAACTTCTTGTCGAATCTCTTCTTCTTTACAGTCTTCCAGATATCTCTCCATCTCCGTCATTAATGCCATTAATTTTAAATAGATATGGGAGACACTGTCTAACACCTGCAAACCGTCACATTCTCGCCTTAATGCCAGAAGCTGCTTATTGCAGTCATTCAGCTTCCGGGCAAGTTTTTCATCTCTGTCCTTTACCAGTTTTTTTATCTTTAAAATGTCTTCTTTATAAATCTGGGCACTGTACATCTCACGACCGCGTTCAACCAGATTATGCGCTTCATCAATGAGGAAAAGATATTCTCCTTTGTTCCCTTCACCGAAGAATCGTCTCAGATATGCGTTCGGATCAAACACATAATTATAATCGCAGATGACTGCATCTACCCACTCTGCTATGTCCAGACTCATCTCATGCGGACATACCTGCCACTTTCTTGCCTGCTCTTCCAGAATCTCCCTGCTCATCTCATCGGAAGTCGTAATCAACTCATATACCGCATCATTTACTCTGTCATAATGTCCCTTCGCATATGGACATGCATCAGGATTACAGTTTGTCTCTTCACAAAAACAGATCTTTTCCTTCGCTGTCAGAACAATCACTTTCATGCGAAGCGCCTGTTCTTTCAGTGTGTCAAACGCCTGCCATGCCACCGTTCGAGTAATCGTCTTCGCAGTCAGATAAAACAGTTTTTCGCCCAGTCCTTCCCCCATCGCCTTTACAGCCGGGAATACAGTAGCCATCGTCTTGCCCACTCCCGTAGGAGCCTGGATAAACAGCTTCTTCTTGCGAAGAATAGTCCGGTACACCGATACGACCAAATCCTTCTGTCCCTCACGATATGTAAATGGAAATTCAATTTCTTTAATAGATTGATTCCTTTTTCCCTTCCACTGAATCTGATACCTTGCCCATTTCTCATACTTCCCGATCAATTCCCAGAACCATGTATCTAACTCCTGGAATGAATATACACTCTGAAAACGCTTCATCTCTTCCGTCTCCATATTACAATATGTCATCTGTATGCCAATCTCTTCTAACTTCTTCTGACTGGCATAAATATATGCATAACATCTTGCCTGTGCCAGATGGACTCCGACAGGTTCTTTCAACAAGTTCAGATCTTTCAGCACTCCTTTGATCTCATCGATCACAATTCCTTCCGGCGTCTCTATGATTCCATCTGCACGCCCCTCAATCATAAGAAGGAATCCTTTACAAGGCACTTCGAACTTCAATCCAATCTCTGCATGATAATCCGACCCCATACGGCGCTGAATCTTCCGGTGAATCTTACCGCCCAAAAGCATACTGTCCTTATCTGCTCCTGCTATTCTATTGTCGATATCCCCGCTGCGCATAATAAACTCCACAAGACTACGCACGGATATCCGGATGACCGGCTGTTCTAAATTCATAATCTCTTCTTCTCTCTATACTAACTTTTCTTATTATAGCATAGATATTACCGGAACTCTACCATATCCGGCCGGAAGCGGAGCGGCAAATGCTGCCTCTGGCACTTCGGATTCTCCCTGGATGGAATAGAAATTGTCTTGCAAAATTCCTTCCACAGCTTTTCAAATTCTTTTTCTCTTTCAGAAAACGTAAGATTCTCTTCTATCTTACATTGTTCATCCCATAAAAGGATCCATTTTTTCCCCGATTCATGAACTACAAACATATGATGTGTCTTATCATGTATCATCCAGTTCTCCAGAGGAAGGCGATCCGCGAAATGGGGGGCAAGGCAGGTAAGAACCTGTGATTTTGGTGTAATCCCTGCATATAACACGCCATTTGCAAGTTCCTGAAATCTCAGGAAGCCTTTGAGTGAATGTGCTTCTCCGCCTACGTTTCTGCTAAGTTCAAATACCTTCTCTACCTTGGGGTGGCTGAGATATTCCATAATTCTTGTACTGTCAGGCAGCCGCCGTGCTGCCAGCATCGTTCCAAGTACAGCATCTGCCTTTTCTCTATCCGCTGACAGCACAGCATGGTAGATATCCCAGTAAGCATTCTGTCCCAAATGCTTCTTAATCAGTGCTTCCACCGCAATCGCCTTATGCTCCGTCTCCTCCACCTCAACATAATCACAGAATAAACGAGGTTCCAGGAATCCTCTTAATGCAATCCCACATTCATCTTCCCCTTTCCGACTCTTCCACGCATCATATATCCCCGAAAAAATCCCCGTGACCGTATCACTGCACACATAGATTGTTTTTATCATTGCTTCCATATACATTCTCCCTAAATCTCACATCATCAAAAAGAGACAATTGTTGATATCCCATATTCGTTATCTCCTTTGGCAGTTTTTCTCCTGCATCCAGAAGATTCCTGGTAATATAATCCACATCCATCTTCGTCGGATACAGCATCTTCCCACTGCATGTGATAAAATACAATGCACGCTTCAACACAACACCCATCTTCTTAAGATCTGGGAAATCCAGCGTACCAAACTTTCTCGCTTTCATAATCCGGGATGCAGACTTATATCCAATTCCCGGCACCCGAAGCAGCATCTTATATTCTACCCGGTTAATCTCTACCGGAAACTGATCCAGATGCTGCAATGCCCAGTTACACTTCGGATCAAATAACACATTAAAATTCGGATTCTCTTCCGACAAAAGTTCCTCTGCCTGAAAATGATAGTAACGAAGCAGCCAGTCTGCCTGATAAAGACGGTGTTCTCTTAAAAGAGGCGGTCCGTCATCCGTCCTTGCCGGCAAGGCAGCATCCTCATTCACATGCACGAATGCCGAATAAAATACTCTTTTTAATCCAAACTTCTGATATAACGACTCTGCCACCTGCATAATCTGATAATCAGTCTCCGGAGTTGCTCCTATGATCATCTGCGTACTCTGCCCTGCCGGGACAAAACGCGGCGCATTCCGATACAACTGAATCTCCTGCTTATTCTCATCCATGCGATTCTGTACCAGACGCATCGGTGTCAGAATATTTTTTCTTGTCTTATGCGGTGCCAGAATCTTCAGACTCTCTGCCGTAGGAAGTTCCAGATTCACACTCATTCTGTCTGCCAGAAATCCAACTCTCTGGATCAGTTCTGGATTCGCTCCGGGAATTGCTTTCACGTGAATATATCCCTGAAAATGACATTCCTTTCGCAGTTTATACAATATAGCATAAAGCAATTCCATTGTATGATCCGGACTCTTCAATATCCCGGAACTTAAGAACAGTCCTTCAATATAATTTCTTCGGTAAAATTCCATCGTAAGAGTACAGACTTCTTCCGGTGTAAAAGCCGTCCGCACCACATCATTGCTTCTTCGATTCACACAATACTTGCAGTCATAGATACACTCGTTGGTAAATAAAATCTTTAAAAGAGAAATGCATCTTCCATCTGCCGAAAAGCTGTGACAGATTCCCGACTGTTCACAGCTTCCTATTCCTGTTCCATCATTATTGCGCGAAGTTCCGCTGGAAGTGCAGGCAACATCATATTTCGCCGCATCCGTTAAGATATTCAATTTATCATAGACCGTCATAGATTCCTGAATCCTCATAAAACCCCCCTTCCCTTTTCACAGAACGCAAAAGAACATATGTTTGTATTTCCAATTATACAAACATATGTTCTTTTTGTCAATAAGTTCCAAGAAGGAAGATCATTCTAGTATTGGTTACTGTACATTGGCTGCAGCATCTCCGTAATATCACTGATAACCGAAATCAGGGTATGGATATTCCCCTCCCGATTCCGCTGATATGCATGATAACCACCCTGAATACAGCAACTTAAGATAATATTTTTCACTGCATCATCCCTGTATTCCGGGTATTTTTCAAATATCATTTCCTTAATACTCGTCTCAATCCTATCTGCAAAATGGTTCCTCTGTTTTCCGGAAAACAGAATCATAGTCAGAGAATTCTGTGACAGATATGCCGTAAACAGCTCCTTGGTAAATTCTGCCGGATTCTCCATAATATACTCAGGATGGGAGATGCTGTTCGTAATCGACATGACTACTTCCGCTTCCATACAGTCTGACAGATCATAAATATCTTTATAATGAGAATAAAACGTCGATTTATTAATGCAAGCCAGTTCACACAACTCTCTGACTGTAATCTTTTCCAATGGTTTTCTGGAACGCAGTTCTATAAATGCATTCTTGATTCCTCTTTCTGTCTTTTCAATCCGCAGATCCATATATTGCTTCCTCCAAACATTCTATTCTTGATATTTCCCGACAAATTTTGCAATCCGTTGCTTATCCATCCATCTGTCTACATTGTTGGTGGATAGCCCGATATCAGATTTGTATAATCATTATAGACGAAAAAAGCAACTACTGTCTATTATTTTATAAAATTGGAGGAAACATTATGGATTTTTTTGGCTTTTATACTGGGAAAATATTTGACGCATATCGCTATCTCGGCGCACACGTAGAAGAACAGGGGGTTACGTTTCGTACATTTGCCCCCGGCGCTTTGCGCATTACTCTGATTGGAGAATTCAATGGCTGGCAGGAATGGGAAATGAACCGGGTCCACGACGGAAACTTCTGGGAATGTTATGTACAGAATGCACATCCTGGAATGATGTATAAATACCGGATTTATAGGCAGGATCAATCCTATGTAGACCACTGTGATCCTTACGGCTATGGCATGGAACTTCGCCCGAATTCTGCTTCATATATCCGTGATCTGTCTTCTTATGCTTTTCAGGATGATGCATGGATGCGAAACCGGACAGATTGCAAAGAGCGACCTCTAAATATCTATGAAATTCATTTCGGATCTTTTAAAAAGCCATCCGATAAAGCTGATGACTGGTATACCTATACGGAAATGGCTGATATTCTCATCCCTTACCTGAAAGAATATGGCTACAATTATGTAGAAATCATGCCATTGAGCGAACATCCCTGTGATGAGTCCTGGGGATACCAGAACACAGGATTTTTCAGTCCCACTTCTCGTTATGGTACTGCAGAAAATCTGATGAAATTTGTCGATACTTGTCACCAGAATGACATCGGTGTCATCTTAGATTTCGTTCCGGTTCATTTTGCTGTAGATGGATATGCTCTGGCCAATTATGACGGAACTGCTTTATACGAATACCCTCATCAGGACGTAGGAGTCAGTGAATGGGGAAGCTGCAACTTCATGCATTCACGCGGAGAAGTACGCTGCTTCTTGCAATCCGCCGCCAATTACTGGCTTACAGAGTATCACATGGACGGAATCCGTATGGATGCCATCAGCAGAATCATCTACTGGCAGGGAGAACCTGCAAGGGGTGTGAATCATAATGCCGTAGAATTCATCCGTGAAATGAACCGCGGATTAAAAACGATGCACCCCACTGCCATTCTGTCTGCTGAAGATTCCACCTCATTTCCTAATGTCACAAAACCAGTCAGCGAAGGTGGCCTTGGATTTGATTACAAATGGGATATGGGATGGATGAACGATACCCTGGATTACTTCCGAACCGCACCAGAATATCGAAGCCGTGATTACCACAAACTGACCTTTTCCATGATGTATTATTATAACGACACCTTCCTTCTTCCGCTCTCCCACGATGAGGTTGTGCACGGCAAAGCAACGATTCTGCAGAAAATGAGTGGAGATTACGATATGAAATTCCCACAGGCAAGAGCATTTTACATGTATATGTATGCACATCCAGGAAAAAAACTGAATTTTATGGGAAATGAACTGGGACAGCTGCGAGAATGGGATGAAAAACGAGAGCAAGACTGGGATATCCTGGAATATCCGCTGCACGATGCATTCCATCACTTTATGAAAGATCTGAACCTAATCTATCAGACACATCCAGCTCTTTCACAAAAAGATTATACTGCGGATGGATTCCAATGGATCGACTGCCATCAAGAAGAACGTTGTATCTATGCCCTCGAACGAAGAGCCAGCCAGGAACGTATTCTGGCCGTCTTCAACTTCTCAGACCAGTTGCAGGAAAAATACGAATTCGAAGTAAAAGATACCAAAAAGCTGACCATTCTGATTGCCAGTGACATGGAACAATATGCCGGAACGAAAAAATATACGACCATGAATATTCCATTGCAAAATGGAAAAGTGATCTTGGATCTGGAGCCTTATTCAGCGATTTATCTGCAGATGGGAATCTAGTGATTGGATCGAATTTGAGGGAGGAGGCAGTTTGTTCCGACGCTACGCTTACCTTCACAAATCGCCTTCTTCCTCGAATTCTCCGCCACAGCCAACCTATATCTTATTTACTGCTGCCGCAAGATATTCATTGCTGATCTCGTAGAATTTCTCACTCTCCACAGCTTCCGCAAGTGCTGCATCGATCGGCATCTTCCCTAATACTGGGATTCCCAGTTCTTCTGCAATTGCATCAATGTGACTCTCACCGAATACATTGATCTTCTTGCCACAGTCCGGACATACCAGATAACTGTAGTTTTCAACGATTCCCAGTACCGGAATGTTCATCTGTTTTGCCATGTTGTAAGCTTTCTTTACGATCATCTGTACTAGATCCTGCGGTGATGTGACGATCACAACTCCATCCACCGGAAGAGACTGGAATACAGTCAACGGTACATCACCGGTTCCCGGTGGCATATCAACGAAAAGATAATCCAATTCTCCCCACATCACATCCGTCCAGAACTGTGTTACCACTCCTGCAATAACCGGTCCTCTCCAGATGACCGGATCAGATTCATTTTCCAGAAGCAGGTTGACGGACATAATCTTCGTACCATCTTTTGCCTCACATGGGAACATACCGGCATCACTGCCCTTAGCATTCTCATGTACTCCATACATCTTTGGAATGGATGGTCCTGTGATATCTGCGTCTAATATTCCAACGGAGAATCCCTGCTCACGCATCATTCTTGCCAAAGATGCGGTTACCATAGATTTCCCTACTCCGCCCTTGCCACTGACAACCGCAATCACTTTTTTCACCTGTGAAAATGGATTCGCCGGTTCTCTAAAATCCTGTGGTTTGCTGCTGCAGGAACCTGCATGCGCACATCCGGCGCAGTCAGATGGTGAGCAGCCATTCTGTTGTTCTTCTGCCATAATTCATTACCTCCTGGTTACTAAGTTCATCTGAAAAACACTGTGCATAAAATGTATTATTCAACAACTGCAATCAGCTCTACTTCACATTTTACATTCTTTGGCAATGTCTTAACTGCCACACAGCTTCTTGCTGGTTTGGATGTAAAATACTTTGCATATACTTCATTAAATGCTGCAAAATCCGCCATATCTGCAAGGAAGCAAGTTGTCTTAAGAACTTTGTCATAAGAAGTTCCTGCAGCTTCCAGAACAGCGCCCAGGTTCTTACATACCTGTTCTGTCTGTTCTTCGATTGTTAAAGCCTCAATGGTATCTGTCGCTGGATTGATTGGAATCTGTCCTGCTGAATAAAAAATTCCTCCATGTACATATCCCTGTGAATATGGTCCCAATGCTTTTGGTGCTTTTTCTGTTGCTACTGCTTTCATAATTACCTCTCCTTTGCCTGTTCTAATAGTTTTTGTGCAATGCACACATCAAAAAGTCCCATACCTACTGACTTAAAGTAAGTTGTCTTTTTGGTGATCTCCTCTTCATCTGCTCCTGATGCCAGAAACTGATCCATAAGAATGGTCTGCTCCTCTTTCAGGATTCCGTCTGCCAGAGGCTGACTCAAGTCCCCGCTTTCCTCACATGCATACGGGAGTTCAATGTATACATGATCTACAAGCTCCCAGATTGCGTTCGGTATCTCACGCATCTGAGGCGTGTAAGAACCAATGGCAACGATGCATTTTCCCTCTAACATCTTGCTGTCATCTGGAAGTACCGGCTTCTTGGAAGGCGTTGCTGTACAGATAATCTCACTGTTCGTCACCAGTTCTTCTATCGTCTTACATTGTACTACCTTTACATCTGGCTTATCAATAGATTTTTTCATTCTGGAAATGTATTCACTCAGATCCCGGGTACTGTGATTATATACATATACGGTATGAATATCCCTTGCAGCACATGCATATAATGCCAGATGAAATCCCTGCACTCCGGCTCCCACAATTCCTACAGTATGACAGTCTTTTCTGGAAAGATGGCGGATTGCCACCCCGCCTACTGCTCCTGTCCGATATGCAGTCACACATTGCCCATCCATCAATGCAACCGGAGCACCTGTCTTCTGGTCGTTTAACAGCACAACACCATCAATAGACGGAAGACCAAGCTTTGCATTTTCTGGGAAAATGCTTAAGATCTTCGTTCCGATAATCTCACTGGTATAACATGGCATGTACATCAAAGTCTTATTATCATGTTCAACGGTCGGACGCGGAGGCATATAATATTCTCCTGTACCAAATATGCGGTATGCCTCTTCAATCTGATCCATCATCTGATTCAGGTCAACCATTTTCTCAATCTCTTCTTTTCCTAAAACAATCATCATTAATCTCCTCCCAACTCTTCTTTTTCTCTTGTTACATTGTTTAACCACTTATAAGTTCGGTATCTGTATACACAGATTGGAATCTTAATCAACTCATCACTCATCAGTATCACATATACAACCTGCACACTTGCATGCAATACAAAGGCGGCCACCGCACCAATCAGGATGGAACATCCCCACATAGTTGATACATCCATAATAAGCCCGAAACGAGTATCTCCGCCGGAACGGAAGACTCCAACGACCATCGTCGTATTGACTGACTGCGCAATTGTAAAATAGGACATGACAAAAAACATAAAGTTCATATACTGCTTTGCCTGCTCTGTCAGTTCAAGATTCGCTCCCGCAACAGGTGCTGCCAGAAGAATAATTCCTCCGCCGATCGTCCCTAACAGAAGGCTTAATCCAACGAACCGTTTTGCATATGCCCTTGCATGTAAGATCTGTCTCTCTCCGATCGTCTTGCCAAGGTAGATTGCCGTGGCATTCGAGATTCCAAACACAACAACCGTAGCCAGCTGCCTTGCTACCTGTGCCACGGAATTAGCCGCCACCGCAGCACTGCCCATATGTCCAATGACGGCTGTATTGGCAGAGCTTCCCAGACCCCACATCAGTTCATTTAACACAACCGGCATAGCATACACCATGTAATCTCTCAGCAATACTCTATCAATGTGAAACATATCATACAGACGGATACGGACATCACGGTTCCTTGTTCTGGCATAGACAAGAACAATCACGGTCTCTGTGATTCTTGCGCACAAAGTACCAATGGCTGCACCTACAATCCCAAGCTTTGGGAAACCACACAGACCAAAAATCAGCAATGCATTTACAACCACATTTACAACCAGCGACATAAAATACACAAAAGTAGCAATCAACACTCTCTCAATGCTTCGCATAATATTCAAGTACACCTGAGTCACAGCAATACATAGATAAGAAAGTCCAACAATACGAAGATATCTTGCACCTTCTGTAATCACTTCAACATCTGAACTATATATCCGCATAAGTGTCTCTGGAATCAGAAGCGCCGCAATGGTAAATACAGCAGCTACCACAAGAGAAACAGACAGCCCCATTCCCAATATCTTCTCAATGGTTCTGGTATCTTTCTTTCCCCAATACTGCGCAGTCAGCACGGTAGCTCCCGAAGTAATCCCGAAAAACAGAAGCATCATAATAAACTGAATCTGTCCTGCCAGCGAAGAACCTGAAAGAGCCGTCTCTCCGACCTTTCCAAGCATAACAACATCAATCGCCGTAACACCAACATTAATCAGATTCTGAAGTGCCATCGGTACTACCAGTGCAAATACATTTCGATAAAAAACTCGCCAGTTAATATTCAGATTTGCCGAATCCTGTTGTGTCATAACCTCTCTATCCTCTTCTCATTTGATACATCCAGTAAAGATTGTAACATAAGACACAAAAGAAATATAGGAATTTTAAAAATATTCTATCGATATGATGAAGCCTTTACAGAAGTTAAATTCCGCGTACACTGGCTGATGGAAAGTTACAGACGTTTTGGACAGGATGGCCTTAGCGTTAACTACCGGCTTCCATCGAACGGGCAGTCAAAGATTGTTTCGCTAAATGTTGGGATAACCCACGTGGTTCACCATCGCTCCCGGATGTGATATTCCGGTCAAAGCTCCTCTTGAAAATATCGATGCTTATATGCGTGCAGCAAGACAATGCGAAAAATATCCGGTTCAGCCATCGAACTGGGAGTAAAATTTATCAAAAAAGACATCCAGAACTACTTTTGTAATTCTAGATGTCTTTCATTATAGCTTTTCTGCCCATTCTATATTTTTAATCAATGCCTCCAACTGTATTTTTGATGATTTTCCATTGGTCAATTCGTCTATTTTTGCATTAACAGCCGGATGATAATAATGACCTTCTTTTTCTCTTTCTATTCCATAAGCGCATGCCTTTTCTAAAATCTGATGATTTTTTATACGCTTCTCATCTGGAATTTCTCTCAGGTAAAGTGTCTTCGGATATAATGGTTCCTTCTTCCAGATTCTGGAAAGCGGAATCGCATTATTTCGGAACATATATCCACTACAGACATCTGTATCATATCCAAGAATCTGAATTCCTTCTGATTTGATACCATCTAATGTAACTTTCAGGTCAAACATATCTTTCGGAGACACTGCCACAAGAGATACTGTACTTTCTGCTAACGCCAAAATATCATGACAGTCTTCTTTATGCTGTCCTTGCATTAATCCGCCCATCCCACAGGTTACCGCCAGCGGAATCCCCAGAATCTCACACGCCTTCATGGTTCCAGATGCCGTCAATATCCCCGATTTCTTTTCCCTTTGGAAATGTTGAAAATTCTGGTAATTAATTCTTGCATAATACTGCGATTTTTCCCGAAATGTGCAGTATTCCTGTATTTCCCCCGTCTGAATCTTTCCTGATTCCATCCATACAATTCTTTTTTCTCTCTTTTTCCAGACACTAAGAAGCATCTCATTTGTAATACTCTTCAATCCATGGGTCAGAAGTGCTGACTCTATCAGATATTCACTCATAATGCATCCTCATATATCTTTATTTCCATAGTTTTTCAATTTCCTGTGCCTGACGCTTTAGATTCATCCGATTTTTTTCTTCAATAATATCCAGATAACCTTCTGTAATACTGTCTGCACCATTATATGCACCTGCGACCGCACCTACAATGCATGCGACCGCACAAGTCTCATCTCCGATATTTACAGCATCGTAAATACTTGGCATCGTTTTTCCCTGATTTGCTATAAAGATTCCAAGTGCAGTTGGAACTGTTTCAGCAATCGCCGGGCCACTGCCAATTCTTTCTCCCAGATCCTGAATCACATTTGGATTACTTCCGCAGTGCATGACAATCTGAACTGCCATCTCGATTCTCTTAGTGACTGACGGCCCTGGATAAGTCCAGATATCATCTCTTTTCCTTGCAAGTTCTTCACCTTTTATACTTCCATAATGAGCCGCCTTAATAATCTCATATACTGATGTATTTTCTTTCGTTGCCTTGCTGACCGCCGCTGCTATAGCACATGCTCCGGATATACTATAAGGGTCATCATGTGAAGACATCGTAATCTCTACTGTATCACAAATTGCTTTTTCTATGTCTCCATTGCTAAAAAGCCCTTCCGGATATGCTTTACTTGCTGCACCATTAGAAGAAAGTGCATAATAATGACCTTTATACAACTTATTGCCAAGATGTCCGATATAAGACCACATATCCATTTTATCATTTTGATTCAGACGATTCACTACATTTCTTGTTGTCATTCCAGCAAATGGCTCAAAATATTCTGTTTTACCCCATTCTATCAGGGCCTCTTCTCCTAATTTTTTTGAAGCTTGTCCTTTTTCATCAATTAGATGTTCCGTCAGAATATAAGGGATACTGAAAGCATCTGTCACCTGCCCTGCCTTTCTTCCCCTGGCCAGGACATCTTCTGGAGGAGTTTTAAATTCTTCCACACGTCCTCCGAAAATCTTCTGAATCTGTCTGGCTGACTTTGTCTCTGTGGCTGCTCCCATAGCATCTCCTACTGCTGCCCCAAGAATACTTCCCAGTATTTTCTGATTCATCTAGTTCTCCTCCTTCCCAATCTGTAACCTTTTTTATCTACAATCCTTGTAATGTCTTCTGCAAGTTTTGTAATTTCCAAATGATTGACCTCTTCCAGAACAGGAAGAAAATGTTTCGGATATTTATCTGCTCCCTGAAATGCTCCTGCCATTGCTCCTGCCATTGTTGCAATCGTATCCGTATCATATCCGACATTTACTGCACCAATAATACTTCCCAAGGCATCTCCCTGATTCGCTGCAAAGAATCCAAATGCACACGGAATTGCTTCCGCCACATGAAGTCCGGCTCCTATCCGGTGCCCAAGCTCAATCATCTTTTCTTCAGGAGTTCCTCTGCCTAATCCTATATCAATCGCCATCTCCATTCTTTTGACTACAGAAGGACCTGCAACATCCCTTGCAATCTCCCGTCCTATATATTCCCCTTCCTTTGCGCCATAAAGCCCTGCCTGAAGGATATTATATACATCTGCATCTGGCATCACTGCACGGCTGACTGCTGCTGCCACCGCACATCCGCCGGATATTGCGAGGTAATTATCATGAGTCACCATTGTAACTGTTACAGCATCACGAATAGCTCCCTCCACATTTCCAGCATTTATCAGACCTATTGGCGATATCTTCATAGCCGCTCCATTAGTTGCTTGTCTTGTCACAAGCTGAACGCCCTTTGGTTTTTCAATCTTTTCTCCTTTATACTTCCGAATTGCAAGTCTTGTGGTAGGACCTGCAAAACGGTCAAAAAACTCTTTATGTTCAGACCATTCAATCATTGCCTCTTGTACAATCTTTTCTGTTACAATACCATCATGATCTGCAATATGTCTTGCCACAAAATAGGCCGAACTGAAATCATCCGTCAATTGTCCCGGGACATTCCCAGCTCCAAATGTATCCATCGGCGGTGTCTCAAAATCTGTAACTTCATGTCCAAAATACTCAAGTATCTGTTCAGTCGTTCTCGCCTCAGTAGCCGCTCCCATCGCATCCCCGGCACCTGCACCAATCAGTCCTCCCAATATTCGATTATACATTTTACAACCTCCATTCTTGCAAAAAAGGGAGATGTCAGATACATCTCCCTCTTTTACCAATAATTACTATAACACAGGTTCTTAATTAATGCCAGTCTGACATCTGGTCTACATTTGTAGAATCAACAAGTACCATTGGTGTACTGTCTCCTACTTCAGATACATCCTGTCCCTCTAATGCTTTCAGCATAATAATAACGCCTTCTCTTCCCATCAGATATGGAGACATTGCAACTGTTGCATCATATGTACCTTCCTCGATTGCTGCCTTAGCTTCTTCTGTAAAGTCAACACCAACAACTGTAACTTTATCTTTCATATCTTTTTCTTCCAATGCACGAACTACACCAAGTGCCATATCATCATTTGCACAAGCGATACCTACAATATCAGGATTTGCTTCAATGATTGCTGTCGTTGCATCGTAAGCTTTCTGAGCATCAAAATCGCACTGCTCCACTGCAACAACATCCATTCCTGCATCTTCAAAAGTATCTTTTGCACCGTCTCGGCGTGCATCTGCCTGGGTTCCACCTTCGTTACCAGCGATGACTGCAACTTTACCTTCTCCACCAGTCTTATCAATAATATACTGTGCTCCCATAACACCCTGATTATAAAAATCTACCGTAATTTTAGCGTCAAGTTTTCCTCCAGCTTCTTCGAGAGCATCTTCATTTACCTGATTTCCTGTTGTAATAATCTTCACATCCTCCTGATTTGCTGCAACAATACCAGAAATCAAACAATCTTCAGTTAATGGAGAAACTGCAATTGCTTCATAATCTTTTACAAGCATATTATTCAGGATATCTAACTGTCCGGCTGTATCTGTATCAGAATCTGTAGCTTGCACATCAATCGTTACACCAAATTCTTCTGCTGTTTCTTCATAACCTTCCTGCATAACTGTCCAGAAAGAGTTAGATAATGTACTTTCAATTGCTGCCAGTTTCTTACCTGTGTCTTTCTCCGGCAGCGGTGCAAGATCTTCATCAACCTGTGCCAAAGCCTTTGTAAACTCTGTTTCTGCCTCTGAAGCATCGTCAGCTTTGTCCTCTTCTTCTGTAGTTTCTTCTGTCGCAGTATCTTCTGTACTTTCCTCCTCAGAAGATGAACCGCATCCTACTGCCATAGTTGCAACCATTGCTGTACAAAGCAGTATGCTGAGAATCTTTTTTTTCATAAATATCTCCTCCTTATGAAATAATATAGATACTATATTTAAAGATTCTTACATTGAGAATCTTTAAATTCTAAAATAGTTTTTACATCCGCTCGGCTTCTGGGCCCTGCCTGCAGACATTTCACTGCTGCGGATGCATTGGAAAATTCAAGTGCTGATTTCTTGTCCATTTTCTCTGAAAAATAAGCATAGAGAAGACCTCCCAAAAAGCAATCCCCGGCTCCTGTTGTATCTACCGGATCTATCTTATATGCAGACGCTTCATACTCATTTCCATCATACCATACAGCACCTTCTCCACCAGCCGTACAGATGACTCCCTCCTGTACATGGTACTTTTCCTGCACAATCTTCATCGCTTTACGATAATCCTTTTCTCCCGTCAGTTCAAAATAACCATCTCTTCCACTGACAAAAACATTACAAATCCCCATCATCTCATCAATATCTCTCTGTGACGTACCGCACATTTCCATAAATGAAGGCACACACTGCATATTATAGAGTACTGGTTTTCCCTGCTCTTTTGCCTTTTTCGCAAGCCAGATTGCCGCCTTCGGAGAAAACATATCATTATAAAACACATCCATATCATCCATAATATTCTCCGGCAATTCTTCTGGCACAAGTGTCCATACACTGTCACCTTTATTTGCAAAAATACAATGCTTTCCTCCCGGCGCCGTCAGAATGTAAGTATGAAGCGTAGTTCCATTTTCCTTTGTAACAATATACCGCTTATCCACACCATCAGCTACAAGAGTACGAATAAATTTCTCTCCGACATTATCATCCCCTATTTTTCCTGTCTGATAAACTTCCATTCCAAGATGTGCAGCAGATACAGACACATTAGAAGCACTTCCTCCCGGGAGCATTTCTTCATGCTGAATCAATGCAAATCCGTCATCTTTCGGAAGTTCATGGCTATTGATGACAATATCCATTGCAATCGCACCCAATGATAATAATTTCATACTTTTTATACCTCACTTTTCTTTCTTTGACGACTTTCTGATATCAAAACTGAAATCAACAATATCAATCCTGTCAGGATCTCCTGATAATGTGAGGAAATTGACAGAAGTGTAAGACCATTCTTCATAATATTCAGAATAAAGCATGCTATAATTGTTCCGGTCACGCTGCCCTTACCACCTTGCATACTTGTTCCGCCTAGAATTGTTGCTGCAATAGCATCCATTTCATATCCTTGTCCTGCCAGAGGCTCGGCAGAATTCAATCTTGAAGTCACGATCAACCCTGCAATTCCAGCACAAAGACCACACAAAGAAAAAATCATTACTTTATACCTTTTTACATTAACACCTGAACGATTTAGTGCGATCTCGTTTGAACCAATGAACAGACAATAATTTCCAAAACGTGTTTTATGAAGGAGCATTGCCCCAAAAGCAGCAATAATCAAAGAAATTACAATCGGCATATTAACTGGACCAATCTTCCCGCTGCCGATAAAAGTAAATACTTTTCCAAAACCAAAAATCGAATTAGAGTTTGTCAGAATCAATATGATTCCTCGCATAATCGTCATCGTACTAAGTGTTACAATAAAAGAATTAATCTTTCCATATGCAATCAACATTCCATTGAGCATCCCGATCAAAAAAGAAATCAAAAGTCCGAAAAAAATAGCCAGCGGTGCTGACATTCCAGCTTTAATCAACATCCCCATACTCATCCCGGCAAACCCTATGATTGCACCTACAGACAGATCGATCTGTCCAGCAGAAATAACTAAGGTCATGCCAACAGAAAGTACAAGATATATCGCTGACTGATTCAAAATATTTCTACAGTTCTTCCAGGTGAAAAAATACGGGGAAGCTAATGCAAGTACTCCTACCACTAATACCAAAACTCCCAGCAAAATGAGAGTATATGAACAATCCTGTAATCTTTTTTTCTTCACGTCTATCCCTCACTAATCTGTTGTAATTGCCCCTGTAATCATAGAAACAACCTCATCCATTGTCGTATCCTGCGTCTTCAATTCTTTAATTACCTTTCCTTGACGCATCACGCAGATTCTGTCCGATATATAGAATACCTGAGGCAGATTATGACTGATAATAATTACGGTAAATCCTTCTCCTGCAAGCTTTTTGATTAACTTTAGAACAGCATTGGATTCATTTAATCCCATCGCAGCCGTAGGTTCATCAAATATCAACAATTTACCCCCGTTATGTACCAGCCTTGCAACCGCTACTCCTTGTCTCTGTCCGCCACTTAGGTTCCCAACCGGAACTGTTACATCTGGAATCTGTATATCCAGACTATTTAATAACTTCTTGGCTTCTTCATTCATTTTCTTCTTTTTGAGAAACCCATATTTTGTCAATTCACTTCCCAAGAACAGATTAGATGCCACATCCATAGTATTTCCAAGTGCCAGGTCTTGATAGACCGTCGATACTCCCGCCTCGATTGCTTTTCTGGGTGTAAGATCTTGATACTCTTTACCGTCTATTCGAACCAATCCACTGTCCGGATGCAAAACACCAGATAATATTTTGATCAACGTGGACTTTCCAGCGCCATTATCACCGACAATAGCCAGAACCTCCCCTTCATAAGCATTCATAGAAACACCTCGAAGGGCCTGAACATGTCCGAAACTCTTATATATCTCTTTTGTCTCTAGAAATGGTCTTTTTTTGTTGTCCATATTCTTTCCCCATTCATCTGTTTTAATTAAAATTCCAGTAGCAAAAAACGGTGCCATCAGCAAAATCATGTGGCCGATGTACACCGTCGCAAGACAGCTCCTATATGTGATATATTTTAGCACTATCAATTATGCAAGTAAAATTGATTATATGTATATATTAATAGGCATTATCTATAAATATCTGATTATCCACATTCCGTACGTTGTATTATTTCATCCTGTGTTTCTTTACGAAGCGTAACAAAATATGCACTAAATCCCGATACCCTTACAACTAAATTTTTATATTTGTCTGGATCCATTTGTGCATCCAGAAGAGTTTTCCTGGAAACCACACTGATCTGTACTTCCATTCCTCCATGATGAAAATAGGTACTGATCAGCTTTCTGACAGCATCTCTTCCCGTCTGCTGTTCCAGAAATGAAGGAATAAATTTGATATCCAGCACCATTCCATTGGATGAATCTCTCATATCAGTATAAGTTACAGACTTCATCAGTGCAGTAGGGCCCTCCTTGTCCATTCCCTGGACAGCTCCCATAGAATTAGAAAGTGATACGCCGCTCTTACGTCCATCTGCTGTCGCTCCGGTATTCATTCCCATAATGGCATGATCTTCTACAGAGTATAAGCCGAGACAATACCTCCCACCATGATAAGTTGTATACTCTGCAATATGATTCTTTATACCTACAATTATATCCGCAGCTGCCATATCTGGTTCTTTCAGATCATTTCCATATTTCGGGCAATGATTTAATGCTCTCTGTCTGATTTCTTCTGCTCCTTCATAATCATTTTCCAGAATCTTGGCAAATTCTTTTAATGTAAGTCTCTTTTCTTCATACACCAGTCTTTTTATGGCCATAAGTGAATCCACAGCTGTAGCGATTCCACAAAAATTCACACCGACGCTGTTATATCTGGCACCACCTTCTGATACATCTTTTCTTCTGTGGATACAATCCTCTGTCAAAACAGACAAATAAGGGAGGGGATACTTTTTTTCATATAATTCTTCACACCGTCGGATACTACGAATTCCCATATCTACAAAATGCTTAATTTCTTCCTGATACCACCTCCAAAAATCTTCATAACTTTCTATCTCATCCAGTTTTTTTCGGTTTTTTAGCGTAAAAACCTTCCCTGTCATTACATCTTTTCCTTCATGAAGCATCAGATTCATCACTTTCGGAAGATTCAGGCGCATCATCTCTGTTAATGCGTATTCTTCTCCCTGCATTGCAGGTTCCACACAGCCAAGGATACTGTAATTATAAGATTCTTCCGATAAAACCCCTCGATCTTCCATAGCTTTTCTGTAACACCCGTCATACATCAACGCAGGAAACCCCATGCCTTCCCGAATCAGTGAAAGTACAGCTTCCCAGGCTTCTTCCGGCATATCATCCGTCCATCGGTATGTCAATGAAGGCTGATCAAACTTTAGTTCTTTGGACGCCTTCAGGCAAAGATATGTCAAGGGATTTACTGAACATTTCCCTTCCGAATCACATCCACCGATGGTCAGATTCTGATATGCTTTTCTCTGAGAACTGCACTTTATAAAAAAAGCTTCTATATATTCTTCTGCCTGTTCATTGCTCAATCTTCCACTTTCTATGTCCCTTCGATAATATGGATATAAATAATAATCCAGCCGTCCAAAAGAGATTGCGGAAGGTACATTTTCACAATACATCATCTCATGCGCAAGCCACACAAGCTGTATTGCCTGTGCAAATGTTTCAGGAGGTTTTTGCTTGATTCTTGCCAGATTACTCTTCATCTCTGACAGCCTCACAGCCTCTTCTTTTGTAACCGCAGTTTCTGCCATTTCTCCGGCAAGCTCTTCATAACGTCCAATATAATCTATGCATGCCTCCAGCACAATCCGAAAAGCCATTAGCGTATCCGTTTCTTCCTTTGGCACATCTTTTTTTTCTTCTGATTCGACTTCATTCAACAGACCTGCAAAACCTTTCTTCAGAAGTATCGGATATCCTGCAAGTATGTGTCCGGAATGCCAGTGTTTGAACAGCCAAGCTTCAGAACCATCTGCAAATTCCATAAATTCTTTTTCTTCCGGCGAACCTGAATCTACATCAAATAATTCCTTATATTCTTTAACTTCTCTTCGAGTATCCATATGAAAAGAAGCCCGACCCGCTGGGTCAAACTTCTCACTGACTTTCATTGGAAAATTCACATTATATGTATACTGGTACAAAAAACCAGCCAGTACATCCTCTTTCTGAATTAAAATAGACTTAT
The DNA here is from genome assembly GCF_021531895.1 of Faecalicatena contorta. Classification (GTDB taxonomy): domain Bacteria; phylum Bacillota; class Clostridia; order Lachnospirales; family Lachnospiraceae; genus JAFBIX01. The sequence goes on along the minus strand of NZ_JAFBIX010000006.1, from coordinate 78,449 downwards.
CTTTCAACGTCTGTGCAAATCCATACGCATACTGTACCTTGACAGACTCCCCCGGGTGATCCGTCATTGCCTGTCGATATGCTCTATCTCTGACTGGGATTTCTTCTTTACTAACATTTTTCTCACGATCATCTCTTAATAATTGAATTCGGTCTGTCACGTTTCCATCTCCTATCATAACTGAAAAATCTGTTCTATTATTACCTCACATTTTACCCGCTCTACACTTCTGATGCAAACAGGGTCATCACAGATCTTTCTCTCATCACTATCTCTGATTGTCCAATCACAACCGGCTCTTCATAAAATCCCTTCTTCTCATTCCCGGTATCTACTGCCATCTTCCACTCCATTCCTGCCGGCAGTGTTGGAAGCGTAACCTCCACCGGTTCCCAAAATGCGTTGATGATAACATATACGATATCATCCTGCCCTTTTTCCGAATCATATCCAGCATACATTGCAGCAATCACTTTCGTCTGGTCATTATAGTGATCTTCCCATGGATGTTCTCCGTGAAGACTGACTTCCGACAAGCCGCATCTGGCAGGTTTACATATTCCCAGTATACTTGGGTGGTTCTTACGAAAATGAATCATGTATTGAAAGAACTTCCAGATATCCTGATTCTTTTCTTTCAATTCCCAATCCAGCCAAGAAACTTCATTGTCCTGACAATAAGCATTGTTATTGCCAAACTGTGTGTTTCCAAATTCATCCCCAGCAAGAAACATGGGAACGCCTCTGCTGACCATCAATGTAGCACACGCATTCCAGATCATGCGCTTTCGAAGTTGCAAGACTTCTGAATCATCAGTCGGACCTTCCACACCACAGTTCCAGCTGCGATTATCGTTACTTCCATCCGTATTATTCCAGCCATTGGCTTCATTATGCTTCACATTATAAGAATAGAGATCATACAAAGTGAATCCATCATGACAGGTCATAAAGTTAACAGAAGCGTTCTTTCCGCGAACAGCCGGATCATAAAGATCCGGGGAACCAATCAATCGTTCCGCTGCTCCTTGGGCATTCCACAGACCGCCTTTTAAGAATTCCCGCATATCGTCCCGATATCTTCCATTCCATTCTGACCAGCGGTTAAATGCAGGAAAATTCCCTACCTGATACAATCCACCTGCATCCCAGGCTTCTGCGATCAGTTTCGTATCTCCTAACAATGGATCCTGTGCAAGAGCTCTTAAAAGCGGCGGTACTTCCATCGGAGAACCATCCTCATTTCTTCCAAGAATAGAAGCCAGGTCAAACCGGAACCCGTCAATCCGATAATCTGTCACCCAATAACGAAGGCAGTCAATGATCAGATTCTGCACAATGGGATGATTACAGTTCATGGTATTTCCACAACCGCTGAAATTATAATATTCCCCCTCTGGAGTCAGAAGATAATAGATATTATTGTCAAAGCCTTTAAACGAAATAAACTGCCCATCCTTATCTCCTTCTGCCGTATGATTGAACACTACATCCAGAATGACCTCTATCCCATTCTCATGCAAGGTCTTTACTAATTGTTTTAACTCTGTACCTTCCCGGTTGTATTCCACAGCAGAAGCATAACTGGTATTGGGCGCAAAAAAGCTGACCGTATTATATCCCCAGTAATTTAACAGTTCTTTGCCGTCCACTGTGCGACATTCACTCAATTCATCAAATTCAAAAATCGGCATCAGTTCAATGGCATTAACGCCCAGATCCTTCAGATAAGGAATCTTCTCCTGAATTCCGGCAAAGGTTCCCGGGGCATTCACATCCTTTGCCATCTTCGTAAAACCACGCACATGCAGCTCATAGATAACCAGTTCTTCCATTGGTATCTTGGGGCATACCTCAGCTCCCCAGTAGAAATTATTACGCACTACTCTGGCGCGGTATCCGGCCGGACTGACCCGCTTTCCCCAGGTACTCTGCCCGGTAACAGCTTTGGCATAAGGGTCCAGAAGAACATGTTCCTTGTCAAAGAGCAATCCTTTCTTCGGATCGTAAGGACCATCCAGACGATACGCATACTCGAATTCTTCCACATTTAATCCAAAGACGATCATGGAATATACATTGCCGATCCGATAATTCTCTGGAAATGGTATGACAGCATAGGGTTCCTCTGCTTTCCGGTGATATAACAATAACTCACAGGCCGTCGCTCCCTGGGAATGTATCGTAAAATTCACACCCTCAGGAATCGGTGTTGCGCCGTCAAACATATAAAATCCCGGACATATCTGATATCCATTGACCTGCTCCAGTGGTTCCATATTCAAGATCTGTCCATTGACAGGAAGTATCGCTGTTAATTCACCGGAGAGATATTTTTCTTGTTCCATATCTTGTTCCTTTCTTTTATCTTTGCGTATTCAGATAATAGACCGCAAGCTGTGTCCGGTCTCTTAACTCCATTTTATCCAGAATGCTACTGATATAATTTCGCACAGTTCCTTCACTTAAGAACAGTTCCCCTGCGATTTCCCGATTGCTCAGTCCTTCTGCCACCAATGCAATGACCTGAAGTTCTTTTTCACTGATATCATGCGCTTTCCAGTCATAGGTCTTTTTCTCTTGCAGAAGCTCTGGAATTCTGGAGACAATCTCTGTTCCAAATACAGTCTGCCCGGCATACACCGCTTTGATAGCCGGCAGAATATTCTGATAATCCTGCTTCAAAAGATACCCCTTCACTCCATAAGTCAAGGCTTTCACAATATATTCATCATCAGAAAATGTAGTGAGCAGAAGAATCCTTGCCTGAGGATCTTCTTCTAATATCTGTCTGGATGCCTCCAGTCCGCTTACATTCTGCATACGGATATCCATCAAAAGTACATCTGGCCGGAATGTCCGATATAACACTATTGCATCCTTTCCATCCTGTCCAGTGCTGCACACCTGTATCTCGCTATCCATCTCTAAGATAGTTTTCAATGCTCCTGCCACCAACACATCATCATCTACAATTATGATCTTCACGCCGTCTCCTCCTTCTTGGGAATGGTAATATATATGCGAAATCCCTGCTTCACCGATATCTGCATCGTTCCCTGTAATGCTTTCGTTCGTTCTTCCATATTACGAAGTCCGATTCCCCTGTGAATCTCCGATCTTTCCACAACTTCCTTTTTCAAACAATCAGTTCCGTTATCTTCCACAATCAACTGATATAACCCAGGGTGTTCCCGTACTACGATCTGAACTTTTGTAGCATCGCTGTGTTTCATTACATTGTTCAATGCTTCCTTCACAATCGCAATAAAGCTGTATTTTACTTCTCTTGGTACATAATATCCCATATCATAGATCAATTGCACTGGACAAAATGTATATTCTTTAATCAGATTATCTAATACTTCTTTTAGATTCACTGCGTCATCATGAAGATCATGGACACTTTCACGTACATTTGTCATAGCAACATTTAACGTGTCTTCCAGATGGTCTAACGGTTCTTTCATATTCTCTTCTTTTGAAATTGCTTTCATTGCCCCTACCATCAAAATTGCCCGGGACAACATATGTCCAACATGGTCGTGAATCTCTCTTGCAATCCGATTGCGTTCTCGCAACGTAGCCGTATAGATCTCATAATCCTGTCGCTTCAGAAGACTCTGGTTCTTCTCTTTCAAGAGAATGTTCAACTCAGTACTGCTATCCTGCGTCATCTTTAGCTTCTCTTCCAACGCCTCATGTCTTTTCGCATATTCCTGCAATATCCCTGCCATCCCATAGCCAATCCCCAGCACACACAGAATCTTGATCTGCCCAGGGAAATATGTATACATAGATAATAGCATCAATATTATGCCAAGAAAATAATTGGATACCCTCAACACCCCATACAAGATGACTGGAGTAAAAAACAGAAACTCTGGCCAGAAAAAGGAAGCAGCTATATACAATATCGTCAAAACTCCGTTCCATTTCTTTGAAAATAGATACTCATTGGCACAGGCGAAGATAACTGATATAAGAAACGCGCTGATATATGCCGTATTGACCGGAACCAGAAGAAGTATCACAAAGCAATATATGATTAACAAGGTCTGATCAACAATTCGTCTCATCCTTTTCTCCATTCATAATATGACATTTGTCACATGTCATTTCTGACACTTGACACTATCATTATAAACAAGTTTTTCTTATACTACAAGTATCCGAAAAACATTGAGAAATGGAGGCATTGCCATGATTCATATTGAAAATCTTGTAAAACGTTACGGGAATCTGGTAGCATTAGATCACTTAAATCTGGACATTGAAGAGGGCGAGATCTTCGGACTGTTAGGACCGAATGGCTCCGGTAAGACAACCGCAATCAACTGCATGCTTGCCCTACTGAAATACGACAAGGGAACTATCACGATTTTCGGAAAAGAGATGCAGCCGAACAGCTATGACATCAAGAAAAATATCGGTGTCGTCATGCAAAATGTAGCAGTCTTTGACCAGATGACTGTCCGTGAAAATATCGATTATTTTTGCGGGCTTTATGTCAAAGATAAATCCAAAAGGAAAGAACTGGTAGAAGAAGCCATCGAATTCGCAGGACTGGAAGATTTCCAGAAAATGCGCCCCAAAAAACTATCCGGCGGTCTTTTAAGAAGGCTGAATATCGCCTGCGGAATCGTCCACAAACCTCGGCTTATCATCATGGATGAGCCAACTGTCGCCGTAGATCCACAGAGCCGTAACAAGATTCTGGAAGGAATCCTCTCTCTGAATCGTCAGGGCTCCACCATCATTTATACTTCTCATTACATGGAAGAAGTGGAACAAATCTGCTCACGGATAGCAATTATCGACCACGGACGGGTTCTGGCAACCGGAACAACCGAAGAATTAAAGAAAATGATTAAGACAGGAGAGACGATTACCATAGAAGCGATTGCATTGGACGAAGAACTTCTGACGGATATCCGTACACTTCCACATGTATTTGATGTGATTTATGATAACCAGGTACTGAAAATCCGTTTAAGCGGCGCCAAGCACAATCTTGTACGTATATTAAATTACCTGCAAGAACGAGACATTTCTTTTGGGCGTGTTTTTTCCGAACTACCGACGCTGAATGACGTCTTCCTGGAAATCACCGGCAAAGAACTCAGAGATTAGGAGGTACTTTATGCTGCATTTGATCAAATATCGATTCAAACAGAATCTAAGAGATATAAGTTCTATGTTCTGGGCACTGGCTTTCCCGATTATTCTTGGAACCTTTTTCTATTTTGCTTTTGCATCTTCCGGTCTTGCATCTACAGGAGAAGCCGAGTGGGAACCTGTGAAAGTCGCAGTGATTGAAGAAGATTCCTCATCCGAGAATGCTTCTGTGTTCCTTTCCTTTTTAGAGCAACTGGATCCGGAAACACTGAATATCCAGGACATTTCATCAGAATCAGCTGCTCTCCATGCATTGAATGAAGGGGATATCACAGGGATCTTCTACGTACGCGAAACACCTGCACTGACGGTCAGCAAGAGCGGAATCAATGAAAGTATCCTGACTGCACTTCTGGATAATTATAACCAGAGCGCTGCCATGCTTCAGAAAATCACCTCCTCACATCCAGAACATCTAGAACACGCACTAGAAGTAATGAGTGACTACAAAGAGATGACAAAGGAGACCTCATTAGGCGGTAAATCTATGAACCCATCTGTCCAGTATTTCTTTGCTTTAATCGCCTATGCATGCCTGTCAGGCGCATTTCTGGGAATCCGGTCAAGCTTTGACTCCCAGGCAAACTTAAGTCCGCTCGGTATGCGCCGGAGCATCACACCCACCCATCGCCTGACATTAATATGCATTGATATGTTTGTACTGGTTGCCATCCACTTTATCAATATGCTGATTCTGAATCTCTATATCATAAAAGTTCTGGGAATCAGCCTGGGGGATAATCTGCCAGCACTTCTTTTGGTGAACCTGATGGGAAGTATCATTGGTGTATGTATTGGAATTACACTGGGATGTGTCAGCCGGCTATCCATAGACCTGAAATACGGGCTCACAGTCGCCATTACTTTATTCCCGGGATTCCTGGCAGGTCTGATGTTTGGAAATATGAAGAATATCATCGAACTTCACTGTCCAATCATAAACCGCATCAATCCGGCCGCTGTATTGAGTGATGCCTTCTATTGCATGGGAATCTACAACGATATGCAGCGTTTTACTCGCTGTATTCTCATACTTGCCGTTATGAGTATTCTGCTTTTGGCGGTTGCATTTTTCAGTGTCAGGAGGGAACGTTATGACAGTATTTAAAGGATTTCTAACCGTTGCAAAACAAAATATCGGCATGCTCGTTATGTATCTTGCCATCTTTCTGACCATCTGCCTGACCATTCAGGAAATAACCGGTGGAGACACTCAGACTACTTTTGAAGCAGAAAGACTGGACATAGCTGTCATTGACCATGACGGCAAAGCACTTGCCCAAGGACTTACCGAGTACCTGTCTCATTATCATAATATTAAGGAATTACCGGATGATAAGGGTATCCTACAGGAAAGACTATTCTACCGGGAAGTCTATTATGTGGTTACCATTCCGGATAATTTTGAAGAACTCTGTCTAAACGGTGACGAAAAACTTTCTGTCACAAAGGTTCCCGGAAGTAACAGCGGATATTATGTAGACCAACAGATCAATACATTTTTAAATGATGTGCGCATTCTGACATTCAGTGGATTTTCATTAACAGAGGCAATCAGCGAAGTCCAGGACAATGCTTCTATCGAATCAGACGTCTCTATGATAGATAAGAACGGACTTGGTGGACAGATGCCTGGTCATGCATTTATGTTCCAGTATATGCCATATATATTGATGAGCATCCTCTGCTATGCATTAAGCTTTATCATGATTGCTTTCAATAAACCCGATATCCGAAGACGAATGCTCTGTTCTGCTGTCTCCAGCAACAGTCAGAATCTTCAGCTGGTTCTTGGGTTTATGGTGATCGGCCTCGCTGTGTGGGCTATCTGTGCATTTCTTCCGGTTCTGGTATATCGTGATGCATTTCTTCAGGACGCACACCTGCCCTACTACCTGATCAACAGCCTGATCATGACTCTTGTCTCATTGACAATGGCGTTTCTTGTAGGAACACTGGTACACCGGGAAGAGACCGTAAGCGCCGTTGTCAATGTATTGACATTGGGCATGTCCTTTCTCTGCGGTGTCTTCGTAAGTATGGACATCTTAAGCAAAGGGATTAAAACAGTGGCACATTTCCTTCCAGCATACTGGTATGAAATCAACAATAGTCTCCTCGCTTCCAATGGGCATCTGAGTCAAAGTCAGTTCCATTCACTTCTGACCGGTTATGGTATCCAGCTTCTCTTTGCGGCAGCCTTCCTCGTTGCCGCACTGGTAATTGGACGCCACAGACGGCAAATATAGAAAAAGGAAGCCCTTGATGACTTATTCATCAAAGGCTTCCTTAACTTTATCCATAAATCCTTTTTTCTTTTTGGTTCCTTTATGTTCCGAATGATCCTCTGCTACATGAAGTGAATTTCCTGACAGCTCATCGAACTTGCGGAGTGCTTCTTTGGCTTCAGCACTTAAGTGTTCTGGTGTCTGGATGACCAGCGTTACATAATGATCTCCACGAACCTGTGAATTCCGTACGGATGGAACACCCTTTCCTCTCAGGCGTACTTTGGTATCCGTTTTAGTTCCTGGCTTCACGTTATAGATGACTTCTCCATCCACTGTCTTAATTCGGATATCTGCTCCAAGCGCTGCCTGTGCAAATGAAATTGGAACAGTTGAAAAGATATGCATATCCTGGCGTTGGAAGATTGGATGTCTGGATACAACCACTTCTACCAACAGATCTCCTCTTGGTCCGCCATTTGTTCCAGGCTCACCCTTATCACGAATGCGAACACTCTGACCATTATCAATACCTGCCGGAATAGTAACAGATATCTTTTTCTTGCTGGAAATATATCCTGTTCCACCACAATCCGGACATTTTTCACGAATGATTTTTCCTGTTCCACCACAATCCGGACAAGTCTGCACATTCTGAACAGTTCCAAAGAAGGATTGCTGCGTATATACAACCTGACCCTTTCCGCCACATTTTGGACAAGTCTCTGGCGAAGTGCCCGCTTTTGCACCGGTACCGCCACATTTTGGACATGGATCTTTCAATACAACTTCTAATTCTTTCTCACATCCGAACACTGCCTCTTCAAACGTAATCCTTACGCTCTTACGGATATTCATACCCTTCATTGGGCCCTGGCTGGCACGGCCTCTGCGTCCGCCGCCCCCGAATAAATCGCCAAATATATCACCGAAAATATCGCTGAAATCTGCTCCATTAAAATCAAATCCACCAAAACCACCAGCTCCGCCGGCACCGCCTTCAAAAGCCGCATGGCCGAACTGGTCATACTGACGACGCTTTTCCGGATCACTCAGAATTGCATAAGCTTCCGAAGCTTCTTTAAACTTCTTTTCAGCCTCTGCATCACCGGGATTCATATCAGGATGATATTTCTTGGCAACCTGTCTGTATGCTTTTTTTAAAGTCGCTTCGTCCGCATCTCTGCTGACGCCAAGCACTTCATAGTAATCTCTCTTTGATTCTGCCATCGTCTATCCCTTTCTTCTCTAATCTTAAGATTTATTTCAAGACATAAGGAAGTTCCGCGAAGCTCAGCTCTGTCTGGTATTGCTGAGTTCCGCGGAACAGCCTTCACACCAGGCTTGCAAGAATCTTGCCAAGTGTATTAGACTTCTTTATAATCTCCGTCTACAACGTCATCTCCCTGGAAACCATCCGGTGCCGGACCTGCTCCTGGGTTTGGACCTGCGCCTGCTCCCGGATTCGGGCCTGCACCTGCTGCAGCTCCAGCCTGCTCATACATCTTTGTAAATACTTTCTGTGCACTTTCCATCAGTTTTTCTTTTGCTGCTTTCATCTCTGCAACCTGCGCATCTGAGATATCATCCATATTTACTTTATCAAGAACTTCTTTCAATGCCTTGCAGTCAGCTTCTACCGCTGCTTTATCTGCTGCATCAATCTTATCCCCGACTTCGCCAAGTGCTTTCTCAGTCTGGAAAAGTAATGCATCTGCATCGTTCTTAGCATCGATTCCTTCTTTACGCTTCTTATCCTGTGCTTCGAATGCCGCTGCTTCTTTTACAGCTTTTTCGATATCTTCATCGGACATATTAGAACCAGCAGTAATGGTAATATGCTGTTCTTTTCCTGTTCCAAGATCTTTTGCTGATACATTTACGATACCATTAGCATCGATATCAAATGTAACTTCAATCTGCGGTACTCCACGTGGAGCTGGTGCAATTCCATCCAGTCTGAACTGTCCGAGGGACTTGTTATCTCTTGCGAACTGTCTTTCCCCTTGTACAACATTGATATCAACAGCTGTCTGATTGTCCGCTGCAGTAGAGAATATCTGACTCTTCTTAGTAGGAATTGTCGTATTTCTCTCGATCAGTCTTGTAGCAACACCACCCATAGTCTCAATAGACAGTGACAATGGAGTTACATCAAGAAGAAGAATGTCTCCGGCACCTGCATCTCCGGCAAGTTTACCACCCTGAACAGAAGCACCAAGTGCTACACATTCATCCGGATTCAGAGATTTGCTTGGCTCTTTGCCAGTCAGACGTTTTACTTCTTCCTGTACAGCCGGGATACGTGTAGAACCACCAACCAACAGAACCTGACCTAATTCAGATGCTGTGATGCCTGCATCTGAAAGTGCTCTCTGTACAGGCTCAGATGTCTTCAGCACGAGATCATGTGTCAATTCATCAAATTTTGCTCTTGTCAGATTCATATCAAAGTGCTTTGGACCTTCTGCTGTTGCTGTGATGAATGGAAGGTTAATATTCGTTGTTGTTGCGGAAGACAATTCTTTTTTAGCCTTCTCAGCAGCTTCTTTTAGTCTCTGAAGTGCCATCTTATCTGTAGATAAATCTACACCTTCCTGTTTCTTGAATTCATCAATCATATAATCTGTGATCTTCTGGTCGAAATCATCACCGCCAAGTCTGTTATTACCAGCTGTAGACAATACTTCGATAACACCGTCACCAATCTCGATGATAGATACATCAAATGTACCACCACCTAAATCATATACCATGATCTTCTGTTCTTTTTCGTTGTCAAGACCGTATGCCAGGGCTGCTGCTGTAGGCTCGTTGATGATACGTTTTACATCAAGACCTGCAATCTTACCAGCATCTTTTGTTGCCTGACGCTGAGCATCATTAAAGTAAGCAGGTACTGTGATAACAGCTTCTGTTACCTTTTCTCCAAGATATCCTTCTGCGTCTGCTTTCAATTTCTGAAGAATCATAGCAGAAATCTCCTGAGGAGAATATTTCTTATCATCAATTGTTACCTTGTAATCGCTGCCCATTTCTCTCTTAATAGAAGAGATTGTTCTCTCAGCATTTGTTACTGCCTGACGTTTTGCAGGTTCACCTACCAGACGCTCTCCTGTTTTTGAAAATGCTACAACAGATGGTGTTGTTCTTGCACCTTCTGTATTTGCGATGACCGTTGGCTGGCCACCTTCCATAACAGCTACACAACTGTTTGTTGTTCCTAAGTCAATACCTATTATTTTGCCCATTATAAAGACCTCCTAATTTATTTTTTAATAGTTCGATGTAGTTCGATTAGTTTGCTACTTTTACCATACTGTGTCTCACTACTGAGTCACGGTACATATAACCTTTTTGGAATTCTTCGGCTACAATATTCTCACCAAAGTTTTCATCTTCCACATGCATCACTGCATTATGAAAATCAGGATTGAATTCCTGTCCTACCGCTTCGATAGGTTTGACCCCAACTCCTTCCAGTGTAGTCATCAACTGTTTATACACCATCTCCATTCCTTGGATAAAGGGATCGTTTTTTTCTTCTTCCTTGACACCATTAAGCCCTCGCTCAAAATTATCAACTACCGGAAGAATCTTATCTATGATATCTTTCGCTCCTATTTCATACATCTGGGATTTTTCCTTTTCTGTACGCTTGCGGAAGTTATCAAACTCAGCCATCTGACGAGTAAGTCTGTCTGTCAGTTCTTCGATCTTCTCGTCCTTTTTATCTTTTTTATTCTTCTTGCCAAATATCTTTTTTTCAGATTTGGATTCATCACTGTTCTTGGCTTCTGCTTCGTCAGCAATTTCATCTGATTCAGCATCTTCTTTTGTAGCAGCGTCCGCTTCTGATTCTACTTCATTATCTCTTTCGTCGCCAGTTTCTTCTGCAGCTTTTTCGTCGGCTTCTGTCTGCTCTGCAGCAGCTTTCTTTGCCTCCTCAACTGCTTCTTTTACCATCTCTTCCTGGCTCTTCTCCTGATTATTTTCCAAGGGTTATTCCACCTTTCTTATTCTTTTTTATGAAACATCCGATCCAGCTCATTCTGAAGCCGTTTCATAGATTTCAATACATGTTCATAATCCATTCTTTTTGGTCCGATAATACCTATGGTTCCCTTCATGCCATCTCCCAATTCATAAGTTGCGGTGACAACACTACAATCCTTCATAGTCTGTACCGGTGTCTCATCACCAATATATACCTGAATCCCTGTATTATCTTCTTTTGCCAGCGTCTGTGTCACTAGTTCAGTCAATTGCTGCTTTTCTTCAAAAGCACTGATAATTTCCTGAGCACTCTGATTATCACTCAATTCCGGGTACTTAAATATGTTCGTAGCACCACTTGTATAGATCTGCATATCTTCATCGATCTGAATGGCATCCGCTACTGCATCCAGAACATTTCCAATCACTGCACTGTGTATTCCAGCCTGCTCTTTCAGCCTTGCAATCAATCCAAGATTAATCTCTTCAATAGACATACCATTTAACGTTGTGTTAAGAAGCATATTCAACTTCAATAAATTTTCATTACTGAGTGGTTCATCTATATTAATAATCTTGTTCTTAATCACATTACCGCCAAGTACGATCACCGCAATAATCTGTTCCTCATCTACCATAGACAACTGAATGAACTTAATTTTATTCGCGCTATTCATTGGTGTAGAGACCATTGTTGCGTAATTCGTATTACTGGCAAGAACTTTCGCTGCCTGCTTCAGAAGCTGTTCCATCTTGTCTGCCTTATCCAGCATCTGCTCCTGCATCTCATTCAGTTCCTGTTCCTTCTCTTCCATCAACATATCAACATAAAGTCTATAGCCCTTATCCGAAGGAATTCGTCCAGCAGACGTATGTGGCTGTATAATGTAACCAAGTTCTTCCAGATCAGCCATCTCATTACGAATCGTTGCAGAACTCAGATTCAAATCCGTATATTTTGAAATCGTTCTGGAACCAACAGGCTCGCCGGTCTCAAGATAATTCTGAATGATTGCATGCAGAATTTTTAATTTACGATCACTAAGTCCATGATCCGCTATCATCTGTACTCCTCCTTTCGGATTTCCTGTTAGCACTCGAATTTAAGGAGTGCTAACATCTTCGACTATTAATGTATCACTATGGTTTTCATTTGTCAACATAGTTTACATATTTTTTATAAAATGAATTTAGATGAGAATGGTTATGATTGGAATGTGGACGGCGAGAAGATGGATGGAATGGCTGGCATTACGGAGTCCTTCGCTAAGAATCCATAACAGGAAAAGAAGCAGATATTTGGCGACCAGGCTGATTCGCCCCGAAATCTTGATGATTTCGAGGCTCAGCAGCCTTCTCAGATTTGGCTGGAAACCAAATCTTCGCACAAAATATCTGCTTCTTTTCCTATAACGGCTTCTAGTGCTTGTCCAACGAATGCCAGCCATTCCATCCATCTTCTCGCCTGACATTCCAAACCACTAATCTTCCTCATCAGGGAGATTCTGCGCATGATGAAAAGTAGAAAAGTATTATCAAAAATCCTAACTAAGCTCGATTTTTTCTGCTTCTTCTGGCTTAAACTCATTTTCAAGGTCATAGATATTATGTCCGGTAGATTCACCCAATACTCTTCCTTCTAATGAGTAGCAACGGATAAATCTCTTTGGATCGATACTGGACCAGTGTTCTACATCCCAGCTCATATAACCATCTGCGTCAGATTTCTTTTCTTTCAGATATAAATCTACCTGACGTCCATCCTTCATGATCTGGATCAATCCTTTTGTTCCATCCACTTCTAATTCTTCCTTTTTTACTGAATCGTAAACTTTCATGATATTCCCTCCTAAAAAAGTAAATTAGGAATCTTCCAGTGAAGCATTCCCCAATTCGTTCTATAACTGATTATACATTTTAAATAATAAAAACTCAATGTTTTTTCTACTTTAGCCAAAACTCACTTCTGCACATATCAAGAATACCTTCTTTTTTTAGTTTCCCCAGTTCCGTTGACATCGCACTCCGCTCCACACAAAGATAATCTGCCAGTTCCTGTCGATTAAATGGAATGGTAAAATGCCTGCTTCCTGCTCTTTTTGATTGTTCGGACAGATAAGATAATAATTTATCTCTAGTAGTTCGTTTTGAAATGTGACGGATCTTTTCTCCCAGCATCACATTTTTTCTCGCAAATATTTGTACCATATTTATAAAGAACTTCTGCTGTAATAGAGAACCCTCAGCAGACAATTCAAATATTTTCTTCACAGGAACCTGTAAAACAGTACAATCCGTCACTGTCACAACGCTGACTGGACTTTTTTTGATTCCTGCACAAGAAAATGCTGCCCCAAATAGTTCTCCTTGACTAAGTTGTTCCAATATTGAACGATTGCCAAATACATCTTCACATATTATCTGTACACATCCCTCTAGAATTACCCCAAGATTCTCTACCGGCTCCTCCTCTCCCAGTATCATCTCATTTTTCTGATATACTTTCATCTTACTTTCTAAAACAGGCATTATCTTCTCTATCTCTTCCTTCTCAATTCCCATAAATAACGGAGATTTTTTTAAAATATCAATATCTATTTTCATAAGCTCCTCCAATCGTTGGAAAAACAACATATTTTATTTTATAATTGTAGTAAATTAGGTACAACAAATCAAGGAGGTACTTATATGATAAGAACAATGGTTCATATAGACGAAGAAAAATGTAATGGATGTGGAGCCTGTGCTGCCGCCTGCCATGAGGGCGCCATTGCTATGATAGACGGGAAAGCAAAGCTGATCCGTGATGACTATTGCGATGGTCTCGGCAATTGTCTTCCGGTATGCCCGACCAATGCAATCACTTTGGAAGAACGAGAGGCCGCAGCATACGATGAAGAAGCAGTACAAAAGCATCTGAATATCAAGAAAATGATTGCAGAAATGAAGGAACAAAAAGGGCAAAAGCCAACAGAATTCGCAGGATGCCCCGGTCAAAAGGTACAAAATATCCGTAACCGCCAGAGCGAACCATCCGCATCCGATTCCAGTGCATCCACCTCTGATAATACAGCCTGCACTCCTTCGCCAAGCCAGCTTGGTCAGTGGCCTGTCCAGATCAAACTGGTTCCGGTCAATGCACCTTATTTTGAAAATGCAGACCTGTTAATTGCAGCAGACTGTACCGCATATGCCTATGGGGATTTTCATAATCGCTTCATCAAAAACCGCATCACCTTAATAGGCTGTCCCAAATTAGACGAAGGCGATTATACAGAGAAATTAACAGCGATCATAAAAAACAATTCCATCAAAAGCCTTACTATCGTCCGTATGGAAGTCCCCTGCTGCGGCGGAATTGAACGGGCAGCAACCGAAGCACTGAAATCAAGCGGAAAATTCATCCCCTGGCAAGTCGTGACCATTGGGATTGATGGGAATCTGGTTGAGTAGGTTTTGTGATTGGGAATGTCAGGCGCAGGGATAGATTGATTCTATCCCTGCGCCTGACATTCCCAATCGCCAAACTTTTCCAACCAAGAAGGATTCCTCCGCACCGTCATCAACCGTTTTCGCCAACTACAAAACGACTCTACTTCATAAATTTATCGATTGCCTGATTCAGGCGTTCAATGGCTTCCATATCATTTTCTTCTACCGCTTCTACAATACAGTGGTTCAAGTGGTTTTTCAGTACTACTTTTCCGGTATTATTGATGGCAGAACGTACTGCTGCCAATTGGATCAGAACATCACTGCAGTCTGCATCCTTTTCAACCATGCGCTTGACTGCTTCCAGATGTCCAATGGCTTTTGACAGACGGTTTATTACTGCTTTTTTCTCTTCCGGGCTATGAACATGACCATGTTCGTGCATATGGTCATGCATATGCTCATGGCTATGACTATGTTCATGGCAATGTTCTATTCCATGCTCATGAAGATATGCATGGTCTATCTCTTCCCTGCTGGAAATCAAACTCTGGGAATCTGTATATTCATCTTGTATCATTATTTCTCATTCCTTTCGAAGGTACTTCATCCAGTCTTTAATCTCTTTTTCATGTCCATTATCGCTTGGCTCATAGAATTTTGCATCCTGAATCTCATCTGGAAGATATTGCTGCTTTACATAATGATCCGGATAATCATGTGCATATTTATATCCGATTCCATGTCCAAGGTTTTGAGAGCCTTTATAGTGAGCATCCTGCAAATGCGGCGGAACCGTTGTCTTGTGGGATTTTACATTCTCCATTGCACTGAAGATGGCATTGCAGGCAGAATTACTTTTCGGTGCCGTTGCCACATACAACACTGCCTGAGACAGAATAATCTGGGCCTCCGGCATTCCAACCCGTTCCACAGCCTGGGCTGCAGATACTGCCACAGTGAGCGCCATAGGATCTGCATTTCCCACATCTTCCGAAGCGCAGATCATAATCCTTCTTGCAATAAATTTAATATCTTCTCCTGCATACAGCATTTTGGCCAGATAATACACCGCGGCATCCGGATCAGATCCCCGCATACTTTTAATAAATGCGGAAATCGTATCGTAATGATTATCTCCCGTCTTATCATAACGTACCACACGCTTCTGGATACATTCCGAAGCCACATCCAGTGTAAGATGGATCTTTCCGTCGCCATTTCTCTCCGTCGTCAAGATTCCCAACTCCACTGCATTCAGTGCGTTTCTTGCGTCTCCCCCGGAGACATCTGCCAGGAATTCCAAAGCATCCTCCTCAATTACCGCCTCGTAGCTTCCCATTCCTTTTTCTACATCATAGACTGCCCGGCGCAGTAATGTCTTAATATCTTCTTTCTCCAGCGGATATAACTCAAAGATACTTGACCTGGAAATCAACGCTCCATTTACCTCAAAATATGGATTCTCTGTCGTTGCTCCAATGAGAATAATCGTTCCGTCTTCCACAAACGGAAGTAGATAATCCTGCTGCCCTTTGTTAAAACGATGAATCTCATCTACAAACAGAATCGTCTTTCTCTGATACATGCCCAGCATCTCTTTTGCTTTAAGTACAACTTCTTCCATATCTTTTTTTCCGGCTACTGTGGCATTGATCTGGGTAAATTCTGCACTGGTCGTATGTGCAATCACCTTTGCAAGTGTTGTCTTGCCGGTTCCCGGAGGACCATAAAATATAATGGAACTTAACTTATCTGCCTTAATCGCACGATATAAAAGCTTCCCTTTTCCGATAATATGCTGTTGTCCCACTACTTCTTCCAAAGTTGTGGGACGCATTCTGGAAGCAAGCGGTGCTTCCTTATCCATATTTTTTTCTCTGACATAATCAAATAAATCCATCTATTCCACCTCTTCCATCAGCTCTCGGATCACTTCACCGGCAAGCAGAAGTCCTGCGATTGGAGGAACAAATGACACACTTCCCGGCAATGACCTTCTGCTTCCTTTCTCTTCGTCCGTCGTTCTTTGTGACACATCTATCGGCTTCTCCCTGGAATACACGACTTTCAGATGATAAATCCCTCTGGCACGCAATTCTTTACGCATTACTTTGCATAATGGACAGACACTGGTCTTGCTGATATCCGTAATCTCAAACAGCTCCCCATGGAGTTTATTTCCTGTTCCCATACTGCTGATAATCGGAATATCCAATTCCAGAGCTTTTTCAACCAGAGCGATCTTAGCTGTGACCGTATCAATCGCATCAATAATATAATCTGGTCTCTGTTCAAAGATCTGCTCCATATTCTCAGGCAATACGAACATTTCATAAGTAATCACTTCCGTCTGTGGACAGATATCTGCAATCCTCTCTTTCATCACACGGGTTTTATATCGTCCGACTGTGCTGTGATATGCAATGGACTGTCGGTTAATATTGGTCAGAGACACCGTATCATTGTCCACCAGGATCAGCTTTCCCACACCGCTTCTTGCAAGCGCCTCGATACAATGGGATCCGACCCCGCCGACGCCGAGTATCATCACCGTTGCATGTCTTAATCTCTGTAATCCTTCTTCTCCTATTAATAATTCCGTTCTGGAAAATTCATGAACCGCCATATTCTTCTTCCTGTTCCGTCTGTTTTTTATATTCTTATTCTTTGGTCTGACAGATCTTTTAATTCATAATTAATTGATCCACTGTTACAAATTCAAATCCTTTTTTCTGCAGGATATCAATGATTCGAAGTGCAGCATCCACACTGGAATCATAACAATCATGTAACAAAATAATATCATTTTCTTCTGCTTCCGTCACTACTTTATTTACTATTTCATCTACGTTTTCCGTCGTCCAGTCCAGAGGATCTATGGTCCACATGACCGGAAGAACCTCGATCTCCATCTCCAGATTACGTTGCCACAGGCCAAACGGCGGCCGCATATATTCCACTGATTTTCCAGTAATTGATGTGATTACTTTATTTGTATCCAGAATTTCCTTTTTTGCTTCTTCATCAGAAACCTTTGTAATCTCTACATGATGATACGTATGATTCCCAATCAGATGCCCCTCTTCATCCAGTCGTTTCACCAGTTCAGGATTCTCTTTGGCATTCTCTCCGATCAGGAAAAATGTAGCCTTTACATTTCTCTCCTTTAATCCGTCTAGCAATCTTCCCGTACATTGACTGCTTGGGCCATCGTCAAATGTAATCGCTATCTTCGGCGGCTCTTCTACCATAGAGGAACTAACAAAGGCAATTGCATCATCCACTTTATTCGTTTCTTCTTCCTCTTCATCTTTCTGATTCTGATATACAGATATTCCCAATACCTGAAGCAGGCACAAGGTATAGAACAATCCACACAACATCTTTATCTTATTACATCCGGTTTTCTTCACCAAACCTTCCCCCGTTTATCTATTCTTTCTTTATTTATATGTTTCAGCAGAAACTGGTATGTAATTCATTGCATTCTATATATGTTAATGCTATGCTATAAGCACTACGTTTCAGGTCTACAAGGAGGTTCTATAATGTCAGACACTAAGACAAAAGATACTCCCGTACAGGAGAACAAGATGGGAACCATGGCGGTTCCAAAATTATTAATCAACATGTCGCTGCCCATGATGATCTCTATGCTGGTGCAGGCACTTTATAATGTAATTGACAGTATGTTCGTAGCGCAGTTAAATGAAGAGGCTCTGACTGCTGTATCTCTCGCTTTCCCAATCCAGTCTCTGATGATTGCTGTTGCATCTGGAACTGGTGTGGGAATCAATGCCCTTCTTTCCAGAAATCTCGGCGAAAAGAATTATACTGGGGCTAATAATGCCGCCAAAAACGGACTTTTCCTTGGTATCGTAAGTTGTATCATCTTTGCCATGCTTGGCGGAATTGGCTCACACTTTTTCTTCACAATTCAGACAGATAACCCAAAGATCATTACCTATGGTACACAATACCTGACCATTATTACGTTATGTTCCGCCGGCATTTTCCTTCAGATTACTTCAGAGCGGCTATTGCAGTCTACCGGGAAGACCATTTACAATATGATGACCCAGGGCACTGGAGCTATTATCAATATCATTTTGGATCCAATTCTGATCTTCGGCTGGTTTGGATTCCCAAGATTAGAAGTTGCAGGTGCTGCCATTGCTACAATTATCGGACAGATTACAGCTGTATTCATGTCTTTTTACTTTAATATCAGAAAAAATAAGGAAATTAATATAAGCCTGAAAGGATTTCGTCCGCATCTACAGACCATTAAGACCATCTACGAAGTCGGAATCCCTTCTATTATCATGCAGGCAATCGGTTCTGTCATGACTTTTGGCATGAATAAAATCCTTTTGATCTTCTCTTCAACAGCAGCTGCTGTATTCGGTGTATATTTTAAATTACAAAGTTTTATTTTCATGCCTGTCTTTGGTCTGAATAACGGCATGATTCCGATCATTGCCTATAATTATGGTGCCAGAAATAAGAAAAGAATCATTCGGACAATTCAACTCAGTGTTCTGATTGCCATATCCATTATGCTGATTGGACTCATAATCTTCCAGACACTTCCTGATTTTCTGCTTAGGAATCTGTTTGATGCCTCAGAAAATATGCTGGCAATCGGTGTACCGGCGCTTCGGATTATCAGCCTCAGCTTCCTGTTTGCCGGATATTGTATCATTGCAGGTTCCGTATTCCAGGCACTGGGAAATGGAATCTATAGTTTGATCGTATCTGCGGCCAGACAACTTTTTGTGATTCTTCCGGTCGCTTATACATTTGCAAGATTATTCGGGCTTTCTGCAATATGGTGGGCGATTCCGATTGCAGAGATTGTCTCCGTCATTCTGTCTACAATCCTGCTTCGCCATATCTATCTTCAGAAAATCAAACCTTTAGATGAATAGACACCAAACGGGACGATATGTATCTCTATCGTCCCGTTCCTGTATTTTATTTCTTTTTCTTCATTTCTTTTTTCCTGACACTCCATCCAAATGTTCCCAAAGATGCTCCCAGACTCAAGTATTCTCCATGTGAATATGTCAGAAGTCCTGTAGAATTCAATTCAAACTTTCCATTTTTCTTCATATATTTTTCATCCACCTGGACAGCCTTCACTTCTGCCAGAAACATATGATGTGATCCCAGTTCCTTTACTTCCGTTACTTTACACTCAATATTGACCGGGCTTTCCTGAATGATCGGAGCATACTCCAGCTTTTCTGCCTTCCCTTTTGTGAGCTTCATTTCTTTCCATTTGTCCACATCTCTTCCTGATCTCACCCCACACCAGTCTGTAGCATAGGCCAGTTTCTCCGTAGTCAGATTCACTACAAACTCTCCGGTTTCTTTGATCATGTGGTATGAATAGCGTTCCGGCCTTACGGATATATATAACATCGCAGGATCTGAGCAGATGGTTCCTGTCCATGCAACCGTCAGGATATTAGAATTTCCTTCACGGTCTGCCGCACTTACCATGACTGCCGGAAGGGGATATAACATATTGCCAGGTCTCCATATCTGTCTTCCCATATCTCATCCCTCACTGTTTTTAGTTTTGAGTTCTGTTTTATTGCTGCAAAGCACCTACCAACGTTGGAATCAACTGCTTCTTTCTGGATACCACTCCTTTTAATATAATCTTGTCTGTACCCTCTTTTAAATCAAATGCATCAATAATATACTCTTTGGCATTGTTGCCACAGCAGATTAATTCCGTAGATTCATCCAGAATATCCGTCAGCATAAAATAAATCATCTGCAGATTCTGTTCTTCTAACACCTTCGGCAGATGTGGCTCTATAATTTCCCGGATTTCTGCCAATTCTTCTTTATTCATAGAATTGATCTGACCCACTCCAAACACTGTATCATTTACCGTAAACTGTTTGAAATCCTGGAAACAGATCTCATCCGCAGTTTTACCCTGAAGATTACTTCCTGCTTTGAACATTTCTCCAGCCATCTGTTCCATATCAATGCCTGCAATCTTGGAAAGCTTCTTCGCCGCCTTTTCATCGATTTTCGTACAAGTTGGTGAACGGAACAGCAATGTATCGGAAATAATTGCTGCACACAATAATCCAGCGATTGTTGGCGTAATCTTCACACCAGATTCTTCATACATCTGACATACAATTGTTGCCGTACATCCTACTGGCTGATTACGGAAAAATACAGGCCCCATCGTCTCGATACTTCCCAGTCTGTGATGGTCTATGATCTCAACGATCTCAGCTTCTTCAATTCCATCGACTGCCTGAGATTTTTCGTTATGATCTACCAGAATAACCTTCTTTTTGCTGACATCCATAAAACGACGTCTGGATATCAGACCTTTAAAACGTCCATGACGATCAAGGATTGGGAAATCACGGAATTTCTTTTTTGTCATGACTTCCTTAATATCTTCTACATAATCATTCATCTGGAACGTAACCAGTGGCGTCTTTGTCATAAAATGCTTAACTGGAATACTTTGATTGATCAGACGTGCTGCCGTAAATGTATCATGCGGAGTGCTAATAATCACAATACTCTGTTCTTCTGCACGTTGAATCAATTCTTCTGATACTTCTGCTCCCTGGCAGACTACCAGACAGCTTGCGTCAATGTCCATCGCACAACTCTGAGATTCATAACGGTTTCCCAGAATAACCAGATCATCTTTTTCAATAAATTCTTCCATCAGATCTGGATTGGATGCTGCAATCGTTACTTTCCCTTTGGTAAAATATCCATGTTCATTTCCGGTAATTAACGTTCCATCTAAAGTCTTTACAATATTACGATACTGTGTTTTTGCTGAAGACAAAATTCGATTATCATAGACTTCCATATAAGAAGTTGCAATATCTCCGGTAGAAATCACACCCACCAATTCCTCGTCCTTCAGAATCGGAAGTGTCTTGACATTCTGTTCCTTCATCTTTGCCCAGGTATCTTTAATGGATACATTTGGTTCCACACCTTCCATCTTATGAATATCCATATCCTTTACCTGCAATTTCACGTTGGACAACAAATCTGGTGGATCCACTTTGAATTTCTTTAGAACATAATGCGTCTCTTCATTTATCTGTCCGGCTCTTCTGGCTACATATTCATTGCCAGTCAGCTGTTTTTTCAGGTGTGCATATGCAATTGCAGAACAGATAGAATCAGTATCTGGATTCTTATGTCCTACTACATATACCTTTCCTGCTTTCTTTCCCATATATTCACATCCTTAGTTTTTATTCATTTTATTTTGCTTCCCATAGTAAGAGTGCCATTTTTTCTTACTTTCGTCAACCATAAATTCTTGGTTCTTCTGTTTTTTTCTTTGAACATCTCCCAGGTTTTATGCTATACTGAACATATCATGTGAGAACGTAGAGTCTCGATATATAGAAAGGGAATTTTACAATGAGCGAAGAATTATTACGAGAAACAACAACAGAACCTGTTGCTGATGCTGCAGCAGAGACCATGGCAGATCTGGAAGATCACTTTGATGATGCAAACCCTTGGAATCTTGTAGAATCTTACATGGAAAAAGGCACGGTGCTTCCTGTGAAAATCGAAGGAATCGTCAATGGCGGTGCTATTGCGATGGTAGAAGGACTTCGTGGATTCATCCCTGCTTCAAGATTATCCTTATCTTATATTGAAGATCTGGAAAGCTACCTGTTAAAAGATATCGAAGTGAAAGTCATTGATGTTGACCAGGCTAACAACCGTCTGGTACTGTCTGCACGTGAGATATTGAAAGAAAAAGAGAAAAAGGCTATGGAAGAAAAGATTGCTAATGTAAAAGTTGGCAGTGTTGTTACCGGCAAAGTAGAAAGTCTTCAAAACTATGGAGCATTTGTTCGTCTGGAAGACGGACTGTCCGGACTGGTTCACGTTTCCCAGATTAGCCAGAAACGTGTAAAATCACCAAAAGATGTATTGAATGAAGGCGATGAAGTGACCGTTAAAATCATCGGTGTGAAAGACGGTAAGATCAGTTTGAGCATGAAAGCTTTAGAAGAAGTTCAGGAGGAACCAGAAGAAAAAGTTGTCATTCCAAAGTCTGAAAACATTGGAACCAGCCTGGGAGATCTCTTCAAGAACATCAAATTATAATTCCAAAAAGAGGACAGGAGAATTCTCTCTGTCCTCTTTTTCTCTATCCCCGTAAGGTTGCGATCAAACGTTTGGGATATTCGAACAATTCCAAGGCATCTAAAATAGAAGTAACACAGATATCTGCTTCCAGAATCAGCTTTCCGTACATTCCTTCCCGGTCTGTCACCGCAATGGACAGGCCACTAACAGCACACATCTGACAGTCATTTCGCCCATTCCCAATTGCAATGCAATGTTCCGCGCCCAATTCTGTGACAATACGAAGCTTTTCTTTCATCGCATCATCCCCGGGAAATGTCATAATTGTAACTGGAATATCCTCACACATCTGACTGGCAGTTCCATGGGTGTCTGCTGTCAGAATGTATATCTTAAAGAATTCTGCCAGACATCTGATCTTCTCTTTTACATCTTCTGGAATTTTTCCATCCGTTGCAATCGTTCCATTATAATCCAGAACCAGATAATCCAGTGTTAATACTTTATATCCTGGAATTTCAATTCTCATACTACTTCTGCTTCTCCCTAAAATATTCATCCACCAATGCCGCCGCATCTTCAACACATTGTGTACAGCATACCAATGGCTGAGGGCCCTCCATATTTTTCAAATCTCTGCAGTAAATCGAACGATTCTTTTCACGGAACTTTTCTGCTGCTTCGCGGAACTTCGCGTAAGTATCCATCTTGGTCGCCAATGGTTTTTCCATATCCCCGGCACTGTTCGCAAGGCTGATAATCAAGAACATTCCTGTCACTGCACCGCAAGTATCTTTCAGACCTCCCATACCCAGACCAAATCCTTCCGTCATTCTGAACATATCTTCTTTCTTAACGCCCAGTTCTTCGCAATATGCGCAGGCAACTGCCTGACAGCAATTATAGCCTTTTTTGAAATTCTGTACTGCAATTTCTTTCTTCGCTTCCATTTTTTCTTCTCCCTTTACCTCAGAATCCAAATCATAGTTTCCCTATTTTTCAGGCTTCATCTGTTCCAGATCACGTAGCCAGCTTGCCACACAGGCATCACTTGGCATCCTCCAGTCTCCTCGTGGAGATAACGCTACCGTTCCAACTTTTGGTCCATCCGGCAGACATGAGCGCTTAAACTGTTGCGTAAAGAATCTGCGGCAGAAAGCTTCCAACCACTTGTATATCGTTACATCATCATACTCTCCTCCAAAAGCATATCTGGCAATTCGATAAATCTTACTTGGCTCATACCCAAACCGAAGCAGATAATATAAGAAGAAATCATGCAATTCATATGGTCCCACCAGATCTTCCGTCTTCTGCGCAATCTTACCATCTTTTGGAGGAAGAAGTTCTGGACTTACTGGTGTATCCAACACATCATAGAGAACAGCCTTAAGGTCTTCATCTTCACAAGTATCTGCATAATAATGTACCAGATGTCTTACCAATGTCTTCGGGACCGATGCATTAACACCATACATGGACATATGATCCCCATTGTAAGTCGCCCATCCAAGAGCAAGTTCAGACATATCACCAGTTCCGATAACAATTCCTCCGGTTTGGTTAGCCACATCCATCAATACCTGCGTACGTTCTCTGGCCTGAGAATTTTCATAAGTGACACTATGATCTTCTGGATCATGTCCGATATCTTTAAAATGTTGTTTTACTGCTTCCCCAATTGGAATCTCCCTTAAAGTTGCACCTAACTTCTGTGACATCTTACATGCGTTCTGATATGTTCTGTCTGTCGTTCCAAAACATGGCATAGTCACAGCTACGATTCCTTTCCGATCCATCCCCAACGCATCAAATGCCTTGGCTGTAACCAGCAATGCCAGCGTAGAATCCAGGCCACCGGAGATTCCAACTACTGCACTCTTCGCCCATGCATGAGACAACCTTTTTTTCAATCCCATTACCTGAATTGTCAATATCTCTTCACAGCGTCTTGCGCGTTCACTTTGCACACTTGGTACAAACGGGCGTGAAGGAAATGTTCTGGTCAGCTTTGTCTCAGTGGATTTTAATTCAAACGGAATACGCATCAGCTTCCGTTCTCCTGTCGTCTGAAACGTTGTATTTTTTCTTCGCTCACTCAACAAACGCTTCATATCCAACTCTGTATAAATTGCCCCATTATGGAAACGTTTACTGGAAGCCAATATCGTTCCATTCTCAGCAATGATATTATGTCCACCAAATACAAGGTCCGTTGTAGATTCCCCTTCTCCTGCATTTGCATAAATATATCCACAGATCAGACGGGCAGACTGTCCCTCAATCAGACTTCTGCGATAAGAGTCTTTTCCAATCGTTTCATCACTGGCAGAACAGTTAACGATCAATGTCGCCCCCTCTCTTGCAGCTTCAATACTTGGAGGGATCGGCGACCAGACATCTTCGCAGATCTCTGCTGATACGATCAACGACTCCATCGAAGATGCTGTAAACAACAACTGAGGACCAAACGGAATCATTTCCCTATCAAACAGAATCTCTCTTGCTTTTTTCGGTCCTGGCCGAAACTGACGCATCTCATAAAATTCTCCATAATTCGGAAGAAATGTCTTAGTCGTCAAGCCCAGAATCTTTCCTTGATTTAAAGCTGCTGCCACATTATATAATTCCCCGTCTATTGCCAGTGGCACTCCAACAAATATCAAAGCATCTTTGCCTACAGTATGTTGCGCAATCATATGAAGTGCCTGCCGCGCATCTTCTAACAAAACATCCTGCATAAATAGATCGCTGCAAGTATATCCGGTAATACATAACTCTGGAAATACGATAATCTTAGCATCTTCCCGAACCGTCTCATCTATCAGATTACAGATATGTTCTGTATTGTATGCTACATCTGCGACCTTAATATCTGGAGTTGCCGCCGCCACTTTTACAAATCCGTGTCTCATCTTCTTCTCCCCACCTCTTTATTTACTTCGTTTTATAATATTCTTTAATTCATCTACCGTATATCGATACGCTGTATTGCAGAAATGACACTTCACTTCAATGTCCTCTCCGTCATCAATCATCTCCTGAATCTCTTTGCGCCCGATACTGACCACAGCCTGTTCCACTCTTTCTTTCGAACAATTACAGTAGAATTGAGTTGGCACTGTATCTGTAATCTCCAATCCAAGATTGCCAAGCAACGTTTCCAACAATTGCTCCGGTGTATATCCCTGATCCAGAAGTGCTGTCACCGACGTCACATTCTTTAAGTTCTCTTCCAACTGACTGATTGTCTTTTCTTCTGCAAATGGCATAAGCTGAATAATAAATCCACCGGCACAACGAACGGTATTATTCTTCTCCATCAAAACTCCTAAGCCTACTGAAGACGGAACCTGTTCAGAATTGGCAAAATAATAAGTCAAGTCTTCTGCAATCTCGCTGGATACCAGAATCGTCTGTCCAGAATATGGTTCTTTGAGTCCCATATCCTTAATAACTTGCAATAATCCAATGCCAACAGCTCCGCCAACATCCAGTTTACCATTTTTAGGTGGCAATACTACATCCGGATTTCCCACATACCCTTTAACATTGGCATGACTATCCGCTGTAACCGTAATTCCCTGAATTGGTCCATCTCCACGAATCTGTAAGGTCAACATATCCGTATCATTTTTCATCATGCTTCCCATCATAGCTCCTGCTGTCAGGAGACGTCCCAACGCTGCTGTTGCTACCGGGCTGGTATTATGGTGTTGTCTTGCAATCTCCACCACCTGTGTTGTTGTCGCAGCAAACGCCCGGATCTGATTATCTGCCGCAGTTGCTCTTACAATATAATCTTTCATTTTCTATCTGCCTTTCTTATTTCAATCTTCTTATTTTCCACATTCCTGTGCTACCACACAGATACGCTCACTTGTATACAATGGAGCATCCTTCGTGTATGCATCATACGCTGTCACATAACGAAGTCCTGCTTTTTCAATCAAATTCCTTATTCTCTCCAAAGTATATGCCCTCTGATAATGAACCTCCTGGTACTTGCGATACAACTCGGGATCTTCCTGACTCTGTACAAACAACGTCAGTTCATATTCATTGATCTTCTGCTCTTCATCATAATAATTATCCCAGATAAAGCTACATTCTTCCCGTTCTTCCGCAATCACCTGCTCTCCGAGAATCTCCTGATACTTATATTCTGTATTAAAATCAAAGATAAATACACCTTGAGGATCCAGATAGTTATTCACCAGACGGAAGACCTCCGTCAACTCCTCCTCATCCGTCACATAATTCACCGAATCACAGACACTGACCACAGCTCTCACCGTACCATACAATTCAAACTCCTGCATATTCTGCAACAAGTACAGAATATCATGTCCACTCTCTATTCGCTTCTCCATCGCAAGCTCCAGCATATCCTCCGAATTATCCACGCCAATCATATCATACCCCTTCGACGCCAGAAGTTCCGTCATACTGCCTGTTCCACAGCCCAACTCCAATACCAGTCCATCTGCAATACCATATTCCCGCAATAATTTCCACAAATAATCAGCCCATTCCTCATATGGGACATTATCCATGAACGTATCATAAACCACCGCAAAACTTGTATAAGCCTCCATGATATTCCATCCTTTCCGTAATATGACTGGACTTATTATAGCATGGGAGCTTCATTTTAACAATTGGGGACGTAGACTTTTGAAAAAAGTCTACGTCCCCAATTAAAAAATGTGGTGTACCCATTCGTCATTTGTGGTGTACCCATTCGCGTTATTTTGTTAATCTATTCCTTCTGTCTCAATGATGAATTTTGTACTTCCATTGACACCATCCTTGATTCCTGCGAAGGATTTGTAATTTCGACTTAATGTCTTCATAGCATCAATTCGTGATGTTACATTCTGGATATCTCCGTTGAATAGTTCTGTTAATTTATCGATGGCGGATTCTTTATATTCCGCCATACCATCTGAAAGCTGCTGATTTCCGTCTGCCAGTGCACTTGCGCCATCTGCGACCTGCCCGGCGCCGTCTGCAAGCTGGCCAACGCCAGACGTCAGTTGGGAACCGCCAGCTTTCAGAGACTGTGTTCCTGTAGATAACAGGCTGCTTCTTTCATTGAGTTTTGCTGCTCCTTGTTGTAATGCAATTGCTCCTTCATACAGGTCCGAAGTTCCTTGCACTAATGATGTGCTTCCATCATTGAGCTGGCTTAAACCATTCTGTAAATCTACAGTTCCGGCATACAATTGCTTTACTCCGGCTGCTAATGCTGGAGCTCCTGTAACTATCGGTCGTATATTATCTTTAATTGTAGATTTCACAGTATCTGCGGTCTGATTCATTGTATTCGTAAATTGTGATTTCAATAATTCTTCATACTGTCCACTCAGATTTGAAATATAAACAGTCTTTGTTGTCTTAAGATTAGTAAATGTATCCTCCGGTATATTCTTAACCGATATTTCTGCCATTTGATATGCCATATCACTGATTGACTGTTCTTGCGCCGGACTGAGTGTAAGGCTGGTATTCTCACTTAATGTGTTATTTAATACAGTAATCCCATCACTGATTGACTTTGCGGCTGCAACAACGCCTACTCCTGTTTCTGTTCCGACTCCAGTGTATCCGGCTACCAGCTGGTCTGCCCCGACTTTTGCAGAAGAAATGCCTGCCTGCGCTGTCTGCGCACCAGATTTTAAAGCTGCTGCTCCATTTGCCACAGAAGTACTTCCACTTGCGAGCTGGCTTACTCCGCCTACATACGCATTCACTCCATCTGCCAGAGTATTCATTCCACTTGCCAATTCACCACTCTTATCATTCAGCGTATTCACACCGTCAGATAAGGTCTTAGATCCATCGGCCAGTTCTTTCGCCCCATCGGCTGCAGATTTCGAACCTTCTACCAACTGATTGGTTGCATCCTCTAACTGCTCGATGGAGCCTTCCAGATCATCAAAACTGTCGATGTTATCCAGATCTATTTCATTCAAAAGCTCTGCAGAGGCAAGTGTAATGGTCGGTTCCACTGATGCATCTTCTACATCGGCCGTAATCGTTACACTATCTGGGATATCTACATCTAGATTCTGAAGATTCATATTCTCTTCCAGTCCCGGGAATGCCACCCCGACAATAATATCTTTGTCAGCGTCTGAAATAATCTTACCATTATCAATTGTCACATTTTTATAACCATCCGTTGGAAGCATCATCGCTGTGACCATGGTAAACGGTGTATACATTTCCGCATTTTCTCCACCTACATCTACCGTTTCTTTGGATTTATTCTCATATTCAAAATGAATCTCTAACTTCCCGTCTTTCCCTTCCAGTTCCTCTGGGGAAATGCTTTCCCCATCCAACTTATAGGATACTTTTACATCCACCGGTAGTTCTTTGTCTATCGTTCCCTGATAATAAATGTCATTTCCCTCAGATTGCCATTGCAAAGAGCCATCCGTTCCTTCATTGAAGCTCTCTTCTCCTTTAATATTTTTAATGTCATTCAATTTTGTCGAATCTTCAAATGTTCCTTTTTCTGGATTCTTCAGCCATTCCGTAACTGTCGTCTTCATTGGATGACCAGAAGCGTCAGCCTTCACATAAACGGATTCTTCTTTATAAAATTCTCCATCATCACCCGTATCACTGTCTCCCAGAACTTGTTCTGCCGTTTCCTGCAATACTTCTGTATCTTCTTCGGCCTGAACCTCAGATGCATGATTATAATATCCATAAGTTCCTGCAAGTCCTGCTGCTATAACCACCGCCATAGAGCCTGCCATTACTTTTTTTGCTTTCTTATTCTTCATGAAGATTACCTCCTAACCAGATCTACGCCTTTTTCGGCAAAAAGTCTTTACTTGTCTTAACAATTACCTTATCAAATACCATAAACATAGATGGCAGAACAAATACAACCACGATCATACTGATCAATGCTCCCCTTGCCATCAGAACACACAGAGAACTGATCATATCAATATTGGAATAAAATCCTACCCCTATCGTTGCTGCAAAGAAACTGAATGCGCTTACCATGATGGAACGAGCCGAAGCTCGATGTGCGGTCGTAATTGCATCATATTTTCCTGCTCCATGATTTCGTTCTCGTTTATACCTTGTTGTCATCAAGATTGCATAGTCCACCGTCGAACCCAGCTGAATCGTTCCGATAACGATAGAGGCTACGAACGGCAGCGTCGTTCCGGTATAGAACGGAATTCCCATATTTACAAAGATTGCAAACTCAATGACTCCAACCAGTATCATCGGCAGCGAAATGGATTTGAAAAGCAATAATATGATGATAAATATAATTCCAATCGATACTGCACTGACCGTCTTAAAATCTTTATCCGTAATTTCAATCAGATCATTGGTCAGCGGTCCTTCACCGATTAACATTGCACCTTTGTCATACTTATCCAGAATCTGATTAATCTCTGTAATCTGTCCGTTGATCTCATCCGAAGCCACTTTATACTGTGAATTTACCAACAATAATTGATACTTGTCATTCTTCAGCATACTGGTTACAGAATCTGGCAGCATATCAGTAGGAATACCAGGCCCGACCAGTTTATCCAGGCCAAGTGCCCACTTCACTCCATCTACCTTATCGATTTCCTTCATCATCTTATTCACATCTGAAGACGAGACAGAACTGTCGACCAGGATCATGTGAGTCGTATTCATATCGTAGTCTTCTTTTAATTTCTCATTTGCAATAACACTTGGCAGATTTTTCGGGAGAGATGCATCCAGGTTATAGTAAACGCTTGTATGGCTATTTCCGTAAATTGCCGGGAATAAAAGCACCAGGAAAAGTGCTACATATACAAGATAATGTTTGGTAACCCGATCCGATATCTTTCCAATATCTGGCAATAGCGGTTTATGCTTCGTCTTCTCGATGAATTTGTCACAACAAAGAATCATAGACGGAAGAACTGTAATACAAGCTATTACTCCAAAGACAACGCCTTTTACCATAACAATACCGATGTCCAGGCCAAGTGTGAACGTCATGAAGCAAAGCGCAATAAATCCCGCGATTGTAGTGACAGAACTTCCGATTACAGAGGAAAATGTCTGCGAAATCGCATGTGCCATCGCACGTTCTTTATCACCATTATAACGAATCTGCTGTTCTTCATAACTATGCATCAGGAAAATGGAATAGTCCATCGTTACTCCTAATTGCAGCACTGCGGCCAGTGCTTTCGTAATATAAGAGATTTCCCCTAAGAAATAGTTACTTCCAAGGTTATATAAGATTGCCATTCCGATACTCAACAGAAACAGTACCGGCACAAAGAAGGAATCCATTGTAATTCCAAGAACAAGTAATGCAAGAGCCACTGCGATTAATACATAAAGCGGCGTTTCCTTCTCAGCGAGATTCTTCGTATCAGTTACAATTGCAGACATTCCACTTAAAAAGCACTGCTTTCCGGCAATGGAGCGAATCTCTTCTATAGCCTCCATTGTTCCATCCGAAGATGTCCCTTCATCAAAAAAGATTGCCATCATCGTTCCTGTATCTGAATTAAATACCTCGTAGATATTATCCGGCAGCATGCTCTCTGGTATAGATATATCTGCGATGGAATCGTACCACAGGACATTTGCCACATGGTCTACCTTTTCAATCTTTGCTTTTAATGCTGCCACATCTTTATCTTCCATGCCATCTACAATAAACATGGAAAATGCTCCTACCCCAAAATCATCCGTCAAAATATCCTGACCCTGCATAGTCTCAATATCATCCGGCAGATAAGTAAGAACATCATAATTGACTCTGGTATTGACATACCCCAGTACAGATGGAATCAACAATAAGATACTTATGATCAGTATCGGCACTCTGTACTTCACTACTTTTTTTCCAAAGTTAACCATACTCATTTGCTCCTTTTCATTTTCTGACTATCAGTCATTTATTACAATATGCACTATACATCAAAAATGACTATTAGTCAATATATTTTTGACTTTTAGTCATTTTTTGTATAAACCTCTTGCCAACAGCCAAAAACTCTGTTTATAATAAAGAACGAGGAGAAAAATTATGGGAAAAGTTGACGAAAATAAACGTAAGAAAAAAGATGCACTTTTTAATACTGCATATGAATTATTTACTACAAAAGGCTTCAATACTACTGCCATCTCTGACATCGTAGAAAAAGCAGGCGTTGCAAAGGGTACATTCTATCTGTATTTTAAAGACAAATACGACATCAAGAATAAACTCATTGCCCACAAGACACATGAACTATTCCATGCCGCCAACCTCGCACTGGCTGCATCCAATGTTCAAGGACTGGAAGAACAGTTGATTTTTATCATTAATCATGTCATTGATGCCTTAAAAGATAACAAATCTCTTTTAAACTTCATTTCTAAGAATCTTGTCATGGGCGCACTGAAATCTGCACTGCTGACCGGTGAAGACTCAGACACAGAATTATATGAAGCCTTTCTCAAAATGGTCGAGCAGGATGCATACTCCTATGAAGATATAGATGTCATGCTGTTTACGATTATCGAACTTGCCGGTTCTACTGCCTATAATTCTGTGATATACGAAGAACCACTTTCCATCGAGCAATATAAACCATTTTTATATCGTACCGTCAAGCTTATCATCGAGAGTCATCGCATGAAATAATCTGTTTTTCACCCCCATGGGGGCTTGTTTTCCTTCATTCTGGTAACGTAATATAGTGTTGACATCAAAGATTATTCTGAGGAATGAAGGGAGAGATGCTCTATGCATATGGCTGATGCTTTGGTCTCACCGGCAGTGGCAGGAACAATGTATGCCTGTTCCGCAGCGGCAGCAGCTTATTCTGTAAAAAAGGTACGATTAGAAAGTGATCCAAAGAAGATTCCCGTTATGGGCGTAATGGGTGCATTCGTATTTGCGACCCAGATGATTAATTTCACCATTCCGGGCACTGGTTCCAGTGGGCACCTATGCGGAGGTATGCTACTATCAGCGTTACTTGGACCATACGCTGGATTCCTCACCATGATTGGAGTGTTGCTCATCCAATGTCTGTTATTTGCAGACGGCGGTCTTCTGGCGCTCGGATGTAATGTCTGGAACATGGCATTTTACGGATGTTTCATTGGTGCCCTTCTTATCTGGAAGCCAATCATAAAAAAAGGATTTACCAAAGGCAAGATTATTGCTGCCTCCATCTTAGGTTGTGTTCTTACCCTACAGCTTGGAGCATTCAGTGTGACACTGGAAACTCTCGCTTCTGGCATAACGGAGCTTCCATTTACTACATTTGCAGCAACCATGCAGCCGATTCACCTTGCTATCGGTTTTGTGGAAGGACTTATTACTGCAGCCATTCTGGTATTTGTACACGATGCACGTCCTGAGATGCTGTATCATGGAGCGGAATCGGCAGTCTCCAAAGGTCGTTTTTCATTTAAAAAGACGGTAACTATTCTTGCCGTTCTGGCAATCGTAATCGGAGGAGGATTATCTCTGGCAGCATCCTCTGATCCGGATGGTCTGGAGTGGTCCATCGAAAAGATTACCGGTTCTACGGAAATAGAATCTGAAGGCGGTATCTATGAAAAAGCCGGTTCCATACAGGAAGCCACCGCATTGCTTCCAGATTATGCTTTCAAAGATTCTGATTCTTCTTTTGGAACAACATTTTCAGGAATCGTAGGTGGCATAGTCGTTATAGTTGTCTGTGTCGGAGCATGTTATATATTTAAATTTTTCAGGAAGAAACGAGTATCATGAGCAAAATTGGTAACGCAATCTATGAGATTCATCATATGGATATGCTTTCATCAAGAGACCAGTGGGTGAACCATCTTCACCCACTGGTTAAATTTGTTTTGACTGTTCTTTACATTACAACCGTGGTCTCATTTTCAAAATATGACGTCATTGGACTCGCCGGAATGTTCGTCTATCCTCTGGCAACATTTCTTCTGGCTGATTTGTCTTTCAAGGACAGCCTGAAGCGCCTCCGGGTCATTCTGCCTCTCATATGCCTGATTGGAATCCTGAATCCATTTTTTGACAAAATACCTGTATACATCGGCACATTTCGTATCAATGCCGGAGTATTATCTATGATTACACTCATGATGAAGGGAGTCTTCAGTGTTCTGGCATCCTACCTGTTAATTGCAACGACTTCTATCGAACAGCTATGTTACGCATTTCGCTTGATTCATATTCCACAGATCCTGGTCACGCAAATTCTGCTCACATACCACTACATTTCCCTTTTATTAGAAGAAGTGAACCGCATCACACAGGCATATTCCTTAAGAGCACCAAAGCAAAAAGGGATTCACTTTAAAGTCTGGGGATCTCTTACCGGTCAATTGTTACTTCGGAGCATGGATCGTGCCAGTAACGTATATGAAAGCATGACTCTCAGGGGATATACCGGAGACTTTCATTATATAAATGAAAAAGTGTGCTGGAAACCTCAGGACTTTGTATACTTTTTCCTGTGGCTGAGCATCATTCTACTCTTTCGAAGATTTCCAATGCTTGTCATAATAGGACGGGCGATAGGTCATCTATTTTAATTATGGATTCTGATTACATATTTTGATTACATGTTTGATAAATATCAAGGAGGATTGCATTCTATGAGTCACATACATATTGACGTTAAAAATGTATCTTTTAATTATGAGCCTGGAGAAGAAAATCGGATTTTGAAAGACATCTCATTTCACGCCTCAGAAAGCGATGCCATCGGCCTGGTCGGGGCAAATGGCGTCGGCAAATCCACCCTATTAAAAATACTTGTCGGGCTGTACTTGGACTTTAACGGAGGCATCCGCATCGAAGAAATCCCAGTACAAAAAGAGACTCTTCCCCAGATCCGAGAAAAAATCGGATATGTATTTCAAGATTCCGATAGCCAGCTCTTCATGTCAACCGTCTACGAAGATATCGCATTTGCCCCAAGAAACTATGGTCTCCCGGAAGAAGAAGTCCACAGAAGAGTTGCAAAAGCCCTCGAAATGACCGGAATCAGCCACCTGAAAGATAAGCATATCTACAAACTGTCCGGCGGCGAGAAAAAACTGGCATCCATTGCCACCATCCTCTCCATGACTCCTGACATCATCCTGATGGACGAACCCTCCATCGCACTGGATCCCAGAAACCGCAGGAACCTGATCCATATCCTAAACTCCTTCGAACACCTGAAGATCATCGCATCCCACGATCTCGACATGATCTGGGACACCTGCGAGCGAACTATATTAATGGCAAATGGAAGAATCATCTGCGATGGACCAACGAAAGAAATCCTGTCAGATAAAGAATTGTTAGAAAAAAATGGGTTGGAGTTGCCATTGCAAATGGGGACGTAGTATTTTGTAAAAATACTACGTCCCCATTTGCAAAATGCCCTGTACCTTTTTGACTTAAAATTCTTTTTTCTTAATAATTTTCAATGAAATCAGGTATGAAATTATCGTTGATGCTATACAGATTAATATAATTGCAATAATTGTTGTCGACAATTTCGCCTCAAAGATGGAATCAAGAATTGCTTCTATATCGATTCCCATTTTTCGTCCTATATATACCATCAGATAAATCGCTATGAAAAGGCATCCCCACACTGCAAGCAATGCCATTCGACTTTTTTCTGCTTCGAACTTCAGCTGTAAAGGTATGGTAAATGCCAGCATTATTATTACAATCAGAAAGCTTGATATCACTGTAGCTCCCCATTCTTCCAATGTATATTCAATGGATTTGGCAAAAGCTACCGCATATGCTATTGCAGACACCCCCGCAAGAGAGGCTGCTGTGGATATCAGACCGAACACATATTTCTCTCCTACATATTCCTTCCGGGTAATTGGAAGTGTGAATAAATATGCCATTCCATTGTTATATTGATCATAACTGATCGTGCTTAATGTAAAAATCGATATCATGATTGTAATGTAACTTATGACAAAATCTGGATTATTTGAAACCACTAAAAAGATAATTCCCATCATGGATACCGTCAAAAAAAACTGCTTTTGATTTTTTAATAATTTAAAATCCTTAATCAATAATCCTTTCATTACTTTTCACCTCGCACCATCATCATGATTACTTCGTCAATACTTCCTTTTTCAATTACAATTGAAGGGTAATTCTCCAGATAAAATTGCTTCTGATTCGTCAGGCAGCTATATCCGAACTCTTCTTTCTTATAGCGAAGAATATATTCTTTTTCCAAATCACGATACTGCTCATCTGTCACTTTCAAAAGTGCATAATCACTTAATAACACATCTGTTTCCTCGTGCATAATTATCTGCCCATGATCAATCATATATATATCATCACAAAAACCTTCCAAATCCGTAGAAATATGGGAACTAATCAGAATGGAACGGCCTTCTTGCTCCATATATTCTCTTAACATCTGCAGAAGACTGTCGCGTGCAAGCACGTCAAGCCCTGCTGTCGGTTCATCCATAATCAACAGTTCTGCATTATAAGAAAGCGCTGCCAGCACTTGGAGCTTTCTCTTCATTCCCGTTGAAAATTCTTTGATTTTCTTATTCAATGGCAGCTGAAATTCTTCACATTTTTCTACAAATCTGTCTCGATTAAATTGTGAATACAAGTTCTCCAGCACTGGAATCAGATCCTTAATACTTAAGTATCCACTAAACTCCGAATCGGCTAATACGACCCCAATACGCTCCCGGTCCTCTGGTCTGAGCTGATCTGGCGTCCTTCCCAGAATCTCTATCTTTCCACCATCCGTATGAATCAATCCAAGTATCGCTCTAAATGTCGTACTCTTTCCAGCTCCATTTGCCCCTATCAGACCTGTGACACACCCTTCCCGGACCTCCATCGAACAGTCCAGTGCAAAATCCTTATACCTCTTCTCAACATTCTCCAATCTCAACATCTGCTAATCCTCCAAAACAATCCGAAATAGTTCCGTAATCTCCTGATTACTCATTCCACAGCTTCTGCCTTTTCGGATGGCCATTTCCAAATCAGCTTCGACTTCCTTTCTCTTCTCTTCCAGCATCATCTCCTGGTTGGCAAAAGCAACAAAGCTGCCTTTTCCATGGACTGTGATCACAAATCCTTCCTCCTCCAGGGCATCATATGCTTTCTTCACCGTCAGCGCACTGACGCGTAGTTCCTTCGCTAGCGTACGAACCGATGGGAGCATCGTATTCTCCTGCAATTCCCCTTGCATGATCTTGCCTTTCACCTGATCCACAATCTGATCATAGATAGGCTGCATAGAAGAATGATTAATAATCAACTTCATGTCATCCCTCCTTCGTTATAAACAGTATATAACTGTTTATAACTGTTGTCAACTGTTATATACTGTTTTTTCAATAGGGGACGGGGGTTTTTTCATTTTCCTCCGTCCCAGATTCAATTTACTGTGTCCCCAATTGCACAAAAAATCAGGCACCTTGTGATGCCTGATTTTTCTATCTATATTAGCATTAACAAATCTTACAGATCCATCCTTCTGGTGCTTCGATATGCCCCATCTGGATTCCGGTCAATGTCTCGTATAACTTCTTGGTCACTGGTCCCATCTCGTCCATTCCGCTTGGGAAGCAAATCTCTTCGCCATGGTCTACGATCTTTCCTACTGGCGAGATGACTGCTGCTGTACCACAAAGTCCGCATTCTGCGAAATCTTTGACTTCATCGAAGTATACTTCTCTTTCTTCTACTTCTAATCCAAGGTATTTCTCTGCAACATACATCAGAGAACGTCTTGTAATAGATGGGAGAATTGTAGTGGACTTCGGTGTTACAACTTTGTTATCTTTGGTAACAAAGATAAAGTTTGCTCCGCCGGTCTCTTCTACTTTTGTTCTGGTTGCTGCATCCAGATACATGTTCTCATCAAATCCCTGATTGTGTGCGTCTACGATTGCATGTAAGCTCATAGCATAATTCAGACCAGCTTTTACATGGCCTGTTCCATGCGGTGCTGCACGGTCGAAGTCACATACTCTGATGGTGATTGGCTTAGCGCCGCCCTTGAAGTATGGTCCTACCGGAGTTGCAAACATTCTGAACTGATACTCCTCTGCCGGCTTTACCCCAATTACAGAGCTGGAGCCAAACATGTATGGTCTGATGTAAAGTGTTGCTCCAGATCCGTATGGCGGAACATATGCTGCGTTTGCTTCTACCACCTGTTTTACTGCATCTAAGAATCTGTCTTCCGGGAATACAGGCATCTCAAGACGCTTTGCGGAATCTACCATTCTCTTTGCATTCAGATCCGGGCGAAATGTAACGATATGTCCATCTTCCGTAGTATAGGCTTTTAATCCTTCAAAACATGTCTGTGCGTACTGCAATACACCTGCACATTCATTTATTACGACATTGGCATCGGAGGTCAATGTACCTTCATCCCACGCTCCATTCTTATAATTGGAAACGTATCTCTTATCCGTCTGCATATAGCCAAATCCGATATTAGACCAGTCAATATTTTTCTTTTCCATTTTCTATTCCTCCGTCCTTAGATAAATAACTAAATATATGATCTGCAATTATTATAATACGCTCATTTTCAAAATTCAAGAGTGCGCTCTGTTTTTTACAAAAAACCTTTTATCGTTCCATCATGCTGATAGATTCAATCCCGACACTTCCGCCCCGCACAACTTCAATGCTCTTGAATTCTTCTTTCATCAACTTGATTACCGCATCATTCTTCGTTGCCGTCTGGACAAATTCCAGCAGAAGGCTGTCTTTGCCATAATCAATGACCTTTGCCTTAAATGTCTCTGCAATCTGGAATAATTCCACCTTATCCTCCGGTGTGCATTTGCGCACCTTAATATACATAATCTCTTTCATACGAACAAATACATCCGTAAAATCAATGACCTTGATGACCTCTACCAGACGGTTCAGCTGCTTCTTAATCTGCTCAAATGTCTCATCATCACTGACTGTTGCAATGGTCATTCTGGACACAGTAGGATCTTCCGTAGTACCTACAGTCAGACTGTCCAGATTATAGGATTTTCCGGAAAAAAGTCCAGATATTTTCGAAAGGACACCCACCTGATTTTCCACATACAGAGATATCCAACGTTTTTTCATTCCATTATTACTCATCTTGACCTCTCCTTTCCTCTTAACAATCCAATATCATATCTTCCAAAGTTCCGCCCGGCTGTATCATCGGATATACCAGATCCTCCGGATCGATTTCAAATTCAATAATGACCGGCGTCTTCTTACTCTTCATTGCTTCCCGGAAGGCAGGTTCGATCTCTTCCTTCTTGGTCACGCGGATTCCTTTTGCCCCATAACTCTCTGCAAGCTTGATAAAATCAGGTGTATATTCTGGGCAAGGCACCTCACCACATTTTCCCCGGCAGGCCGCCCCGGAACGCAGACAAGTCATTGAGTACCGCTTACCATAGAACAACTTCTGCCACTGGCGTACCATCCCCAGATTACTGTTATTGAAAATGCAGGAGATAATCGGAAGTTCTTCCAGTACAGCTGTCGCAAGCTCCTGGATATTCATCTGCATTCCGCCATCCCCGGAAATGGAGATAACCGGAGTATCAGGATTGCCGATCTTCGCTCCAATTGCACCCGGAAGACCATATCCCATGGTTCCAAGTCCACCCGACATAAGAAGTTTCTTCTTTTCCGTAATCTCAATAAACTGTGCTGTGAACATCTGATGCTGTCCAACATCCGTCACCACGATTGCCTCATCAAATACTCGATTGATTGTCTCAATGACATCCTGTGGTGTCATGATCGGCTTCTGTTTCATCGTAAGTGGATGTTCCATCTTCCATTCACCGACCTCATCCAGCCATTTCTTCGTATTACATTCTGTTACATATTCCAGCATCTTAGTAATAGCTTCTTTCGCATCTGCTACGATCGGCACATCAACTTGCACATTTTTCGAGATAGCCGCTGTGTCAATATCTATATGTACAATCTGCGCATGCGGTGCGAAGGAATGGAGCTTTCCGGTAATTCTGTCATTAAATCTGGTTCCAATGGAGAATAACAGATCACACTCATTTACCGCCATATTGCAGGCATAGGCTCCATGCATTCCCAGATTGCCTACATATAACGGATGATTGGTCGGGATTGCTCCTCTTCCCATGACGGTTGTCACAACCGGTACATTCGTCTTATTCACTAATTCTGTAAATTCCCGATTGGCATGCGCGATATTTACACCGCCTCCCGCAAGAAACAGTGGTCGTTCCGCTTTACTTAACATCTTAATCGCCCGTTTCAATTGTCCGATATGAACATGCGTATTCGGCTTATATCCACGGATATTGACATCCGTCGGATAATCCGAACTTCCTAATTCTGCCATCACATCTTTCGGAAGGTCAATCAACACCGGTCCCGGTCTTCCGGTCCTTGCAATGTAAAACGCTTCTTTCAAGATACGTCCCAGATCCTCTCTGTTGCGTACCGTAACACCATATTTCGTAATACTTCTGGTAATTCCTACAATATCGACCTCCTGGAATGCATCATTTCCAATCAGATGTCTTGCTACCTGTCCGGTAAAGCATACCAACGGAACACTGTCATAATAGGCCGTTGCAAGACCCGTCACCAGATTCGTAGCTCCCGGTCCGCTGGTCACCAGACATACCCCAACTTTGCCTGTTGATCTTGCATAGGCATCTGCCTCATGCACCAGCGCTACTTCCTGCCTTGGAAGAATAACCTTCGTATAATCCTGCTTATACAGTTCGTCGCTGATATCAATGGTACATGCTCCAGGATAACCGAATATGGTATCTACCCCTTCCTCTCTCAACGCTTTCACTAATAATTTGTTTCCACTGATTTTTTTCATAAAATACCTCCTGTTCCCAAAGAAATATCCTTATCCTCAACTGCGAAAAAAAGCCCTAAGCCTATGCTTAGGGCGAATGATTCATCCGTGTTACCACCTAAATTCAAAGAGTCATCTCTTTGCACTCTGCCAATACGGGAGATATATTCTTCTCCGATATTGCTCCCCTCTAACGCTGGGACTGCGTTGAAGTCTACTCGAATCATCTTCCGCAATTCTTTCGGTTCACTGCTCAAAGGCTACTTCCATAAATCCATCACGAAGATTCGCACCACCCATCTTCTCTCTTGGCATCAGGTGCTTATGTACTCCTCCTTGTCATAGCATTTCTCTGATAATTAGTATTATTATAGTAGATATTACCAGTAATTGTCAACCCAGAACTTTTTTTGCAATTCCTTCCCAGGAGATTTTGCTGACATCTGCAATCTTCCGCTCCTTCGTATGTATGCTCTGAAGTAATGCCTTGGCCAGACGCTCTTCAAATTCTGGCAGAGACTCCGGCACCGGCTCATCGGTATTGCGCATCTGCGGCATCGTTACATATCTTACATCCGCTCCCGGCGCATATTCTCCAAGCCATGCCTGTATACCTGGAAGGTCTGATACTACGACCCGGTCTCCGCAGGCCAGCGCTTCAATCACCGTTAACGGAAGCCCGTCAAAAAAGGACGGCAGAGTAAAAATATCACATTCATTATACACTTTGGCGAGCGCTGGCTGTGCCAGTCTCCCCAGAAAATGGATCTCATATGGACATTCTTCTGCAAGTCTTTGAATCTCCCGGTACTCTGTCTCGTTTCCGGCACTTCCTGCAAGATACACCTGCAATGCCCCTTTCTGCCCATGTGGTGCCTTTTTCCCTAGAAGCGAAAGACTTCGAATCAAGCTCATAACACCTTTTTTCTCCGCAATCTTTCCTGCAAATACAATTCTGGTCACACCATCTTTTGGTTTTTCCCCGGTCACATAGAAGATCTTATTATTATATCCCATCCCCACGATCATCGTCTTCTCAATATCCACCTGATAGATATCTACAACACCATCCTGTTGTGCTGTCTGAGGGACAAAGATCCGATCTAGTTTACGAATCTGTTCTGCTATAAAAGTACGCTCCAGATCCGTCTTCTGCATCTGACGCAGATCTGTATTATGACAGAAACCATAGATCTTTTTATTCGGAAACCATTGCCTTACAAAAGCAGTCAGAAGATACAGGTGATGGCACAGGATCAGATCCGGCTGAAATTGCTCCACAAGCGGTGAGATTACTTCAAAAAAACTCGCACGAAACTGTTCCACCATTTCCGGAGTCATATCACAATACCGGGTACTCTTATAAGGCATCTCATCTGACATTCCTACAATATCATATGGCAGCCGCTCACTGCAGAAATAAACAGGATAAAACTCCACCCCGTCTGGCAGTTCTACCTCATCATCCTGGTAGATACCTGCCACGACTGCCTGCTCATGTCCCTGCAGAGCAAATTCCTTCACAAGCTCTGTCAGATACACGCCGCTTCCTGTGCTATTTGGCTTCTGTGCTGTAATACTTAATATTCTCATGATAACCTCTCATATATCGTAAATTCATATTCCAGATCAAAGTACGTCTGTTCATCACTGGTCTTTGTCATTCTCCACTGAGGATCTTCATCCAGATTCGGGAAAAATGTGTCCGCATCATACGCATGCTCAATCTTTGTCACATATGCTTTGTCACAATATGGAAGTAGCTGACGGTAGATACTCTCACCACCAATGACATAGATATCTTCCGCTGGATATTTCTTTAATTCCTCTAACAGCGCATCGATACTATGAACTATATCCGCTCCATTGACATGATAATTCTTATCCGAAGTCAGTACAATGTTCACTCTCTTTTTCAACGGCTGTCCCCCGGGAAAACTTTCTAACGTCTTTCTTCCCATCACAACTACCTTTCCCGTTGTCGTCTCACGGAAAAACTTCATATCCTGTGGGATACTGACCAACAACTTATTATTCTTTCCAATTGCCCAGTTCTTATCTGCTGCAACTATAATATTCATATACCATCTCTCCTTTTATATCGCAACCGGGATATTCTTAATCTGCTCATGTGTCTGATAATCAATCAATGCCACATCATCCGGCGTAAAATCATAGAAATCCTTAATCTCTGGATTCAGCCAGAACTTTGGTGCCGGCAGCGGTTCTCTGCTGATCAATTCCTCCACCAGAGGAACATGCCGGTCATAGATATGTGCATCTGCAATCACATGAACAAACTCTCCGACCTCCATATCGCACACCTGCGCCAGCATATGCATCAGCACGGAATACTGGCACACATTCCAGTTATTTGCCGCCAGCACATCCTGAGAACGCTGATTGAGAATTCCATTCAATGTAAGCTTTTCACTTCCCGGCTTCTTCGTTACATTAAAGGTCATACTGTAAGCACAGGGATACAGATTCATCTCATGAAGATCCTGATGCACATAGATATTCGTCAGAATTCTCCGGCTGTACGGATTATGCTTCAAATCATAGATTACGCGGTCTATCTGATCAAACATTCCTTCTTTATACTGGTGCTTGACTCCCATCTGATATCCGTAAGCTTTTCCGATGGAACCATCTTCATCTGCCCAGCTGTCCCAGATATGTGGTTTCAGATCATGGATATTGTTAGACTTTCTCTGCCAGATCCACAAAAGCTCATCCGTACAACTCTTGATTCCCGTCTTTCGAAGCGTCAGTGCCGGGAATTCTTTGGACAGATCATACCGGTTGACTACACCAAACTTCTTAATCGTATAGGCAGGCGTACCATCTTCCCATACCGGGCGGACCTTTTCTCCTCTGGTATCCGTTCCGTTGTCGATAATGTCCCTGCACATATCAATAAATACTCTATCTGCATAACTCATGGGTTTTTCCTCCTTATCATAGCATCCACATAAATAGAATGTAATCTTTCCTGAACAGTTTACCATGAAATGCATTTAAAAAAAAGAGGAAAAGCCGAACCATTACGGCTCGGCTATGTTATACAATACTTTATCCAGCATCTTTTCCAATGCTGCGATTTCCTTTTTATTCATTCCCAGTGTAAGCTTCTTATCAATCTTCTTCCGGTCAGCTTCCATTCTCCGCTGAATGTCATAGGCTTTCTCTGTCAGATAGATATTCTTGCAACGCCTGTCTTTATTGCTCGGCACGGAGAGAATGAATCCCTTCTCATCCAGCCGCTGCAATAGTCCGGTTACCGTCGGATTTCTAAGACATAGTGCTTTCTCAATATCCCTTTGAGTCACCTCTTCTTTCCTGCTGTGAAACAAATAATCCAATACGGCACACTGCGATGCAGTAATTCCCAACGTCTTTAATAGTTGATTGAAATCCTTTTCATAAATATTATTGATCTGTTTAAACATAAAGCCTATCGGCATCCGCTCTTTCATCCACGACCCTCTTTACTTTTCTCCTGGCATTCTCCTTAGGATTGAACGGTTCTTTTCAGTCCTACTCTGCTTTCCATCTAATTTTCGTTCATTATATCACAGGCTTTCTTTATTGA
This sequence comes from Faecalicatena contorta, assembly GCF_021531895.1. GTDB lineage: Bacteria > Bacillota > Clostridia > Lachnospirales > Lachnospiraceae > JAFBIX01. The sequence goes on along the minus strand of NZ_JAFBIX010000006.1, from coordinate 34,038 downwards.
CAAGCGAAGCGGCACGGACCACATGCTTTGCCAGGACAGAAGTGGTAATACTTCCCACGCCTCTTGGCACAGGACTGATATAAGATGTCTTTGGTTCCACTTCTTCAAAAGCCACATCTCCACACATCTTTCCATCTTCGTCTACATTAATGCCGACATCTGCTACGACAGCACCTTCTCCGACCATATCAGCCGTAATAATCCTGGCCTTTCCAGCTGCTGCAACGAGGATTTCCGCATTACGGCATACTTCTGGCAGATTCACCGTTCTGGTATGGCAGACCGTGATCGTGGCATGCTGTTTCAAGAGCATCATAGAAAGTGGTTTCCCTACGACCATACTTCTTCCCACAACAGTAACTCGCTTTCCTTTAGGGTCGATTTCATAGTAATCCAACATTTCCATAACTGCTTCCGCCGTACATGGTGCGTATCCGGTCTCGTCTCCTGCAAATATTTTTGCAATATTCACCGGACTCATGCAGTCCATATCTTTTTCCGGATGGATCATTGCTTTGATCGGTTCTTCATCCAGCTGCTTTGGCAGCGGACGAAACAGAAGGATACCATGGACAGACGGGTCGTCATTCACTTTCCCGAATTCCTGTTCAAAATCATCCTGAGAAATATCCTCCGGAAGTTCTACGATCCGACACTCAATTCCAATGGCTTCCATACGCTTTTTGGCACCGCGTTCATAAGACAGATCATCCGGACGATTTCCAACTCTTACGATAGTAAGGCAGGGAATCGTTCCTTTTTCTTTCAGCACTTCTACTTTTTCAATCAATGCAGCCTTCATGGCATTTGCCACATCAGCACCTTTCATTAATACACTCATCTTTTTCCTCCTACCGAATCTTCGCGAGCACTCCTGCATAGATTTCTTCCTGCAGCTTCCGTGCTTCTTCAATCATGGCATCCGATTCCTGATTCAACGCTTCCGCCCGTTCACGGTCTTTCATAAGACGGGTATTAATATAGATATTCAGGGATGCACCTTCCAGTGCAGCACGGGCAAACAGAACTGCAACACCCACATCACTGACTGCAATCTTACTGCCTTTCTCTCCCAATATTTTTAAATATCTCATTACTTTGAAAACAGTCTTCATAATCTGGAGCGGGACAATACTAGCCTCGTACAGAGCCTTCTCCATGACTCTTTCTTTTTCTTCTTTCTGCTCTGGAGTATCTTTCGGAAGACCATATGCTTTCGATAATGGTTCGAATGCTTCCGCATCCTGATCGGTCAGATCCACCAATTCTTCCCGAAGTTCTTTCAGACAGCCCCGGATTTCTATGATTTCTTCCTCTACGTCAGCATACTTCTTCTTACCGACCGTCAGATTTGCTACCATCATTCCAAGCGCAGACGCAAATGCTCCCACTGCGGCGGAAGCACCTCCGCCGCCTGGAACAGGTTCGGCAGAGGACAACACTTCCAGGAAGTCTGTTGTTTTCTGTTCCAGCATCATGCCGTTCATTCCTCCTTAAAACAATCCTGAGATCACTCCGTCTGCATCCACATCAATCTTTTCTGCGGATGGTACTTTCGGCAATCCAGGCATCTTCATAATATCACCAGTCAGTGCAACCAAGAATCCCGCACCTGCAGAAGCTGTGATATCACGAATCGTGATTCTGAAGTTTTCCGGTCTTCCCAGTTTCTTCGCGTCATCTGTCAGAGAATATTGATTCTTAGCCATACAGATTGGCAGATTTCCAAGACCAATTGCTTCTAAGTTCTTGATTTCTTTATTAGCCTTTGTTGTATAATCTACTCCATCAGCTCCGTATACTTTTGTTGCAATAGCTTCAATTTTTTCTTTAATAGAAGCATCCACATCATATACATATTCCATGGTGCTCTCACCTTCACAGAGACGAAGCACTTCTTTTGCAAGTTCTTCTCCTCCTTCTCCGCCATGTGCCCATACTTCCGACAATGCAACATTAACACCCAGTTCTTTACATTTTTCACGAACCAGTTCCAATTCAGCCTTTGTATCTGTCGGGAATGCGTTGATTGCAACAACAACAGGAAGATGATATACCTTTGTAATATTTTCAATGTGCTTCAGTAAGTTTGGAATTCCTTTCTCCAATGCTTCCAGATTCTCAGCCTGAAGCTCGGTCTTTGGAACACCGCCATTGTACTTGAGAGCTTTAATCGTTGCAACCAGAACCACAGCATTTGGGCGTATTCCTGACATCCGACATTTGATATCAATGAATTTTTCTGCACCTAGATCTGCGCCAAATCCTGCCTCAGTGATCATATAATCTGCAAGTTTCATTCCCATCTTTGTTGCAATCACACTGTTACATCCATGTGCAATATTTGCAAATGGGCCGCCGTGAATAAATGCAGGAGTTCCTTCCAATGTCTGTACCAGATTCGGCTTCAACGCATCTTTTAACAGTGCTGCTACAGCGCCTTCTGCGTGAAGATCTCCGGCCGTTACCGGTTTTCCGGTTCTGGAATATGCTACGATAATCTTAGATACACGTTCTTTCAGATCCAAAATATCGTTTGCCAGACAGAATACAGCCATAATCTCTGAAGCAACTGTAATGTCAAATCCATCCTGACGTGTCACTCCATCTGCCTTTCCACCCAATCCATCTACAATACTTCGAAGCTGACGGTCATTCATATCCACACAACGTCTCCAGGTCACTTTGTTCGTATCAATATCCAGTGCATTTCCCTGATGGATATGATTATCCAGCATAGCAGCAATCAGATTGTTTGCTGCACCAATGGCATGAAGATCTCCAGTAAAATGCAGGTTAATGTCTTCCATTGGAACAACCTGTGCATAGCCACCACCTGCTGCTCCGCCTTTTACTCCAAATACAGGTCCAAGAGATGGTTCACGAAGTGCTACCATTGTCTTCTTACCCAGACGGTTCATGGCATCTGCCAGACCGATGGTTGTAGTAGTCTTGCCTTCTCCGGCCGGTGTCGGGTTAATCGCCGTTACCAGAATCACTTTAGAATCCGGGCGGCTCTCTAATTCATCTTTATAATAACGATAATCGATCTTTGCTTTGTATTTTCCATAATTTTCTACATATTTATCTGGAATTCCAAGAGAATCGGCAACTTCGTTAATCACTTTCATTTCCGCTTCCTGAGCGATCTCAATGTCACTTTTAAAACCCATATTACATACCAACCTTTCTTTTTAATTATACATTTTATCTTTTCTTTTTCGGCATTACATGTATTGCTTCCCCGACAGCATCCTCCAATGCCTCTGCTACGCCCTCATTATAAGTAGGATGTGCACGCATTCCTTTTAATAGCTGCTGCGCTGTCAGACGATTCACGACTGCAGTTACCAGTTCACCGATCATATCCGTTGCTCTTGCACACATCATCTGCGCTCCGATCACCACATCTGTATCTGCTTCTACAATGACCTTCACAAATCCTCGTTCTTCCTTGGTAATCAGAGATTTTCCATTGGCACTCATAATGAATTTTCCAGTCTTTACAGCAATGCCCTGCTCTTTGGCTTCATCTTCTGTCACACCGACAGATGCAATCTCCGGATCTGTATATACACAGCCCGGAACCGTATGAACATCAATGGATGACTCTTTCCCGGCAATCCGTTCTGCGACATATACACCCTGTGCACTTGCCAGATGGGCCAGCTGCATCCCCTTTACAAGATCTCCGATTGCATAGACACCTTCCATACTGGTACGGAATTCATCGTCTACGACTACACGTCCGCGTTCCATATCAAGTTCTACGTCGTCCCCGAACAGACCGTCCGTATTCGGGTATCTTCCAACTGCACACAACACATATTGTGCAGAAACTCTTACTTCTTTTTCTTTCTCTATAAACACACAGGTATATTGTCCATCCTCTTCCTGTTCTACACGCTGTACCGCTGCTGATGTATGAATATCAATTCCTCGTTTCTTCAAAATCATCTTCAGATTCTGAGAGATCTCTTTATCCATATTAGGAATTAACCTTGGCATCGCTTCCACAATGGTAACCTTACAGCCAAGATTCGCATATACACTGGCAAATTCCACGCTGATAACTCCGCCGCCGATAATCACAAGACTTTCCGGTCTCTCTTCTAATTGGAATAACTCATCACTGGTCAATACTCCCGGAAGATCAAGTCCTGGAATTGGAAGAATCAATGGCTTAGAGCCAGCGGCCAGGATTACATTTTCAGCTTCATAGCTCTCTTCGCCTTCTTCTCCTGCCACTCTAACTACTTTTCCTTTTTCCAGTGTTCCCTTTCCAGAGAGGAGCGTCACAGCGTTCGCCTTCAAAAGCTGTTCGATTCCCTGACATAATTTATCCGTTGTCTCTTCCTTATAAGCCACAATCTTGCCATAGTCATAAGATACATCCGACGCCGCAACTCCAAACCGGCCTCCTTCTTGCATTTCCTTGTAAACAGAAGAAGCATGGATCATCGCTTTTGCAGGAATACAACCTCTGTTCAGGCATGTTCCTCCCACTCTTCTATTCTCCACAATTGCTGTGCGAAGCCCTGATTTTGCGGCTTTGATCGCAGCTACATAGCCGCCCGGTCCTGCACCGATTACAATAACATCAAATTTCTCTCCCATAGCTTCCTTCTCCTTTACAAATCGATAGACAGAATCCAGTCTGCAATGTCTTTCATCATCTGCTCTTCATCTTCATCCTCAGAACTATATTGCTTAAGTTCCTCGCAAATAGCATTCTTTTCGTAACGAATTCCTCTCAAATAGCAACTTAGATCAGCAATCAGATCCGGCTTCATGGAATCAGAATATACATTCAGATCTTCTACGATTCCATTTTTTACTTTCATCTGTAATGTTACCTGCCCCCACGGAAAACGATTGGACAATTCGTACTGGAAATCCAGTTTCTTTCCAAAAATCCAGTCCCAGGAAGCAAATCTTTCCGTCCTTTTTTCAATTTCCTGTGCATCAAGATCCTCAACTCTTAGAATCTTAGCCTTTAACCCATAAACTTCCTCAAATGCTTCCAAAAGCTTCTGTTTCAACAGTTCCACCGTTGCATCCGGTGCATACTCTGTCAGATTTGCGACTCTTGCACGAACAGAATCCACACCTTTTGACTGAAGCTTATCTTTTGACACCGTCAGATATCTGGACAACTCTCCCAGATTAACATGAACCATCAGTGTTCCATGATGATAGCAGCAGTCTCCCTGCTCATAAAAAGCATTTCCTGAAAACTTATGCCCATCGATCAGAATATCATTACGTCCTGATTTTTCTGCATGGATTCCAAGCTTTTTCACTGCTTCAAGAATAACATTAAGCTGTTTATCTACATTATAGTTTTCTTTTCTGACAAGGAAAGTGAAGTTCAGATTACCAAGATCATGGTAGACAGCACCGCCGCCGGAAAGCCGACGCACCGGAAAGCCGTTTTCTTCTTCCAGTTTACTTACCAGACACTCTTTCCATGCGTTCTGATTTCGTCCGATTACAACCGTATTTCTGTTCTGCCAGAGATACAAAATACATTCCTCTTTATCACAATGGAGGAGCAGATACTCCTCCACCGCAAGATTCTGATAGGGGTATGTATTAGCCGTTTCAATGTAAGTTATTTTATCTATCATTTTGATACCTCTTCCAGAATGTAATTCTATTTTGAAAAATCATACCGAAGTACTGGATGCCTTGCTGCACCTACTTCATCCAGTCTTGTCACCGGCGTTGAGACAGGTGCCTGATGAAGCTGCTGCGCGTCTTCTTTGGCAAGCTCATATAATCGTCTGAATACACGGATCGCTTCATCCAGTGTTTCTTTGGATTCTGTTTCTGTCGGTTCCACCATCAAAGCCTCATCTACGATTAATGGGAAGTACATTGTCGGCGGATGAATGCCATTATCAAGAAGTCCCTTGGCAATATCCATTGCAGATACTCCTGTAGCTTTCTTAAGATCAGAAAGGCTCATAACAAACTCATGCATACATACTTCGTCATATGCCATCGTATAGATGTCCTTTAACTTATTCATCATATAATTTGCATTCAGGACAGCATTCTGGCTGGCTTGTGGGATTCCTTCTCTTCCAAGCGTCATGACATAAGTAAGCGCTCTGACTGCTACAAGGAAGTTACCATAGAAGCTCTTCATCTCACCGATACTGTGCTCTGCTTTCCCAAACTGTAGCTCTTCTGTACCTTCCACAAGTACAGACGGAAGGAACTGTGCCAGATGTTCTTTACAACCGACCGGTCCACTTCCCGGACCTCCTCCTCCATGAGGCGTTGAGAATGTTTTATGAAGATTCAGATGGATCACATCAAATCCCATATCACCTGGTCGTACCGTTCCCATAACGGCATTTAAATTCGCACCGTCATAATAGCACTGACCGCCACATTCATGAATGATCTTCGTAATCTCAAGAATATTTTTATCAAACAGTCCAACCGTATTTGGATTGGTAAGCATCAGACCTGCAACATCATCTCCGGCTGCCTCGCGCAGTTTCTCAAGATCCACGCATCCATCCGGTCCTGATGGAATACTGACAACGGAGAACCCTGCCATTACCGCACTTGCCGGATTGGTTCCATGAGCAGAATCAGGAACAATAATTTTGGTTCGTTTCTGATCTCCTCTGCTTTGATGATATGCTTTAATAAGGAGAAGTCCGGTAAACTCACCGTGGGCTCCTGCTGCCGGCTGTAATGTCATCTGACTCATGCCCGTAATCTCACACAGATATGACTCCAGTGTCTTCATAACTTCCATACATCCCTGTACCGTATGTGCCGGCTGAAGCGGATGAATCTCTGTAAATCCTGGCAATGCAGCCATATCCTCGTTGATCTTCGGATTATATTTCATGGTACAGGAACCAAGTGGATAGAATCCATCATTCACTCCATGACATTTCTTTGCAAGTTCTGTGTAGTGTCTGCTAATCTCATTTTCAGAAAGTTCCGGCAAATGTAATGCAAGTTCTCTCTGGTCTTTTTCCTCCGGCAAGACTACTTCTACATCACACTCTGGAAACAGACTCAGTCCTCTTCCTTCTTTTCCTTTCTCAAATATTAACATCCATTACACCTCCTTTATGATGGCAACTGCTCTGTCAATGTCTTCTTTACTGTTCATCTCAGTACAGCACCACAAAATTCTATGTTCATCCAGTGGATATCCTCCGAGGATTCCTTTTTGTTCCAGTACATTCAATACCTTTTCAGACGGAACATCTGATACGGTCACAAACTCATGGAAATATTCGCCTTTGTTCTCAATCTGATAACCGGCTTTCTCCAATTCTTTTGCCATGTAATGAGCCTTGGAAGTACATTGTGTTGCAACATTTTTCAATCCTTCACCGCCTACAGACGCCAGATATACTCCAACCGCCAGCGCACACAGTGCCTGATTAGAACAGATATTGCTGGATGCTTTTTCTCTGCGGATATGCTGTTCTCTTGCCTGTAGAGTCAGTACATATCCAACTTTTCCATTATGATCCGTTGTCTGTCCTACGATTCTTCCCGGAAGCTTTCTTGTCATGCCAGATACACACGCCATAAATCCAACATACGGGCCGCCAAATGCAAGCGGAAGTCCCAGAGGCTGTCCCTCTCCGACTGCCACATCTGCTCCATATTCTTTTGGTGTCTTGATGATTCCAAGAGAGATTGGATTCACACCCATGATATATTTTGCTCCTGCTTCATGTACAATCTCACCGATAGCCTGTGCGTCTTCCAGACTTCCATAGTAGTTTGGATGCTGAATATATACACAGGCCGTAGTGTCATCGATCAGTTCACAAAGTGCATCTACATCTGTAAGACCATCCTTCGAAGGGATCATAACCAGATCCATACCATTTCCAAAGCAATAGGTCTTCACTGTTTCTAATACCTTCGGATCTGTAGTCTCAGAAATAAGTGCTTTCTTTCTCTTTCTTTCCCGACACATTGCAATTCCTTCTGCCGCTGCAGTTGCGCCGTCATAGACAGATGCGTTCGAAGTATCCATTCCTGTAAGTTCACAGATCATCGTCTGATATTCGAAGATAGACTGCAGGATTCCCTGACTGATCTCTGCCTGATATGGCGTATATGCCGTCAACAGATTTTCCTTTGATATCACGCTTTTTACAACCGATGGTATAAAATGTCTGTATGCTCCTGCGCCACGGAAAATCACAGGAAATACTTTATTTTTCTCTGCCATCTGCGTTACTTTTTTACGGACTTCCAGTTCAGACATTCCTTCCGGAATCTTAAGTCCACCTTTTACTTTTACTTCATCTGGAATATGCCCAAACAATTCTTCCATAGATCCAAAGCCAATCTCCGCAAGCATCTCTTTCTGTTCCTGCTTTGTACCCGGAATATAATTTCCCATAAAGCGTCACCGCCTTTCCTTAATCTGTTCTATTATGCCTGTTCACTCTCTACAAATGCCTTGTATTCTTCTGCAGATAAGAGTTCTTCCTTTTCTGTAATATCTTTCACTTTTACAAACCATGCTTCATATGGTGCCTCATTAATCTTTTCTGGAGCATCCATGAGTTCTTCGTTAATCTCACATACAGTTCCGGAAACCGGTGCATACACATCAGATACTGCTTTAACAGATTCAACATCTGAAAATGCTTCGCCTATAGAGATCTCGTCTCCCTCTTCCGGAAGATTGACAAATACCAAGTCTCCAAGTTCAGACTGTGCATAGTCTGTAAGACCAATCACAGCAACATCTCCTTCTTCCTTTACCCATTCGTGTGACTTTGAATACAATAATCCTTCTCTTAATTCCATCGTTTTATCTCCTTTTTTCTTTATATTGGCTTTTTATTTATTATTTACTTCTTTTATAGAATGGAAGTGCCACCACTTCTGCTTCTACTTTTCGGCCTCTTACTTCGACCTCTACCTTATCACCCAATTCTGCACTGCCTTCTGCAACCAGTGCCATTGCGATTGGATATCCAAGATATGGACAGTGCGTTCCGGAAGTAGTAAGACCAATCTTTTCTCCATCTTTAAATACTTCCTGATGCTCTCTGATAATTCCACGTCCGGTTACTTTCAGGCCGATACGTGTTCTCTGAGGTGCTTCCTTCTCTTCTAATGCCGCTTTCCCGATAAAGTCATCTTTCTTCATCTTTACTGCAAAACCAAGTCCTGTCTCTAATGGAGATACTGTATCGTCCATCTCATGACCATAGAGAGGCATTGCTGCTTCCATGCGAAGGGTATCTCTTGCTCCCAGTCCACATGGAATCAAACCGTCTTCTTTTCCGGCTTCCAGAAGAGCATCCCACATTTTCTCAGCATTGCTGCTGTCAAGATAAAGCTCTACTCCATCTTCTCCTGTGTATCCAGTCTTAGAAATAATACAAGGAATTCCGGCAACTTCTGTATCAAACACAGCATGATAATACTTCTTTGGAATATTCTCTTCCGCCGTAAGCTTTTTTAAGATCTCCATTGCTTTTGGTCCCTGCAATGCCAGCTGTGCATACTGCTCTGACACATCAGTAAATATCACTTCTCCAAACTGGTGATCCAACATCCACTGATAATCCTTATCTTTATTTGCTGCATTTACTACGATAAAGTAATGGTTATCTGATTTCTTATATACAATCAGATCATCCACTGTACCGCCATTCTCATTGCACATCGGGCTATATCTTGCCTGACCGTCTACCATATTGTCAAAATTGTTCGTCAGAATCATCTGAAGATTCTGGAGTGCATCTTTTCCTTCACACAGCACTTCACCCATGTGAGATACATCAAATAATCCGGCTTGTGTGCGGACAGCCATATGTTCTTTGATCACTCCGGTTCCATACTGTACCGGCAGTAAATATCCGCCAAATGGTACGATCTTTCCTCCGGCTTTCACATGTGCATCATATAATGGGGTTTTCAATTCCATTTTTGCTCCTCCTTCTTTAACAGCCTTCTTCTGTCAAACAAGAGAAAAAGGACTGCATGATCCATCTGGATCACACAGTCCCCTGTCGTTTGTCCTTCAGAGTATTGTCCGGATTCGATTCCTTTTGCCTGAGAGTTTCAATTTCCCTCTTGCCCCTTCGGCGTTCTGATAACAAGAACCAGAATCTCTCTCGAATCCATCAGCCAACTTCTTGTTTTTTATTTTTCCTCATTATATCTGTCGTTTTTTTCTTTGTCAACGCGCTTTTTTGTGTGTATTTTGCAACAATCCAGTTATAATATTCACAATTTTGTTGCTTTTTTCACGTTTTTGGAAACAATCCCCATAAACTCTGGGTTTTCAACAAGTCTCTCTGATGGTTGATTATTTACTTTTTCAATGAATGCATTATAATTTTTTATATTCCATCTTCACGAAATCTCTTCAATTCACGAACAGAATATCCGATTGCAACAATTGCCGCAGCTCCATCTGCAATCGGTCCCGCATACATTACTCCATCAATTCCCATAAAGAGCGGGAAGATCAGAATCAACGGAAGCAGGAAGATAATCTGCCTCGTCAGTGATACTACAATCCCCAGTTTCGCCTTCCCGATGGACGTAAAGAATCCGGAAGACATGGGCTGAATTCCATTGATAAATGTCATGAACATAAAGATGCGGAAATATCTTTCTGCAAACCGGAAGTATTCTTCACTTCCGGTACCAAATATGCTGACCAGCTGCCGCGGAAAGAGCTGAAAGCATAAAAAGAAAATGATGCCTATTGTCAAAGATATCTGAAATGCTTTCTTGTAAGTCTGTTTTACCCGGTCATACTGTCCTGCTCCATAATTAAATCCCCAGATTGGCTGACATCCCTGAGAGATTCCGATACAGATGGCCATAAAGACCATATTTACCTTTGAAATAACTCCTACACAGGCAAGTGGAATATCGGTTCCATACATAGACTCTGCGCCATAATACCGCAAAGTATTATTCATCACGATCTGAACAATCGCCATAGCAATCTGATTAATGCAGGACGCCATTCCCAGGGAGACAATGGCTCTCAGGTACTTCCCTTTTGGACGGAGCATTGACCAATTTAATTCTAATTTTCGAAACCGTAGGAAATACACGATTACCAGAATCCCTGATATAATCTGGCCAATAATAGTGGCCCAGGCTGCTCCTTTAATTCCCCAGTGAAATCCAAAGATAAACAGAGGATCCAATATCGTATTGATAATTGCCCCAGTCAACATGCATGCCATGGAATAAGTCGGACTTCTGTCTGCCCGGATCAGATGATTGCCACCTGTTGTCAGAATCAGAAACGGGATTCCAAACGCTGTAATTCCTGTATAATCCTGTGCATATGGCAATACATCCGGTGTCACTCCGAATAACTGTAGAAGAGGATCCAAAAAAAATAATACAACCACGGCAATGATCACACCGCAGATAACCAGCATTGCAAGGCCAGTCCCGACAATCTTGCTTGCTTCTTCTGATTCACCGGCTCCTGACTTTAGATTAAAATTAGATGCGCTTCCGATCCCCAACAAAAGAGCCGTTGCCGTACAGATAATAGAAATCGGAAATGCAATATTAGTGGCCGCATTTCCCAGCATTCCAACTCCCTGTCCGATAAAGATCTGGTCCACGATATTATATAGGGAACTCACCAGCATACTGATGATGGCGGGGATTGCAAATTTTGCAATTAATTTGTCAATACGCTCTGTTGCCAGCGGATTCATTATATTTCTTCTTTCATTCATAATTCCTAGTATTCCCTGATCACACTGCTGATTTCACGAGTAGTCTCCATATCTTTGAGATGCTCCAGAGCATCCTCCATATGATATTCCTTTACTGCTTCTGTCACGATAACCAGTTCAGCGACCCCGTCCGTAATGATTTTCTGGATTACTTTCGAGATACTGACCTGATGCACGCCAAATACACTGGCGATTGCTGCCAGAACCCCCGGTTTATTATCCACCTGCATGCGCAGGAAAAACTTATTCTTTACCTCACGAAATTCCTTCACCTTAGTCTCACGGTAACAAGTACAGCTGATTCTTCCGGTGCAGTGATACTGAATATCTCTCACCACATCAATGACATCTCCCATAATGGCACTGGCCGTTGGAAATTCTCCGGCACCACGTCCGTAGAACATGACATCATCCACTGCATCTCCATGTACGAATACTGCATTGAAGGAATCTCTTACTGATGCAAGAGGATGCTCCTGAGGAATCATCATCGGATGTACAGATACCTCAATACCATCTTCTGTATTATGTGCAACCCCCAGTAACTTGATCACATTGCCAAATTCCTTTGCATAATTGATATCCCTTGCAGAGATCTTCGTAATCCCTTCCGTATATACATCGGAAAATGTCACTCTGGAATGGAACGCGATGGAAGCCATAATCGCAACTTTTCTTCCTGCATCCAGTCCCTCGATATCTGCAGTCGGATCTGCCTCTGCATAACCAAGTTCCGTCGCTTTTTCCAGTGCTTCATCAAAATCCATTCCTTCTTCAAACATCTTTGTCAGGATATAATTGGTCGTTCCATTGACAATTCCGATCACTTCATCCATCTCATTTGCAGCCAGACACTGCTTCAATGGACGAATGATCGGGATACCTCCGGCCACCGCTGCTTCAAAAAGGAAATCCACGCCATTATTCTCTGCCGCATCCAGAAGTTCTCTTCCATACTCTGCGACCAGATCTTTGTTCGCCGTCACCACATTCTTTCCGGAATTTAATGCCTCCAGAATCATCGTCTTCGCAGGTTCAATTCCACCCATCACCTCAATGACAATGGAAATCTCATCATTATTAATGATATCTTCCCATCGATCCGTCAAAAGAGATGTATCCACACCGTCTCTTACTTTATTCAGATTATGAACCAAAATACCTGCTATTTCCAGACGGGCACCTGTTTTCTTGACCATCTCTTCTTTCTGGCGCTCTATAATCTTATAAACTCCGCTGCCAACTGTACCGAGTCCCAGTAAGCCTATTTTAATTGTCTGCTGTTCGTTCATCTCTCCACTTCCTTTATCTGTTTTCACTTTCATACTGTACCAGTATACCATAATATATATTATTTTTTCAAATTTTAGATTTTCGAAATTTTTTCAATATTTTTGAAAAAAGGTGTTGACAGATAAACATTCTTGTAGTATATTATTTATTGTTCTGAGGAACACAAAACATAAAAAATGCGACAGTGGCTCAGTTGGTAGAGTACGACCTTGCCAAGGTCGGGGTCGCGGGTTCGAACCCCGTCTGTCGCTCTAAAAAAACTTGAAATTCTAACGAATTTCAAGTTTTTTTGTTATTTGAAAAAGGTATAAACTCTTTTTAGAGATTAAGATGGGAGGTTGTGATCCTCCCATCTTTATATGAAAATACAACATTTCTATTCCGTTTCCACAATCTGAAGGCCCAGTTCATCCAACTGCTCCTGTGCAACTGTTGTCGGGGCCTCTGTCATCAGATCAGATGCGTCCTTTACCTTCGGGAATGCAATGACATCACGGATGCTGTCCTGCTTAGCCATCAGCATGACCAGTCTGTCAAGACCATAAGCCAGCCCTGCATGTGGCGGAACACCGTATTTGAACGCAGTTAACAGGAAGCCAAACTGCTCCTGAGCCTGCTCCGGTGTAAATCCAAGCACTTCGAACATCTTGCTCTGAATCTCAGGATTGAAGATTCTAACACTTCCACCGCCGATCTCATTTCCATTCAGGGTAATATCATAAGCTTTTGCACGTACACGTCCCGGATCAGTGTCAATGTATGGAAGGTCTTCTTCCATCGGCATTGTAAATGGGTGGTGCATTGCCGTATAGCGATTCTGTTCTTCGTTCCACTCTAACAATGGGAACTCTGTGATCCACAGGAATTTGTACTCATTCTTGTCTAACAGATCCATCTGACGTGCAAGCTCCAGACGAAGAGCACCAAGGACATCCCATACGACTTTATTTTTATCTGCCGCAAAGAGTAATAAATCTCCATTTTCTCCGTCCATAGCATTGATCAGAGCTGTCATCTCTTCTTCTTTCATGAATTTGGCAAAAGATGATTTGACTGTTCCATCTGACTGAATTGCAATATAAGCAAGTCCTTTTGCGCCATAATCCTTCGCAAAGGATACCAGTTTATCAATCTTCTTACGCGGCATCTCGCCTTGTCCTTTAGCGTTAATACCACGGACTGTTCCGCCATTTTCAATAGCACCTTTGAATACAACAAATTCACAGTCCTTTACCACCTCTGTGACGTTGGTAAGTTCCATGCCAAAGCGGACGTCCGGCTTATCAGAACCATAGCGGTCCATCGCTTCCTGCCAAGTCATTCGTGGAATCGGAAGAGATACTTCTATCCCAAGTACTTCTTTGAACAACTTTGCAAGCAGTCTTTCATTGACATCGATAACATCATCCACATCCACAAAAGACAGCTCCATATCAATCTGCGTAAATTCCGGCTGGCGGTCTGCACGTAAGTCCTCATCACGGAAACACTTTGCCAGCTGGAAGTAACGGTCATATCCAGAACACATCAGCAGCTGCTTAAAAAGCTGCGGTGACTGTGGCAGCGCATAAAAATGTCCCTGATGTACACGGCTTGGCACCAGATAATCTCTGGCTCCTTCCGGAGTACTTCCGATCAGTACCGGGGTCTCGATCTCTAAGAAGCCTTCATCTGCCAGGAACTGACGAGTCAGTGTTGCAACTTTACTTCTCATCATTAAGTTGCGCTGAAGATCCGGCCTTCTCAAATCCAGATATCTGTATTTCAGACGTACTTCTTCTTTTGTCTTGGAATTCTCTTCAATTGGGAACGGCGGCGTCTCAGACTCCGAAAGAATCCGAAGCTCTTCCGGAATGATCTCAATCTCTCCGGTTGCCAGGTTCTCATTTACTGCACCGGAACGTTTTTCTACTTTACCAACAACAGCTACAACGAACTCAGCACGAAGCTTTGCTGCTTTTTCGATCAGCGCAGCTTCTGCCTTTCCTTCTTCGAATACCACCTGAATAATTCCAGAACGGTCTCTTACATCTACAAATACCAGCCCGCCTTTGTTACGGTTCTTCTGTACCCATCCCATAATAGTGACTGTCTCACCAATATTGGCGCTGGATAATTCTCCACATCTATGGGTTCTCTTTAACCCTTGCATTGACTCTGCCATAGTCTTTATCTCCTTTTTCATCCTTCAGGATATATTTATATATTTTCCACGGAATCAGCATAACAGTCGATGATCTCTTCATAACCGTCTGCCGTCAGCTGTTCTTTCTGGAATTTCTTATTCTTCTTCATGTTCACGATCAGCACCTGTCTGCCTGCTTCTCTGTCTGCTTTTGCAAGTGATAATACCTTTAACAAGCCTTCTTTTGGCATATTTTTCTCCAGAAGATAAGCCTTCTTACTTCCTTTTTTCGGAACTTCATATCCATTTTCCAGAAGCAGCATAACGATTCTCTCAAATCCAATCGAGAAACCACAGGCCGGTGTATCCTGACCGGTGAATTTACCGATCATCTTATCATACCGTCCTCCGCCTGCAACAGAACCTCCGAAGTCGTCCATCGTTACTTCAAAAATAGTACCGGTATAATAGGATTGGCCTCTTACCAGGGTCGGGTCGAACTTGATGTTAAATTCACATTCTTTTGCAGCTTCTACACTTGAGATGATCATTTCCATGCCGTCTGCTGTCTGATCAGAAAGATCATCCCCTAACTTCTCCTTCAGATAACGGATTCCTTCCACATTTGGAGCCACTTCATCAAAAAGCTGAAGATAGGTCTCTACATTTTCCTTCGTATATCCCATCTCTTGAAGCTCTGCAGCTACTCCTTCTGCACCAATCTTATCCATCTTATCCAGAATAATGAAAACCTCATCGTAATCTTCTTCTTTAAATCCACTGTATGCAGCCATTGCTTTTAAGATATTTCGGTCATTGATACATACCGTAAAATTATGGAAATTCAATTTGCCAAGCATCGCTGTTGTCGCCAGAATCAACTCGATTTCTGCAAGATTGCCCGGCTCTCCCAAAATATCTATATCACATTGCATAAACTGACGAAAACGTCCTTTTTGCGGACGGTCTGCTCTCCATACGTTGCCAATCTGTAAGGCTTTGAATGGAGCCGGCAGCTCGTTCGAATGGTTGGCATAATATCTTGCAAGAGGCACCGTCAGGTCATAACGCAGTCCGCCATCTACCAGATCATTCTCCTCTTCTGCCTCATCAATCTTCAGCTTCTCGCCGCGCTTCAGAATCTTAAAAATCAACTTTTCATTATCTCCGCCCTGCTTACTGCACAGGTTTTCAATATGCTCCACGCATGGAGTCTCCATAGAGGTAAACCCATAGGTCTTATAAGTATCCTTGATCAGCTGAATCACATAATCACGGATCTCCATCTCTTTGGGAAGCATGTCTTTCATCCCGGTGACCGGTTTCTTCTTTAATGCCATAACCATTCTCCTTTTCGCTCTATCATCTCGTCGATACGTTCAATGTAAGCATCGATCGCTTTCACATTCTCTACCCTTATCAGTCGGGTCATCTTCTTCTTTTTGCTGCCCGGGACCAGAATCGCCTCCGGTAATACAATCTTCGTCGATGCACCTGCACCTGCAGCAATTATGGATTGTTTTTCCTCCATAATAAGTATATTGTATATTCCGGCTTTGTCAACCTTTGCATAACCAACATTTTCGAAATTTCCTGCAATATTCTTCTGCCGGTACAGATAATATGGCACCAGATCCATTCGTTTTGCTGCCTCCGAAGCTTCTAAGATCATACCAGAAAGTGTCCGGGATATCTTCTGTGTATCCTGTTCCAGATCTTTTAATTCCATCTTGGCCGCACGTTTGATCGCAAGTGAATGGACGGTCAGGCTGTCTGGGGCAAGGCGTTCAATCTGCCTCAGAGTATCTTGCATATCTTCCATATCTTCTCCCGGCAGTCCGGCAATAATGTCCATATTAATATTGTCGAAGCCAATTTCCCTTGCCAGGTGATATGCTTCTATAATCTCTTCTACACTGTGCTTTCTGCCGATCGCTTCCAGCGTCTTTTGCTGCATACTCTGCGGATTAATTGAGATACGGGTAATTCCATGTTTTTTAATCACTTCTAATTTTTCGCGAGTAATACTATCCGGTCTTCCGGCTTCTACCGTATATTCCAGCAGATATTCTCTGGGAAAATATTCTTCGATACAATCAAGTAAACGATCCATCTGTGAAGCACTCAGCGTTGTTGGCGTTCCACCACCTATGTAAATACTATTCAGCTTTTTGCCTGCCGATCTTTTTCCAATAAAACAAAGCTCTTTGCACAGTGCCTGCAGATAATCTTCTACCCGGTGTTCCCACTCTGCCAATGCACCAGAACTGAAAGAACAATAGGTACAGACAGACGGACAAAATGGAATCCCTACATAAAGGCTATATCCATCTTGATAGTCCAGTCTTTGCAACAGTTCTCTCTCCCTCTCTGCAATCTTCCAAGACAATTCTGCCTTCTGGCGGCTTACTTTACAATCATCCATGAACCATGGTACAAAAGTCTCCTGATTCCAGCCTTCTTCCAGTTTATTCATTGCTATCTTCGTAGGGCGCACTCCAGTCAGAATTCCCCATGCAAGTGTATGTCCCGTTACATCTGCCAATTTTTGATAAATAAAGGTATCGATCCGATATTTCACTTCTTTTTCCGATAGTTCTTCTGATATATAATCTGCATCCACAACAATCATACTACCATCCTGAAGCAATACCGTTACATAATTAGAGGCTTTTTCCTCCACCTGACTGACAACATCTTCAGACGGATAAAAAGCCTTTATCATATGATACACATTATAAATATACGCTTCACTTCTACATATAATCTGAATCATTCCAATACTCCAATCTATATATATGGATTATATTTTCTTTCATGACCAATCGTTGTCTCTCCCATATGTCCCGGATATACATGTGTATCATCTGGAAGGAGCATCAACTTTTCGCGAATAGATCGAATCAGATCCGAAGTACTGCTATTCTGAAAATCTGTACGTCCCACTGAATTCTGGAACAACGTATCTCCACTGAACAATACGCCTTCTGATTCCACATAATAACAACATCCACCTCTGGTATGCCCCGGAGTATGAATTACCTGAAAATCATATCCCGCATACGTAAGCACCTGATTATCTTTCATATAATTTGCTCCAGAAAATGTGTAACCGGATGTATAGGTGGATGACAGATTCAACTCTGGCTGATTCATCACATCCTCATCGTCTTCATGAACATACACTGGAACATCATATTCGGCCAGGAATCCATCAATTCCCATCATATGGTCAAAATGTCCATGAGTCAAAAGAATCGCTTCAATCTTAAGCCCTTCTGATCTGATATGTTTCATCAGATAGGACGGACTGGCAGCCGGATCAATTACAACTGCCTGTCGTGTCTCTTCATTGATTGCCAAATAACAATTAGTGCTAATAATTCCTGTAACAAATCTCTCAACTTTCATCTTATGATTAACCTGTCGCCCTTTCAATATCAATAATTCCTTCTATCTGACGGAGTTTCTTCACGACTCTTTCCAATTCTTCTCTGCTGTGCACGATAAAGCCGGTTTCAATCGTTGCAGTTCCCTGCTTACTGGTCCGTACATTCAAGGACTTCACATCTACATTATTCTCTGTAAAGATTTTGGACATCTCCATCAACAGTCCTTGTCTGTCACGGGCATACATCTTGATATCTGCCAGATACTGTCCTCCATCTTTCTCTGCTACATCACTTTCCCATTCTGCATCAATCAATCTGGCACGCTCTGCTTCTGTCAGATGAATCATATTGACACAATCTGTTCGATGAATGGAAAGTCCTCTTCCTCGTGTGACAAATCCTACGATTTCATCTCCCGGCACCGGATTACAGCATCTGGAGAAACGCACAGCCACATCATCAATTCCTTTGACGACAATTCCGCTCTTAGACTTGGCAATATGGACCTTATTTTTTGCTGCCTCAGCAACTTTTTCCATAACAACCTCATCCGTGAGCTCTTGCTTATGCTCTTTACTGTATTCTTCTACCAGTCGATTAACGACCTGACCTTCTTTTAACCCCCCATGACCAATTGCAGCCAAAACAGAGTCCCAATCCTTAAAACCATATTTTTTCTGCACAATCTCTTGATATCTTGGATTGAGAATATTGCTCGGATTGATCGTTTTCGCCTTACAGTAGGCCGCAATCATTTCTTTTCCCTTTATAATATTACTTTCTTTGAATTCCTTTTTGAACCATTGATTAATTTTATTTTTTGCTTGTGTACTCTTAACAACATTCAGCCAGTCACGGCTTGGTCCTTTAGAATTCTGAGAAGTCAGTATCTCTATTCTGTCTCCGTTCTGTATCTTGTAATCAATATTTACAAGCTTACCGTTCACTCTGGCGCCAACCATCTTATTGCCGACAGCACTATGAATCGCGTATGCGAAATCAATCGGTGTAGAACCATTCGGCAAGTTCTTCACATCTCCCTGTGGAGTGAAACAATAGACATCTTCTGCAAACAGATCCAGGTCACCTTTGATCAGATTCATGAATTCCCGATTATCCGACATATCGCGCTGCCATTCCAGAATCTGTCTGAGCCAGCTTAGTTTTTCTTCTTCCTGCGCCTCAACACTCTTCTTACCATCATTAGATTCCTTATATTTCCAGTGGGCCGCAATACCATATTCAGCGGTCTTATGCATTTCTTCCGTACGAATCTGAATCTCAAAAGGCTGACCGACCGAACTCATTAATGTTGTATGCAAAGACTGATACATATTCGGCTTCGGCATCGCAATATAGTCTTTAAAGCGTCCTGGAATCGGCGTATACATCTCATGGATCACACCCAGGGCTGCATAACAATCCTTTACAGACTCAACAATAATACGGACTGCGAACAGATCATAGATCTGATCCACCGTTTTATCCTGATTCACCATTTTTTTATAGATGCTGAAGAAATGCTTTACCCTGCCATTTACTTCCGCCTTAATATTAGCATTCTTCATATGTTCAGATACTTCATCAACAATCTGCTGAACGAACTCTTCTCGTTCTGTCTTTCTGGCATTAATCTGCTTTACGAGATCAAAAAACACCTCTGGTTGGGAATATTTCAGTGCCAGATCATCCAATTCTGTCTTTATCTTAGATATACCAAGACGCTGGGCAATAGGCGCATAGATATCCATCGTCTCTTTGGCTTTCTCTTTCTGCTTTTCAGGCTTCATGAATTGCAATGTCCGCATATTATGAAGACGGTCGGCCAGTTTAATAATAATGACACGAATATCCTTTGCCATAGCAAGGAACATCTTGCGCAGATTTTCAGCTTGTACATCCAGTTTATCAGAAGAATAAGACAAACGTCCTAACTTTGTGACACCATCCACCAAAAGCGCTACTTCATCTCCGAATTCTCTTCTGATATCTTCTTCACTAACATCCGTATCTTCCACCACATCATGAAGCATTCCTGATGCAATCGTCTCTTTATCCATCTCCAGATCTGCCAGAATAATAGCGACCCAAAGTGGATGTACGATATAAGGTTCTCCCGACTTACGTCGCTGACTGCCATGTGCCTTAGATGCCAGACGGTAAGCCTTCTCAATCATTGAGACATCTGTTGACGGGTGATACTTACGGATACGGGCAATTAACATGTCATACAAACGATCCGGATCTTCGTAATCGCCTGGTGCTTTTACCGCATGACCATCAACAATCTCAAGCCCTTTCGCATTATCCCCCATAACAGATTCTGTCGCGATTCGACCATCGATAGCCTCATAGGTTGTTGTCTTTGACATATTAACGCCTCCTTCCTGTCTTATATTTTTCGTTCGTATTATTTTCCTGGATATGCAATTACAGATTCAACATCATATCCTTTTAATCTTTCCCGGCCTTTTAGACCCTTTAATTCCATCAAAAATACCGTTTTGACAACTTCTCCGCCAAGACCTTCCACCAACTTTACCATAGCCTCATTGGTACCGCCTGTCGCAATCAAATCATCAATGATGACTACTTTCTGTCCTGGCTTGATTGCATCGCGATGCATCTCAAGTTCCGCCGTGCCATATTCCAGGTCATATCTGATTGAAACCGTCTCACATGGAAGTTTTCCCTTTTTTCGAATCGGAATAAATGGTTTATGCAGATTATATGCAATCGGCACTCCGAAAATAAATCCTCTGGATTCAGGCCCAACAATCACGTCAAACTCTACATCCTTCAACTTCTCCTGCATAAGATCTATCGCAAGATGAAGCCCGTCAGCATCCTGAAGCACACTGGTCACATCTCTAAATATAATTCCCGGTTCTGGAAAATCCGGAATACTTCTTACGTACTCTTCAATCGGTTTCATAACAATCTCTCCATTCTATTAAAATACAATCCTAAGTATAGCATTAGTTTATGCGATTTTCAAATAAATCTGCTGTTTTCCTGCTATTTCTTAGGGTTTTTCAATGTTATTTGACAACGAAAATGCGTAATAACAATCTGAGGTGTCTTCTTCCCCATATATTCATTCATTCCAGGATAATAGGTAAGCATCAGAATGATATGATTCTTTTTGCCAGCCAACATCGACTCAACTTCAAAAACACCATAGTTTTCCTCAAGTTCTGATAAGAACTGATCTATATGCTGAAAATACATAGCTTCTATTTGAGTACCGGCAGAATCTTGTACCTGAAGTTTTAGTACATTTTTATTTTTTCCAAGAATTTTCCCACTTAGAATTTCTACACTCTTTGCCGCAAATACTGGTTTTGTATTCCCTTTTCCAAATGGTTCCAACAATGACAGTTCCTGGACTAGCTCTTCTGTCACACAGGAAAACGGCATCTCCATGTCAATCACTACTTTTTCTGCCAGATCCTCTTCCTGAAGTGTACAGTTAGCATTTAACATATACCGTAATCTTTCAATATTTTCTTTTTCCAATGACAGACCTGCTGCCAGTTTATGTCCTCCATATCTGGCCAGCAGCTTCTGACATTTACTTAACTCCTCATACATAGAATAAGCTTCAATCGATCTTCCCGAACCTTTGATTCCTTCTTCCGCATCAGTCAATACAAACACTGGTTTATAGTAAATCTCGCGAATACGTCCAGCCACAATTCCAGCAATGCTTTCATGGCATCCCGGCAGATAGATGACTAGAACTTTATCCTGTCCCACAGCCGTTGTCTCTACCAGCTCTATCGCCTGCTTTACCGCCACATCCGTCAGATCTTTTCGGCTGTCATTCAATGCTTTTAATTCTCCTGCCAGTATGTCCGCTTCTTTTTTATCTTTTGCACGCAAGAGTTTTAACGCCCGCTTTGCCGTATCTAGCCTGCCGCTTGCATTCAGGCATGGCCCCAGAACAAATCCAATATGATAAGCCCGAATCTGATCTTTTTGAACACCAGTACACTCCATCAAAGAGCGCAGTCCCTGGTTACGAGTTCTTCCCAACATTTGCAGCCCTTCTTTTACCAGAATACGATTTTCTCCTTCCAGATCCATAACATCACCTACTGTTGCAATAGCAGCATTTTCAATCAGATCATCCAGATCATCTACATCTCTTCCCATAGATTCGCAAAGCGCCTCCACAAGCTTGTAAGCAATCGCTGCTCCACACAAGCCCTTAAAAGGATATTCACAGCCCGGTTGCTTAGGATCAATGACCGCATCTGCCAGCGGAAGACGATACGTTTTCCTTCCATCATCCTCACAATATGGCACCTCATGGTGATCCGTCACTATAATGGTCATTCCCAACTGCTTCCCATATGCGATTTCATCCGCTGCCGCAATTCCGTTATCACAGGTAACGATGGTATCTATCCCATCATCATACGCACGTTCGATCAGATCAATATTCAGCCCATACCCGTCTGTTATTCGATTTGGAATATCGCAATCCACATCCGCCCCCAGACGCTCCAGACCTTCCAACAGAATATAAGAAGCATTGATTCCATCAATATCATAATCTCCTATGACGCGAAGCTTCTGTTGTCCTGCAATCTTTTCTCCCAGGATATCCAAAGCTTTATCCATATCTTTCATCAGCATACCGTCATACAGATCCGTAATCGTTCCATTAAGATATTGATGGATTTCTTCTTCACCTATAATATCTCTGTTCCGGATCAGACAGGCAAGCCTTGGACTAATATGGTATTTTTTTCCAATTGCTTCAAAATCTGCACCTTTTCTCAAAAGTACCCATCTTTCCATCTTTCATCCCACTCCAAATAAAACTTCTTATAGAAAAAAGCAGCCATGTCATCTCTGATTCTACAAATCAGATAACAATGGCTGCTTCATCATCTCATACTATTTTTTCTTATTGCTATTCTTGGAAGTCTGTTTTTTGCCCAACTTCGTTCTCATTACATACCAGAGTGCTCCTGTAATACATACAGAAGAATATGCTCCACAGATAATACCAACCATCAGCGGTGCTGCAAACTCACGAATAGAACTTACTCCCATAACAAACAGAATCGCTACCATTACGAAAGTTGTCAAAGAAGTATAAATACTTCTTGTAAGTGTCTGGGTAATACTCTTATTAACAACTTCT
Organism: Faecalicatena contorta; assembly: GCF_021531895.1. Lineage (GTDB taxonomy): Bacteria > Bacillota > Clostridia > Lachnospirales > Lachnospiraceae > JAFBIX01. The sequence continues at coordinate 10,335 of NZ_JAFBIX010000006.1, read as the reverse complement.
GAAAGCTCTGTCGTCTTGGACTGATAATGAAGTTCCTCACGAATACGGTCGAATATAACGATTGTTGCATTGATAGAGTAACCTACGATCGTCAGCATACATGCAATAAATGTATTACCTACAGAGATTCTTGCCACTGCATAGAATCCAAGAACAATCAAAACGTCATGAAGCAATGCAAAAATTGCACTGGCCGCAAATCGAATATCCTTAAATCTGAACCAGATATACAGAAGCATACAGATCGTAGCAACGATTACTGCTATGATCGCATCCTGACGCATCTCATTACTTACAGTAGAACTAATATTCTCAGCAGAGATCTTCGACTCATCAACCTGGAAATTATCTACCATTGCCTGATTCAAAGCTTCACGCTGATCCAATTCCAAAGTCACGGTCTTGATCACAACCTGATTGGTACCGGCTACCTTCTGAGTCTGTACATTGTGATCTCCAGTAACCTCTTCTACAATTGGAACGATCTTCTCATCAATCTCTTCAATCGAATAATCTTCGTTAAATGTTACATTCGTAGAAGTACCACCTTCGAATTCCAGACTATATGCAAATGCTCCATTTCCTCTGGATGAATTAACACCCATGACTGCAAATCCACCAATGATCAGTACCAAAGAGATTACAAAGAACACTTTCTTCTTACCCAGGAAATTGATTGGCGTTCTTTCTTTCTTCGGACGATAATACAATTTTTCATTGCGAAGTCCAACAGCATAGAATGCATATACGATCATTCTTGTAATCACTAATGCAGTGAACATAGATACAATAATACCGATCGCCAGAGTCTGTGCAAATCCTTTTACTGTACCAGAACCTTTTAACCACAGAACCGCTGCTGCAATCAATGTAGTCACGTTACCATCCACAATTGCAGACATCGCTTTCTGGAATCCGGTCTTCAGAGAATTCTTCACACTCTTTCCGCGTGTCATCTCCTCACGCACACGGGCAAATATAATAACATTTGCATCCACAGCCATACCAATACCAAGGATGATACCTGCAATACCTGGTAAAGTCAACGTAATGTTAAATGCATTTAATATAAGTAATACAAGTTCTGTATAAATGATCAGTGCCAGACCAGCAGCAAGACCTGGAAGATAATATACAAAGATCATGAATATGAATACAATTGCCAGACCAATCGCTCCTGCCTTCAAGCTTGTGCTGATTGCCTGTTCTCCTAACTGCGCTCCGACTACGTTGGAACGTAATTCTTCCAGTTCCAGCTTCAGTCCACCGATACGAATCGTAGAAGCAAGATTATCTGCCTCTTCGTATGTGAAGTTTCCTGTGATATATGCCTGTCCTCCAGTGATTGCTTCATTGACTCTCGGGCTGCTGATAACTTCACCATCATAAATGATGGAAATCTGCTTTCCAACATTTGCCTCCGTAGCTTCCGCAAACTTTTCTGCACCTTCATCTGTCAGATCCAGTTCTACAGAGTACTCTTTATTCCCCATATCATCCTGTCCTGACTGCGCAGACGCTGTCTTTACATCAGAACCTGTAATAACCGTCTCTCCATCCTGTGTCTGAAATTCCAGTGACCCCGGTTTTCCCAGCTCATCCAGAATCGCGTTGGCGTCTGTAACTCCGGGAATCTCGACATTAATTCTGTCATCACCTTCCTGATATACGCTTACCTCTGTACTATACTGCTCTACACGTTTTTGAAGTTTATAGATGGTATCACTCATCTCTTCTTCTGTCGGATTGTCATCTTTTACCTGATAAGTAATGCTGACACCACCTTTAAGGTCCAGACCAAGCTTAATATTTTTCATTGCACCCGTTCCGGTCTCTCCGAGACCAACCAGCACTGTGAATCCAAGCAATACGACCAATACAGCGGTCAGAATCAGGCTCAGTATGCCTTTGTTCTTCTTCATGATTTACTTCCTTTCTGCTTCTTCTGCCTTGATTTCTACTATTCTTCTGCCAACGCTGCTTTTATCATAATCGCGCATTCTACACGTTTCCGCTGCATCTCGCACCCGATATCATATGTATCGTGGATCGTACCGTGGAAATTATAAGAATTCGCCATACAGCCACCGCTGCAATAGAATTTTGCGAAACAATCTCTGCACTTATCTTTGGAATATACGTTACAACTACGAAAATCATCTGCAATTTCCGGCCTGACAATGCCATCATCCACATTTCCCATCAAGAACTCTTCCTGTCCTACAAATTGATGGCAAGGATACAGATCTCCCCACGGAGTAACGGCAAGATATTCCGTTCCCGAACCACATCCTGACAGTCTCTTTGCCACACATGGTCCACCGTCTAAGTCTATCATAAAATGAAAGAAATTAAAACCTTTTCCTTCCTTTTCACGTTCAATCATGATCTTTGCAAGTTTATCATATTCTTCTTTAATAATCGGAACATCCTCTTCGCGGATTGCATAAGGATCACTTTCCTCTCCGACAACAGGTTCAATAGACATCTGCTTAAATCCAAGATCTGCAAAATGGAGAATATCCTTGGAGAAGTCCAGATTATTCCGGGTAAATGTTCCTCGTATGTAATATTTTTCCTGATTCCTGCTTTCTGCCAGCTTTTGAAACTTCGGAACAATAAGATCATAGCTTCCGGTTCCATTGCGGAATGGACGCATCTGATCATTGATCTCTTTTCTTCCATCCAGACTTAAGACCACATTATCCATCTCTTTATTTACAAAATCCTGTACTTCGTCATTCAGTAATACCCCATTCGTAGTCAATGTGAAACGAAAATGCTTGTTATGAATCTTCTCCTGCTCTCTTCCATAGGCGACCAGATCTTTGACCACCTGCCAGTTCATAAGTGGTTCTCCACCGAAGAAATCTACTTCCAGATTATGTCGGTTACCTGAATTGGCGATTAAAAAGTCTAATGCCTTTTTCCCGACTTCATAGGACATCAGAGCACGCCTGCCATGATACTCTCCTTCTTCTGCAAAGCAATACTTGCAGGCCAGATTACAGTCATGTGCAATGTGAAGACAAAGTGCTTTTACGACCGTTTTCCGCTTCTTGACTTCCTCAATCATACATTCATAGGTGTCTTTTACAAATAGCTGTCCCGCTTCCGTCAATTCAATGACATCTTCCAGTGCATCACCAATCTCTTTTTCTTCATATTTGTCTCCAAGCTTTTGATGCAGCATGGACAAAACAGAATCCTCTTTTAACGTCTCTACTGTATGATCTTTATTGATTTCGTTTAATTCTGCGATCACATCATAACATAGATCATCTACTACATGAACTGCGCCACTGTAGACATCCATCACGATATTATAGCCATTATTCTTATACTGATGAATCAAGGCTGTATACCCCTTTCACTTTTTTGTATACAACGAAAAACAGCGACCCTGTAGACCGCTGTCTCGAGTATTCCATATACTTCAAAATTATTTTTTCTGTTCGCAAGTCTGATTTCCTACGGTACAGGAAGTCTTACATGCTGACTGGCAAGATGTCTGGCATTCACCACATCCGCTCTTCTTCATGTTATTGTTCATAGTCTGTTTATTTAATGTCTTTACATGTTTCATGTTTACATTCCTCCTTAAACTTTGCTTAACTTATATTATTATAGCATTTCATCTTTATTTTCGCAATCATTTTATCTGACTGTTAAGGCTTTAATTTCGTTATTACGATATCATGCCTCCAACCATTCCGCCACCAGCGCATAAGATAAATGTAGTAATCAGGTTATCGCCATTCCCATTCAAGCTATGATACACACCTAATGTAATCAACAGAAGAAGTGCAAAATATCCAATTCCCAGTCCCAAGCCCCACACAAATCTTCTTGTCTTGGCATACTTTCCAATCATGATTCCTCCAATCAAAGTCGCCACAATATAAATTGCTATAATAGCTGCTGATACCATCTTCTCATTTAATTCGAACTTATAAAGTGCCGCTGCAAGCAATACAAGAAGTATACCTGTAATAACGTATGAAGCCAGCAGTGACTTCAGCACCCACATAACTTTAGAATCTTTTTGAAACTGTCTCTCCATTCCATCCCTCCTTGTCTAACACAAGGTATGATGGAAAGCTTACGTTTATTCCTCTATTGTTCCATCTGACTTCCCAAAAAACCAGCTGCACAGGATGCCAGCTTCTGCTCTAACTCCTGCAGCTTCTTCTTCACATCTTTTGACAGAAGAATCACTCCTCCAATAATATCTCCTTCACAGATAATCGGACTGATAATTTCATAGATGAATTCTTCCTCAGGGTTATCTGTAATGGGAATATATTTTTTATCTCCAGCTGTTGCTGTCAATTGTGTTCTCGCACTTAATTGCTTCTCCAGCTGGTGGCTGATATATTTATCCTGTAATTCTTTCTTGCCGGCACCGGATGCTGCAATAATCTGATCCATATCACAGACACAGACCAGACATCCCACCGTCTGCGCCAGACTCTCCGCATACTGTCTGGCAAATGTAGACAACTCACCTATCGGAGAATATTTTTTCAGAATAATCTCACCCTCTCGATCCGTAAAAATCTCCAGCGGATCTCCTTCACGGATTCTTAAAGTTCTTCGTATTTCTTTGGGAATGACCACTCTTCCAAGGTCATCGATTCTTCGTACGATTCCTGTAGCTTTCATATAATAAATTCCTCCATTTACTGTACTGACGATTTCCAGAATTAGTATCTGTAAATGGAAGAATTTTATACTACGTTTATACAACCACTCTCATACAGATATATCTCTTTTCATTGATATTCTCCATACTTACAAAAATATCTCCTTGATATTTTTTAATGAGCATCTTGGCATTATATAACCCCAGTCCATGTTTTCTATCACCACTTTTGGTTGAATAACCTTTCTCAAAAAAGCGGTCGATATTCTTCATCCTGATATCATTAATCTGATTTTTGATAATAAAAACCAACCGGTCATCTTCGGAATCCAGTTCCATCATAACCTGATTCAATTCTTCTGTGCAGGCTTCATAAGCATTGTCTACTAATGTGCCTACTATTTCAATCAAATGATGCTCTGAAATCCCTGAAATAATCTCCAGGCTCTTGACTTCTACTTCCGTCTTTACATAAGAAGGAGACCGAACAATCTTGCTGTACAAAAATCCCGCAAGCACTTTATCACTGATTCTTAAAAGTGGAAGATACTGCCGGCTGTCATCATCCTTAATCACTTCTGTAATATATTCCGACTGCCGTTCTACCAGTTCTTCATAATTATCGACTGTCAGATGCATATTCAATATCGCATTCAGATGATTATCAAATTCATGCTGCTTTGCCCGGATCTCTTTCACCAGTTCCTCCAGAGGCTGTACATAATGTTGATACAGCTTAAGCTCTGTCTCCTTCTTCTGCATAAGAATATAATTCTTACGCCAGTCAGCAATTCCCCAGAACACAATCACTACCATCAGAAGAAACATAATAAAGATTCGGTAGTCAAAGGTTCCGCTGATTAAAAAATCTACCACCAGATATACGGACACCAACAATGCAAGCACACAAAAAATCCTATATAAAAACTTTTTTATCCAATCAACCACTGATCAGCCTCCCAATCTCCGACTTATACGTCACTCCTATCTCCACGATATCTTCGCAGTCTTTTATCTTGACAATTCGATTGACCGTGTCAAAATACTCCACCTTTCTTCGATTCACCGCAAACATCCGATGACACTGCAGAAACATATCCGCCGGAACTTTTTGTAAGATTTGTTTTAAAGTAACATATGGTACATTCCAGTTCTCATTCTTCATGTGAAGACAGATTCCCCTTGGAATCGCTTCTATATAACAGATATCTTCGCATAGGACCTGATAATTGATGCCGTCTTTTTTCACGACAACCATCGGACGCTCCTCATGCTTCTCTCTTTCCAGCACCTTTTGAACCACTTCTTTGACCTGTTCCGGCCGAAACGGCTTCATAATGTACTGATAACAATGTAATTCCCGATAAGCCTGCATCTCCATGGCTCCTATTGCTGTGACCATCACAACCGGGGTAAAGGTATAACGGAACTGCTCTCGCAATTCCCTGGCAAAGAGGATACCGCCGATATCTTCATGAGCATTGCCATTTAGATTCACATCCAACAAAAACAACCTATATGTCCAATCCATATCTAACAGTTTTTTCGCTTCCCGATAAGAGGAGGCAGTATGTACACAAAGATCTTCCGAGTACTCTGTAAGAATCCTTTTCAAAGCTTCCAGTGAAGCCTTGTCATCTTCCAGAATTAATACATGCGTCATTGCACTGCCTCCTCTCTCTTTTCCATATCTGTATATATTCTGCTTTATTCTGCTATAATCTCTTTGGCACTTTTCGCCAGTCCCGCAAGACTTTGAATCTCAGACGGAATAATGATCTTTGTTGATTTTCCATCTGCAGCCTTTTCAAAAGCTTCCAGACTCTTCATCGTAAGAACCGCTTCATCTGCTCCTGCTTCCTTCAGGAAACGAATACCATCTGCATTAGCCTGCTGCACTTTCAGGATTGCTTCTGCCTCACCTTCTGCCTGACGGATCATGGCTTCCTTCTGTGCTTCCGCACGTAAGATAGCAGCCTGCTTCTCTGCCTCTGCATCCAGAATTGCAGATTCCTTATGTCCTTCTGCTACCAGAATCGTAGACTTCTTCTCACCTTCAGCACGAAGGATTGCCTCCCGTCGTTCACGTTCTGCTTTCATCTGCTTCTCCATCGCATCCTGAATTGCTGCCGGAGGAATGATATTCTTCAATTCTACGCGGTTCACCTTGATTCCCCACGGATCTGTCGCTTCATCAAGAGATGCCCTCATCTTCGTATTGATCGTCTCTCTTGAGGTCAGCGTCTGATCCAGCTCCAGATCCCCAATAATATTACGCAACGTAGTTGCCGTCAGATTCTCGATCGCCATAATCGGATTCGCCACTCCATAGCAGAACATCTTCGGATCTGTAATCTGATAGAATACGACCGTATCGATCCGCATTGTTACATTATCTTTTGTAATCACTGGCTGCGGAGCAAAATCAACAACCTGCTCCTTCAGATCTACCTTTCTTGCCACCCGGTCAATGATCGGAACTTTAAAGTGAAGGCCTGTACTCCACGTTGCCTGATAAGCTCCCAGACGTTCCACTACCACCGCTCTTGCCTGCGGCACAATCTTGATACAGGAAATCAGCAAAATCAAAAAAACTAAAATAATAACTACTACCGCAATAAACCCCAAAGTCAACATATTCTATTCCTCCTCATACTTTTTTACAATTAATTTTACTCCTGAAATATTGATCACTTTTGCCAGCGTCTCCGGCTCCAGAATCTGTGCATCATCATCCGCACGAACCGTCCACTCCTGTCCATTCACCGTTGCCTTTCCGGTCTGATGGAGATTATCTACTCTCTCCGTAATCCGGATCGTCTTACCAATGATTCCTTCATAATTCGTCTTCTCATGCTGCGTGTTGATAAACTTCATTGCAAACGGCCTTGTAAAATATAACAGTACAAAGGTTACCACGAAGAATATTACGATCTGCCACATCAGGGAAATACCAAGAATACTGAATATAAGTGCAACCAATGCACCTCCAGCCGCCCAGATACTGGTCAGTCCCACTGTGATGATCTCAACAATCAGCAAAAAAATCAGAAGTCCCAGCCAGGCAATCGTAACATAATTGTCCTGTATGAACATATACTCCTCACTTCCTTTCTTGTTGACTACATCCTACCAAAATGCAGCAGTCTCAGCAATAGTTCCTGCGTGAATGAAGTGATTTCATGTCTGAATGATTACTTAGAGAGCTGAATCGTCTTAAAACAATACACACTCACATGAATTCCCCATAAGATTGAGATCAGCACACAGGCAAAGACACCCGTTCCTGCAAATTCAATTGCCAGAAATGCAAACAGCCACACAATCATAAATGCAATATTGGTCACTTTAAATGCTGAATATGCCGCCTGATATACCTGCATCTTCTCCGCCTCATCGCAGCTGTCCATCCATTTACTCTGAAAACGGATATCATAAACACTTCCCTTTTTCTCCGGATTCATCTCTTTAGACAGATCCACCACTTTCTGTTGTATCCATATACTTATGAATACATTTGCCATGAATACAACCGCCAGTATTAATTCATTCCGTACCCCTGTCATATCTTCCGGTCTCAGATCCACTCCCAAAGCAAACAAAAGAAAGCTGATGACCTGATTCAGGCTGAGTGCCCACAATGCATAATTCAGCTTAATATCTATCTGATTCGGAATCTCCTCCTCTTCTCCATCCCATTCTCGAAGCAACACACGGCTCTTTCGATACATGGCAAACGCCAAGATATTGAATATCACAGCCTCCGCCGCCAGAAAATACGGTGCCAACATCGTTACCTTCTGCGTCATTGCCCCAGCTGCCCGTTGAATTCCTGTTGTCCCCAGGAAAACCATCAATATCCCGAGTATGGCGCCCACCACCCCGCTGACAATAACAATCGGAATAAACCACTTTCTCGCTCTTCTATTCTCCTGACTGATCTCTTCTTTTCTACTCATCATCTTAATCTTCCTCCTCATACCAGAAAATATCTTCTACCTGTACTTCAAATACCTTTGCAATCTTTAATGCCAGCGTCACTGATGGAGAATAATCCCCTCGTTCGATCTGGCTGATAGTCTGTCTGGAAACTCCAGACAGGCGTCCCATCTCCTGCTGGTTCACACCAATTCTGGCCCTGTATTCTTTTAAACGATTATATAAAGGCACATAATCACCTCCATGCATTATATTGAAAGCTTTCTTTGTCATTTTGACAATTATCCTTGTCACAAAGAGCATAGCATATGACAACTATACTTGTCAACAAGAAATAACTGAATTTTGCTGAATTTAAAAAAGGCCGAGTCAGTTTATCACTGATTCGACCTTCTATCTCTCATTATACTCTAGTATTCCATAATCTTGTCCGTATACTCCCGGATAATTTTTGCCGACTCTTTAAACCGAGTCAATTCCTGACTGCTCATGTGGATTTCCAGCACATCCGAAGCCCCTGTGCGATTCAGGACAACCGGCACTCCACAATAGACATCTTTTTCTCCATATTCTCCTTCCAGTAATGTTGAGACCGGAATAATTCTGTTCTCATCGTGTAAGATTGCCTTGATCACTCCAACTGCGGTAGTTGCCACTCCATAATAAGTTGTTCCTTTTCTGTTCAGGATCTCCCAGCCTTCCTGTGCAGTCTTAACTACCAGATTGTCCAGATCCACATCACCAACCAGATCTGGATTATCACGGATAATATCATAGAATGGTTTCCCTGCGACCATAACAGCTGACCACGGTACCATCTGTGAATCTCCATGCTCTCCCATCGAAAATGCATGGACACTTCTTGGATCTACATGAATCAGCTCTCCGATAAAGTTCTTAAGCCTCGAAGAATCCAATGCTGTTCCTGTTCCAATGACTTGATTCTTTGGAAGACCTGACAGACGCTGTACATAATGTGCTATGATATCTACCGGATTAGAGATGATCAGGAAGATCCCGTCAAATCCACTTTCCATAATCGGACTTACGATAGACTTTGTAATCTTCGCCGACGCTTCCAACGTATCCAGCCTTGTCTGCCCCTGTCTTGGCGGCGCACCTGCCGTAATCACAATAATATCCGCATCTTTGCAATCTTTATAATCACCTACATACACTTTGGTATTCCGGTTCAGATATTCCACACAATCTTTTAGATCCAGTACCTCTCCAAGAGCCTTTTCCTTATTAATGTCCACCATCATAATCTCATCGCAGACACCCTGCGTCAAAAGACTGAACGCCGTGGACGAGCCGACCAGACCAGTCCCTACTATTACCACTTTACTTTTGTTTGTTGTCATTTAAAAAACCCCCATTTCATATAATATCGTTTCCATTTGTGTCCCAAAAATACCACCAGAATCTGTCCACTGACAGCTTCTTCAATACACAGGCACAAAAAAAGCAAAGTGCTCTCATTGAGACTCCTTTGCCTTTACTTAAATTCATGATAGTCTTTTCGGCCATCACTGTCAATATCCAATTCCATTCCAGACGGTTCTGAATTAAGTATGGAAAAGGCTGGATATTTATAATAGAATTCTGTATAATAATTGCAGACATAACTTCTCGGAATCTCAATGAATGAGATTCCAAGCGAAAATTGACAACTGAATATCGTGCAGGAAAAGAAATTTGCGAGAAATGGACATAAACATTGGACATAGAGGATACTATGCCTTGAAAAA
>NZ_JAFBIX010000069.1 GCF_021531895.1 Faecalicatena contorta | reverse complement strand
ACTTTTAATATATAATTCAATAAAATAAAAATTAACAAAAATGAAATGTTTCACGTGAAACATTTATAAAAAATATAAAATATGCAAATCGAAATAAACATTCTATGGATAACTTGTTTAAAAAGTGATATACTAGAAACATCCTGAAAGAAAGGTGATTAACAGATGGGACGAATTATAGCAATTGCTAACCAAAAAGGTGGAGTCGGAAAGACTACAACTGCAATTAATTTATCTGCCTGCCTTGCCGAAAAGGGTCAAAAAGTTCTTGCCATTGATATGGATCCACAGGGAAATATGTCAAGTGGATTAGGATTAGATAAAAATTCTGTGGAAAAGACAATATATGACTTGATAATAGGTGAATCTGAAGTAGAAGAAGTATTACAGAAAAATGCTTTGGAAAATCTGGATATACTTCCTGCAAATGTGGATTTGTCAGCGGCAGAAATTGAATTAATAGGAATTGATGAAAAAGAGTATATTGTAAAAAAAGCTATCGAAAAGATAAAAGATGCCTATGATTATGTAATTATTGACTGTCCGCCATCATTGAGTATGTTAACCATTAATGCAATGACTACAGCAGATTCAGTATTAGTACCTATTCAATGTGAGTATTATGCATTGGAAGGATTAAGTCAATTAATACATACAGTAGAGTTAGTAAAGGAAAGACTTAATCCAGTTCTAGAGATAGAAGGCGTAGTATTTACAATGTATGATGCAAGAACAAATTTATCATTACAGGTCGTAGAAAATGTAAAGGACAATTTACAGCAGAATATATATAAGACAATAATTCCTAGAAATATAAGACTTGCAGAAGCACCAAGTTATGGAATGCCAATCAACCAGTATGATGCAAAATCAGCAGGAGCAGATAGTTATAGGAGACTTGCTGATGAAGTGATGAATAGAGGACAGGAATAAATGTATAGGGGAGAATGATATGGCAGTAAAGAAAAAGGGATTAGGAAAGGGACTTGACAGTCTGATTCCAGATAACAGAAGTGTAAAGCCAGCCGAAACAGAATCAGGACCCAAAAAGGATACCATATCTGATGTTAAATCAGGCGAGCAAATGATGAAAATCAATATGGTAGAACCAAACCGAGACCAGCCAAGAAAGAATTTTGAAGAAGATGCATTATTAGAACTGGCAGATTCAATTAAACAATTCGGCGTGTTGCAGCCACTTTTGGTAAGAAAAAGAAAAGATTATTATGAAATTATCGCCGGGGAAAGAAGATGGAGAGCTGCTAAACTTGCGGGCATAAAAGAAGTACCGGTAATAGTGAAAGATTATACAGAACAAGAAATTGTTGAAATTGGATTGATTGAAAATATACAAAGAGAAAATTTAAATCCAATTGAAGAAGCAATGGCGTTCAAAAGACTTTTGGAAGAGTTTAATCTGAAGCAAGATGAAGTCGCAGAACGAGTATCTAAAAGTAGAACCGCAGTAACCAATTCAATGCGACTTTTAAAATTAAATGAAAAAGTCCAACAAATGATCATAGATGATATGATAACAACTGGACACGCAAGAGCACTTTTGGCTATTGATGATAAAGAACAGCAATATATTTTGGCAAATAAGATTTTTGATGAAAAACTAAGTGTACGTGAGACAGAAAAATTA
>NZ_JAFBIX010000068.1 GCF_021531895.1 Faecalicatena contorta | reverse complement strand
AAGATAATATGAAGTGACCTCACGTTTGTAGGTTCGTGGATTTACCTGTAAACTGTTAATTGACAAGATTAATGGTAACAGGGATTACCGCATACAAAAGGAGGCCACTTATATGAAAAGAATAATACGAATCGGGATGGATGTCCATAGTACAAATTATACTTTATGCGCAATGGAGCCAATTATTGGAGAAGACGACAGGATTTTTGCAACGGTTGATGTAACACCAGATTACAAAAATATTTTGATGTTTATTGAGAATTTAAAAATGAAACTCGGTGTTGATAATCAGTATGATATTCAATGCGGATATGAAGCAGGATGTCTTGGATATTCTCTTTATAATCAGCTTACAGCAGCAAACGTTAAATGTGTGATTCTTGCACCAACTACTATGTTGACACCACAAGGAGTTCGTGTAAAAACAGATGCCAGAGACGCAAGGATGATTGCACAATGCTTGTCTTATGGAGGTTACCATGCGGTGTATGTTCCAACTGAAGATGATGATTCTGTAAAGGAATATATTCGTATGAGAGATGATCACAAAACAGCGTTAAAGAAGATAAAACAGCAGATTAGCGCATTTTGCTTACGTCATGGGCACCACTATGCCCAAAGTAAATGGACAATTGCTCACTGGAAGTGGTTGAAAAAACTAGAACTTTCTGCATTGTACCGTGAAGTGTTGGATGAATATATGATTTCATATGAAGAACAAACTGCAAAAATAGATAGACTTGATCAGAGGATTGAAGAACTGGCAGCCCAGGAAAAATATGCAGAAAAGGTAAAAAAACTGGAATGTTTTCTTGGGATTCAAACGCATACAGCATTATCACTGATTGTAGAAACCGGTGATTTTAAAAGATTTGCAAAAGGAAATATCTATGCAGCTTACTTGGGTCTAGCACCAGGAGAGGATTCCAGTGGACCAAAGACTAACAGAACCAGTCTGTCCAAAGCAGGGAATAGTCATTTGAGACAGTTATTGGTGGAAGCGGCAGGAGGAATTTGTAAGGGAACGATAGGTCATAAATCCAAAGCATTGAAAGCAAGACAGAATGGTAATACGGCAGAAGTAATCGCGTATGCTGATAAGGCGAATACAAGGTTGCGAAGTCGATACTATAAATTTATAAGACATGGTAAAGCAAGAAATGTAGCAGTAGCAGCAATAGCAAGAGAACTGGCATGTTTTGTATGGGGAATGATGACGGACAATATCAGCGTAAGGGCTGTATAAGTACATCATGCTCATCTGTCAGTCAAGAGCGCTACGCACCGCATTAGCGGCAGGCTCTTGACAGCCATCTGCCCATGATGAATTGGGCAAACAAGCAGAAATAAGCAGTAAACTGCAGATTTCTGCTGTCAAAAAAGTAACTAGTAAACCATTGACAGTATCTGGGAGGAGCCAAAATAACTTTAAAGGTTCGAGTTATTCGCGTCCTCGCTTTGTTGGCACGAAAAAATCGTGATCCACGTAGAAAGATAGCAGAACTCACGGCGGACCATTAGCCTGTAGGTAGCCAATCCACGAATAACAGAGTGGCCAAATGCCGGGAACTGTTAAATCTGGCTCTTTCCAGATGCTGTCAATCAACAAATGTGATAATTGTTAGGGGAAAGCTTCTTAATGCAAAATTTACTCTTGACAAGAGGTCACTTCATAACAGCGAG
>NZ_JAFBIX010000067.1 GCF_021531895.1 Faecalicatena contorta | reverse complement strand
CATCTAATATTAATCTTCATACTCTGAGCTGTTGCGAAGAAGGATATTAAAGTCACAATGGAACTTATTATGCCCAAAACAGATAAGTAATTTTTCCAAAGAATATAATCATAAAACTTTACCTTAGAAAAATTATCCTCGAACCATACTTTTAATTTTCCCATAAAAATCATCCGTTTCTTCTCCTATATCATTTTGATATAATTTTTTATAATCATACCATTTCTGTTATTCTCCGAAAAGCCTCTGTCAATGCAAACCCACAAATGAGTTCTTATAACTATACAGTCTTGTATAGGTATTATGATTCTATCTGGTTGTATATGTGTTCTGCTGTCCTTAGCTCATAGACTGTACTAAACGGTGTTATCATATTGTTATCAATTTCTCAAAACCTTTCATTAACCTTGCATATTACTTGGAAGATTCCTCTTCCATTTTATTTAACAATGTAATACTTGCATCTATAAGCTCATCGGAAAAATCAAACATGAAATCCTTCATTACATTATATCTGATCATTCTATTAGTGTGTTTATTTAATCCCTCAGATGATGCTAACTTATATTTTTTTAGCCAATCAAAGAGCCGCTTTTCTGTATCGTTTATTTTCCCAGACAAATCCATATCGTTTTCAAATACAGAATACATCTGAACAAATCGCTCTAAATTCAACTTATGTTCTTCTTCCAAAGATATATCTTCACGTTGCATATAAAAAATCACGGAAAACAAAGTATATAGTTGTGCCTTTCTCCTTACAAATTTCTTTATATCATCACTAACTAAAATCTCCGGTAAAATATTGATTCCATCAAGAACAGCATCTTTATCCCTTTCTGCATCCTTATACTCAATCTGTAATTCTTCATATGCCTGATTTAAAGCACTTTGGTCAGTTTGATCTATTATTCCTTTCCTAAACAAAAGAATTAATGATGCACAAAATTCTACATCCTTCATTCGTTTTATATCCGTGTTGGTAAACAAACGATATTCTTCCCATATGGATATATCTGACAATTCTCTTGCTAGAGCAGCAAATTCTCCAGATTTACTATTTCTTTTCTCTTGATCATTAAGATTATAATCTGTCAAATTCAATCTGTTGAACATATTAATTATATCACTACGAGTTGCTTTTGGATCAATATCAATAATCATTAACTGATAATTCCAAAATTCCTTTTTTACTTCTGTATCTAACTCCTTAAAAAATTTATTACCATAGAGTTTTTTCACGTCTTCATCTAATAAACACTGTGACTTTAATTTAAATTCATTATTCACAAATGAGTAAATTGCTTTTATTCTTTGCTGTCCATCTACAATATGAGTAATAGATGCCCCCGTTTCCGGATCAGTTTCTGCTTTCCAAAAAAACAACTCAGGAATAATCAAATTCAATAAAATTGTTTCTATTAATCGTATTTTATCCTTTTCGTTCCACACAGAACGTCTTTGATAAGTATCATCAACTATTAAATCTTGTTTCTCGAACATTGTGGATATTTCATTAATGGTCTTCCGGTTAATATTAAAATTAAACATTTTCTTTTCCCTCCAACGCTATTCGTGCTTTATTGATTCCAAGCATTTGATATTCTTCCAAATCATCCCAACTACGATATATTCGGTATGTAATCGGATGTTCAAAACGTAATTTGTCTTGTAACATCAGATTAATTGGAGAAATCATGTCATCCCATTCTTCTCTAATATTATCTATCTTTTGCAAATTTTTATCATTGATGTATCCTCGAAAAATAGATCCTGTTATAAATCGGTAATAATAT
>NZ_JAFBIX010000066.1 GCF_021531895.1 Faecalicatena contorta | reverse complement strand
ATAACTTCTCGGAATCTTCAGCCCTGATTTTATAAGGCTTTCCGACCCTTATCTCAAAAAATCACCCACTTTTTTGCAAAAAACGCTTGACAAATCGCTCAAAATTTGCGGCGAAGCCGATTGATTATATTTTATTTCAATCGACTGGAGGCGATTTTTTGTTACCTTGTAATCCCGGCGGACATGCCGCCTATCAGGATACTTTTGTATCCGATTTCCTTAAGTTCTATCCTGACCCCTTTGTGCTTTCCAAAAGCACCTGGGATTATATCGTGCAGTTCTGGTATCTTGATCTTTCCCAGACGGATTCTCTGATGCAGGATTGCTACTCTGTTTTCGGACCGGAACCACGGCTCCCATCCTGTATGCTGCGCTCCTACCTGCTTGCTTTAAAGCTGAAAGTAACTTCCATCACTGTCTGGTGCCGCATGCTCAGGGAAACTCCTCTTTATGCCATCCTCAGCGGATTCCCTTTCGGAGATACTCCTGGTGTCGGCACTTTTTATGATTTCTTTTCCCGTATCTGGCAGGATGACTCCAACAACCTTTCACCGAAAGACCGTTTCCCTAAAATGAAACCGCCCAAGGGAAAAAAGAAAGGCGATAAGACTCCCTGCGATTCTTCCAGCATAGCTTCCAAACTTCTCCCTTTGCTGGAACGCTTGCACTTAAAACCAGAGAATCCTTTTTCTCTCATTTTCCATCTTTATAAGCAGCAATTTCTGGATCTTTCCATCCGCAAGGGGTTGATCGATCCTGAACATCTGGCTCTTGCCGGGGACGGCACTCCTGTCCGTACCGCAGCACAGCAGCGAAAAAAACGGATCTGCGGTTGCAGGGAGAATGGCTGTTCTTTCTGTAACTGTAAACGTCATTATTCCCAGCCCGACTGTAACTGGGGATGGGACTCTCACCGGGAATCCTATTTCTTCGGTTACCATCTCTACATGTATGTGGCTTCCGATTCACACAGTGACCTTCCCGTTTTTCCTATTTTAGAGCGTGCTTCCCGGCATGACATGCTTTCTTTTCTCCATTCCTTTTTCACCATGAAAGCATATCTTCCAGAGTTCCACATAGAAAAGCTCCTTCTGGATTCTGCTCATGACGCTTACGCTATTTATGAATACTGCAAACGGGAAAATATCACGCCTTTTATCGACTTGAATCCCGGACATACCGGGCATTTCACTTACAAAGACGACTTCACCATTGACGATGACGGTGTCCCAATCTGCAAGATGGGCTTACGTATGCATAAAGATGGATATGAGACTGCCAAACACCGGGCAAAATACCGATGTCCTAAATCGAACCGGCAACGTGGCTGCTTCTGTGAGCATCCCTGTTCACCAGCGAAATACGGCAGAACCGTACATATCTTTACCGATAACAATCCAAGGTTATTTAACATACCGCCAAGAGACAGTAAAGCATGGAAAAAGGAATATGACGGAAGAACTTCCGTGGAACGTTCTAACAAACGTGAGAAAGAAGACTATAAATTAGAAGACGGCAGGCACCGCTCTACGAAGATGTGGTACTGCCGCCTCTACGGCATCATGATGCTACAACATCTTGATGCCTGGGAAATGCCGTCAGTCGAGGCATTTCAAGATTCATTATTAAGATTGGCCTCTTAATAATGTTATCTTAAACGACTCCATAAAATTTTTCAAGGCATAGTATCCTCTATGTCCAATGTTTATGTCCATTTCTCGCAAATTTCTTTTCCTGCACGATATTCAGTTGTCAATTTTCGCTTGGAATCTCATTCATTGAGATTCCGAGAAGTTAT
>NZ_JAFBIX010000065.1 GCF_021531895.1 Faecalicatena contorta | reverse complement strand
TTTCAGCATATTTCTTAACTGTCAACAAAGATATTTAAAAAAGAAAATATTATTTAGAGAAGGGATGACTTTGATAAAGATATTATTTTAATAAAAGTTTCAAGTGCCTTGTTGACATTGACGCAGAAACAGAATTCCAGATCGGGATAATAACTGTCCTCTCTCTGTCGGGCAAATGAATTGCAAAAACAGGAGGAAAAAGAAAAGGCGTAGGGGTCATTCCTCCACGCCTTCATACTCAAAGAACTGTGCAGCTGTCATACATTTTGGATGTTCCATATCGAGACTTAAAAAGTCTTTATCTCCGGTCAGTATCACATCTACATCGGAGACAATGGCGGCATTCAGTATTGGCTGGTCTTTTGCATCACGTATCAGTTTTTCCGCATGGTCAACTGCAGGGATCAGCTCATAAGACATTTCTGCAAGCAATACTTCTGCATCCGGCAGATATTTGGGTGCCTTACGGTTCAGGATGTCCCGCAGCTCTGCTATATTGCGGTCACAGAGAACCATTTCGTGGTTCTGGGCTATATAGAGCAGAGCTTTTGCGGGCTTTGACCGGGGAAAGAGCAATGCAGAAAAAAGGATGTTTGTATCAATCAGAATCCGCATGATTATCTTTCCTTTCCGTACCGTATTTCATTCACAAGTGCCTGAATATCATCTTCATTATAGATACCCATTTCCTCAGCGACACCGGAAAAGGCAGCCTGGGCTTTGCGGATTGCCTGAGCTGAGGCATTGCTGACTACAATTTCACCATTTTGCTTCTGCAAAAACAGAATTTTATCACCAGATTTCAGACCGAGCAGACGGCGGATTTCAACCGGAACTGTGATCTGACCGTTTGAAGAAATTTTTGCAAGGTTCATAAAATCATCCTTTCTATTCTTGAAATCTAAAGAAAACTTGAGGTTAATTCTATTATATCCAATTCAAGGTGGAAAGTAAACGGAGTAAAAGAAAAATTATAAGAAACTGATCAATTCAGTGCTGCTGGCTGCTTAAGGATTGCGAAGCTGGCAGAGAAAGGAGAACTCAATGAATAAAACGACAGATATGAAAACAGAGAGCAATACATTTACAAAAAGGATCGGGCAGACAACCTATGTTGTCCGATTCCATTACAGTGAGAACGCAAGAGAGACGATGCAGGAGAAAATTAACCGGATGCTGGTGAATGAAGTTAACCGTTCGGACTTCATGGAAATGGAGAAAAAAATGGCTGAGTAACTTAGTGGTTGTAACAACAAAGAACGTAATCATCAGTATTTTAGCTGTTTTATCACTAATTTGACACGAAAAAGTGCCTTTTTTGATGAAAAAACTATTGACATTTTGTTTCAGGCAAGACTGCGAAATCTATTTTGATTTCTGTTGGTGTTCGTCTGGCAGCGTTCAATCTGAAACAGATCGCCAACCTGACCTGTACGGACGAACTGGACTTATACAGTATCGGGGAGAAAAAAGTAGCACTGTTTTGCTGTATTCCGGATGCGGACACCAGTATGAATTATCTGGTCGGCATGATTTACAGCAATCTGTTTCAGACACTGTATTATGTGGCAGACCGGAAGTACGGAGGAAGGCTTCCGATTCCGGTACACTGCATTATGGATGAATGGCCAAATGAAACACAGTTATAAAGATGACGATGTTGCATAGGAGCGCAAAGGAAGGATGTAATAATTCAAAATGTATCGTTCCCAATTTTTTTATTCATTCATTTTTTTGATATCATTCTTGCTTTACCCTCTTGAAAAATCAAAGCAAATATAGTATAATATCCTGACTTTTGCAAGAAAATAAGTATAAAATACCCGTCAAGCCCAATAAATACAGGGCCTGGCGGGTTTGCCATTTTGTCATATTTTCATGGCGTTTTTTCCTTTGGAATGAAAAAAGTGAAA
>NZ_JAFBIX010000064.1 GCF_021531895.1 Faecalicatena contorta | reverse complement strand
CATTAGAGCAACAAATTTTATTTTATAAAGTAGTTCAATATTATAATATGGTTAATATTGTAACAAAAGCGTATATGTCATATGCTGCTGTTGTTTTTGAAAAATTACTTATTTTAGATAAGAGAATGGTGAAAGAAGAACGAAAAAGTATTATAAACTTTTGGAAAAAAAATAAGTTGTTTTGCTATGTAGATAAGAATTTGAAATTAAAATATTTAAATTTAAGAATGCCTAAAATATTCAAATTTTTGTCTTCCCAAAATAGAAAGAAATGAAGTCAATATGAAGAAAATAAGTATAATAGTTCCGGTGTATAATGTAGAAAAATACATAGGTGGTTGTATTGAATCGATTCTCAGCCAGTCATATGGTAATTGGGAACTTCTTTTATTAGATGACGAATCTTCTGATAGAAGTGTTGAAATATGTGAAAAATATGCCATAAATGATGAGCGAATTCGAGTGTTCTATAATAAGCATGCGGGAGTAAGTGTAATGAGAAACAAAGGTATTGAATTTGCAAAAGGTGAATATATTACTTTTGTTGATAGTGACGACTCTTTGGAACCTGAGTTTTTGATGACGGCTATTGAAATTTGTGAAAATAATAATATTGAAGTTTTTTTGGCCGGAAGAAAAGATTATATAGAAAATACGGAAAAAACTGAAGTCATTATAAAAAATGTTTTGTATGGTAAGAGTTATGATATTTCAGAAAATAATCTGATTGAATTGTTGAAACAAGGATACCTTTCTTCTTGTTGTGGAAATATGTATTTGAAAGATACAATTGGAGAGACATATTTTGAAATAGAGAGAACATTTGGAGAAGATTTGAAATTTGTATTTGATATATTTCGTAAGAATGTAATTTATTATGCGGATAATCATGCCTTTTATAATTATCATCGACATAGTCATAGTTTAATATCTAAAATAAATATTGATAAATGTTGTGGAATTGTAGAAACATATAATTATTTATTTGGTGTAAATTCTGATTTTAATTTATGTGGAAGAAGGTATATGGAGTTCGTACAAGAACGGTGCTTTATAGATGTCTATGATACGAAAAATGCTATTCTGGAGGAGAGGACTTCTTTGTATAAAAAGTATAAGATGCTTAAGGTCCTTTTTGGTGATCAAAGTATATTGTGGATTTTTTATAGCAGAACTAAAGGAAATAGGTTATTAAGAAAAATAAAATATTTTCCTAGTATTATATTGTCAAAATATTATTTAAAAAAATAGGAAATATCCGTAATAACGGTATATAGTAAAAGGAGTTGCCATGATTCCAAAAAAAATTCATTATTGTTGGTTTGGATATAATCAGAAACCTCAGTTGGCTCAAAAGTGCATAGAGAGTTGGAAAAAAAAATGTCCTAAATACGAGATTATAGAATGGAATGAAGAAAATTTTGATATTTATTCTTGCCCACTGTATGTGCAACAGGCATATGAGTCTAAAATGTGGGCGTTTGTTACGGATTATGCGAGGCTGAAGATAGTGTATGAAAATGGTGGTATTTATATGGATACAGATGTTGAATTAAAAAGAAGTTTAAATTCACTGTTAAAATGGAACGCATATTTTGGATTTGAAGATGGAATTCATGTGGCTACAGGGTTAGGGTTTGGGGCAGAAATTAAAAGTCCTGTGGTTTATGAAATGATGAAAATTTATGATAATCTCCAGTTTAAGTTACCGGATGGTACGCTTAATATGCTCCCTTGCCCTAAAATGAATACGACTATACTTTTGAAATATGGATTAAAGCAAAATAATAGAAAACAAATTATTGGAGAGAATATTCTAATATTACCATCATATTACTTGTGCCCTCTTTCTTATTCTACTGGGGAGTGGAATAAATCATTTAAAATGATATCTATACATTGGTTTTCAGCTAGTTGGAAAGATGATAAAGAAGAAGAACAAAGATGGGAAATGTTAAAACGCCAAATAAAAGCGAAAAAAATGGAAAAGATCGACTATGTCATTCATATTCCGAATAGAAT
>NZ_JAFBIX010000063.1 GCF_021531895.1 Faecalicatena contorta | reverse complement strand
GTGTAGTAACTATGTTTATTGTGATATTGATACTACTTTTCATGTGTATGTGGTGGAGTGCGAATCATCAGAAATGTGTAAGATTGAAAATAAATAATACGAAGATACAAATTCAAGAGGGAAATATTTTTGGATTATTGGATAAAGAACCAGAAAATCGGAAAGATGAAATTAGTGTTATTGCGGTAAATGATTATTATGATACAATTGTAGACGATCGGATTATTGCGAAAAAGACTTTACATGGACAATATATTGATAGAATTGTTCAAGCAGGAAAGTTAGAAAAATTGGAACATACCATAGAAACAGATGAGATATTAAATAAAGAGGGTAATTGTATAGAAGTTCCAGATAGGATTAGGGGGAGAAAGATAAAGTATTCTATTGGAAGTGTAGTTGAATTTGAATCCTATGTACTTGCTGCATTTACTAAATTTAATGAAAACAATAAAGCATATTTGTCCGCTGAGGAATATACAGGATTTTGGATGCGTTTTTGGGAGAATATTGATGAAATATATGCTGGGCGAACTATAAATATTCCTTTAATGGGAGCGGGGATTGCAAGATTCAGGAATGGAAAACCCTCGAAACAAGAGTTACTAGAAGTTATGTTGTGGTCTCTGAAGATAAGTGGATTCCACAATACATATGGAGATAAACAAATAAATATTGTAATTTATAAATCAGATATCGATGATTTAGATTTTTACCATATTCAACATAATCAAAATTTTAAATGAGGGAGGAAAGTAATGGCAAACAGAACAGCAAACTACACAGCATTTTATGTAAAGGAACCATTTAGTGAATCAAATTTAGGAGCTAATGCTACTCCGGATTTTTTGTATTATAATCAACTTCGTGCATGGAAAGGAGCTGATAGTTCTTTTCCTTTTGTGGATGCTCACGCAAAAACATATAATGTTCGGGATGATAGTTCGTGGGAAACGTTAAAGAAAAGATTACATG
Organism: Faecalicatena contorta; assembly: GCF_021531895.1. Classification (GTDB taxonomy): domain Bacteria; phylum Bacillota; class Clostridia; order Lachnospirales; family Lachnospiraceae; genus JAFBIX01. Next base: position 1,299 of record NZ_JAFBIX010000063.1, on the reverse strand, counting down.
ATAGACTTGATGTTTCAAAGAATATTATTCTTTTCTTAAGTGAAAATACAAAAAATAGTAGAGCTCTCCGTGAAGAGATTGATTATGGAATCAATACGAAAGGACTTCCAGTGATTGTTATTTATCCAGATTTCAAAGAAAAATCAGATATTTGGTGCTCTACGGGAATGAGAAAGCAGGTTAAAGATCTGTGGGATAAATTGCCGAAGTTTAGGGATAATATGGATAAAGTTGCTACATTACATGTTCCATATAAGAAAACTTTAATAACAAGTGCATTAAAAGATCCAGATTTTAAGGTACAAACTATGACTGAGGCTGGTCAATATCATTATAAACTAGATTAATAGCGGAGATGGAAGAATATATAGCAACGAGTTTGGTTTAAATAAATATATCCAGAATTATATAAAATTTAGTTTGAGTGAATTCTAGATTTTATGTATAATACAAGCATGGCAACATTCTGGCAACAGTTCATCAGAAAGCCAGTGTAAATTATGTAGTAGAAATAAAAACTTCGCTTATTGTCGGCAGAACATTAATTAATTCCGTTAAGTTTTGCCGCGACGGAGCCGAAATGGAATAGGTTTAAGGCTTGCAAACCCTTGAATTTAAAGGGATTTCAGACTTTTTAAGACAAAAATCATTAGGTAGCTATAGTGTTTATTTTCGAAAAGAAAGTAGATATGGTAGCTACCTATTTTTTATGTTTTGAAAGGAGTTATGATATGACGAAAGAGCCACAGGAAACTAAAGAAACAACATTACCTGAGATGAAAAGAAGAAAGAGAAAAGTACCAGCAACAGAACATTCAATGTTGAATATTAGTTATCAAAGTTTGTTGGAATTGTACTTAAAGGAGTGTAGAAGAAAAGGTCTTGTAGAAGAAACGATAACGGGATATAAGTATGCAAGTGCGTATTTTTTAGATTTTACAGGATATGAACTGATGTGTTCAGATATAACACAGGATTTAATCAACGAGTATTATTTATATTTGCAACAATATCACAAGGCATCAACAACAAATAGTTATGTTTTTAAAATTTCTCCGATTGTAAAATATGGAATTGATAAAGGATATATCAGAGAAGATATAGAATTTACCCATTGTAAAGAGCAAAAGGAAATCAAAAACATATTCACGCCCGAAGAATTGTCAATATTATGAATAATCCGGGGGCCGTGTCCCTGCTGTCCGGACTTAGGAAACCGCAAATCCGTTTTTAAGGAAACCACCATTCCGTTGGTGGAAACCTTTATCATAAATTCTTAAAATGTAACTATGCACCCTG
>NZ_JAFBIX010000062.1 GCF_021531895.1 Faecalicatena contorta | reverse complement strand
TCATCGGTTTTGGTTTGTAAACTTCTTTTTTTCTGTTTGCCATAATAAAAGGCCTCCTATGATTTAATATATTTTATCATAGAAGACCTTTATAGTGTTTAATTTACAGAGTTTTTTTCACAGGCTCTTATTTATTTCCAAATACCAAGATTAGAAAGTACAGATTCTGTTATTTCGGTAGCCTGACTTCCAGTTGCACCAGAAGAGGATTGAATATTTGTTGCGAAGTAGTAAGTATTATTCGCTGTTTCAATGTATCCGATAAACCAGCCATTGACATCTTTACCATTGACACGCCCAGTTCCTGTTTTCCCGTAAAGAGAACCGGAAGAAGTAGTGGAAAGCAGCAGGGCTTTTTTTACAGCCTGGATATTTTTACTGTCAAAATGAAAATTATTTTGATAGAAATCCTGTAACAATTCCACCTGTTCTATGGGTGATATCTTCAGAGAGAAATCTGTCCAATAGAGATTTAGATTTGTTCCAGTATTTTGATTCCCATAGTTTATTGTCTGTAAAAATGTTCTTACGGCTTCAAAACCTGCCTGTGAATCAATTGCCTGAAAATACCAGTTTACAGAATTATGTATAGCCGAGGTTAAATCTTGATCGGCTTCCCATGAATTAAAAGGATATGGTTCTCCATTCCATGTGAAAGTGGAATGTTCTGGTGTAATAATTCCAGATTCCAAGCCAAGTAATGCATCATATATTTTATAAGTCGAATTCGGTGATACACGTGTGGAAGCATGATCCATATTATAAATATTCCATTTATCAGCAGACTGATTATATAAAACAAAACTTCCGGTGTAGTCCCCAAAATTGGAAGAAAGATTTAGCTGAGTAATATTCTTTTCGGTTGTGTCAAAATGATAGCCAGTCTGATCAGAAGCATAAACAGAAAGTATGGGAATGCATCCAATGATGATAGTAGAGACGAATATGCATATAAGATATCCACGAATTTTTTGTTTAAAAGTAGGTTGGTGGAATGATGCAATATTTAAAATGCGTCCTTTTAACTGTTTTATATTTCCACTGATTCCCATAGTAAGAGGGAATGGAGACAGAGCTATTGTTTCGGCAAAGTTAATCAGTGTATTTCCATATGACTTGTATTCTGTTTCTTTCAATAATTGTAATACAGCACTGTCGCAGGCAAGTTCGCGTTCCTGCCGTATTCTTTTTAGAAAATACCAGATTAGGGGATTGAACCAGTAGAAAACATGTACTGTATTTATCAAATATCCAATTAGAATATCTTTATGCTTGTAGTGCTGCAGTTCATGAAGAAGCATATATCGAATATCAGTTGCGCTTATAGTTCCAGCGTTAAAATCTGAAATCAAGTGAATTGGAAGATAAATGCGAGGATGCAGGAAACCAGCCAAAACAGGAGATTTCAAAAATGCTGTACTATAAATCGGAATGGTATGCTTGCTGTTCACTTCGTTTAAACATTCTATATAAAGAGCGTTTAGTTCTTCATTTTGAAGAGGTAAAGCAGAACTATGTAAGGCGTTTACTTGTCTTACTGAGCGGTAGAGAAGAAAAAACATTATGAATATACCGATACTCCAGAAAAATACAAGTAATGTGTGAATAAAAGTTGGTATTTGGGTGCTGACAGAGACAGCAAAATCATTTATTTTATCCAAATTATAACCATTACCAGAAAGAAAAGTGGTTTGAATGTCACCATTGGTACTTGAACTGGCTGTCAGCAAATGGCTCCACGATATAGAAGATGGGGCAGAGCTTATTGGTAAAAAGGGAACAATTAGAACGGCAAGAAATATAATCGAAAGATTATATTGCATACGTGCGGATAATTGCCTTTGCAATAAATTTTTTAATCCCAGTAAACTACCTAAAAAAATACAAATGATGGCATTACACAGTAAAAATCGAAAACTAAAATATATCAAAATATGCTCCTCCTCCCATGGTTAATGATTGGAAAGAAGATTCCGTAAGCTGGCAATGTCTTCTTCAGACAATTTATCATCCTCAATGTAAGAGGCAAGCATAGAAGTGATATTACCATTATAATATCGTTTTAAAAAAGAATTACTTTCCTGCCGAATATATTCGTCTTCCTTGACCAATGGAGTATAGACAAAAACCCGGCTTTGTTTTTCGTAGGTTAGTGCTTTTTTAGAAACGAGACGTTTAATTAATGTATGAATTGTTTTAGGACTCCAACGGGAAATTTGTGTTAATTTTTCAGTAATTTCATTGGTGCTGATTGGTGCGTATTTCCAAACGATTTTCATAACTTCAAATTCAGCTTCTGAAATTTGAGGCAGATTGTTCATGTGATATTCCTCCAAATCTTACAAATGTAATAAAAATATTATAT
>NZ_JAFBIX010000061.1 GCF_021531895.1 Faecalicatena contorta | reverse complement strand
CAGGGTGCATAGTTACATTTTAAGAATTTATGATAAAGGTTTCCACCAACGGAATGGTGGTTTCCTTAAAAACGGATTTGCGGTTTCCTAAGTCCGGACAGCAGGGACACGGCCCCCGGATTATTCAATAGCTTCTTTGTATAGTATTTCACAAAACGTCTGAATGTCGGCTGCACCACCTTTACTAAATACTTCAGAAGGATATGTCATTCCACGTTTGTTATACACCTTAACCAGCTTACTTACAACCGTTGATTTATCATTTCCCAATTCACTTGATCCCATAATCGAAGTAACTCCTGTATAAGACAACATACCTAACGGAGCCTGCTTATTATTGAAGAAATACCACTCTCCGTTAATCTCCTTATATCCGGTACACATTGCCCCAACGGCTCATCTATAGTAAATGCAGGACAATCACACAGTGCATCCAAAGAAACATTCCCGAACTCAGTAACCTGCTCGGCAAAGAGATTTACAGATAATAAACGCTAAACGAAAGCCTCTTATACAATGAAAGTCCGGCCAGCAATTGATTTCCACATATCAATTCCAAGAAAACAATATAAATATAATTTAGTAATATCACCTAATATTATTGCACGTAAGACATTTTCAATTGTAATTACAATTTTTATTATCGTCTAAATTGATTTTTCCAAAGTTCAATTTCTTTCAATGGAATCGTAATTTTTGTTTTTCTCTCTTCAAAAATTATACTTTCTAATTTATCCTTTATTTCATTTCTCTCTAAAATTGGTAAGTTAGTATCCAGAGCTATCGCTCTGGCTCTATTATCTATTGCAATAATACATGAACGATGAAAATAATTTAAACTCCTTATTCCTGCATGAAGCCTCGTTCCAATATAATCTAATTCGAACTTCTTTAATATGCTATCTAATTCCTTCAATGATGGAGGGATAATGATATAATCATCCAAATCAACAATTTCACAAAGATATTCATAATCCTTTTGTCCTTGAATCCAAATAAATACATTATCATAATGTTTTTTCAAAACAGATAACATTAAGCTATCTTTTTCCCTATCTTTCATATAATCTGTCACCGTTGTTAAAACATTACTAGCTTTTTTTGTTGGAATTCGTGCACAATGCTCTGGTGTTAATCTCCACATTGTCGGACATCCAGTATTTAGTATGTTTTTGACTCCAATTTGTTCTAAACGCATTTTCGTCTGTTCGTCTCTCACTGAATGAATACACTTTGAATCTAAAATGAAACGTAAAAAGAGCTTTGTATAATTACTCATAGGGAGCTCAATCCCTAACTGTTGCATTCCAACTCCTAATAAACAGATTTTTTTATAATTAGCAATGTCTTGAGGTAACGCCCATTGTTTTGAATTCTCCATTCTTGTATAGATTAAATTAGTACCACATAGAATCTTGAAATATGATTCTATGTGTTCTGAATGTTCATCATATATATGGGTTGGTATATGTACAAAATCTGTATTCGGTAACACGGTTTTGCAAACAGAAGTACAATAATCCATAATTATCTCATCTTCAACGTTATCAGACCCTTTTGCCGTATCCAAAAGAACTACTTTACTCTTATCAGTTCTTGTGAAAGAAAAAGCTTTTTTTAGACTTGCTTTTACCAATTCAATCTTTTTTTCTTCAAATGACTTTTCTTTCAATTGCTGATCATAGAAATGTTTAGCATTACCCCACTTATTTAAATCCAATTTTGGACAAATCACTTGTTTCTTTTCTATACATGTCTCTAGAAAAGCTATATAATTATCAAATGTAAGTTCATCCACATACGTTTTTGCATTCCTTACCATATCTGAATAATCTTCTCTTGCCTCTATTAGACATCTCGAAGCCAATACAAATTTATTCAAATCAAAATCATCTATTAATATTCCTCTTCTTTCGGATAACATTATCTGTATTCCGCCTGTACCAGAGAAGCCAACTATTGGCACCCCGTTCTTCATTGCTTCTAATACAGTAGACGGGAAAGGATCTTCTCTGGACATTGCCCAAAATATATTGGCTCTCTGCAAAAGGCTCCTATATTTGTGAGTATCTTTAATAAATGGAATAAAGTGTATATTTTCATCAACACCACTCCTTTCCATCTGATTTTTAACCCAACATTCTAACTCTGGACTATTAAAATCTCCTGTCCAGATAAAATGTATATTTTTTTTCTGACAATTCTTAAATAACATAATAGCAGCATCAACAAATAAATCTACACCTTTTCTCAATTCACAGGTTCCCGAACTCATTATAACCACATCATTGGCTTGTATGTTATACTCCTCCAAATTAAAACTATATGAATTTATACTTTCTTTTTTATCATCCAAATAAACTCCCTGCGCTTGAATTAAACATTTTCCCTTCAAATCAGGAAATAAATCATTAAAATCATTTTTCACTATTTGATTAGGAAATACAATATAATCTGCATACCGTGCAATTTTCTCTCCGTATTTTTTTAATCCATAGAATTCAATAGTAGCTTTCATTTCGTGAATCAAAGAAATAACC
>NZ_JAFBIX010000060.1 GCF_021531895.1 Faecalicatena contorta | reverse complement strand
TGAATATTCCTGTGCGGTAACACCGCAAATCCGGCAGACGGGAAACCGTCTGTCCGGACTTGCGGGAACCGCTTATGCGAGTTTACTCGCGTAATGCTTTATCTAAGCCGTATACCTCTCGCATTGACCGATCATGTTCTGCATCAATGCTTGTGATATTTATTCGATAACTGTCATGGGCAATACGGTCAATGATTGCATCTGCAAGAGGACTGTCATCACCACCAAGCTGATCATACCATTCTTCGAATTCATACTGAGAGCAGAAAATCGTAGATGATTTCTTGCGTCTTCGATGAAGGAGTTCAAAGATATCCTTCTGCTCGGCTTCCGTTGGTTTTAGAAGAAGCCATTCATCAAGAATGAGAACCAGTGGGTTAGCGTATTTAGCCATGACCTTTCGATAGTTACCTTCTGTCCTTGCGATTTCCAGATCAATGAGCAGATCCGGAAGTCGGACATACTTGGTGTTGTAATACCGCTTGCATGCCTCCATGCCAAAGGCACAGGCCATGTAAGTCTTACCACAGCCTGTAGCACCGGTAATAAAAAGGTTCCGGTGTTCAGATATATACTCACAAGTTGCAAGTCGGTTAATAAGAGCCTTGTTAAGTTTGCGACCGGAAGTGTAGTTGATATCCATGATATTTGCTTCCGGCTGGTCAAATCCGGCATTACGGATCAGTCGTTTTTGACGATTATTTTTACGATTGCTGTATTCGATGTCCACCAGCATACCAAAACGGTCCTCAAAGGGTACTTCTTTAAATTTAGGATCATCCAGTTGGTTACGAAATGCATCTGCCATGGTAGTAAGGCGCATTTCAATTAATTTATCTATTGTACTCTGATTTGTCATATGTGTTTACCTCCGATAGTAATCGGCACCTCTTGTGATGCCATGTGCTTTATGTGTGGTCTTGGATTCAGTTGTTTCTGATTCCGGTTTTACAGAACCTGTTACAAGGATGTTTTTAATACTCTTGTAACTGGGCGAGGAGGTATAGGATAAAGCCTTTTTACAGGCTGCTTCAAGCAATGCATCTGAGTATTTCTCAGCAAGCTTTAGAAGTCCCATACAACTTCGGTAGGTCTGTTGTTCCACGCTTTTGGAGGTCAGTATTGCATTGACCACAGTGTACGTATTTATGCCAATCCGCTCAGCCCATTTGCGGAACCGGTCGCCGTTCCATTCCAGATATCTCTGGTGATCTTCCGGCATATGTTCCGTGATAGTGCTGTACTGCCCAGGGCGTCCTTTCAGACGACGATGGGAAGCAATGCGGTTATGGTTGTAGAAAATTTCAATAGTGGTATCTGTTACCTTCACATCAACTTTCTTTTTGATGTATTCATAAGGAACTGAGTATAGCATTCTGTCCACAGATATGTGATAATTGAACTGGACGGTGGCTGTTTTCCAGTCACTCAGTTCAAAACGGGTAGCAGGTAATGGTGCCAGCAATGGTTTTTCTTCCTCAAGAAATAAGATTCGCCGACTACCCTCTTTCTTTTGAAAGAGCCTTTGGTTGAACAGTTCGAGCTTGTCTCTGATTGCACGATTTAATTCGGCAAGGGAGAAGAACTGTTCATCCCGAAGTGCTGCTGTTATCCAGGTAGAGATATTTCCTACTGTTCCTTCAGCATTCGGCTTATCCTTGGGAGCTCTGACACGAGCCGGAATAATAGCTGTACCATAATGTTCAGCCAGTTCCTGATAAGTTTCATTAATCTGCTGGTCTCTCCATCCACCATTGTGAACAACTGCAGTCTTGCAGTTATCCGGTACGAGAATCTTAGCAACACCGCCAAAGTACTCGTACATATGGACATGAGCATTAATCCATGATTTCTGCTTCATATCCAGAAATGCTTCCACATATGCATACTGGCTGTAAGTCATTACGCCAACAAATATGTAGGCTTTGATGATTTCTCCGGTATCAGGATCAATGATTGTTGCAGGATCACCTGCCCAATCAACTTCAACCTGTTCACCAGGTTTCCGGTTGATATGCATGGTAGCACGATGTTTTTGCTCATCCTGTTGGATGTGGTAGCAGAACTGTGAATACATGAGTGGTTCTTCGCCATTGGCACGGCAATCCTCCATGTATTCAGTCCACAGGAGCTTTTTACTTACTCCGTTACGAAGTAGCTCCTTGCGGATGTAGTCGTAGTCAGGCATACGCTTGTGGGATGTGACTTGTTTTGCAGAAGGGAAGAACTTTTCTGCAAGGACAGCATCGGTGTCATTTTCATCGAGCGGCCAGGAAATATCTAATTCCGCGGCACGCTTTAACACACGATTGACTGTCTTTTTTGAAACATTGCAACTGTCGGCAATGTTTTGTTGACTGAGATTCAAGCTTTTGAGCCTGAGAATCTCTCGATATTTGGTCATAGTCATGACCTCCTTAAAATGTATTTACACCACAGGGTGCATAGTTACATTTTAAGAATTTATGATAAAGGTTTCCACCAACGGAATGGTGGTTTCCTTAAAAACGGATTTGCGGTTTCCTAAGTCCGGACAGCAGGGACACGGCCCCCGGATTATTCA
>NZ_JAFBIX010000005.1 GCF_021531895.1 Faecalicatena contorta | reverse complement strand
CATTTTGACATTATTATAACCATATGATAAACTTATATAAATATAAGTAAGTAAATATACTATTTTGACAATTATTTGAGGTGAGAAATTTGGATAAATATGAATATCGGGTAAAGACAGAGCAGATGCTCGAATACATGGATAAAAAACAATATAAGAAAGCTATGGAGATTGCAGATACCATTGACTGGCGCAGAGTTAAGAATGTGTCTATGCTGAATATGGTAAGTGAGATCTATGAATATAACGGAGAATTCCAGAAGAGCCGAGATATACTATTTGTTGCATTTGATCGCGCTCCGGGAAGCAGAAAGATTGTATACCGGCTCGGTAATCTGGCGTTAAAGATAGAAGATTTTGAAGAAGCATCAGATTGTTATGAAGAATTTGTAAAACTTGCACCAAAAGATCCAAATCAGTATATTTTGAAATACAAGATTCTGAGAGCACAGGGAGCACCATTAGAAGAACAGATTCATGCCATGGAAGATTTTAAAAAGGCGGAGTATGTTGAAAAATGGGCATACGAGTTGGCAAAATTATATCATGAGGCGGGAATGACTGCAGAATGTCTGGAAGAATGTGATGACTTGATTCTGTGGTTTAGCGAAGGAAAGTATGTCTATCAGGCAATGGAATTGAAGATGAAGTATAAGCCATTGACCCCGCTTCAGAAGGAAAAATACGATGCTCGCCCAGGCGCACCAAAGAAAGAAGAGTCTGAGAAGACAGAAGAAAAGAAGCCGGAACAGGCAAAAACGCCTATGGCAGAAATTATCCGTGAAGCAGAGGCGGCTGAAGAGGAAAAAGTTCAGGACGTTGCAAGAGAATTGAAGCAGAATGGAATTGATGTCGCAGAAGAATTGCCGGAAGTAATGGAAGAAGAGATTCCAGAAGAAAAGCCAGAAAAGCATTCTGCAATTACGAGAGTTGTAAAGGGTGCAACTTTGCAAGAAGCACTTGCAACGGGAGTGGCAATCGCCAGTGGAATCAATATAGAAGAGAAAGCAATGAAGGAGAAAGAGGAAGCGTTAAGAGTTACTGGACAGATGCGCATTGAAGAAATCCTTCAGGAGTGGGAAGCAAAGCAGAAGGCGAATGCAGAAGTAATCGAAAAGAAGAAGCAGGAAGACCGCGAGAGAATTAGAAAAGAGCGGGAAGCGGCAGAACGTCGAAAAGAAGCAGAACGCTTAGAAGTAGAGAGAAAGGCAGCTGAGGCGGCCCGAAAAGCGGCGGAAGAAGAAGCGGCCCGAAAAGCGGCGGAAGAAGAAGCAGCCCGAAAAGCAGCCGAGGAAGAAGCGGCTAGAAAGGCAGCTGAGGAGGCGGCTAGAAAGGCAGCCGAAGAAGAAGCAGCCAGAAAAGCAGCTGAGGAGGCAGCTAGAAAGGCAGCCGAGGAAGAAGCCAGAAAAGCAGCGGAGGAAGAAGCAGCCAGAAAAGCGGCGGAAGAAGAAGCAGCTAGAAAAGCGGCGGAAGAAGAAGCAGCCAGAAAAGCGGCGGAAGAGGCGGCCAGAAAAGCAGCAGAGGAAGAAGCAGCTAAAAAAGCAGCGGAGGAAGAAGCAGCTAAAAAAGCAGCTGAGGAAGCAGATACGATCATTCAGGGAAAGACACAGAGAATTCCAGATGATATTGTAAAATTGATGGAAGAAATGGAGAATGATGTAGAAGAAGATAATTTCGAGGCCGATGCGCTGGAAGATACCTTTGAAACAGAGGAAGTAGAAGATCAGGAAGAAGATTTTGATATAGAAGATTTTATCGGCGATTTCGAAGAAGACTTTGCAGAGGAGTTTGAAGAAGACTTTGACGAGGAAGACTTTGGAGAAGAGGATTTCGAAGAAGAAGACTTTGACGAGGAAGACTTCGGGGAAGATTTCGGAGAAGAAGACTTTGCAGAGGAAGATTTTGAGGAAGAAGACTTCGGAGAGGAAGATTTCGAAGAAGAAGACTTTGGAGAAGAAGACTTTGAGGAGGAAGATTTCGGCGAGGAAGACTTTGAGGAAGATGACTTCGAGGAAGAAGAACTTGAGGAAGAAGAACTTGAGGAAGAAGACTTTGAGGAGGAAGATTTCGAAGAGGAGGAACTTGAAAAGGCAGAGCCTGAACCGGTAACAGAGACTCTTGAAATTGAGGAGCCATCTGAAGAAGAGATTCAGAAAAGAATTAAAAAGTCAAAAGGCGGTGGAGTTCCGTTTGATACAGGATTTGTTGTGACTGGACGTTATGATCTGAGCGCAACTAGTGAGATTGGTCTAAAAGCTGGACTTACCGAAGAACAGAAAAAATTGTTCTCTTATTTTGTTCCGGTAAGAGGAATGAGTGAACAGATCGTGGAAGTTCTTGATAATGACCGGAGAGCACAGAGAGAAGGAACCTCAAAGACAGGAAACCTTCTGGTAATCGGACGTAAAGGTTCTGGTAAGACGGTACTTGCAGTAGATATTGTAAAGGCAATTCAGAAGCAGAGGAACCTGAAGCAAGGAAAGGTAGCGATTGTAACAGGAGAATCATTGAATAAGAAGGAATTGACGAATATTATTCAGAAGCTTCGTGGTGGTGCAATTATTATCGAAAAGGCAGGCAAACTGAATTCCAGAACAATTAAAGAGTTAAATTATCTGATGGAAAAGAAGACAGGAGAACTTCTTTTTGTGCTGGAAGATCAGAGAAAACCACTGGAGCGTCTGATGACAGCCAATCCAGATTTTAAGAAGAAGTTTACTTCAAGACTGGAACTTCCGGTATTTATAAATGATGAATTGGTAACGTTTGGACAGACATATGCGAAGGAGAATGGTTATAAGCTGGATGAAATGGGAATTCTTGCATTATACAGCAGAATTGATGTGATGCAGAGAGAAGATCATGCGGTATCTGTTGCAGAGGTTAAGGAAATCATGGATGAAGCAATTGAACATTCTCAGAAGGCAAATGTAAAGCATTTGGCAAGAAGAGTGTTTGGAAGAAGTACAGATGAGTCTGACAGAATTATTTTGAAAGAGGAAGATTTCAAAATATAAGAGATGAATAAAAGTAGGGTTTTGGTGAGTAAGATTTGCCAAAACCCTTTCTTTTTATGGTGGTCTAAAGTATAATAATAATATATCGCAACAGAATGTGAGGGATAGTTATATGGCAGAGAAAAAGAAAAAACCATATGAAATCGGCGAACTGGATCAGTACCTTTTTGGACAGGGAACACACTATGAGATTTACAAAAAAATGGGAGCTCATAGAGTGAAAAAAGGGAAAAAAGAGGGCGTATATTTTGCAGTATGGGCACCGCATGCGCGTTCTGTGTCTGTAGTGGGCGATTTCAATGAGTGGAGCATGGAAGCTAATCCAATGGAGAGGGAAGAACCATTGGGAATATACACATGTTTTATTCCGGGTGTTGAAGAGGGAGCTTTATATAAGTACTGTGTGGAGACATATACAGGAGAATATGTTTTTAAGTCTGATCCATATGCGAATTATGCAGAGCTAAGACCGGGTACAGCATCAAGAGTGACGGATATTTCCCAGCTTAAGTGGACAGATTCTGTCTGGATGGAGAAGCGTGAACAGTGGAATCATATGAAAGAACCAATGTCTATCTATGAAGTACATATTGGTTCCTGGAAGCGGCATCTTGGAACGGAAGGTACGGGATTCTATAATTATCGTGAGTTTGCAAAGGAAATTGTAAAGTACGTAAAAGATATGGGATATACTCACGTTGAATTGATGGGAATTGCGGAACATCCGTTTGACGGTTCCTGGGGATATCAGGTGACGGGATACTTTGCACCGACTTCTCGTTATGGAACACCAGAAGATTTCGCGTGGATGATTAATTATCTTCATAAGAATAAAATCGGAGTTATCCTGGACTGGGTACCGGCTCATTTCCCGAGAGATATACACGGATTGGCTAATTTTGATGGAACCCCTACATATGAATATGCAGATCCAAAAAAGGGAGAACATCCAGATTGGGGAACCAAGATTTTTGATTATGGAAAAAATGAAGTGCGTAACTTTTTGATTTCTAATGCTTTGTTCTGGATTGAATATTTCCATGTAGATGGTCTGCGAGTAGATGCGGTTGCATCCATGCTTTATCTTGACTATGGAAAACAGACTGGTCAGTGGATTTCTAATAAATATGGCGGAAATCAGAATCTTGAAGCAATTGATTTCTTCAAACATCTGAATTCCATTGTAAAAAAACGTAATCCAGGTGCATTAATGATTGCAGAGGAATCTACAGCTTGGCCGAAGGTTACCGGAGATGTTGAAGACGATGGCCTTGGTTTCAGCCTGAAATGGAATATGGGATGGATGCATGATTTTATAGAATATATGAAACTGGATCCATACTTCAGAAAATATAATCACAATCAGATGACATTTGCTATGAGTTATGCACATAGCGAGAACTTTATTCTGGTATTATCACATGATGAAGTTGTTCACTTGAAGTGTTCTATGCTGAACAAGATGCCGGGCCTTGGGTTCGACAAATATGCGAATCTAAAAGTCGGGTATGCCTTTATGATGGGACATGCCGGAAAGAAGCTTCTGTTCATGGGACAGGAATTTGCCCAGCTTCGTGAGTGGAGTGAAGAACGAGAGTTAGACTGGTATCTTCTGGCAGAAGAGGAACATCTGCAGATGCAAAACTGGGTAAGAGATCTGCTCCATCTGTATAAGAAGAATAAAGCAATGTATGAGCAGGATGACAGCTGGGATGGCTTCGAGTGGGTCAACGCAGACGATGCTGACAGAAGTATCTTCAGCTTTATCAGACATTCCAAAGGAAATAAAAAGAACCTCCTGTTCGTATGTAACTTTACACCAGTGGAGAGAGAAGATTATCGTGTTGGTGTACCGAGAAAGAAACAGTATAAGCTGATCATGAATAGTGATGATCCGAAATATGGTGGAAAAGGAGAAGAAAGACCACTTGTTTATAAGGCTAAGAAGGAAGAATGCGATGGAAGACCATATTCCTTCGAATATAAATTGCCAGCATATGGAGTTGCTATATTTGAGTTTTAAGTGGGAATTTAGATGAGTGAGTTGGTAATTGAGAGTGTACGGCGCAAGGATGAATGGGATGGTTGGCATTGCGGAGTCCTTCGCTGAGAAGCCATAACAGGAAAAGGAGCAGATATTTTGTGACCAGGCTGATTCACCCCGAAATCTTGATGATTTCGAGGCTCAGCAGCCTTCTTAGATCTGGCTTGAGGCCAGATCTTCGCGCAAAATGTCTGTTCCTTTTTCTGTAACGGCTTCTAACGCTTGTCCAACGAATGTCAACCATCTCATTCATCCTCTCGCCTGTCATTCCCAAGTCCGAAACTTCCTCATCTGCGAGGATTCCTGCGTATGACGAAAAGGGAAAGATATTGGCAATAGTTTGACAGAATAACTAACCAATATTTCCATCAAAATAATAATGAATAGTATAAGAATATCGTACCTCATTACGCTTCACGCTAGGAATTCCCCTAGATGAGTTCGTTCCGTGATTGAGAATGTCAGGCGCAAGGGAGTTGGATCGGTTGGTCTGTATCCGTTTATCCAAGCACTAGAATCCGTTACAGAAAAAAGAATTGCAATTCCGTGTGAGAATTTGGTTACAGACCAAATTCGAAAGGACTGCTGAATCGAGAAATTATCCAAATTTCTCGGTGAATCAGTCCGGTCACGAAATTGCAATTCTTTTTTCTGTTATGGATTCTCAGCGAAGGATACCGGATACAGACCAACCGATCCAACTCCCTTGCGTCGTGCACTCCTCAATCACAAAACTTACCCATCAAAATTCCTACTGAACACTCTCGCTGGAATCGGTTGTGCCATCATCGATGACTAATCCGGTGTCACCGGAGGTGTCTGTATCGGTTCCGTCTGCGGTGGAATCGTCGATTGCAGCATCATCTGTGGAATCACTTCCATCGAGATCGGAATCGTCTGTGATATCTGTATCATCGGTGTTGTCTTCTTCTTCGTCGGTGTCAGCGTCTTCGTCTACTTCTTCTGTATCTTCGTTGGTATCTTCATCCTCTCCGCCGAAGAGATCTTTGAAGAATCCAACTATTTTATCCCAGAAGCTTTCTTTTTCTTCGCCGACAACTGCATCCAGTGTACTGTCAATGATGGCATCTGCTCCGAGGACATCGTCCTGAGTATCGTTGATGATTCCGCCGTCGTTAGAATCGCCGGTAAAGAATCCTTTGACAGAACTCCAGAGGTTGGAGAAGAATCCGCCGCTTTCTCCGTTCAAGTTGTCCAGTGTCTTCTTCAATGCTTTTGTGTCATAATCGTATTGAGAGATTGTCTGCATCAGGGATACGATCTGAGCCATCTGTCCTTCGGAAAGGGTGATGTTATATTTATCTGCGGCATTGTTGACTGCATCCTGAATCTCGCCTTCATCTGTTAAGTTGTTATCGATGACGTCTTCTTTTACTTCGTTCATCAGGTCGCTTGCCTGTTCCTGACCGATGGTATCGGCAAGTTCTCCGGTAGTTATCAGTTCCTGAGTGGCAGCTTCCTTCTGTCCTTCGTCCAGGGCTTCACCGCTTGCCTGTTCATAAGCCATCATGATTCCGGTCAATGCCCCGGTACCGGATACTTCGATTGGAGAGGCAGCAACAACATTGCAGTTCTCAACACCGGAAGTTAATAATGTACTTGCAATCATAGAACTGGTTACATAAGTCAGGTTTGCAACTTTTACCTGTACACCGCCACTGCTGGTTGGTTCCACATAGGAACAGCTATATGTACGAGTTCCAATCTGTTCCTCAGAAGCGATTCCTTCCATGTATTTTCTTTCATCCGCATTGGTTACTTCGATGGTATCCACTTCATCAGCAGAAGTTCCGAAATATTCGTACATGGAGGTTTTCTGTTCCTCTGTAAGATTGGCGCCAAGAGTTACAACCTTTGAGCTGTCAGCCTGAGCTACCAGAGGCAGGCTGGAGCAGGTAAGTACTGCAGCCATGATTAATGGTAATGTTCGTTTTATCTTTTTCATAATGTCTGGTGTAAACACCATACCTCCTTTTTGTTCTTTTGCGGCGACAGCCGACGCAAGCAAAATGGCTATAGCTTCGTCGACTGCCACACGGAGACTTCATGATTCTACCCTAATATACCATATTCCGCTATTTTTGCAAATAAAATATGCATTAACTATTTCTGAAGATTTTCTGTAGACGTTGATCAAATAGCTCTTCGTCTATGACACCTTGCATACTTCCAAGCAATTCGCCGTTCTGAAAGAATACGAATGTCGGAACGATATTTGCTTCGTAGTTGGCGGCAAGTACGGCCGATTCGTCAACTTCTACTTCGCAGAATTTAATCTGGCCTTCATATTTTTTTTCGATTTCCTCTACAACCGGCTTCATCATAGCGCATTTGCCGCACCATATTGCATAGAACATGACCACAACCGGAAGAGGGTCGTGTTTCGCCTCAGCCGCAAAATTTTTGGCTGTTAAGTGTAACATATTATTCAACCTTTCTTTTTCTCATCTTCTAGCATCTGGGATTCAATATGCGACATACTTCATCCATAGAGTGCCTTAGACAGATTAATTTGTTGTGTAATCCTTTTTGTCGGTAAGTAAATTCACAGATCTTTTGTTTGATTCCTTTTTTTCGTCTGCGTCCCATATGCTTACATCCAGATATAAATTCTTCTATATTAATATATGCAGATGTACAAGACTTTGGCACAGAGAGATATTATAAAGATTTCCTGTGAGCAATTAATTTGCAGATGGGGTTACCCATAGAAGAGAACTTTTCTTCATATTCTGTCATAATATTGCCCTGGTTCATATCTGGTGTGTTATGTAAGTCGTAGGTACAGGCGGCAAGTTCAAATGTGGAAGATTCTTTTAGCTGTTCTACGGAAAAATCAAAGAGAGGCCTGTTATCTGTCTTGAATTCAACAGTCCCGTCCTGAGTGAGTATCCGGTCATATTGTGCAAAGAATTCAGCGGAAGTCAGGCGTCTGCGGGCATGACGAGCCTTCGGCCATGGATCTGAGAAATTCAGATATATACGGGAGACTTCATCAGGAGCAAATACCTCTGCGATATCAGCAGCATCCATACAGATGAAGCGAATGTTAGATGGAGAATTCTCCATTTCCTGGAATTTTTCTACTGCACGAAGAAGGACACTGGAATATCTCTCGATGCCAATGTAATTGATATCTGGATTACACTGAGCAAGGGAGAGAAGAAACTTTCCTTTTCCCATTCCAATTTCTATATGTATGGGGTTGGTATTATCAAATACATTTTGCCAATTTCCTTTAAAATCAGTTTCATTTTTAACAACTTCTTTACAGTCGTTCAATACACCTTCTGCGCGTGGTATATTTCTAAGACGCATACGCGATTCCTCCCTATTTTCAAGCGTTTTAGCATATCTTTTAGTTTATCTCCTGAGCAAAGAAAAGTCAATTCTACACGAATGTGTTAAATAAGTAACAAGGCTGTAATTTTTTGGTAATATTGACTATGGAAATTTGAAAAAATAAGAGTATTATTATAACATGAGTGTAATTATAGGAAAATGGAGGCGCCTATGGAATCTGTTGTTGAAAAATTAGCGGATATAGAGATGACTGCGGAAGCAATTGTGGAGCATGCCGAGGCTCAGAAAAAAGAGATTGAGAAAGAGATTCAGAGGAAGCGAGACCAGTTTGATGAGAATTTGGAAAGTGAGACGCAGGTACAACTGGATCAGATTAAAGCAGAAGCCGACAGGGAGATGGAACGGATTCTGGCGGATCAGAGAGAGAAGAATCAGTCGACGATTGATAATCTGAGAAAAGAATTTGAGAAAAATCACAGCGCATATGCCCAGGAGATTTTGAAGCATATAATAGAGGTGTAAAACATGGGAAATGTTATGTCATACAGCGGAATTGTTACAAAGGTCCGTGCGATGCAGGCAAAGCTCCTTACAGAAAAAGATTTTGAGAATATTGCGAATCTGAAAAGCGTACCGGAAGCTATAGATTATCTGAAAGAAAAGCCGGCTTATGCAGATTATGTTAATCGGATGGATGTCTCGTTGTATCACCGCGGCAATGTGGAAAAAGTGCTGTATCAGTCGTTGTTTGATGATTACACAAGAATTTTCCGGTTTGCGGGAATGGAACAGAAGAAGTTCCTGAAGATATACTGGAAGAGGTATGAGATTGATCTGATTAATTATTGTCTGCGTATCATATTTAATCATTACGATAAACCGTTTGATCTAGAATATAAGAAAGAATTCTTCGATAAGTATTCCCAGATATCCATTGATAAGTTGATCACATCAAGAAATATTGTAGAATTGGTAGATAACCTGCGGGGAACGGAGTATTATGCTCCTCTCCAGAAGCTAAGAGATGCAGAGGATGCGAATCTCTTTGATTATGATCTGGCATTGGATCTGTATTATTTTTCCAGTATGTGGAAAAAGAATAAGCGGCTTCTGAAAGGGAAGGAACTGGAACTTTATACCAGGGACTGTGGAACGAAGATAGATCTTTTGAATATCCAGTGGATCTATCGTGCTAAGAAGTATTATCATATGCTTCCACCAGATATCTATTCCCTTACTATTCCGATTCATTATCGAATCAGTGTTGAGGAATTTAAAATGCTGGTCGAGGCACCTACACTGGAAGAATTCGAACGGCAGCTTGGGACGACTTATTATGCAAAGAAACTTGTTGGTTTTGAGGGAAAGAAACTGGAGCATATCTATAAAGAATGTCTGAAGCGATTATATCTGAGTGACCGGAGAAAGAATCCATATTCTATAGCAACGGTCAATACGTATTTATTTTTAAAAGAAGAAGAAATATATAAACTAACTACAGCCCTTGAATGTATCCGTTACGGCTTATCTTCAAGAGAAACGTTAGGATACCTAGGAGGTGTGATTGAATGATTGTAAAAATGAAGTTTTTGAGCATTAGCGGACCAAGAACAGATATTGACCGTGTATGTGATGTATATCTGTCAAAATATGAGATGCAGCTTGAGAACGCCCTTACTGAATTAAAGACGACAGACAATCTCATGCCTTTTGTAGAGGTGAATCCGTATAAGGAACCATTAGCAAAGGCAGAACAGTTTGCGGCTTTGATACCGGATGGAAATGTTCATGTGGACGCTTCCATGACGGAAGACGAGATGATTACATTGATTCGGAATATTAATCATAATTATCTGGAACTGGTAGAAAAGAAAGAACTTTTAAAGAAGAAAGCAGATGGCATAAAGGATAACCTGAATGTACTGGAGCCGTTCAGACCACTGGAGCTGGATCTCTACAAAGTCATGAGATATAAGTATATGAAGGTTCGTTTCGGAAGAATTGAAGTCGATTATTATAAGAGACTGGAGAGATATCTGTTTAGTGATCTGAATGCAATATTCCTGGAAGGTGTCCGGAATGAGAATTATGTCTATGGCTGCTATTTTGTCTCGAATGCAGAGGCAAGTAAAGTGGACTCGGTATTCAATTCTCTTCATTTTGAAAGAATCTCGCTATCCAGGGATTATGTTGGGACACCGGAACTGGCATGCCAGGATATCCAGAAAGAAATTAATGATGCTGCAGAACAGATGAAGGAAATTGATACTAAAATCGAAGAACTCATGACAAAGCATGCGTCACAGCTTCTTGGTGCAAGAAGAAGGCTGGAAGAGTTATCGAATAACTTCGA
Source organism: Faecalicatena contorta (assembly GCF_021531895.1). Lineage (GTDB taxonomy): Bacteria > Bacillota > Clostridia > Lachnospirales > Lachnospiraceae > JAFBIX01. The sequence continues at coordinate 104,667 of NZ_JAFBIX010000005.1, read as the reverse complement.
TGTACGAAAGATGGCGGCAAGGACAGATGTAGGAGATAATAAAGAAGATTATTATATCCTCTGCGGCTGGATGGGAGAAAAAGATGTTGAGGCATTTGTAAAAGAAGCAGAACACGATGACAAAGTGTTCATCGTGGTAGAAGAGGATAAGGAAAAGTTCTTTGGAGATCCTCCGACGAAGTTAAAGAATCCTCGATTCTTTAAGCCTTTTGAGATGTTTATCCGTATGTATGGGCTTCCGGCTCATGACGAGATGGATCCGACGATGTTCGTGGCACTGACGTATACATTTATTTTTGGTGCCATGTTTGGAGATATGGGGCAGGGACTGTGCCTGTTTGTTATCGGCGGTCTGCTCTATCTGATCAAGAAGATCGATCTGGCGGGAATCATATCCATCGCCGGTCTTTTCTCGACATTTTTTGGATATATGTTCGGCAGTATATTTGGATTTGAGAATATTATTGAAGCACATTGGTTAAGGCCGGTGGAAGCAATGACGAATCTTCCGTTTATCGGTCAGCTGAATACCGTATTTGTTGTGGCAATTGCATTTGGTATGGCGCTGAATCTGCTGGTGATGATCTTCAATGTGGTTAACGCTATAAAGTCACATGATCTGGAAAACGGGCTGTTTTCGAATAACGGAGTGGCAGGACTTGTGTTCTATGGCTTTCTCGTTCTTACGATCGTCTTGTATATGACAGGACATAAAGTTCCGGGAAATATTATGATGGTTATCTTCCTGGGAGTTCCGATTTTGATGTTCGTGTTCAAAGAACCTCTTGCCAATCTGGTTCAGAAGCGACATAAGAAGATGGAAGAAGGAAAAGTCATGTTCTTTGTGCAGGCATTTTTTGAATTGTTCGAAACAATGCTGAGTTACTTTTCCAACACCATATCTTATGTGCGAATCGGCGCATTTGCAGTCAGTCATGCGGCAATGATGGAAGTTGTACTTATGCTGTCCGGTGCATCTGAGGGAAGTACGAACTGGATCGTATTTGTGCTGGGCAATATTCTGGTATGTGGACTGGAGGGACTGGTCGTTGGAATCCAGGTACTTCGTCTAGAATACTACGAGATGTTCAGCCGGTTCTATAAAGGAAACGGACGGGAATTCAAACCGTTTAATAATCATAGTAAAGAACATTAATAATCCAAACATAAGGAGGATATCAATCATGACATTAACAGTAAAATTATTACTCATTGCAACTTTGATACTTAGTATTATTATTCCATTTGGCTATTATCTGCTCGGAGAAAAATCCAGAAAAAGATATAAACGAGCAATTGGAACCAATGTATTCTTTTATTTTGGAGCATTTGTAATTGCAGCAATCATGATGTTTGGCGGGGATCCGGTACAGGCTGCTGACACTGCAGAAAATGTTGCTTCAAATGCTACAGGATTCGGTTACCTTGCCGCTGCACTTTCAACCGGTTTGTCTTGTGTAGGTGGTGGTATTGCCGTTGCCAGTGCTGCCAGTGCTGCTCTTGGAGCAATCAGTGAAGACTCCAGCGCACTTGGTAAGTCTCTGATCTTCGTAGGTCTTGCAGAAGGTGTATGTCTGTATGGACTGATCATCTCCTTCATGATCTTAGGTAAATTGTAAGATGAAGATGTATCTGATCAGTGATAATATCGATACGCTGACAGGAATGCGGCTGGCTGGTGTCGATGGTGTAGTGGTTCATGAAAGAGAGGAGCTTCGGGAGGCCATTGAGACTGCGATGAATGATAAGACAGTGGGAATCATACTGCTGACGGAAAAGTTCGGCAGAGAATTCCCGGATCTGATCGATGAGATCAAGCTGGGACGAGAGATGCCGCTTTTGATAGAGATTCCTGACAGACACGGAACCGGACGTAAGAAAGATTTTATCACATCTTATGTAAATGAGGCGATTGGCCTGAAATTATAGATGGAATGAAATTCCAATTGAAAAGAAGGTGACACACTTGACAATAGAAGAGAAGATATCACATTTGCAGGCCGCAGCGATGGAAGAAGCCAGAACAGAGGGCAATGCTATTATGAAAAAGCATGAAGATGCGCTGATGGGCGTATTTGAGCAGCACCGCATAGAAGCAACCCGACAGTCGGAGATGAGAGTGAAGGCGGAAAGAGTCCATGCAAAGCAGCAGCTGAATATGGCGATGTCCAAGGCGCAGCTGGAATTAAAAAGAGAACTGGGAAAGACACAAAAAGAGTTGAAAAAGGAGCTGTTCCGGGAGGTTGAGGAACTGATACGGGACTTCATGAAGACGGAAGAATATAAGCGTCTTCTGATTGAGTATATTAATAAGTCGGCCCGATTTGCAGACGGGGCAGCTATGACGATCTACATTAATCCGACGGATGAAGATAAGAAAGATTATCTGGAGGAACATACCGGCATGGCACTTACCGTGAGTAAAGAGGACTTTATCGGAGGTGTGCGAGCCGTGATCAGAGAACGGAATATTCTGATTGATCACGCGTTCAAGGGCGCAATTGAAAAAGAATATCGTGAGTTTGTATTCAGAGGAGGTGCGGGAGTTGAATAGTGTATCAACTGGAAAAATCTACGGAATCAATGGTCCCGTTATCTACTTGAAAGGTATGACTGATTTTAAGATGTCAGAGATGGTATATGTAGGGGAACAGAGGCTGGTGGGCGAAGTGATTTCCCTGGATAAGGATCTGACAACGATACAGGTATATGAGGAAACATCAGGATTAAAACCGGGCGAGATCGTGGAGTCATCTGGATCAGCAGTATCCGTTACTCTGGCACCGGGAATTCTGAATAATATATTTGATGGAATTGAACGTCCGTTGGATCGAATCGCGGATACTGCCGGGTCATTTATCACCCGAGGAATCAGTGTGGATTCGCTGGACAGAGAAAAGTTGTGGGATACGCATATGACGGTGTGTGTTGGAGATGTGGTTCATGGCGGAAGCATTATTGCGGAGGTTCCGGAGACACGTGCAATTGTTCATAAGTGTATGGTGCCGCCAGATGTAGAAGGAACGGTTGTCTCCGTTGTTCCGGATGGGCAGTATACGATAGAGGATGTGCTGGTTACGCTGGAACTTTTGGATGGCAGCAGGAGAGATCTTACGATGACACAGCGCTGGCCGATCCGTGTTCCGAGACCGTCGGCTCATCGATTCCCGGCAAATATTCCACTGATTACAGGACAGCGTATCGTGGATACCATGTTCCCGATTGCAAAGGGAGGAACTGCAGCGATTCCGGGAGGCTTCGGAACAGGAAAGACGATGATGCAGCATCAGATTGCGAAGTGGGCGGATGCAGACATTATTATCTATATCGGATGTGGAGAGCGTGGGAATGAGATGACGCAGGTATTGGAAGAATTCTCTCAGCTGGAGGATCCGAGAACCGGTAACCCATTGATGGATCGTACCACTTTGATCGCCAATACTTCGAATATGCCTGTGGCAGCCCGTGAGGCTTCTATCTATACAGGCCTTACACTGGCAGAGTATTATCGGGATATGGGATATGATGTGGCTATTATGGCTGATTCTACTTCACGTTGGGCAGAGGCTCTGCGTGAGTTGTCCGGACGTCTGGAAGAGATGCCTGCTGAGGAAGGCTTTCCTGCATATCTGGCTTCTCGGCTGTCAGCATTTTATGAAAGAGCTGGTATGATGCAGACTTTGAATGGCGAGGTGGGGTCCGTATCCATTATCGGAGCAGTATCTCCTCAGGGAGGAGATTTTTCAGAACCAGTTACGCAGAATACTAAGCGATTTGTGAGATGCTTCTGGGGACTGGATAAATCTCTGGCGTATGCAAGACATTTCCCGGCAATTCACTGGCTGAACAGTTATAGTGAATATTTGAATGATCTCAGTGGATGGTACGCAGACCATGTGTCGCCGAAGTTTACAGATTATCGAAACAGAATGATGACCATTCTGAGCCAGGAGAGTAACCTGATGGAGATTGTAAAATTGATCGGCGGAGATGTACTTCCGGATGATCAGAAACTGATCCTGGAGATCGCCAGAGTAATCCGTCTGGGCTTCCTGCAGCAGAATGCTTTCCACAAAGATGATACCTGCGTATCGCCGGAAAAGCAGTTTAAGATGATGGATGTTATCTTATATCTGTATAAAACATCCCGGGCTCTTGTTGCAATGGGAATGCCGATGTCTGTGTTAAAGGCGGAAGGAATCTTCGAGAAAGTAATTGCAATGAAATATGATGTTCCAAACGATGATCTGCAGCTGCTAGATCTATATAAAGTGGAGATTGACCATTTTTATCAGAGAGTAATCGAAAAGAATGCATAAAGGAGGAACCGTAAATGGCAATAGAATATCTTGGACTGAGTAATATCAACGGACCTCTTGTTGTACTGGAAGGAGTGCAGAATGCTTTCTTTGACGAGATTGTTGAATTTGTCGTAGAAGGCAACATCAAGAAGATGGGCCGTATTGTTGAACTGAATGAAGACAAGGCGATTATACAGGTGTTTGAAGGAACGGAGAATATGTCCCTTCAGAATACGCATACAAAATTGACCGGGCGTCCGATGGAAGTGGCTGTGTCACCGGATATGCTGGGGCGTACATTTAACGGAATCGGAGAACCAATCGATGGACTGGGCTCGATTACGGCAGTGGAGCGAAGAGATGTCAACGGACTTCCGCTGAACCCGGTGCGCAGAGAATATCCGCGAAACTATATCCGGACCGGAATCTCTGCAATTGATGGACTGACAACACTGATTCGTGGACAGAAGCTTCCAATCTTCTCGGGAAATGGACTGCCGCATGATCAGCTGGCAGCACAGATTGTTAAGCAGGCATCTCTGGGAGATGGCGCAGAAGGAGAATTTGCGATTGTATTTGGAGCAATGGGTGTAAAGCATGATGTGGCGGAATTCTTCCGGAAAACATTTGAAGAAAGCGGAGTATCTGACCATGTATGTATGTTCCTGAACCTGGCAAATGACCCGGTGGTGGAACGTCTGATCACACCGAAAGTTGCGCTGACAGTGGCAGAATATCTGGCATTTGAATGCAATATGCATATCCTTGTTATCCTGACGGATATGACCTCGTTTGCAGAAGCGTTACGAGAAGTCTCATCCTCCAAAGGAGAGATCCCTTCTCGAAAGGGATACCCGGGTTATCTGTACAGTGAGCTGGCAACCATCTATGAGCGTGCCGGAATTGTAGAGGGTTCAAATGGATCTGTAACGCAGCTTCCGATCCTTACGATGCCAAATGATGATATTACACATCCGATCCCGGATCTGACCGGATATATTACAGAGGGCCAGGTTGTATTAGACCGAAGCCTTCATGGGCAGGCGATCTATCCGCCGATCAGTGTACTTCCGTCCCTGTCACGTCTGATGAAGGATGGAATTGGAGCTGGATATACCCGTGAAGATCATCAGGATCTGGCAAACCAGTTGTTTTCTGCATATGCAAAAGTGGGAGAGGCAAGAAATCTGGCTTCTGTTATCGGCGAAGATGAATTGTCTCCGATTGATAAAAAATATCTGAAGTTTGGTGTAGAGTTTGAAAAACGTTACATCGGCCAGGGCCCGACGGAGAATCGGACGATTCAGGAAACGCTGGATCTGGGCTGGGAACTTCTGCGGTTATTGCCAAAAGAAGAGCTCGACCGAATTGATACAAAACTGATCGATAAATACTATACACCGGCAACAGACTAGTTGCGATATTTGGAAATAGCAGATAGTCTGTAGACTGTAATAAGATTAGCAGTAGAAAAGAGGTTTGTATATGGATCCGAGAGAATTTCCTACAAAAGGAAACTTAATGCTTGCTAAGAATTCGCTGGCACTTGCGCGTCAGGGATATGAGCTGATGGATAAGAAACGTAATATCCTCTTAAAGGAATTGATGGGGTTGATTGATGAGGCGAAAGATATCCAGGAAGAGATTGATTCGACCTTTACGAAAGCATATGCCTGTCTGAAGCGTGCCAATATTGAGCTGGGAATCAGTAAAGTACAGGAGTTGGCCTTTACTGTTCCGATAGAGGATTCTATCCGTATTCAGACGCGAAGTATTATGGGAACAGAAATTCCGCATATAAAATATGATGAGAAACAGAATAAACTGACTTATGCATTTGGTGCCACGCATGAGTCTATTGATATTGCCAGAGAGGCATTCCGTGAGGTGAAAGCATTGACGATCAAGCTGGCTGAAGTTGAAAATTCAGCTTATCGCCTGGCTACGAATATCAAGAAGACACAGAAACGCGCCAATGCACTGAAAAATATTACAATCCCGATGTATACCAATCTGGTTTATAACATCAGTAATGCCCTGGAAGAAAAAGAAAGAGAAGAATTTACCAGATTGAAGGTAATTAAAAGGATGCAGGGGAAGTAGGAATTTAGATGAGTTAGTTGGTGATTGGGTGTGTACGGCGAGAGGACGGATGGGATGGTTTCCATTGCGGAGTCCTTCGCTAAGAATCCATAACAGGAAAAAAAGCAGATATTTTGTGACCAGGCTGATTCGCCCCGAAATCTTGATGATTTCGAGGCTCAGCAGCCTTCTCAGATCTGGCTTGAAGCCAAATCTTCGCACAAAATATCTGCTTCTTTTCCAGTAACGGATTCTATCGCTTGGCCAACGAATGGAAACTATCCCATCCATCTTCTCGCTTGACATCCCCCAAGTCCGCAACTTCCTCATCCGGGAGGATTCCTGCGCGTCATGCAGAGGGAAAGATATCAGTAAAGATATTGTCAAAAAACTGGCGGAATAACTAACTGATTCTTCCATTGAAATAATGATGAATAGTATAAAAACATCGCTCCCCATTGCGCTTCGCGCCAGAAATTCCGCCAGATGAGTCCGTTCGGTAATTGGAAATGTCAGGCGCAAGGGAGTTGGATAGGCTGGTCTGTATCCGTCTATCCAAGTGTTAGAATCCGTTACAGAAAAAAGAGTTGCAATTCCGTGTGAGAATTTGGCATTCAGCCAAATTCAAAAGGACTGCTGAATCGAGAAATTATCCAAATTTCTCGGTGAATCAGTCCGGTCACGAAATTGCAACTCTTTTTTCTGTTATGGATTCTCAGCGAAGGATATCGGATACAGACCAGCCTATCCAACTCCCTTGCGCCGTACACCTCCCAATCACCAACTAACTCATCTAAATTCCCATCTATAACTTCTTGGATTTCTCAGCGGCTTTGTTGATGCAGTCGATAACGGCACCTCTCATGCCGCCTTTTTCCAGTGCCTCACATCCTTCGATGGTTGTTCCGCCTGGGGAGGTTACCATGTCTTTGATTTCACCTGGATGTAATTCTTTTTCAAGAATCATTTTGGCTGTACCGAGAGCAGTCTGTGCTGCAAGGCGATAAGCTGTTTTTCTAGGAAGCCCCTGTTTTACTCCACCATCAGCCATGGCTTCAATGAACATAGCAACGAAAGCAGGACCACCGCCGTTTAATGCACAGGCAGCATCAATCAAGTGTTCCGGTACCATTTCAATAATTCCGATTGTGCTGTAAATGGATTTTGCAATCTCTAATTCTTCTTCTGTAAAGTCATTGTCAGAGCAGATTGCGAATGCTCCTTCGAATACCATAGCAGGAGTATTTGGCAACAGGCGAAGAATCCTTGGAGTACCGTCAATCATATTTCTCAGGCGTTCTACGGTTACTCCGGCAACGATGGACATCATTGCTTTTTCATCTAACGCTTTTTTACATTGAGATAACGCTTCGGCAGCATTCTGTGGTTTTACGGCCAAGAGGATAATATCGCTGCTTAAGCAGACATCTTCATCATCTTTAGCAAGGTTCACACCCCAGCCCTTGGCTTTTTCCATCATAGCAGGATTAATGTCATATACATAGACATTCTCCTTAGGGAGAACGCCGCTTTCCAATGCGCCGTAGAGAATAGCGCCACCCATGTTACCACATCCAATAACTCCAATTTTCTTTGTAATCATATTATGTACCTCCTTTATTGGGGACGTAGTAAAATGCAATTTTACTACGTCCCCATTTAACATTTGTGGTGTCACTTTTTTATAAATGGGGTGTACCCAAATGATACTTCCATACTTTTTGTAAATTTTCTGGTTTCTCAAGTAATAATTTTGTTCCTTCTGCCATGCATCTTGCAGCGTACAGCATTCCTTTGTGGCCGATGCTCATTCCGGCTTGTTTGGCGGCTGCCCAGTGGTGCAGTGGTGTGCCTTTGCACATGGTTGCTGCGCTGATTGTGATGAGGGGAACGGTATGGCTTACTTCGGAAGCGTCTGTTCCAATGGATATGGGGACTGGTTCGTCTTCCAGTGGTTCTAATCCGGTGAAGTAGATACCGTTATTTTGAAGGCCTGCCTCGCGGGTAATATCTGCGGCAAAGGCGAGTTCTTCTTCTGTATATTCAGGGGTCGGAATCTGAGTCATGGCTTTGTAGTAGATCTCGGTCAATGGACGGTTGACTTTCATCTCTTTGCAACTTCCGACCAGTTCAATGTCGACGGATGTTCCAGTCATCATGGCAGCGCCTCTGGCGCAATTGTCGACTCGGATGCTTGCATCTTCGGTACGGGCACGTTTGGCGGATCGGATGAAATAATTGGTCTTGGCAAAGTCGGGAACGACATTTGCCGGCAAGCCGTTATCGATGTATGCATAGTGCATACGGACGTCACCGGGGACGTGTTCTCTTAGATAATTGACGCCAATATTCATAAGTTCCGCTGCATCCAGTGCGCTTCTACCAGCTTCCGGTGCCTTGGAAGCGTGGGCGCTGATGCCGTGGAATGTGTAGTTTTTGATATCCTGAGATTGCCAGATATCGTTGCTTATACGGTTTCGGTCGAATGGATGCCACATGACGGCTACATCCAAGTCATCGAATACCCTTTTCTCATTCATTTTTATCTTGCCGGACATGATCTCTTCTGCCGGACAACCATACACGCGGATCGTTCCAGGTGTATGATTTTTTTTCATATCTGCTTTTAATGCGCAGGCTGCAGCACAGACTCCGGTGCCGAGAAGATTGTGCCCACAGGCATGTCCCAGTTCTGCAAGCGCATCGTATTCTGCAAGGAATCCAATAATTGGTTTTTCTTGAACAGGAGTACTATGCCATACAGCGGTAAATGCGGTCTCAATGTCGGCTGTTTTATATGTGACTTCGAATCCATGACCTTCCAGGTATTCTGCCAGATATCTGGAGGAAAGAGTTTCCTGGTAGGCGAGTTCCGGATGTTGGAAGAGGTAGCTGGCGGTTTCGATTAGTTCTGGCTCATGTTGGTCAATCCAGGATGCGATAATGTTCGTCGCATCTGCTTCATGGTTCATGTCATACCTCCTTGTAGTTAATGTGTTTTTAATTACTCTGCCGGATAAACATTTTCCAGGACATCCAGATATTCCTGACCGAAGGTGTCGGCATAATCCTTCAATGCCAGATCAACAGCTTTTTGCCCGTCTTTACCAAGAGTATCGATTAATGTCTTGCTGATTGTGTGCTTGATATGAGCAGTGTGAAAATTAAAATCTTTCATGCAGGAAGTTCCAAGCTCTTTTTTCTTTTCTGCGAGCTGAGTGACCTCATCAGGTGTCAGGGGATATCCCCAGTCAAATTCACATCTTTCTCCGCCCCAGCTCATGGAAGTGGCAGTTGGAGTGCAGACAAAATCAGAACGGAATCCCTGGTAAACTGCATTGTCAACATTGACACAATAAAATTTGCCGTATTCGGTCAATCCGTGTTTTTTCCAGGCATCACACCAGGCGCATTTGGATATGTAGGTCTGAAGTGTCGGTTCTGTACGTAATTGTCCAAATTCCATCTGACCGTTGTAATCGGGTTTCCATTCACCATATGCCTGATTGGTCATAGTTGTCAGCGGGTCTCCATGGGCAATTGCGTTGGCAGCCATACGGGCACCTCGTTCGTTGCCATAGGTAGTCATTCCGGTAAGAATTGCTTCTTTCCCTTTTTCACCGCATAATTCGATTGCGTGTTTTGCAAAGAGTGCAAATAAAACTGCATGGTGCTCTATCTTACATTGAACAGGTTTATTTTCCATAATCCCACGCTCCTTTCTTGTAACGTAATAAAGTACCAACACAATTATACTACAGTTATCTGAAAAATGCATTGCGGATTTGTGGATTGTGAAATAAATTCGTTGACACCCTGATTAAGAGTCAGAGTGTAGGAAAAAACAGAGGAATATCTGGTGGAAAGCAGGTAAAAGCAAAGAAACTCATGGATACCAGAATCCAAAGAGAAAATACGATAGTCTGTGAAGGAAGCGTAAGTTCTCTTTGCTGTAGATAATGACAGATGGAGAAGGAGAGAAAAACACTAAAAATAAAGATAAGAAGATCAACGAAGAGAAAATGTTGTCCTATGACTCCTGTATACGTGTAAAATAATACAATAATAGAAAGTATTCCGCATAGAGCAGCGATAAAACGATAATAGAAGAAACGAATTGTATGGAAGTGAAATTTAAAATACTGGGAAACAGATACGAAAAGAAAAGGAAAGAACAAAAGCTTCAAATGTTCCCAGGTAGATTCATTTACCGGACAGAATATGGCGACCCCTGCCAGTTTTCCAGAAATATCATATAAAAAGTGATTCAGACAGCCCAGAACAATTACGATAAGTATATAAGGCTTGTCTTTTGCGTCAATATATTTTGATAAAAATTTCATAACAATACGCCTCCCTCCACTAGTATATGAAGGAAAATGCAAATATATGAAAAAAATATAAAAAAACACTTGCTTTTTTCAGAATGCTATTATATAATATAAATTGCGTTACGGAAGACGCAATAAAAATCAATAGTAGATGCGCGATTAGCTCAGTTGGTAGAGCACCTGACTCTTAATCAGGGTGTCCAGGGTTCGAACCCCTGATCGCGCACTTAGGAATCACTGTTTTTGGCGACATGAGAGCGTTGGGGGCGGTGATTTTTTTGCTGTATTTTTTTACAATAAAATGTTGCAATACGACACGACATAATGTTGCGATGTGAAACATTACATGTTATACTTTAGGAAAGTACAAAGGGAGTTGATTCGGACATGAAAACGAAATTTCATGAGTATTTGATGCATCTGCGCAGAGTAAGGGGATATACGCAGGCAGAGATGGCAGAAAAGTTGAATATTTCCCGTTCCACTTATACGAATTACGAATCAGGAAAGAGATCACCGGATCTGGAGACATTAGAGAGGATTCGAGATGTGCTGGATTGTTCGATGGATGAACTCTTTGGAAGAGCACCGGCAGCAAGGTATGGCGTGTTGTGCGAGAATATGGTATCCTATCAGGCGCAGCATAAGAAGTCGCGGAAGAATATCAGGAAAAAGCTGGTAATTGGAGAACAGAATTTTCGTAGTTTACGTGAAAAAGGTGGATATTATGTGGATAAGACGAAGATGATAGAGGAATTCCTGGAATCCTGGTATCAGATCACGCTGGTCACGCGCCCCAGAAGATTCGGGAAGACATTAAATATGTCCATGTTGGCTGAATTCCTGGATTGTACAAAATATTCCGGCGATGTGTTTGCAGGGACCAGAGTTACCGAAAGCTATGTCATGGAAGAGATGAATGAACATCCGGTCATATTTCTGTCATTTCTGAATGTCAAGGGCAGTTCGGCGAACGAGATGTTGTATAAGTTATGTGATGTGATTCAAAAAGAATATCAGCGGTATTCATTTGTATGGAAGGAAGCGCGATTGCCCAAGGAGCAGAATGCGCAGGCACAGAGGATATATCGCTGTCTTTGCCAGAGGGAAATGGATGATGAGGGGAGAAATTATCTTGTTGCATCGGTTTCTGTATTATGTTATTTGCTGGAATTATATTATGAGAAAAAGGTATACCTTCTTATAGATGAATATGATACACCATTTATTTCTGCAAATGATAGCGGATATTATGAGAATATACGTGGCGTACTGGCAGAACTTTTAAGCTCTTCGCTCAAAGGGAATCCGTCTCTTGAAAAAGCGATGTTGACTGGAGTGCAGCGTGTTGCCAAGGAGAATATATTTTCCGGACTCAATAATCTGGTTGTCTGTACGGTAAAGGATCCGGAATATGCAGAATGCTTTGGATTCTCAGAGAAGGAAGTCAAAGCACTTTTGCAATATTGTGAACTGGAATTTTCAAGTGATATTAAGGCAATGTATGATGGATATCTGTTCGGTACAGAGGAGGTATATAATCCGTGGTCGGTAACATGTTATGCATCCAGAAAGAAGCTAGAAGCCTATTGGCTGAATACCAGTGAGAACAGTATCATTAAAAATGCACTTGCGCAGCGGGGCGAATCTTTTTCCCGTGGCTATAATGAATTGATTGAAAAAGGAACAGCAACTGTTAGTGCAGAACTGTCAATGGCATATTATGAGAAGCAGGATGATGCTTCTCTTTGGGGACTGTTAATCAACGCAGGGATGGTAACGGTCCAGGAGGAATTAAGTGAAGGAATCTATAAGCTTCGGATTCCAAATTATGAAGTGTGGAAGGCTTTTCAGGAACTTACAGCATTTTATATGCAGGTAGAAGAAGGACATATTGACCTGATGCTCTTGAATCTGAGAACAGAGGCTATGGAGAGATTCGCAGAAGAATATCAGTGGATTCTAAAGGATCTGCCATCCTGTCATGATTTAAAAAGTGAGAACAGCTATCATATGATGATGCTAGGAATGTGTACTTTTCTGCATCCATATTATGATGTGCAAAGTAACCGGGAGAGTGGAATGGGAAGGGGAGATATTCTCCTTTATGCCAGAAAACCAGAACTGCCACATATGATACTGGAATTCAAATATACCAGAGACAGGTCACAGAGTCTGGAAGAATTGGCGCTGGATGCAATACGGCAGGCGAAGGAAAAGAAGTATGATGCACAGATGGAAGGGACAGTGTATTATGTTGGGCTGGCGCATTATGGCAAGAAAGCAGAAGTAAAGTGGGAAAAAAGAGAATAGCTTGTTATTCTTGAGCATAAATATTCACAAGTCCTTTATTGCCTTACATTCTCTTATTTGATAAAATGATACTTAATATTTGAAAAAGTAGGTGATGTTATGGACGGACAGATGGAATCTATCTTGCAAGGCGGACAGTTTAAGAAACTGTTGGATGAACAAAGTATAGAATTACGCCAGAAATATGACTTGAAAAAAGCAGAATTAGAGATTTTGTATTTCTTATCCCGTTGCGGTAGCCATAACACTCCCACGGATATCCATACACAATTAATGATGAACAGGGGCCATATCTCACAGGCGGTTGACAGTCTGTGTAGGCGGAAGTTTATTATGGCGATTCCAGACGAAAATGATCGTAGATATGTGCATTATGAAGTACTGGATTCTGCGAAAGAGATTGTTGCAGAGATGGCAAAAAGAAGAGAAGAGATGAACCGACAGATTCTGCAGGGAATATCAGAAGAAGAACTTCGGGTATTTCTGGAAGTTTCCTTGAAGATAAAAAGTAATATAGAAAATATCATATAGTCTGATGAAAATGCAAGGTATAAAAATATGCTTTGCATTTTTATTTTTAAAAAAAGTATAAACTCTGTTGACAAAGAAAAAACAAGTGATATAATACTTTAAAAATAAATAGTTTAAAATTAAAATAATTACTTCGCGAGGAGTAATATATTTTTTAAACTAAACCTGGCACTCGGATAGAAAGAGTGCTGACAAAAATGAAAGGCAGGTTATTGTAATGAAATTAAGACCATTAGGAAACAGAGTTATTTTGCAGCAACAGGAAGCAGAAGAGAAGACACAATCTGGAATTATCCTGCCAGACAGTGCCAAAGAAAAACCACAGGATGCAGTTGTAATCGCGGTTGGACCTGGAAAGGGAGACGACGAAAAATGTAGCGGTATGCAGGTAAAAGAAGGGGATAAAGTTATATATTCTCAATATGCCGGAACAGAAGTTAAGATAGATGATGAAGAGTATATTATTGTAGATCAGAGCGATATTATGGCAATTGTAGAATAGATTTTGAAAAGTTCAGAGAAAGAAGGAATTCATTATGGCAAAGGATATTAGTTTTGATATTGATGCAAGAAAGAAAATGGAGACAGGTGTCAATAAGCTTGCAGACACTGTAAAAGTAACACTTGGACCAAAAGGAAGGAACGTAGTATTAGAGCAGTCTTATGGTGCGCCATTGATCACTAATGATGGTGTGACAATCGCAAAGGATATTGAACTGGAAGACCACTACGAGAACATGGGTGCGCAGTTGGTCAAAGAGGTTGCGACGAAGACGAATGATATCGCAGGTGACGGAACGACAACAGCAACCGTTCTGGCACAGGCACTTGTCAATCAGGGAATGAAGAACATTGCGGCCGGAGCGAATCCTATCATCCTGAGAAAAGGTATGAAAAAAGCTTCCGATGCTGTCTGTGAATCGCTGGAGGAGATGAGCCAGCCGGTAACTGGAAAAGATCATATTGCAAAGGTCGCTGCCATCTCTGCAGGTAACGAAGAAGTTGGTGAGATGATCGCAGATGCGATGGAAAAGGTCGGAGAGAATGGAGTCATCACTATTGAGGAAGCCAAGACCATGAAGACAGAAATTGATGTGGTAGAAGGTATGCAGTTTGATAATGGATATCTTTCCGGTTATATGTGTGATGACAAAGAGAAGATGGTTGCCAATATGGAGAATCCATATATCCTCATGACGGATAAGAAGATCTCTAATATTCAGGACATTCTTCCGATTCTGGAAAATATCATGAGAGAGGGAAAAGAGCTTCTGATTCTTGCAGAAGATGTAGAAGGCGAAGCTCTTACGACATTGATCGTAAATAGATTAAGAGGAACCTTAAAGGTTGTTGCAGTAAAAGCTCCTGGATTCGGGGATAATCGAAAGGAAATGTTGCAGGATATCGCTACTTTGACTGGCGGACAGGTTATTATGGACGATCTTGGAATGCAGCTGAAGGACACAACAATGGATATGCTTGGACGTGCCAGATCCGTGAAAGTTACCAAGGAGAATACAACCATCGTTGATGGCGCGGGTAACAAAGCCGGAGTGGAAGAACGAATTGACAGCCTGAGAAGACAGATGGCAGATACAACATCTGATTTTGACAAAGAGAAACTGATGGATCGTATTGCCAAACTAGGCGGCGGTGTTGCAGTGATCCGTGTCGGAGCAGCAACAGAGACCGAGATGAAGGAAGCCAAATATCGTATGGAAGATGCAATGAACGCTACCAAAGCTGCAGTGTCTGAAGGAATTATCAGCGGCGGCGGATCTGCATATATCCATGCACAGAAGAAAGTCCATGAACTTGCAGCAACACTGACAGGCGATGAAAAGACAGGTGCAGAGATCGTAGCAACAGCACTGGAAGCACCGCTTTACGCGATTGTAGAAAATGCAGGACTGGAAGGCTCTGTCGTTGTAAATAAAGTAAAAGAAAGTGAAGATGGAATTGGATTCGATGCAATTCATGGAACGTATGTAGATATGCTCAAAGAAGGAATTATCGATCCTGTCAAGGTCACAAAACATGCACTTGCAAATGCCGTCAGCGTAGCAGCTACACTTCTGACTACAGAAGCTGCTGTGGCAGATATCAAGGAAGCAGCACCGGCAGTACCTCCGCAGCCAGATATGTATTAGGATAAATATGAAGACCGATAAAAGATAGCTGATTCGGAGTGATAGATGTATGAAGAACTTATTAGAGAATAATGAAGTAGCAGAGCTTTCGAATGAACTGATATATCGACATTATCTGATGAACAGGGGTAAAATCCGAGAACTTTTTTGTGAAATGACCTTGGCCGAATACATTGCTCTGCATATGATTGCTTCAGAGAGTAAGAGTTCTATCATATATGAAGGAAGGACTTATTTAAAAGATCTGTCTGATAAGATGCAGATGACCATTCGGCAGACTTCCAAGATGATAACGGAATTAAAAGACCGGGGGCTGGTTCTGTGGTCCCATGATGGAAGTGGAAAAGAAGGGACCTATGTCACAATAACAGATACGGGAAGCAGTCTGCTTGCCAGACAAGAAGCCTGTCTGAAAGATTATTATGGAAAAGTAATCGAAGCGTTTGGAAAAGAGAATCTGATTAAATTACTACAGCTGATGAAACAACTGGATACCGTTATGACCAGTAAGATAGAAGAAATGGAGGTGTCGGAAGAAAATGACAGAGATGATGGAATTGATGAATGATTATACAAAACGAGAAGAAGATATCTGCCGTAAAAATGATAACATTGACCGGCGCCTGTATGATGAGTATGGTGTAAACAGAGGCCTGCGTGATGAGAATGGAAATGGTGTTCTGACAGGACTTACGAAGATATCAAAGATTGTATCAACACGTATAGAAGGCAATAAAAAGGTTCCCTGTGATGGAGAGCTGTGGTACAGAGGATATAAGGTGGAGAATCTGATTCACAGTCTGGGACCGAATCAGATGGGATTCGAAAAGATTGCTTATCTACTGCTGATGGGCGAACTGCCTTCAAAGGTAGAAGAGGCAACATTTCGTGATATCATCGGAAGATGCCGGACGCTGCCGACCAATTTTACCAGGGATGTCATTATGAAAGCACCATCTGAGGATATCATGAATTCTATGACAAGGAGCATTCTGACCCTGGCTTCTTATGATAAGAATGCGAAAGATATCAGTGTCAGCAATTCCCTTCGGCAATGTATCCAGTTGATTAGCGAATTCCCGCTGCTTGCTGTGTATGGTTATCATGCATACAACCATTATGAAAATAATCAGAGTATGTATATTCACAATCCTGATCCAGAGCTGTCTACCGCAGAAAATCTTCTTCGAATGTTACGTCCGGATATGAAGTATACGCCGACAGAAGCAAAAGTTCTGGATACTGCATTGATTCTCCATATGGAGCATGGAGGAGGAAACAATTCTACTTTTACAACGAGAGTCGTAACTTCTTCCGGATCGGATACCTACTCTACGATAGCAGCAGCAATGTCCTCCCTGAAAGGGCCAAAACATGGAGGAGCGAATATTAAGGTCATGGAAATGATGGAAAATATCCGGGAAAATGTAAAAGATTATGCGGATAAAGAGGAAGTAGCAGCCTATCTGAATAAGATTATTGATAAGCAGGCATTTGACCGGAAGGGGCTGGTCTATGGAATCGGCCATGCAGTCTACTCGCTGTCTGATCCGAGAGAAAGAGTGTTCAAGCAATATGTGAAGCAGCTTGCAAAAGAAAAAGGAAGAGAAGAAGATCTGACACTTTATGAAAATATAGAGGAGCTTGCTCCGGAGCTGATTGCCAAGAAACGCCATATATTCAAAGGAGTCAGCCCGAATGTAGACTTCTACAGTGGATTTGTGTACGATATGCTTGGAATTCCACAGGAATTATACACAGCGATATTTGCAATCGCAAGGATTGTCGGCTGGAGTGCACATCGCATCGAAGAATTGATCTGCACAGATAAGATTATACGTCCGGCTTACATGAGCGTGATGGAGGAGAAATTGACAATTGAGTAAGAAAATGCTATGATGAACAATGTTCACATGGGAGGTGAGTATATTGAATACAGGTATCACATCAAAAGAAGCGATCCTTCAGGTGTGCAGAGGGATTGTGGCTTCCAGAGGGTTATCTGCAGTGAATATGCGATCCGTTGCTGATGAATGTCATATTGCACTTGGGACATTATATAATTATTATTCTAATAAAGATGAATTGCTGCTTGCGATTGTAGAAGATATATGGAAAGCGATTTTCCATATGGATCACAAGTGCCCAACGGACTTCACTTTCCCAGAATATGTAGCGTATATTTTTGAATGTATACAGAAAGGTGCTGAAGATTACCCGGATTTTTTCACAGCGCATTCTGTCAGTATCGCCAACTCTGAAAAAGGGAAGGCAAAAAGCACAATGAAGCATTATTTCGGCCATATGAAAACAGGCATGCTGGAGGTATTGCAGGCGGATGACCGGGTATCAGGAGAGGCATTTTCTTCAGCATTTACAGAAATGGAGTTTATTGATTTTGTGCTAGACAATTTGTTGTTATTACTTATACAGGGAAAGACAAGTTGTGAAGTGCTGAAAGAGACGATACGAAGAACGATTTACTTATAATTATTGATTCATATAATAGAATTCCCGTCTTTTGACGGGCTTTCTTTTCAAATAAAATGAACAATGTTCACCTAAGGAGGAAGAGCTTATGCAGGCAATTTTTGAGACACTGTTTGATATCGTATATCTGGTGTCGGTTATTACACTTGGTGTTCTTATGATTCGTGGAAGCCAGGGACGCAGACAATATTTTCTATATGGGATGATGGCGGTCGTACTTGGATGCGGGGATGCATTCCATCTCGTACCAAGAGCGATTGCGCTCTGTACGACAGGATTAGAAAACTATACGGCAGCGCTTGGTGTCGGGAAACTGATTACATCCATTACAATGACATTATTCTATGTGCTGCTCTATTATGTATGGCGGCTTCGTTATCAGGTCAACGATAAAAAAGAACTTACAATGATTGTGTGGATTCTGGCACTCTTGCGTATTGTATTATGTCTGATGCCGCAGAATGCATGGATGAGCGCTGAGGCACCACTTTCTTGGGGAATTTACCGTAATATTCCGTTCACCATTCTTGGTGTGTTGATTGTGGTTCTGTTTTATCGCAGTGCAAAGGCAGAACAGGATAAGCCGTTTCGGTTTCTGTGGCTTGCGGTGGTCATAAGCTTTGCATGTTATATTCCGGTGGTTTTGTTTGCAGATACCGTGCCGCCGGTTGGAATGTTGATGATTCCCAAGACATGTGCTTATGTGTGGGTTGTTTTGATAGGATATAAAGCGATGGGACGGTGATGATTCTATGAGCAGACGTTCTTTCTTTCATGTAAAAAAGCGTACATTGCTTGCGGTTGCAGGCTGTGTCTGGATGATTGCCGGATTTAATGTGGCAAGGCTTGGCATACTTTCTTATCAGAAGATCCTGCCATTTTCAGTAATACATATCTTGTTATCCGTTCTTGTTTTTGCTGCGTTTGGAATGATGTTTTATAAAATGAGCATCAAGCATACCAAGCGGATCAAGGGCTATAAAGAAGAGTTCCGCCCGGTATGGCATTTCTTCGACCTTAAGGCGTACTGTATTATGGCGGTTATGATGGGCGGCGGAATCTGGCTTCGCAGCTCCGGGCTTGTGCCGGATGTATTTATAGCGGTGTTCTACACAGGGCTGGGGTGTGCGCTGGCACTTGCCGGAGTGTTGTTCTGGCTGATGTTCTTTGGATATCGTGAACACAACATAGAGGTATAGTATAGGAATATAAAAGGATTCACAGTGGTTGAAAACCAAGGTGAATCCTTTTTTTGATATATAAATTCACATTTTCTTAATTATTATTTAATTCTTTAGACATATCAAAAAGTCTGAAAATATTGTATAATAACAAAATACTATAAAAATCAGGAGTAGATCTATGAGTAAACCGACTTTAGGAAATCCCCAGAATACCATTGAGATTTTGCAGAAATATAATTTTACATTTCAGAAAAAATTTGGCCAGAACTTTTTGATCGACACACATGTACTGGATAAGATTATCCGTGCAGCTGAGATTACCAAAGAAGATATGGTGCTGGAAATAGGACCGGGTATCGGAACGATGACGCAGTATCTGGCAGAGGCAGCGGGAAAGGTCGTTGCGGTAGAGATTGACAAGAATCTGATTCCAATCTTATCGGACACACTGAGTGCGTATGAGAATGTGACGATTATCAATGAAGATGTTCTGAAGCTGGATATCCAGAAGCTTGCCAATGAGGAGAATCAGGGAAGGCCGATCAAGGTAGTGGCGAATCTTCCTTATTATATTACAACTCCGATCATTATGGGATTATTCGAGAATCATGTACCGGTAGAGAGCATTACTGTCATGGTGCAAAAGGAAGTTGCAGACCGGATGCAGACCGGACCGGGGAATAAGGATTATGGAGCATTGTCGCTCGCTGTTCAGTATTATGCAGAGCCGTATATTGTGGCGAATGTTCCGCCAAACTGTTTTATGCCAAGACCCAAGGTGGGGTCAGCAGTCATCAGGCTTACCTGTCACGAACAGCCACCGATGGAAGTGAAGGATGAACGCCTGATGTTTGATATTATAAGGGCATCTTTCAACCAGCGCAGAAAGACTCTGGCCAATGGCCTGAATAATTCAGACAAGTTATCATTTTCAAAAGAAGAGATCACAGAAGCAATAGAGTCTTTGGGGAAGGGTTCCAGCGTCAGAGGAGAAGCTCTTACGTTGGAAGAATTTGCAGAGCTGAGCAATTATTTGTGGAAATATTCGCATAATGATTAAGTATGCGCAATAAGATAATAGATTAGAAGAAAAAGAAAGGAGTGCTGCCTATGGCGAGAAAAGGAGAATTTGTATTATTTGAGGTTACACCGGAGATAGAACATTTTGCAGAATTGTGTAATAAAAATAACGCAATTGACAAGGAATTATATACAAAGTATGAGGTGAAGCGGGGCCTGCGTGACTTGAATGGAAAAGGCGTTCTGGCGGGTCTTACGAATATCTCTGATGTATGTGCGAAGAAGATCGTGAATGGCGAAGAGGTCCCTTGTGAAGGCAATCTGTATTACCGAGGATATAATATTAAAGATCTGGTAAGAGGATTTCTGGAAGATGGGCACTTTGGATTTGAAGAGGTTGCGTATCTTCTGCTGTTTGGAGAATTGCCAACAGCAAAGGAGCTGGAGATGTTCCATGAGACATTGGTAGAACGACGTACATTGCCTCCGACATTTGTAAGAGATGTGATCATGAAGGCACCGAGCAGAGATATGATGAATAGTCTGTCACGTTCTATCCTGAGCCTGTATTCCTATGATGCATTGGCAGATGATACATCGATTCCGAATGTGCTGCGTCAGTGTCTGAATCTGATCAGTCAGTTTCCGATGTTGATGGTATACGGTTATCACGCGTACAATTATCGCCTGGGCGAAGATCTGTTCATCTATGCCCCATCTCCAGAATTATCTACGGCGGAGAATATCCTGATGATGCTTCGAGAGGACAAAAAATATACACAGTTAGAAGCAAAGATATTAGATATGGCTTTGGTACTGCATATGGATCATGGTGGAGGTAATAACTCTACATTTACAACACATGTGGTAACTTCTTCTGGAACGGATACCTATTCTACGATTGTTGCGGCACTGGCTTCTTTGAAGGGGCCGAAGCATGGAGGTGCCAACATCAAAGTTACACAGATGTTTGAAGATATGAAAAACGTGGTAAAAGACTGGAAAGATGAGGATGAGGTTCGGCAGTATCTCTATGATCTTCTGGATAAAAAAGCCTTTGATCAGAAGGGGTTGATCTATGGAATGGGCCATGCAATCTACTCTGTATCTGATCCAAGAGCTGATATTTTCAAGGGATTTGTGAAGCAGCTTGCTGCAGAAAAGGGCTATGAAGATGAGTATGCATTGTACGAGACGGTAGAGCGTCTGGCACCGGAAGTAATTGCAGAAAAGAGAAAGATCTATAAGGGTGTCAATGCAAATGTAGATTTCTATAGTGGTCTTGTGTACAGCATGTTAGATCTTCCGCCGTCATTATACACACCAATCTTTGCGGCGGCGCGTATCGTAGGATGGAGTGCGCACAGACTGGAAGAGTTGAAGAATGTTGATAAGATTATCCGACCGGCGTATAAGCCGCTGGCTGAGCATAAAACATATCTGAGAATGGATGAACGATAGATGAAAAAGGAATTTTGTTATCCTTCCCGGGATGGAGTGACGCAGATTCATGCAGTAGAATGGATCCCGGAAGGAGAAGTTAAGGGAGTGCTTCAGATCTGCCATGGTATGGTGGAATACATCAACCGATATCATGATTTTGCAGAATATATGTGTGAGCGGGGGTATTATGTAACGGGGCATGATCACCTTGGACATGGAAAATCCATACGCAATGAAGAAGATTATGGGTATTTTGAAGAGAAGAAAGGGAATCAGTTTGTCATTGGTGATATTCAGAAGCTTCGGGAGATGACGACTGAAAAATATCCAGATGTTCCTTATTATATGTTAGGACACAGTATGGGGTCATTTTTGCTGCGGCAATATCTGACCATGTATGGAAAAGGTCTGTCAGGTGCGATTATCATGGGAACTGGATATCAGGGAAGTGCGGTATTGAACATGGGGCAGCTGGTATGCCGTGTGATCGCAGCATTCAAGGGTTGGAGATACCGCAGCAGATTCGTCGATAAACTGAGCTTTGGCAGCTATAATAAAAGATTCGAACCTGGAGAGACTTCAAAAGATTGGATCACCTCGGATAAAGACCACAGACAGAAATATGTCAATGACCCATTATGTTCTTTTATGTTTACATTGGGCGGCTATTACCAGATGTTTGAAGGGATGAAAGTACTGACACGAAAAGAGAGCATGGAACGTATCCCGAAGGACTTACCGGTACTGTTCGTGGCAGGAGCAGATGATCCTGTGGGAGCATTTGGAAAAGGAGTCGAAAAAGTATATAAAAAGTATAAAACGGCCGGAATGCAACAGGTATCCATGCATCTCTATGAAGGAGACCGGCATGAGATCCTGAATGAGACCGACCGTGAACAAGTGTATGAAGACTTATATCAATGGATTGAGAGTCTATAGAGACTTTCGAATCTCTTTCAGCAGATGGACTCTATTAAATGGAAATGAAAAATAGTATCCATCTGCGAAGTCTTTGGTGTATTCTATGATTTCTCTGGCGATTGCAACACCGACTGCTTCGCCTTCTTCTTTGGTGCCATGTTCCGGATAGCGTTGGATGATCTCATCAGTAACATCGACACCTGCAATTTCATTTTTCATAAATGACGCATTTTTTCTGCTGATCAGAGGCATAATTCCACAGAGAATCCGAGCCCCGGTGGATTCTTTAATGTAGCGGACACGATCAGCGTCATTCTTAGAGAAGACTGGCTGAGTCAGGAAGAATTCAGCACCAACTTCCATCTTACGTTTTACTCGCTTAATCTCCACTTCAAGATTGCGTCTTCCCTGGTTGATTGCGCCTCCGTAAACCATCGGTGCATCTGGGAAATATTCCTGGTTCATATCTCTTACAATCTTCATCAGACCTACAGAGTCAAAGTTGAATACTGATTTTACCGTCTGTCTTGCCAGAGATGGAATCGGATCGCCGGTAATAATCAGCAGATTATGAATATCATTGATATGTGCGCCTAAGATCAGAGATCTCATGGCGATGGCATTCTTGTCGCGGCAGCAGATATGCGGCATGACGCACATACCTGTGGAACGTCGTATCTTTTCGGCCATCAGCACAGAGTCGATTCGTGTTCTGCCAGACGGAGAATCTGGAAAAGTCAATACATCTACATCTTCATTGCGCAGAAAATGTGCTGCTTCCAGAAGCTTCTCATCATTGGCAGAGACTGGAGGAGCAAGCTCTACGGCAATGAGCTTTTTGTCTTTGACAGTACCGTCTTCCTGACAGAAGAAGCCGGATTTCTTTTTGTATGCTTCGACTTCTGTGTGAGACAGGATAGAAGCAGATTTTACTGATTGTCGGATGTCCAGTGCAGACGAAATTGCCTTGATAAAAGATGGATTTGTTCCGCAGCAGCCTCCAAGAATGTCAATTCCGGCAGTAGAAAGTTCGGTCATCTTTTCTGTAAAATAATCTGTATTGTTGTTAAAGAAGATCTGGCGTCCACGGAGACGTTTGGGATATCCGGCATTTGGCAGAGCTATCAGGTATTTGTCTGAGTGGAGATTTATTTTTCCATATATCTGGTTCATATGTCCGGGACCAACACCACAATTCAGGCCGATTGCATCAACCTCTGGTACGGAAGCTGCTTCTTCTAACAATTTCTTTGCGCTCAGTCCGGAAGCACTATAACCAAACTGGTCTACACAGAATTGCATCATGATAAAAAGTGGATATTCTTTTTTAATATGAGAGATTGCCGGAAGAATATGTTCCATGTCAGGAAATGTCTCAAAAGTCAGTACTTGAATTCCTTCTTCGGCAAATATCCTTGCAATCTGATAATATTCCTCTGCCAGAAGATCTGTCTCGGTATTCGGAGAAGAAGTATCTGGAATCGGACCGATATCACCGGCAATAAAGATGTCTTTGCCTTCGGCCGCATCTTTTGCAAGCTGTATTGCTGCACGAATATTCTGCTCCACCGAAGCCCAGTCAGAAGACAGCAACACCGTGTTGGATGCAAATGTATTTGTACGGATCAGCTGGGCACCAGCATCAATATAGGAGTGGTGGATATTGCTGACGCGATCTGGATGCTCTGTGTTTGCAGCTTCTGGGATCTCATCTGTCTGATATTTTCCGGCATAATAGGTTCCAAAAGAACCGTCAGTAATTAATTTGTTTCTTTGTAAATATTCTTGAATCGTCATATGTATATTCCCTTTTTATGATTTAAATTTGTAATGTGGTATATTGGAAAAGTATAACACATTTTGCCCTGTTTATAAAAAGATTTTGTGATATGATGTTATAGAAAACAACTATTATGAGTGATAGAAAATGGTTATATGATCTGATCTTTGTGATTATTCAGAGATACAATCGGCAAGACTTATGAAGCTGTTAAAGTAAAATAATTTAATTTCGCTGTATATCTTACATCCGGGACAGGAAAATAACGAAAAAGTATGATTTTTGGCATAAAAAGTATACTTTTTTATAAAATGATTCCCTGTTTGAACAATAAAATGAAAGGAGAAAATCAAAATGTATTTACGTTTATATCAAATGGGGATAATTATGAAACTGTTAAAACTGGTAATTGTGGACGATGAACCGATTCTTTTACAGGGACTTTTGCATACCTATGACTGGGAGAGTATGGGATTTGAAGTAGTGGGTTCTGCTTCAAGTGGAGAACAGGCATTGGAGGTTATCCGTGAAGTGAATCCGGACGTGGTGTTGACAGACATACGGATGAAGCAGATCACAGGCCTTATGGTCATAGAAGAGATACAAAAGGAAGGCCTGGAGTGTCTGTTCGTGGTACTAAGTGCATATCGGGATTTTGAATATGCCAAGCAGGCGTGTGATCTGGGAGCTTTTGCGTATCTCTTAAAACCGATTGAGGATGATAGGCTTCAGGAAACCATGGGAGCTGCTTATCAAAAATGCATGGAGAGGCGGAAAGCGGATGAAAAGTATGAAAGCTGGGAAAAGCTGCTTGTGTCAGATTCTACCAGTTTTCTGCAGGTAGTTGTGCAGAAATATGTACAGAATCGTCTGGAATATGATAAAGTTAAGGAAGTGTTTGACGCAATCGGTAACATACTTCTAGAAAATGACCGGTTTATTACAGTGTGTGCGGATATAGATATTGCATATAAGATTACGAATTCTCTGGATTATGAGGCATCCAGACTGAAATTATTGAATCTTCTGGAAGAACCTGTCAAAGAGAGATATTTTTACTGGAAGATGGAAAATCAGGAAGGAAATTATATCTTCATTATTAAGACTCAGGACAATGCAGTGGTGAGAGAGCTGAAGCATCTTTTGGAAGATATTAAGCAAAAAGGGACAAGCCCGGTTATTGCCGCAATATCGAAGCCATACAAGGGCATTGAAGGAATCAAACGCAGCTATGAGGAGGCACAGAAGCTGTTCGGAATTGCCGGGGCGGCAGGAGCAAGTGCTCTTGCAGTTTCAGAGGAGCTGGAAGATTATATGGATAAAGGGTCCTCAGACGATGCGGATATCTTGATCGTCAATGCAGTGAGAAAGAATAATGCGAAAGAGCTTAAGGATGCTTTTATTCATATGATATATCATCTTCCAAAGGATGAGGAGCTGCAGTGCAAGTATTTCCATAAGGTTATGCTGAATGTAGAACTAATGGTCAAGGATTCCTATGGAATGACGGATGAATTAAAGGAGAAGTTCCAGAATTATTACTCTAACATGCAGAATCTGAACGCGGCAAGAACAGTAGATGTATGTTATAAGATTATCGGAAATGTAATCGAAGAGCGTCAGAAATGTGCGGAAAAAGATGAAACAAAATATTTCAAAGAATATATTCAGGCAGCTGTTGCGTATATAGATGAACATCTGGATGATGAAGAATTGTCTATTGTGTCGGTTGCGACGCATGTTTATCTGAATCCTGTTTATTTTGGAAGAGTATTTAAGAATACATTTCATATGACTTTCAAGAAGTATATTCTGCAGCAGAGAATGGAGAAAGCAAAGCGACTGCTGGAAGAAGGGGATGTAAGTATCGGAAATATATGTGAACAGGTCGGAATTAATAATCCGTCATACTTTTCACATCTTTTTAAGCAATACACTGGAAAGCTGCCCAGTGAATATAAAAAGGAATACGAAGTATGAGAAAAAGAATGCTGCAGTCAGGCATCCAGAGAAAATATTTAAAATATACAATTACACTTCTTGCACTTGCATTATGCCTTTCCAGTATTGGAGTATGGGCATATATGCAAAAAAGTGTCAGAAAGACAATCGTTGATAAATACCGGTTCATTGATGAGAAAATGGGAATTGCGTTAGATAATATGTATCGGAAAAGCGATGAGGTGACCGCAGAGTGTATTGTCTATGATGATGTACAGAAAAGTCTTCAGAAGAATGAGATGGAAGAGGTGAACCGCACTGCTCTCAGTAAGTATTTTGCATATATTGATCTGGATTATGTGTCGGAATATTGTTATGTAGATAATAAGTGCAATGTGTACAGCCGTTATTACTCAGATGTTTCTTACGCCGATTTTAAACAGAGTGGATTTGAGGGTAAGCTGGGCGGAGATTATTCGAAAACAGTATGGTTCTGGGCAGATGATAACTTGTTTGGTACCGGTGAACCGTCTCTTTTTATCGGCCGCTATGTAAGGAGTATGGAATATGCGCATGAACCGGGCATGTTGTTCCTTAAGATGGAAGAGAAATATCTGGACAAGGTTGTGTCCAATGGAGTATCAGAGGAAGCGTTTGCTTCGGGAATCATGGATGCAAATGGAAATCTATGCAGTCTGAATGCACCAGAAGAAATGTGGATCCCCATGGAAGATATTTCCCTGGAGGCCACTGACAGAGAGGGCGATGGCATGATCTTAGACGGCATGGAAGTGTCAGGCGGTGTGGTATCGGCGTATCGGCAGAAAGAAAGTGGGTTTATCGTATTTTCATTCGTGCCGGACTGTGTGTTGAACAGCGGAACAAGAAGTATGCTTTTTGTGTTGGCAGGAATCTATGTCATTGTCATTGCAATTGCGTTAGTCTTGAGTATTTATTTTTCGCAACGTTTTACCAGACCGATTCAGGATATCAGCGAAGCGATGAGTAGTTTTGACGGAAAAGATTTTGATCATACGATTGAACTGGAGACGCATACGGAATTAGATCAGATTGGGCGTTCTTATAATGAAATGCTTGGAAATATCGAAGAGTTGCTGGAAGAGATTAAAATACAGCAGCAAGAGTTAAGGACAAGTGAGCTGAATATGCTGATTAGCCAGATCAATCCACATTTTCTCTATAATACGCTGGATACAATCTATATGCTTGCCCGTATTAATAAAGAAGAGACAACGATGAAGATGATACAGGCGTTGTCCAAATATCTTCGACTGTCATTGAGCAAAGGAAAAGATGTGGTTACAGTCGAGGATGAATTGGAAAATGTAAAGAGTTATATGGAGATACAACAGATTCGGAATGAGAATCTGTTCCGATATGAGATTGACTGTCAGGTGGATCCAAAGCAGACGTATGTGTTGAAGCTTGTGCTTCAGCCGCTTGTTGAGAACGCGATAAAATATGGCTTCTGCGATATTTTTGAAGGCGGTTTTATTCGAATTGAAGTAAAGAAGGCGGAGGAAACACTGGAATTTGTTGTGTATAACAACGGTACGTCCATGGAAAAGGATATGGTGAAGAAACTCAATGATTTGAATGGACTTCCGCTTAGCAAGGTGAAAGACAGTTTTCCAGATAAAAGCCGTGGATATGGGCTTATGAATATTATTACCCGACTGCGGCTGAAGTATGGAGATGAAGTGAGAATCCTTTATCATGCAGAGTCGGAAGGAACCAGCTGTATCATTCGCATCCCGGGAGGTGAAGGGCATGTGGAATAAAGAATTGTATAGCAGATTGCTCTCAGTGCTTTTATGTGTAGTTCTGATTGTGGTTCTGCTTGTCGGCTGCAAATCAGAAAAAGAGAAGAAAACGGCGAACAGTCAAAATGAAATAAAGATTCCGATGATCCTTACCGTAAATCCTTCCACCGGTAAGAAGAACGAAGAAAAAGTGGTTGAAAAGTTCAATGAGGAATATGATGGAATCTACGAGATAGATGTAGAGTGGGTCATGGAGACGGAAGATGAATATCGTCAGAATCTGAAACGGTTGAATGTTACGGATGAATTGCCTGTAATCATCACGGATCTTCGTATGCTGCCATCTTTCTATCAGATGATGATAGAGGATGAGAGAATTGAGGACCTGTCTCCTTATATCCTGGAAGATGACGAATGGATGAGTATGATAGAACCGGTCGTGTTGGATAGCTTTCGTGAATCGGATGGAAAGATCTATCTGGCGCCTCTTAGTACGGCAGCCTTCTCGTGTTCAGGAGTGTTCTGGAATGAGGAGCTGTTTGAAGAGGCAGGGATTGACGAATTCCCGGAAACTTGGGAAGAATTCTGGAACGTGTGTGAAAGGCTTAAGTCTTATGGGATAACGCCTCTTGCGTTACACACAGAAGGAACTGCCTGGGCGGCAATGCTCTTAGCTACGGCAGAGCTTTCTGATACATCAGAAGGAGCAGAGTTCATGAAAGAGATATTCCCGGAATCCTATCAGAATGAAAGTGGTCTTCACATGGCAGAAACGTTAAAGAGATTGTTCTCGTATACAACGAAAGATGTGATCGGGCAGAATTTTGATGTGTCGTATGAGAATTTCTTTTCTGGCAAAGCTGCCATGATTCCCAATGGATACTGGATGATTGATCAGATCCCAGAAGGAGAATGGGAGAAAAAGGTGCGATTCTCGCCGTTCCCGGGGAATAAGCTGGTCTCTTCTCCGGAGACCTTTGGCTGGTCGATTGTATCCGGTTATAGTGATGAGAAGAAGAAAGGTGCAGTAGAGTTCTTGAAGTTTCGGACGAAGCTGAATAAAGAAGAGAAAGAAGAACTGTTTCGGGATAACGATACCAGTAATAGTCAAGTGGTGCAGGATTATATCCGGGCATATCAGGGGAATCCACAGATTGTGCCGAACTACCAGGTGAAGTGGAATTCGATTCTTCAGGAAGAGACACTGGGAGCATACCTGCCAGATCTGATCTCTGGAAAGATCACTCCAGAGCAATTTACACAGGAAGAAGATAAGAGTATAGAACAATTTGAGGCGGAGCAGTGATGCTTCGCCTTAAAGTTTATTTTTTTGCATAGTTGGTTTTTTTATTGTTAAATGTTTTGCATTCTTTTTTGTTAGTATATCTCCAGAAACAAAAAAACGAAAGTTTTAGAAAAGAGGAGAACAGTATGAAAATGAAAAAAGTTTTATCGGTTTTACTGGTAGCAGCAATGTCCTTAAGCCTCCTTGCAGGATGTGGAAGTTCTTCATCCGATGAAGGATCTAAGGATGCAAAGGGTAAAGTATATTACCTTAACTTCAAACCAGAAGCAGACGAGCAGTGGCAGGCTCTTGCAGAAGCTTATACAGATGAGACTGGCGTTCCTGTAACCGTTCTGACAGCAGCATCTGGAGAATATGAGAAGACATTAAAATCTGAGATGGCCAAGACAGACGCTCCGACATTATTCCAGGTAAATGGACCGGTAGGTCTTGCAAGCTGGAAGGATTACTGCTATGACTTATCTGGTTCTGACATCGCAGGCGAGCTTACAGATGACAGCTTCGCACTGATGGACGGAGATAAAATGGCAGGTATCGCATACGTTATTGAAAACTACGGAATTATTTACAACAAAGCACTTTTGAAAGAAGCTGGATATACAGCAGATGATATCACGAATTTTGACAGCTTCAAGAAAGTAGTAGAAGATATCACAGCACGTAAAGATGAACTTGGATTCTCTGCATTCACATCTGCAGGTATGGACGGATCCTCTGACTGGAGATTCAAGACACATCTTGCAAACCTTCCGATCTACTATGAATACAAAGATGAAGGTATCGACAACACAGATGCAATCAAGGGTACATATCTTGATAACTACCGTGCAATCTGGGATCTGTACATTAACAATGCAACCTGTGATCCTACACTTCTTTCTACAAAGACAGGTGACGATGCAGTAGCAGAGTTTGTAACAGAAGAAGCAGTATTCTATCAGAATGGTACATGGGCATATAACGATGTCGCTGATCTTGGCGATGAGAATCTTGGAATCCTTCCAATCTACATTGGCGTAGAAGGTGAAGAAGATCAGGGTGTCTGCACAGGTACAGAAAACTACTGGTGTGTCAATGCAAAAGCTTCTGAAGATGATATTCAGGCAACACTTGACTTTATTAACTGGTGTGTAACATCTGATACAGGTGTTGAGGCTATGTGCAAAGATATGGGATTCGTAATTCCATTCAAGTCTAATCTGGAATCTGATAACGTACTTGTAAATGAAGCTAATAAATATCTGGAAGAAGGCAAGACTCCTGTTTCATGGAACTTCTCTACAATGCCTTCAGAAGAGTGGAAGAACGGTGTTGGTTCTGCACTTACAGCATACGCAGCAGACCAGACAGATGCGAACTGGGATGCAGTAGTAACTGCATTCGTTGACGGATGGGCAACAGAGGCTGCAGCAGCAAAATAAAAAAGAAACCATAAGAGACAGACGGCGGGCGACGAATAGTTCGCTCGCCGTTTTTAGAGAGAAGGAGGGAGTTTTATGGAAAAAGCCATAAAACGTTATATGCCGATATTTGTACTTCCGACATTCTGTGCATTTATCATCGGCTTCATTGTTCCGTTTATTATGGGTATCTGGCTGTCTTTCTGTAAGTTCACGACAGTTACAGATGCAAAATTTGTAGGATTCTCCAATTATATCGAAGCATTAAAGGATACCATGTTCCGTCATTCATTCTGGATGACTGTTCTCTTTGCAGTAGTATCACTTATTGTAATTAATGTAATTGCATTTTTACTGGCTATGGCACTGACGCAGAAGATGCGTGGAACCAATATCTTTCGTACTATCTTCTTTATGCCGAATCTGATCGGCGGTATCGTGCTCGGTTATATCTGGCAGTTGATCTTTAATGGTTTCCTGGCTCGTTATAACACTGCAATCAGCCTGAATCAGTGGTACGGTTTCTGGGGACTCATTATTCTGGTAAGCTGGCAGCAGATTGGTTATATGATGATTATCTATATCGCAGGATTGCAGGCGATACCGGGGGATGTTATGGAAGCAGCACAGATTGACGGTGCATCACCGATCCAGAGACTTTTCAAGGT
This sequence comes from Faecalicatena contorta, assembly GCF_021531895.1. GTDB lineage: Bacteria > Bacillota > Clostridia > Lachnospirales > Lachnospiraceae > JAFBIX01. Next base: position 73,022 of record NZ_JAFBIX010000005.1, on the reverse strand, counting down.
TACGATCCCGATGATGATGCCTTCCATCACAATCTGTATGTTCCTGTCCATTACCAATGGATTCAAGCTCTTTGATCAGAACCTGTCATTGACAGCAGGTGAACCGGCAAAACTGTCTGAGTTAATGGCACTGAATATCTTCAATACGTTCTATGGACGTACCGGATGGGAAGGTGTCGGTCAGGCAAAGGCTGTAATCTTCTTCCTGATCGTAGTAGCAATCGGAATGATACAGCTTCGTGCAACACGTTCCAAGGAGGTGCAGCAGTAGATGAAAATAAAAGAAAAATTAAGCTGGGTAGGTACCGGTGTATTTACGATTATCGGTATTGTTTACATTGCACCAATTTTAATCGTGCTTATGAACTCCTTTAAGAAAAAGGTATTTATCAATAAGGAACCATTTGCACTTCCGACAGAAAAGACTTATGTAGGATTTGAAAATTATTTTGCTGCGATTGATAAATATGAATTGTTAAGTGCCGTTGGCTGGACGGTATTTATTACGATTGGTTCTGTATTGGTGATTCTTGTATGTACATCCATGTGTGCATGGTATATTACAAGAGTAAAGACAAAATTTACAAAGCTTCTTTATCTGCTTTGTGTATTTTCAATGGTAGTGCCATTCCAGATGGTCATGTTCACACTTTCACTGGTTGCAGACCGTACCGGACTTAACACACCATGGGGAATCATCATTATATATCTGGGATTCGGAGCGGGACTTGCGGTCTTTATGTTCTGTGGATTTGTAAAGTCTATTCCGCTGGAAATCGAAGAAGCTGCTATGATTGATGGGTGTACTCCACTTCGTACATTTTTCTCAGTAGTTCTTCCGATCATGAAACCTACCTATATCTCTGTAGGTATTCTGGAGACGATGTGGATCTGGAATGACTTCCTGCTTCCGTATTTGGTACTTGACCTGAATAAGTATAAGACGATTTCTATTGTTATTCAGTATATGAAGGGAAGCTACGGACGAGTAGATATGGGCGCGATTATGGCTGCTCTTATCCTTGCCGTTATTCCGGTAATTATCTTCTATCTGTCCTGTCAGAAACATATCATTAAGGGTGTTGCGGCAGGTGCTGTAAAAGGATAACTCGGGAGCCCGCATGAAAGCGGGTTCCTTTTTAGTAAAGGAGAAACATGATGAGAAGAAATGGAATGTTAATGCCGATATCATCACTGCCATCTGCCTATGGAATCGGCTGCTTTTCGAAAGAGGCATATGAGTTTGTGGATCTATTGAAAAAATCCGGCCAATCTTTGTGGCAGATTCTGCCTCTTGGACCTACCGGGTATGGTGATTCCCCCTATCAGGCATTTTCCACATATGCAGGAAATCCATATTTTATTGATTTGGAGTCATTGATCGAGGAAGGTTATCTTACACAAGAGGAATGTAAGGCGGCTGATTTTGGAGATGATGAAGAATCTGTAAATTATGAGAAAATCTTTCGTGCAAGGTTCTTGATTTTAAAGATTGCATATGGAAGAATCAAAGACAGCGGTGGACTTCAGGAAGAAGACTACCGTGCATTTAAAGAGAGAGAAGCATACTGGCTGGAGGATTATGCACTCTATACAGCAGTAAAGAACCAGTTTGACGGAAGAAGCTGGGACAGCTGGGCAGAAGATATCCGTTTTCGTAAGCCTGAAGCAATGGCTTATTATAGAAATGAATTGCAGGATGAGATAGAATTCTATGAGTATCTGCAATATCTTTTTTACACACAGTGGACCGAACTTAAGTCTTATGCCAATGAAAATGGGATTCAGATTGTTGGTGATATTCCAATCTATGTAGCATTTGACAGCGCAGATACATGGGCCAATCCTGAGTTGTTCCAGTTGGATGAGAATCATCTTCCGACTGCGGTGGCAGGATGTCCGCCAGATGGATTCTCAGCCACAGGTCAGCTCTGGGGGAACCCATTATATAAATGGGATTATCATAGAGAAACAAATTATGAATGGTGGGTACAGCGTATCGCGCATTGCTTCCGCCTGTATGATATTATGAGAATTGATCATTTCCGTGGATTTGATGAATATTACTCGATTCCGTATGGAGATACGACAGCAGAGTTCGGACACTGGGAAAAGGGACCGGGGATGGAACTCTTCAATGCAATAAAAGAAAGACTGGGAGATCTTCCAATTATTGCAGAAGATCTTGGTTTCCTGACAGAAAGCGTAAGGCAGCTTCTTTCAGACAGCGGCTATCCGGGAATGAAAGTGTTGCAGTTCGCATTTGATTCCCGTGAGGAAAGTGATTATCTGCCACATAATTATGGAACGAACTGTGTAGTATATACAGGAACGCATGACAATGATACGTTACAGGGCTGGTATCAGTGCATCAGTGCAGAAGATAAAGAAATGGCACTGACATATCTGAATAATTGGGCGACAGATGAAGAAGAGATTCACTGGGATTATATCTGTCTGGCAATGCGCAGCGTAGCAGATACGTGTATCATTCCGGTGCAGGATTTCCTTGGCCTTGGATCACAGGCGCGTATGAATACACCATCTACGCTTGGCGGCAATTGGCAATGGAGAATGAAAAAAGGTGCATTGACAGATGAGATTTTGGAGAAGATATATGCACTTACCAAAGTGACAGGAAGAGTAAGATGAAGAAATATGGCAGATTAAAAGAACATAAAAAAGATGGAAACATAATTTATATCTCTTTTGAAAAGGGAGAACTGGAGATTCAGATTATTACCGGACAAATTATCCGAGTATTTTCGCGGTTGTCCGAAGAGCGCCCGGTATCTAAGGCAATAGAAGGGGACAAAGTCCGAAAGGTGGCATTCGCTATAGAAGAAGATGAGAAAAGTGTCCAGATTCATTTGCCGAAACTTACCGTGCAAGTCTTTGATGAGGCCAAGGTGGATATCTATGATAAAGATGGAAAGCCAGTCTGTATTGATTACAGAGGAGAAAGAGTCTCTAGTCAGTCACTTGACCAGAAGATGCTGGAACTTTTAGAGCGAGAGGGACACTCTACCCAGGAGAATGCAGATGGTCATGTGATTCAGGTTTTGAAGAAGCTGGATGGAGACGAATGCTTCTATGGACTTGGTGATAAGACGGGGTTCTTGAATAAGCGTGGATATGAATATATGAACTGGAATACGGATGATCCAGATCCTCATGTGGATAGTTTCCGGGCATTGTATAAATCTATTCCATTTTTTATTACGTTAAAAAAGGATACTGTTTTTGGACTTTTCTTTGATAATACATTTCGTACATATTTTGATATGGGAAAGGAATCGGATGATTACTATTGGTTCGGTGGAGACCAGGGCAATCTGGATTATTATTTCATCGGCGGAGACTCGATGAAAGACGTAGTGAAGGGATATACTTACCTGACTGGAACCGCGCCGCTGCCACAGATGTGGATGCTGGGATACCATCAGTCTAGATGGGGATATCAATGTGAAGCAGATATTCGAAAGATTGCGGAGTCCATGCGTGAATATCACCTTCCTTGTGATGTAATCCATATGGATATCGATTATATGGAAAAATATAAAGTGTTTACGGTAGATGAAACGCGTTTCCCGGATATGAAGAAGCTGACGGATGATCTGTCAGATATGGGAATCCGGCTTGTGACCATCATGGATCCCGGAGTAAAAGTTGAAAAGGGATATGAAGTGTATGATACAGGTGTTGAAAAAGGCTACTTTGCTCTGGACGAGGACGGACAGATATATGAAAATGCAGTCTGGCCTGGAGATGCGGTTTATCCGGATTTTGGCAAAGATGAGGTCCGTGATTGGTGGGGAGAAAACCATCGTATGTTGATGGAGTCCGGAATCAGCGGAATCTGGAACGATATGAATGAACCAGCAAGTTTTAAAGGGGAACTACCGGAGAATGTTGTGTTTTACGATGGCGGCAGGAAGAGTACTCATGCAGAAATGCATAATGTCTATGGACATAATATGGCAAGGGCAACTTATCAAGGATTAAAGAAGTTGACCGGTAAAAGGCCATTTGTCATTACGAGAGCATGCTACAGTGGTTCTCAGAAATATGCCATTGCCTGGACAGGAGATAATCACAGTATCTGGGCGCATCTGCAGATGGCAATTCCGCAGCTGTGTAACCTTGGCTTAAGCGGAATCCCCTATGTGGGAACGGATATTGGCGGATTTGGTTCGGATGCAACGAAAGAACTGATGTGTCGCTGGATTGAAGTGGGATGCTTCTCGCCATTCTGCCGAAATCATTCAGCAATGGGAACAAGAAGGCAAGAGCCGTGGACTTTTGATCAGGAAGTGCTAGATATATACAGGAAATATCTGAATCTCAGGTATGAATTGCTGCCGTATCTCTATGATCTGTGCCATGTAGAAGAGCAAGAAGGGCTCCCACTGATGCGTCCGCTGGTTATGAATTATGAAAAGGATGAGGAGACGAAGAATCTGAACGGACAGTTCATGGTCGGAGATCATATTATGGTTGCACCGGTGACAGAACAAGGAATGCGTCAGAAACTCATATATTTCCCTGAGGGAGAATGGTATGATTACTGGACTGGAGAGAAAATCCAAGGCGGACAGTATAAGATTCGCCATGCAGAACTAGATGAGTGTCCAATCTTCGTAAAAGCGGGAGGTATATTACCAAAGTATCCACCAAGACTTTCTACGTCAGAGGAAAAGGACAAGGTATTGATTTTGGAGGTGTATCCGGGAAAAGCAGAGTATGTTCATTATCAGGATAATGGGGAAGACTTCCACTATCAGGAGGGTGAATATAATCTGTACCGCTTTTCATTGGATGGAAACGAGCTGTCGATGGAGCTGATTCATCAGGGATATGAGAAGATGTATGAGACATTGGTTATCCGGTATCAAGGAGAAGAGAGAGTCGTGAAGTTTGAACATGACTATATGATAATTCTGGAGTGAAGAGGAATAGTTGTGAAATTAATAGTTTCAGATATCGCAAAGATACTCTGGAAAATTTATATGCTTACAATACATGTTATGATGTGATATATGATAGATGAGAAAGGAATAACTGTCCACAAAGTGGATCGCCATTAATGTAAAATATAAGCCTACCTAGACTGCTGAGTGCAAAGGTAGGTTTATTTGTTGTTTACTTGTTTTTTCCTATTTATGTAGGTAAGCAGTGTGATTAAAAATGCCAAATGTAATCATTAAAGAGAATCTACTTTTTCCCAAGGGATGGAGAAATATTAGTATATATTTATTGTGTTATGTTAGTAAAAGAATAAGGTATCTTTTGTTTGACTTTTAGCTGAATTATTTTAAAATAGAAGTAGGAATTTTATGGAAAGGCGGAGGAAAATGGCGAGTATCAGAGATGTTGCAAAAAGAGCGGGGGTTGGAGTAGGAACTGTATCAAGACTTTTGAATGAAAGCGGGTACGTTTCAGGGGAGACAAGAGCTAAAATTGAAGATGCCATGAAAGAACTCGACTATACACCCAACGAGTTGGCAAGAAATCTATATCACAAAAAGACGGGGATTATAGCTGTTTTAGTGCCGAACGTATCAAATCCGTTTTTTGCAGAATTTGTAGATTATGTTGAGGCGGAATTATATCAGCTGGGTTACAAGATGATGCTTTGCAATACGGCAAAGACTCATAATGCAGAATTGGAATATCTGGATATGTTGAACCGTCATATTGTGGATGGGATTATTACAGGTGTACATTCGCTGGATGTGGAAGAGTATAAGAAGATTCATAAACCGATTGTAGCACTTGATCGTTACCTCGGTGAAGACATTCCGGTGGTTGCGGTTGACCATAAGGAAGGAGGGAGACTGGCCGCTGAGACGTTGATAAAAAATGGGTGTAAGAAGGTGTTGCATTTTAAAGGGGCAGTGCAGGTGGAATCTCCCTATCATGAAAGACATTATGAGTTTGAGCGGATTATGAAGAAAAATAATATTCAGACTTATGGATACGAATTAAAATGGAATCGTATGGATTCTGCCTACTATAAAGAAGTGGTGGAAGAAGTATTCTCAAAAGATATTGAATTTGATGGCGTGTTTGGTGTGGACCGGTTGGTAATTGAATGTATGAATGAAGCCATTCGCAGACATAAGAAAGTACCAAGAGATGTAAAGTTTATTGCTTATGATGGAACTTTTATTACTGAGATTGTAGAGCCGAAGCTTACAGCTATTGTTCAACCAATAGAAGGATTGGCAAAAGAGTCAGTGAGACTGATTCACAGGCTGATAGGAGGAAGGGTCTATAAGGATAAGAAGATCCTTTTAAATGTGCAGGTAAGATATGGAAGAACAACGATTGAAAAACTGTGATAATGCACAAAAATAATGGGCGAAGTTCTGATATAATACACAAAAAGACTATAATGCAAAGAAATAATATTGACAATTTGCTGGGAAGTAATATAATAAAGTCAGATGAATCGAAAAAGTGCACATTGGAGATTTTGTTTTTTTTACTCTTTGTGGAACCCGTTCCACAAAGAGTAATCCCCGGAAAATATTTTTATATTAATGATTTTTTTTAATGAATATGGAACGGGTTCCATAATTAAGTGAAGCAAAAAAAGGAGAAAAAGAATTATGAAAAGCAAAAATGTAAAAAGAATTCTTTCTGCAACGATGGCAGGCGTTTTGACTATGGGGCTTCTGACAGGATGCGGCGGCAGTAGTAGTGAAAAAGCAACAGATGAAAGCGGAGCAACAGTTATTAAATTTGGTATTCATGTAGCGAATCCGGCAGAACAAGAACCAGTGACAAATAGTATTGTAGAGGCGTTTAATAAAGCGAATGAAGGAAAATATAAAGTGGAGTTTGAAGCTGCTGACACAGAAACGCACTCGAAAAATATGAAGTTGAAAGCAGAAGACGGTACATTGCCAGAGATTTTCTGGATCGAAGGTTCTGAGGCATCCGAGTATAGCGAGTCAGGAGTGCTGATGGATCTGACAGAATTCCTGGATGAAAATGCTGATATAAAAGAGGCTCTAGGTGGAATGGAATCAGCATTCAAAGACGATAATGGACAATATGGTCTTCCATATCAGTGTAATGTGCAGGGAATCTTTTATAATAAGGATCTTTTTGATAAAGCAGGAGTAGCATATCCAACGGATGATACAACTTACGATGAGTTTATTGAGATGATCAAAAAATTAAAAGAAAGTGGAATAATACCTCTTTCAATTGGAAGCAAAAACAGTGCATTTGCAATGTGGGAGTTCAATGAATTCCTCGCAAGATATGGTTGGGAAGATAATATTGAAAATATCCTTAGCGGAAAAGACAAGTTTAATAATGAAGAATTGCTTGCTTGCTTTGAAAAGTTACAGGGACTGAAAGATGCACAGGCATTCCCTGAAAACATGGCAACAATTGAGTACTTTGATGCAAAACAGCTCTTTGATGAAGGAAGTGCAGCTATGTTTGGTACTGGTCAGTGGGATTGTGCAGAATTTGATGAAAATCTTGGTGACAAAATTGGTTTCTGGTGGGGACCAAAATTTACAGATACTGAGGCAAATCAGGATATAGCAATGAAGGTTCCATCTGCACCAATCGGAGTCAGTGCAGCAGTTGCGGATGATGAAGAATTAAAAGAAGGCGTATATGAGTTCCTGAAATTCTATTATGGAGAAGAGGCTGCAAAATTGTCTTATGAAGGATCTATTTTCCCGGCAACAAATTATGAAGGTGTTGCAGCATCAGATTCACAGTATGCAATGAATGCAATGCTTGAATCGCTTGCAAGTGGATGGGAAAGTCCAGAGGCAGCACCAGATCTTACAGTACCATCAGCAGTACAGGAAGCTTTATATGACGGAATCTTTGGAGTGCTTCAGGGAACTTATGAACCTGCAGAAGCATTAGATAAAATTGATACTTCGCTAGCAAATAGTCAATAGTTTATAAAACGTTTTTGTTGGGTATGACAAATAAGTCGTGCCCAACAAAACGCTTGCAAGGAATAAGGTGGTTCTATGCATTGGTTAAGTAAGAAAAGATACAAAGTAGGACTTATGCTTCCTACATTGCTGGTTTATAGTATTTTTATAATATTACCGATTGCTATTGCAGTTTACTATAGTTTCACAAAATATTCTGGTATTGGAAAACCAAGATTTACTGGATTAAAAAACTATATAAGGCTGTTCCAGGATGAATTGTTTTGGGTTTCTTTTAAAAATACAATGATTATGTTTGTCCTGGCATTTGTGTTATTGCTCACATTATCATTTTTAATTGCACTTTTGTTGAATAATAAACTTAGGGCAGTTGATTTTTCTAAGGCTTTAATTTTTTCGCCAGCAATCATAGCGCCAATTATAGTAGGTATTATATGGGTATACATATTGGATCCTAATATTGGTATTATTAACAATGTTCTGGATGCAATAGGGGCAGATGCATTTAAGCAAAAATGGATTGGTGGAGAAACGCTTTCTCCATATAGTATAGCAATTATTTATTTCTGGCAGCAGTTAGGTTATCTTGTAACAATATTTATTGCGGGATTAAAGATGATTCCGGGAGATATCCTTGAGGCCGTTAAAATTGATGGGGCAAATGCTATTCAGGAAATACGTTATGTGACGATTCCGATGATGCGGACAACAATTTCTACAGTTGCAGTGTTGATTATTACGGGTGTATTTAAAATCTTTGAGATTGTTCAGCAGACAACTGGAGGAGGTCCGAACCATTTGTCTGAGACTTTGGTAACATATAGTTATTCCCAGACATTTTCAAGTGGAGATTATGGATATGGAATGTCTTTAGCGACCGTTACATTCTTAATATCTCTAATTATAACGGCGATTTATTCTAGTTTGACAAAAGAGAAGGAGGGGTAAGAGATGATAAATAAAAGAAAAAAGACAACGATGTATATTTTAATGGCAATCATTACTGTGTTGGTCGTATTTCCTTTTGTATGGATGTTGGTTCTTTCTTTTAAAACAAATTCTGAAATATTGTCTACACCTCTGTCATTGCCGAAAACATTAAATCTTGAGAATTATAAGCATGCATTAGAAACGTTGAATTTTCCTAAGCTATATGGGAATACGTTGTTTGTATGTATTATATCATTGATTATTGAGTTGGTGATTACATTTCTCAGTTCTTTTGTGCTTGCAAGAATGGAATTCAAAAATAAAAAACTTAAAAAACTATTGTACGGTTTTTTGATTATGGGATTATCAATCTCTCCATTCATTCTTTTGTTCCCGGTATACAAGATTAATGTTTTTTTTGGACTCAGAGGGAAACTGGCATTGATATTCCCTTATGTAGCAACTTCTATATCATTCAATACATTGTTATTGGTGGGGTATTTGAAATCATTACCTACAGAGATAGATGAAGCAGCAGTCATAGATGGATGTACTATTTGGGACTTAATGGTGAGAGTTATCTTACCGATGACAAAGCCGGTAATTGCGACAATTGTAATATTCAATGTGCTGTATATCTGGAATGAGTTCCCATTTGCATCCGTTATGTTAAGAGATGTTTCAGATTACACGTTATCCATGGGAGCATCTTTCTTCAAAGGAACATATACAGTTGACTATGGTGGAATTGTTGCATCAAGTGTTATGATTATTATTCCAGAGTTGATATTCTATGGTATATTCCAGAAGAATATCGTAGAAGGAATGACTGCAGGAGCAGTAAAAGGTTAGCATATAAATTTGCTCAATAGGAGGAGAAAAATATGAGTAAAGTATCAGGATTATTTCAAGATTTAACAACAATAAAAAAAGCTAGAAACGGAAGACTTGCAAGTTGGGATCAAAGAGGAAAAAATCAGGATTACTGGGAGATCCCGGCAAAAGAAAGTATTGTATTAGGAGAAGTGGAAGGACCGGGATGCATTACCCATATTTGGATGACATCTTCCTGCCGTAAAGTAAAGGCACCAAGTATTTTGGATCCGGTACTTAATGCATCGGCAGCCCCGGTAATGGAGATTCATCCTGCACTTGGAGTTATTTGGGATGATTATGATCCGTTTTATTATAGAAAGGTGTTAATAAAGATTACCTGGGATGATCAGGATACACCGAGTGTTCTTGCTCCTTTTGGAGATTTCTTCTGTATTGGAAATTGCTATCCGGGAAATTTCAGTTCACTCCCATTTAATGTTTCATTAAAACCAGAAGAGGCAGGAAGATATGGCGCACCGTGTTCTGTATCCTGTTATTTCCCGATGCCGTTTAATAAAAAAGCAAAGATTGAGATTATAAATGAGAATGAATTACCGTTTATTTTGTATTTCAATATTGATTACGAAATGTATAAAGAGCCATTGGATGAGAATACTGCATATTTTCATGCTTGCTGGAGACGAGAGAATCCATGTGATGGATGGGGACCAGATATTCAGACTAATTCACCGGAAGTAAATAATGTGACGAATTTCAAAGGTGAGGGAAATTATACGATTCTTGACGTAGAAGGAACAGGACATTATGTAGGATGTAATCTGACTGTTAAGCACTATCAGGGAAGTTGGTGGGGCGAGGGTAATGATATGTTCTTTATTGATGGAGAAGAATACCCAAGTCTTAATGGTACAGGAACAGAGGACTATTTTAATCATGCATGGGGAATGCAGAGAAATGCATATCCGTTCTTTGGAACGATTGTTCATGAAGGGGATACAGATGGGTTCCAGGTATCATATAGGTTCCATATTACGGATCCGGTTCGTTTTGAAAAGAGTTTAAAAGTAACAATCGAGCATGGGCATGCAAATCATTTGTCTGATGACTGGAGTTCCACTGCTTATTGGTATCAGACCCTGCCGACGAGCAAGAATATTACAATTCTTCCAATGGAAGAAAGACTACCGAATGTTCCGGTTCTTCCAGAAAGAGATTTAAGAATGCCTGAATTGACAGATGAAATGAAAGCGGCAAGAGATTCCTGGGAAAAACGATGGGAAGAATACAGTCCGGCAAGACAGGAACAATTCAGAATCAAAGAAGAGAAAGCACGTCGAGAATCAAGGTTAAATACGGAATTTGCAAAGAAACTTCGTGATGAATATAAATAATATGGAGGAGTCTTATGTCTAATGAATTAATGCAAAAAAAAATTGAAAAGGCTCAGCAGGAAATTGATGCAAAAAAAGATATTGTGAAAAACGGTGCAATGCGTCAACACTATCATTTTATGGCGCAGACTGGTTGGATCAACGATCCGAATGGATTGATTTATTATAAAGGCAAGTATCATTTTTTCTATCAGTATAATCCATATTATGGATTCTGGGATTATATGCACTGGGGTCATGCCATAAGTGATGACATGCTCCATTGGGAATATCTACCACTGGCACTTGCACCTTCCGAATTTTATGACGATCATTTCCGTGGTGGATGTTTTTCTGGAAGTGCAATTGAACATGATGGAAAATTGTTTTTGATGTTCACAGGCACAACAAATAATGGAAAAGGTTTTGAGCAGACGCAGTGTATTGCGTATAGTGAAGATGGGATACATTTTGAAAAGTATGAGGGAAATCCTGTATTGACTGCACCAGATGGAATCCCGACATATCAGTTCCGTGATCCAAAGGTATGGAAACATGACGGCACCTATTATATGGTATGCGGAGCAAGCCGGGATAATAAAGCACAGGCACTCTTATATCGCTCCAAAGATATGTTGCATTGGGAGTTCTTTAATGTGTTGGCAGAAAGCCGTGGCGAGTGGGGATACATGTGGGAATGCCCGGATTTTTATCCAATGGGAGATCGGTATGTACTTATGTTTTCGCCTATGGGGGCCGGAGAACGTACGGTTGTCTATCTTGTGGGAGATTTCGATTATGAAACTGGAAAATTTAATTACCATATTAATGGAGAAATTGACTGGGGTTTCGATTATTATGCACCGCAATCATTTCTGACTCCAGATGGACGAAGAATAATTGTTGGGTGGGCTAATGCATGGGATTGGATGCCATTCTGGAAAGACTGGGGGCCGACTTATAAAGAAGGTTGGTGTGGTTCGTACAATATTCCAAGAGAAGTTCGAATGAAAGAAGATGGTACACTTCAATTTATTCCAATTAAAGAGATAGAATCGCTTCGTGTGGATGCATGGAATCAGGAGACTATAATAGTAAGTGAGAAGAAGACAGATATTAAGGCCGGTGATGGTATTTCTTTTGAATGGAAAATGCAAATCAATCTTGAAGAGACGAATGCGGATCAGTTGGAAATAGGTTTGCGATGTGGAGAGGGTAAAAAGACTATTTGCATCTTTGATTTTAAAAATGCGCAGATGTCTGTAAATCGAAATGAGGCAGATGGATGGAGTAAAGGAATATCCAAAAGCGTGATGTATCTAAAGGATAGGAAAGAACTAGATGTGCATATATTATCAGATCAGAGTTCGATCGAGATATTTACGGACGATTATCAGAACAACCATTCTCTCAATGTGTTTGCAGGAAACGCACAGAATCAGATATATCTTTGTGCTCATGGAGGGCAGGTGGTTATAAATAATCTAGAAACCTATGGACTGACAGGATGCAACCAATAGGGGAAACAACATGTAGAAAAATCATGATGTATCAAACAATGACGAAACCCGTTAGCTATCATGCTAACGGGTTTCGTTGTTGTTATAGTTATCTAAAGGAATGAGAGTAAAGTGTGACATCAAGAACATGTATTTCTTGATGTTTTACTTTATGAGGGGGAGATAGTGATTTGTTTATCAACTATCTGTAACTAAGTATAAAAGAAAATTATGTCTAAAGTATGTTAAAACTCTAAAAGAAAAAGAAAAATTCTTAAAAAGGACTTAAGATGACAGAGAAGAAATGTTAAAAATAGAATCTTTCAATATCTTTTTGCTTAAGATGGGCAGTTAATATATCTAAAAATTCGCTGGAAGCGGGACGAACCTCCAGAGGGTGCATGGCAATTTTCTGGAGTAGTTCGCGGTTTCCTCGCTCCCAGCAAACATTAATTACGGTTCGGATATCTCTCTCGACGCTGTAGCTGCTTGTGCAGTAATGGTTTGCAATTTGGGGATAGAGGGATTTACTGACAGAGAGAAGATAGTCTTCGTTCTCCAGGCAAAGTTTTATCCCATATTGAAGATAATGATATCCTCGGTATGTTGCGCCAATGCCAAGAGAGCGAATTAAGCGTTCAATTTCTATTTCACTCATGTTGTCTCCTGTTCTATTTACGTTTTATTACAATGAGAAACGAAAACATGCTATAGGGACATTATATCGGAAATATAGTATTTAATATATTTCGCGACGTGAACAGTAAAAATTCGACATTTTTCGACAGAAAAGATTTTCAGAATATCTTAAGAATTTCCACAAACTGCTCTTAAAAAATTACTGCTATTCTTGTATAGTATAAGGGAGGTGATAAAAATGGCTAATATATTAGTTTGTGATGATGATAAAGAAATTGTAGAGGCAATTGATATATATATGTCTCAGGAAGGGTATCATGTGTTGAAGGCTTATGACGGGGAGGAAGCGTTAAAGGTCTTGAAGAACGAAAAAGTAGATCTTCTTGTGATTGATGTTATGATGCCAAGGCTTGATGGAATACGGGCAACGCTTAAGATTCGGGAAGAGAATAATATGCCGATTATCATATTGTCTGCAAAATCTGAGGATGCTGATAAGATTCTTGGATTGAACGTCGGGGCTGATGATTATGTTACCAAGCCATTTAATCCATTGGAACTGGTAGCCAGGGTTAAATCACAGCTTCGAAGATATACGCAGCTTGGAAGTACGGTGAATCATGAGAATCAGGCAGTGTATGAGGTTGGAGGACTGTCAATCAATAATGATCTGAAGAAAGTAACCGTAGATGGGGAGACTGTGAAGCTGACACCTATCGAATACAATATTTTACTATTATTAATGAAGAATCAAGGGAAAGTATTTTCTATTGATCAGATATATGAAAATATCTGGAATGAAGAAGCCATTGGTGTGGATAATACAGTGGCGGTACATATCCGGCATATTCGGGAGAAGATTGAGATCAATCCTAAGGAGCCGCGCTATCTGAAAGTGGTCTGGGGTGTTGGATATAAGATAGAGAAACTTTAGAAGGGAGTATATATGAAGCGTCGTTGGTATCGGGCGCCGATCATAAAAGGACTTTTGATCGTTGCTGAACATATTCTGGTGGTGATTATGGCGGTCTGCATCATATGGATTTTGTCCTATCCGGCAGGGCGCAATGAGATGTTTGAAGGAAAGCCTGCAAAGAATTATGAAGAGACGAAAAGCTTTAATGAGCTGTTGCGAACATATAGCCACCAGGTAATGAATGGAATTGGAATGCGGGACCGATTCGAGACGGATGGGGTCTATAATCCGCAGAAGATTGTCGATATACAGGAATATTATAATGAGTCAGAGATTACGAATGAAAATCTAAGTGGTCTGGCATACCGACTGCAGGATCTGTCTGACTGGGCGCAGCAATGGCTCGACCAGGGAGAAGAGAATTCATCTTACGATGATAATGCAGGTATGGATGAGAATATTATTGTATGTAAGCGTTCTGACAATACCTATCATTATTATTACTATAGTGAATTTAGGAATCTGATAGACAGTGGTGAGCTTCGGTTTGTAATCGCAAGTGATGATTCAGGAGTTTCTGAAGAGGATATTCTGAATGAATTGCAGGATGGAAATTTCTATAATAATACGGTGAATGCTTTCAAGGGGCTTCAGGATGTAGAAGGGAAGATTGCGTATATTGACTGCTGGAGTTACGATGGACAATGGCTGGCCGAAGAATATCAGACGGTAGATGGCAAGAGTGTTATGGAGATAGCTAATGACAATCCTATCTGGAATGGCCGGCTGAGTGAAGCTTATGAAATGCTGAGATATTGTATCTACCAGGTCGAAAGTGACATGAGAGAATATAATGATCTGAGTGAGTTCTATCAGGAAGGAGATACGAACTTTGCGTATTTGTATGTAGATACTGATACTAAGCGTGTGTATACAAACCGGAAAGCATATCAGGATTATGACAAGGCGCAGGAGAATCTGGAAATGTTCCGGAAGATGGGAAAATATGCAATCATTATGCCGAAACTTGCAGATTTTGAGACGAATTTTAATAATATAGATGCTTCGGACTGGCAGGAAGAGGTGAAGAACTCCGGCAATAAAGAAGAGGGATTCATCTATGCTGTTGGCGTGGATACGACCTATCCGATTAAGGATGCATTTTATACGGAATCCCAGTTATATGATAAATACGGAACAAGTGCGAGGGGTATCCTGGTGATGGGATGTGCTGCGAGTATTGTATTCCTGATACTTCTGGTATGGCTTACGGTGATAGCCGGTCGTAATCCGCAAGATGAGGAATTACATCTGAATGGATTTGACCGTTGGAAGACCGAGATTGCTGCTCTGGTGGTGATTGGAGGTTGGTGCATTCCTGTTGCATTGGGTGTGTCTGGAATTACGTATTCGTATTTTCCATCGTGGGGAGGAGATTATCAGTTATATCAGGCAGATTATATCCAGAGTGCGATCCCTTATATGATATGTGGTGCTTTACTTGCAGTTTATACCTATGCATTATTCCTGACAGGTTTCTTAAGTCTGGTACGAAGAATAAAGGCAAGGACATTATGGAAAAATAGTCTTCTAAGATGGTTCGGCGGATTTATAAAGGTGCTATTCTGTAATTTCAATGACGTGTGGCAGGTTATTATTGTATTTGGCGTTATCGGGCTGTTTTCATTCTTTGCATTGATCGAGTGGGCATCGGTCATGGGAATTACTTTTCTGTTGCCTGCGCTGATACTAGGAGCGGAGTTGGCTGCATTTGTCTATATGGTTAGACAGGCTATCGGAAAGCAGAGAATTAAGGAAGGAATTCTTAAGATTGCGGAAGGTGAAGTGGAATATAAGATTCCTTTGAATGGATTGAACGGAGATCAGAAGATCATTGCTGAAAAGATTAACTCCATTGGAGAAGGCCTGGACCGGGCACTGGAAGAAAGTATGAAGAGTGAACGGCTCAAAACAGATCTGATTACCAATGTTTCCCATGATATTAAGACACCGCTTACTTCTATTATTAATTATGTGGATTTGTTAAAGAAGGAAAATTTTGAAGATCCGAAGATTCAGCGGTATCTGGAGATCCTGGAGGCAAAAGCCCAACGGCTTAAGACCCTTACAGAAGATGTAGTAGAGGCATCCAAAGTAAGTTCTGGCAATATTACACTACAGTATATGAATATTAATTTTGTAGAGATGATTCAGCAGACTAGCGGAGAATTTGAAGAAAAATTCAAAGCCAGAGAATTGAAAGAAGTGCTGATCCTGCCAGAGAAAGAAGTCGTGATACGGGCAGACGGTAGACGGCTCTGGAGAGTATTGGCCAATATTTACAACAATGCAGCCAAATACGCTATGGAAGGAACCCGTGTATATGCAGAATTAAAAGTAGTAAATGATTCGGCAGTATTCAGTCTGAAAAACATATCCCAGCAGCCGCTCAATATCTCGGCAGATGAGCTGACCGAACGATTTATTCGGGGAGATATCTCACGAAGCACAGAAGGCAGCGGCCTCGGACTATCTATAGCCAAGTCATTGACCCAGATGCAAGGCGGCAAATTCGAATTGTATCTGGACGGAGATCTGTTCCGGGTGACCATAACATTTCCAATAGGGACAGGGCAAATGTAAAAAGGGACAGGGATATTTTAATTTGGGACGGAGGAAAATGAAAAAACCCCCGTCCCAAACTTGCGCTTGTCAGGAAAAAACATTACAATAATAATACTATGAATGAATTAAGAGAATTATTACAGGACAATCTAAATATAGAATTTATTACGGCAACGCTTAGTAATCCGCGGCGAAAGGATGGCCCGGTCAAGATTAAAGTGCGCCCCTTGCTACAGAAGGAGAATCTGGTATTTCAGCTTGAATTGTTCCAGAATAATCAGGCTTTTCACAGGAATGCAGATTCACGAGAGGCATGTGAACTGCTTCTGGGGCATATGGAGAACATGCGTCAGATGCAGATAGAGACGCAGAAGTACCAGTATACGGTTTTGGTGAGCAAAAAGGGAAAGGTGACGATTAAGAAGAAGGCTCAGAAGTGTGAAAGAAAGGATGTAGATATGAGCCATAATCGGAAGAAGCACTATGTCTTGGAAGAAGGTATCCCGGTCCCGTTCCTTCAGGATCTGGGGGTCATGACGCAGGAGGGAAAGGTCGTCCATTCCCGATTTGATAAATTCCGGCAGATCAATCGTTTCCTGGAGTTTATTGAAGATATTTTGCCGGAGCTTGATAAGGGAAGGGAGCTTACAATTCTGGATTTCGGATGTGGCAAATCTTACCTGACATTTGCGATGTATTATTATCTGCATGAGCTGAAGCATTATGACATACGTATTATCGGACTGGATCTTAAAAAGGATGTTATCCGACATTGTAATGAGCTTAGCCGGAAATATGGTTATGAGAAGCTGGTGTTCTTGGAGGGAAATATCGCTGACTATACCGGTGTAGATAAGGTGGATATGGTGGTAACGCTTCATGCCTGTGATACGGCAACAGATTTTGCTTTGGCCAAAGCTATCGGCTGGGATGCCAAAGTAATCTTATCAGTACCGTGCTGTCAGCATGAGTTAAACCGCCAGATAAAAAATGATGTACTGGAGCCTGTTTTCAAATATGGCTTGATTAAGGAACGTATGGCTGCGCTGGTGACAGATGCATTGCGTGCGGAATACCTGGAAAGGGAAGGTTATGATGCTCAGATTCTGGAATTTATAGATATGGAGCATACACCGAAGAATATATTGATTCGTGCAGTGAAGACCGGAAAAAAAGGGGAGAATACAGAGGCTATTCAAAAGTGTGAAGAATATCTGCACGTTGAGCCGATGTTGGGACGGTTATTACAAGATGCGAATTGTGCCAGATCATGAAGGGGATTTGTAAATGAAGTGGAAAAATAGATTGATTGAAGCAGGAGTCCTTATCATAGTATTCATCATTGCTGTGTTAGGGTTCAGCTATTATACGAATAAAGGCAATGATAACATGACGGCTGACATGGGAGCAGCAACCTATCCACAGGTTTCATTTTCCTACCAGGGTTATGCGTTGAATATGTTGAGTGGGTATGCAAAAGCGATGGACATTCCAGCTATGAGGGATACCATAACGCCGGTGACAAATCAGCGTCTGGAGATTAACGTCCAGGCATATGGCATTAAGATCAGCAGTGCTTCTTATACCATCTATACATTGGATGGCGAAGAAAAGCTAAAGGAAGAAAAGGTAAAAAATCCGGGAGAAAACATCACGGCAGATTTGAGCGATGAAGGGCTAATGGATGAAGAGCGTGTCCTCGAGATCGCGCTCTATACAGAAGATAAGACCATTTATTTTTACACCAGGATTGTAAATGCATCAGATGCGTCTGTTATGGAATGTCTGGATTATATTCGGAATTTTCACGAGAGTGCCATTGGAAAAGTAGAGGGTGCCGGCGTAGGTGCAGCCATTGAACCGAGCGAAGAGGGCGATAATACCAGCTTTCAGCATGTGACCATTCACTCCGATTATGACCATGTATCCTGGGGAAGCCTGGAGCCGGAAGTTGAAAAAGGCGAACGCTGGAATATTAAAGAGATTAACAGTAATTCCATCTCGGTACAGTTGGAATATCGCGTAAGATGTAAAGGCGAAGAGAATGAGACGGATGTCTATGCGGTCAAAGAATTCTTCCGTGTGCGCCATATTGCAGATGCACAGAAAACTTATCTGCTCAATTATGATAGAACGATGGAACAGATATTTGACGCAACAAAGCAAGTGTTGAATGAAAAAGGCGTTTTGCTTGGAATAGCCCCAAAGAATATTTCTTATATGGTAAATGATGACGGTTCTGTTGTGTCTTTTGTTGTGGCAAATGAATTGTGGAATTACAACAAAGATACCGACGAAGTGTCCCAGGTATTCAGTTTTGCAGATGCTGAAAATAGCGATGTACGTAATCTTGTGACAAAGCATGAGATTAAGCTTCTGGAAATGGATGAGACAGGGAACACAATCTTCGCGGTATGTGGTTATATGAATCGTGGAAGCCATGAGGGAGAAGTTGGAATTGCCGTCTATTATTATGACATGGAGAAGAACTCCGTGGAAGAAAAAGTATTTATCTCCAGCGATAAGTCATATGAAAACGTCATAAATGAAATGAGCAAGCTTGTCTACTACAGCGCCAGCCGCAATATGCTATACATCATGGTAGAAGGTACGCTCTATGAATTCGATGTGGAGATGGAGGAGAATACGGCGCTTGTTGAAGCTTTGAACGAAGACCAGTATGTGGTATCAGAAGATGGACATCTGGTCGCTTATCAGGAAAATGGAGATCTGAACACAGCGACAAAGGTGGTTGTCAAGAATCTCGAGAGTGGCAAGGAACGAACGGCGGAATGCGAATCAGATGAATGTATCCGCCCGTTGGGGTTTGTAAAAAATGATTTTGTCTATGGAGTGGCCAAGACTGCAGATACAGGTAATACGGTTTCCGGAGAAATTACGGTTCCAATGTACAAAGTAGAGATACAAAACAGCAAAAGCGAAATTGTAAAGACCTATCAGGCAGATGGCACATATGTGTTGGATGCATATTTGAAAGATAATATGGTGACATTGAATCGTGCAGTAAAAGATGGCAATACGTATACCAGTACCTCTCAGGATTACATCACGAATAATACCGAAAAAGAAAAGAGCAATATCTATCTGGAATCGTATGCGACAGATCTTAAGGAGACACAAGTCCGGCTTACATTTGAAGATGGAATCTCAGATAAGGAGCCGAAGGTACTGCGGCCAAAGCAGATTGTAATGGAAGACCCGGTAGTCGTTGAATTCGAAGATGTAACCCATGCAGATAAATATTATGTATATGGGTATGGACAACTGCTAGACTGTTGTGAAAAGGCGGGTGAAGCAATTAGGCTGGCTGATTCTTACAGTGGCGTTGTGGTAGATGCCACGCAGAATTATATCTGGGAGCGCGGAAATAGAGATTTGCAGTACACAATCACTGACAAAGATGACGTGATCCAGAGAATTGCCGACCGGTTAAAGCAGAAAGAAGCACCGGTAGATATTATGAAGAGTCTGAATGACGATCGGTATCTGGATCTGACCGGCTGTGCAACAGAGGAATTACTATACATCATTAACCAGGGATCACCAGTGATCGGTATGTTGAACGCAGAAAATTCAGTTATATTGATCGGATATACAGATGCAGTTGTGATCTATGTCGATCCGGAGACCGGGGAACGATCCAGTGTGACTTATGAGGAAATGGATCAGATGACCCAGGGAAGCGGAAACACGTATATTGGATAAATAGCTACTTATAGATCCTATAAATATATATATGATAAATAACAATTATTAGTCGCTGTAGGTTATGTGTTATAATTCTGACGATAAAACGTTGGATATCACATAAGGAGGAAGAACGAATGAAACAAAGAATAATAAGCGTACTTTTGTGTGTTACTATGATAATGGCAGTGGCTGTGGGATGCGGTAGTAAAAAAAGTGAAGAGTCTTCTGATGAAGGAAGTAATTCTGAAGAAGAAAAAGTAATCCATGTTGCGTGTGAAGCGACAACACCGGGCTGGATTCAGACGGATGAAGATGGTAATCTTTCCGGTTATGATTATGATGTATGGCAGGAGATTGGAGAGCGTACTGGTTATGAAATTGACTACCAGATCATGGAATGGGATGGTATGTGGGTTATGCTGGATGATAATCGAATTGATACGGTGGGTGAACAGATTTCCGTTACAGATGAAAGAAAAGAGAAATATACATTTTCTGAACCATATGCTTACAATGTATATTGCCTTCTTGCAGCAGCTGATAATGAAAAATTGCAGTCCATGGATGATCTTGCAACTGGTATGACAATTTCCTGTGAGACAAATACAAGTGATGAGATTATTGTAGATGCAATTAATAAAGAATATGGTATCGAATTAGCACCAACATATTATGATGGTATGTCTGTACAAGATGTTGCTCTCGGCAGATGTGATCTGTGGCCAAGAGCTGAAACTTCCTGTAATACAACTGTGAAAGAAGTAGATAATTTGAAAATTCTTGGAAAAACAAATGTCCTGGAGATAAATGCATATCCGTTCACTAAGACAGAACGTGGTGAAGAGCTTTGCGAAGTTGTTTCCAAAGCAATTCAGGAAATGCGTGAAGATGGAACCTTAAAGAAATTATCTGAGAAATGGTTTGAGATGGATATCACTGAAAAACCAGAAGATGCACAGTAAGGATAAGATACAGGGAGGAACAACGTGGATTTAGAGTTTTCATTAACAGCGTTGAGGGCAATGCTGCATGTGCTGCCGGTTACTTTGTCATTGACAGTACTTTCCTTTGTGGCGTCATTGATTTTAGCTGTTCTGATTGCGGTTATTGATTATTTTAAAATACCGGTATTGAGACAGATATTTGCAGTATATGTATCATTTTTTCGAGGAACTCCACTGATTCCACAATTGTTTTTACTATACTTTGGTATACCAACATTTGTACCAGAACTTCGGGACGTACCGGCGTTTTATGTGTGCGTAATAGGATTGACTTTGAATTCGGCTGCTTATATGAAAGAAGTAGTACGAGGGGCGCTTCTTTCTGTTTCTGACGGACAAAAGGAAGCTGCGCTGGCACACGGAATGACTCCGATGCAGACAATGTTTCGTATCGTGCTGCCACAGGCAACGAGAGTCGCAGTTCCCTCTTTGTTCAATAATCTGGTGGATATTGTGAAGGGCACCTCTATGGCATTTACAATTGGAGTAATCGAGATTACAGCAACAGCGAATCTTCGAGCTTCAGTTACATTTAATTATTTTGAGGCATACATGGTTCTGATGCTTCTGTACTGGGTAATTATTCTTTTCCTAGAACGAATAGAAGCTGTATTGGAGAAGCGTCTGGAAATAGGATATAAGAGGTAAGAATGAAGGAGCAAGAGTAATGATTAAGATTCAGAATTTACAGAAACGTTTTGGTAGTCTGGAAGTTCTTAAGGGAATTGATCTGGAAGTGAAAAAAGGAGAAGTTGTTGCAATTATCGGTTCTTCGGGAACCGGGAAATCAACACTTCTCAGATGTATGAATTACCTCGAGACACCAGATGCAGGTTCAATTACGATTGGGGATATTACAGTTGAATCGGGAAAAGCGTCTAAAAAAGAGATTCATGAACTTCGTAAGCATTCTGCCATGATCTTTCAAAATTATAATCTCTTTGCAAACAAGGATGTATTGCATAATGTCATGGAACCACTTCTGTCGGCGCAGAAGAAGAGCAAGCAGGAAGCAGAAAAGATGGCAATCGAATATTTGGAAAAGGTTGGAATGGCAGATAAGCTTCGTCAATATCCGGTTACATTATCAGGTGGACAGCAACAGAGAGTGGCAATCGCAAGATCACTGGCAACAAAGCCCAATGTGTTGCTTTTTGATGAACCGACTTCAGCTCTTGATCCAGAATGGGTGCAGGAAGTACTGGAGGTTATACGGAAGCTTGCAAAAGCACATTATACAATGCTTATTGTGACGCATGAGATGCAATTTGCAAAAGAAGTGGCAGACCGGGTCATCTTTATGGATGATGGAAAAATTGTTGAAGATGGAAAGCCATCGCAGGTTCTTGAGCGTCCGAAACAAGAAAGAACAAAGCAGTTCCTGAAACTTACGTCAAGAGAAGAACATAAAAATGATGATTATGAGATTATAAAATCTATGAATTATCATGAGATGGTACCGTTATTTATTGAGGCCGGACTTGAACTTAAGCCGGAAGATACTGCACCGGAGGGACTGATTGTCTGCTTTGAGCTCTGGGACAGAAAAAAGGTACGGCGAATTGGTGGGGCTGCACTTGCAAAGCAGTGTGATGAATATGTTGTGCGGACAGTCGCGATCGAGAAAGCGTATCAGGGCCAGGGGCTAGGACGAAGGTTGGTAGAACAAGTTATTGAAGAGGCAAAAGAGTGGGGCGCATCTCGAGTCATGCTAAATGCGAAAGTACCGGGATTTTATAAAAAGCTTGGTTTTGTAATTGTGCCAAGGGATGAAGCACCGCCAATCTCAGATTGTCTGAGTTGCCCGAGATTTCATAATGGCTGTGATTCTGAAATCATGCAGTTGGATATATAGATACGCCCAGTATATGCAAAAACCGAAAGGACAGAGGAGAAGAAGATATGTATCATTTTGAAGAAGGGATTGAAAGACGAAATACAAATTGTGATAAATGGGATGCACCATTTGTAGGTCAGGGTGTGATCCCTATGTGGGTGGCAGATATGGATTTTGCGATTGCACCTGCAATTACAGAACGACTTGTCAATGTTGCCGGCCAGGGGGCATTTGGTTATCAGTTCCTGTCAGATACATATTATGATGCAGTGCGATGTTTTATGAAAGAACGCCATAATTATGAAGTGAAAAAAGAATGGATCTGTTTCGTGCCAAATGTAGTATTGGGGCTGTTTTTTGCACTTCAGACGGTAACTGAACAAGGGGATGAAATATTGATCCAGACGCCGGTGTACGGACCATTTTTTAAAGTTATAAATGAGAGTAATCGTGTGTTGGTAGAAAGTCGTCTTCGAAATGTGAATGGCTATTATACAATGGATATGGAAGATCTTGAGAAGCGGATCACACCAAAAACAAAAGCGCTTCTTTTGTGTAACCCACACAACCCTTCCGGAAGAGTATGGAAGGAAGAAGAACTGAGGGAACTTGTAAAGATTTGTGCAAAACATGACATTTGTATTATTTCCGATGATATTCACAGTGATATTATCAGAAAGTGGCAACAGCATACAATGATTGCGCCGATTTGTCGTGAGATGGGTGTACGATGTATTTCGTGTACATCTCCGTCTAAGCCTTTTAATCTGGCAAGTATTCACGTGGCAAACTGTATTATAGAAGATGATGAAATAAGAGAAAAATTTCAAAAAATTCTTCAGATACATCATGTGACGGAATGTAGTGCATTTGCAGAAGCTGCACTTGTAGGTGCATATAATGAGTCCCGGGACTGGCTGGATAAAGTAAATAAATACATTGATGAAAATGTAGAATATTTTGTCAATACAATTCATGAGAAACTTCCGTTTCTTCGTGTATGTAAGCCAGAAGGAACATATTTAGTATGGGTGGATTTCTCCGATACGACTCTTCCACAGGATAAGATAAAGGAATATCTGCATGAAAAATGTAAGGTTCTTGTAAATGCAGGTGAATTTTTCGGAGAGGCAGGGAAAGGATTCGTAAGATTCAATGTCGCCTGCCCAAGAAAAAATATAGAAGAGGCGTTGGAGAGGATATGTAGGAATTTAATTCAGTGATTTTATCTGAAACAGGACAGTGACGCGAGGCAGCAGTATGATTGATACTGCTAAGGCAGTGGCAGTTGGTGCTGCGAATCCGGAAGTAGATATGTGGGATGTGTGGATGGGAAAGGCTTCTGTCTGCAAAGCGAAAACGAAATTCTTATCATTTCTGCGGCGGGCAGTGAGATGAGCGATTCTACTGTACTTACAAATGAAGAGAAGACAGGCTTTAATTCGGATATTGTCAGACCGAAATTTGCTATTCCAACTGTACATCAGCCTACCTATATTCGAGAGAGTCTCATAGAACTCATTTCTGTAAGGACAGTTGCTACACAGTTTGAATGTTATATATCTTGCTGAATGAACTACTTTTGCAAAAATCTTCAGTAGTTATTGTAATCAGTTTCCTGTTTATGTACTCTATGCTGATGATTAAGAGTATTCTATACATTTGTGTAATAGATCAGAAACAAAAAGAACCATTTTAGCAAAAGCTGAAATGGTTCTTTTTAAGCTATCTGAGTAGAATATTCAGGATATTATAAATTTGATATCGGTCTGAATACAATATTTTTATATTTTTTCAATGCAAAATACATTACCATACCAAGTACACCGCAGGATAATACTTCCCCGAATCCAACGGTAAGCATCATAAATGGAATCGGCAGTGCAACCCCATAACCATAGCGCAGCACAAAAGGTACAACAATTGTATTTGCTGCAATTGGCGGCAACGGTGCCAGGAACTTATTCTTGTCTCGTAACTGGTAAGTGAAAAATGCGCCGATTAAGGTCGCAAGACTTCCGAAGATGATGTCTGGAAGGATCGCACCGCCCAGAATGTTCCCAACCAGGCATCCTACGAATAAGCCGGGAATAGCGGCTGGTGTGAATACCGGAAGGATCGTAAGTGCTTCTGCAATTCTTACCTGTACTTCTCCGAAAGAAAATGGTGCGAATACATAGGTCAGCACCACGTAGATGGCAGCGATCATGGCCGCCTGGGTCAGATAGTTGATGTTTTTGTTTCTCATATGAAATTCTCCTTTAGTTTTGTTTTACGAGTGGAAGGTCTCGAACACTCGGCACATTTTCCGCGAAGCAATGAGCCGTGGGACATACTTGTATGTCCATCTGGCGAATGCCGCGAGACTCAGGTACCGCAGGTATCTGAGTACCGCCGGGGATCGGCGGCAAGCCCGATAGACCTTGGTTTTGATGGGCTTTGTTGCGATTGAGAGTATAACATAGTGTGAGTGGAAATGCAAGTCCGTTTGATGAATCAGTAAATAGATTCTCTATCATGTCTGAAATTGTCTTCTGCCTTTTAAAACATCCATTATTATGTTATAATAACTCCAAAGCGTCAAACGCAAGCAATCACAAAAAGGAGTAAATTGGTATGGATTTGATTACGATTAAGGAACTATATAAGGAAAAAGAAAAGTATCTGGATCAGAAGATTACTGTTGGGGGATGGGTGCGCAGTATCCGGGATTCCAAGACTTTTGGATTCATTGTATTAAATGATGGAACATTTTTTGAACCTTTGCAGATTGTTTACCATGATAAGATGGATAACTTTGCTGAGATCTCCAAGTTAAATGTGGGAGCAGCATTGATCGTTACAGGAACATTGGTGGCAACACCGCAGGCAAAGCAGCCTTTTGAGATTCAGGCCGATACTGTAGAGGTAGAAGGTGCATCTGCGCCGGATTATCCGCTGCAGAAGAAGCGTCACAGCTTTGAATATCTTAGAACAATTTCACACTTAAGACCAAGGACTAATACTTTCCAGGCAGTATTTCGTGTGCGTTCTCTGACAGCCTATGCAATTCATAAGTTTTTCCAGGAGAGAGGATTCGTATATGTGCATACACCATTGATTACTGGAAGTGACTGTGAAGGTGCAGGAGAGATGTTCCGTGTTACAACACTGGATATGGAGAATCTTCCAAAGACTGAGGATGGAAAAGTCGACTATTCTCAGGATTTCTTTGGCAAAGAGACAAGCC
The DNA here is from genome assembly GCF_021531895.1 of Faecalicatena contorta. Lineage (GTDB taxonomy): Bacteria > Bacillota > Clostridia > Lachnospirales > Lachnospiraceae > JAFBIX01. The sequence goes on along the minus strand of NZ_JAFBIX010000005.1, from coordinate 46,488 downwards.
TTACGGTAAGCGGTCAGTTAAATGGAGAGACATATGCTCAGGCTTTCCGCAATATCTATACATTCGGTCCGACCTTCCGTGCAGAGAATTCTAATACGACAAGACATGCGGCAGAGTTCTGGATGATCGAGCCAGAGATGGCATTTGCAGATCTGGACGATAACATGATGCTGGCAGAGGCAATGTTAAAATACGTTATCAACTATGTGTTGGAAGAAGCGCCGGAAGAGATGAACTTCTTCAATTCATTTGTGGATAAAGGCTTATTAGAACGTCTTCACAATGTAGTTTCTTCTGATTTCGCAAGAGTGACCTACACAGAAGCAGTTGAGCTGTTAGAGAAGAATAATGATCAATTTGAATACAAAGTTTCGTGGGGAACAGATCTCCAGACAGAGCACGAACGTTATCTGACCGAGCAAGTATTTAAACGCCCGGTATTTGTAACTGACTATCCGAAGGAAATCAAAGCCTTCTATATGAAACAAAATGACGATGGAAAGACTGTGGCAGCAGTAGACTGCCTGGTTCCCGGCATCGGGGAGATTATCGGCGGAAGCCAGAGAGAAGACGATTACGATAAACTCCTGAATCGGATGAATGAATTGGGATTAAAAGAAGAAGATTACAAATTCTATCTCGACCTTCGCAAATACGGCTCTACCAGACATTCTGGATTTGGACTTGGGTTCGAAAGATGCGTTATGTATCTGACAGGAATGAGTAATATCCGCGATGTTATCCCATTCCCAAGAACCGTAAATAACTGCGAATTGTAGAAAATAATGTGTGGAATTCAAAAAGGGACAGGGGGATTCAAAAAAAGGGACACGGTAATTTTAATTGGGGACGGAGGAAAATGAAAAAACCCCCGTCCCCAAATGGGGTAGTGTAAAGTAGCCTATGAAAAATTGGAGCTGAAAAAATGGCTCCATTGGAACCTTGAAAATTGCAGATATGTTAGTTTTGGGCGGTGTCCGCCACCCTTGACGGCACACCAAAATAATGCTCTGAATGTCTTACCGACGGCGAAGAACTCAAGAACAGATAGGTTTCTCCGTCTGATTCACAGCATTGTAGCATTATTTTGGTGTGTCATCAAGGGCAAAGCCAGAACCAAGGGTTCTGGTGGCTGGATATTTACCTCCGGCTCGGAATCTAAGAACAGATAGAAGTTTCTCTTTGCTGTTTTAGGATTGCCTGCTGGCCAAGGTAGATGAGAAGCTGCCATTTACCGGGCATGTTCCCGGCACCTTCCAGTAGCTCCACTTTGTTGAGAGGTTCTTTACCGCCGGATATCTCATGGGGACGTAAGAAGTTATAATAAGCAACCCAAAGAGAGACGCTGTGGACAGCGCCATCTTCTGTACCATAGCCGCAGGTAGTGCGGTAGGATTCTTTGAAGGTACGATTCAGGCGTTCGATGAGCTGCTTGAACGGACGGTATTCCTTGGATACTTCGTCATCATTGGTAAGACCGATGACTTGAGTGATGAATACATCCCAATCCTTTTCAATTTTGAACTGCTGAGCAGCAAGTGGATAGGCACTATAACCATCAGCGATGAATTTCAAGGATTTGCCAGGGAACTCCTTAAACTTATCAAATGCCATCCTCATGGTAAGGATACAAGGGCCGACATCTCTGGATGTTGAAACCTGATACCCGAGAATCGATCGTGATACCTTATCCATGATGAGCCAGACATAGGATTTCATGCCTTTGATTTTTATGTAGGTTTCATCGGCGGCCAGTTCATTGGAAGGGTTGTAGTCGTAGGAATCCACGAAAGGCCGTATGATGACAGCAGCGGTTTTGGCATAGTTGTTGACCATGGTGTGTGAGATTTCAATCCCGTGGATTTCTTTCAGAGCCTGTACAGTCTGGCGAAGAGACAGCTTGAGGTTCACACGGTAGGTAAGGCACAATCCCATGATATAGGCATTGTTCTTCTTATACTTGAAAGAGGTTGCCCATTTCGGAAGCTGATTCAGATCCATGTCGAAGAAGTTCACGGAAAACTCGCGGTAGAGGTATCGCAGCTTGTATTTCCAGTATTCTGATTTTGGAAGGTCTTTTGGAAGCTTATTCAGATTCCGCTTGTAATAGGAGCAGTTGTCATTGATGCATTTGTGGACACGGAAATGCTTTCGATCTTTTACCGGCTGAAGGGCATGACCGCAGTAGGGACACTGAAGCTTAAGTGGAGTAGTTACTTTCTCGCCATTGACAAAGGTCTGGCCGCAGATTTTGCATTTGAACTGTCCACGACCACCAGTATTGTCGTAGATGTACTCATGCGGAGCTCCGCAAAGAGGGCACGCGATATCTTCAGGAACAGTACGGTTCTTACCTTTTTGAGCTTTTATCGGTTTCACGGCTTTGCCATAACGGAGCAGGTAGTATTCGTTCCAGAGTCTCCAGTCTTGTTTGATGAAGGGTTTGATGACAGGAAGCTTATCAGTGAGGAATTTCTGGTACTTAGGACTGTGGATTTCATCATGAGCCCATTGTTTCAAAGGAATATATCTGCAGATAAAGAGAATAAGCCAGCAGATTTGCTGATATTGTTCTTGAATGATGTTAAGTAAATAGAGTATAATGTTATCCATAGCAATGATTTACCTTTCGTATTTTGTTGAGTTTGGTAGCCTACATTATACACGAAAAAGGGGGTCATTGCTTTTTTATATGCAAAAAGTGGTGAAGTCCTTGAAAATATAAGGTTTTAAAGAAAAATAGGACTGTAAAATTTTACAGTACCCCAAATGGCAAAGGAGGGCTAGTATGAATATTTTAGTTGTTGATGACGAGAAGGAAATCGCGGATGTTGTAGAACTGTATCTCCAGAATGATCAGTATAATGTGTACAAGTTCTATACTGGTCAGGATGCGTTGGATTGTATTAAAAGCAGGAAGATTGATCTGGCAATTCTGGATATTATGCTTCCGGATATTGATGGTTTTCAGATTCTTAAGATGATTCGGGAGAAGTATACTTTCCCGGTGATCATGCTGACGGCGAAGACGGAGTATATGGATAAGATTACGGGTCTTACGCTGGGGGCGGACGACTATATTCCGAAGCCGTTCAATCCTCTGGAATTGGTGGCACGTGTAAAAGCGCAGATTCGTCGGTATACGCAATATAATGATGGGGGAAAAGACGAAGGAGATGTCATTGATTTTGGAGGACTTGTTTTGAACCGAACGTCTCATGAATGTGTTTACAATGAGGTCCCTCTGACATTGACTCCGATTGAGTTTGATATACTTTGGCTTCTCTGCGAGAATCGGGGAAAGGTCATCAGTTCGGAGGAATTGTTTGAAAAAGTATGGCATGAAAAATATTATAAGAACAGTAACAATACGGTGATGGTGCATATCCGTCATCTGCGGGAAAAGATGAGTGCACCGACCGGGAAATCGGATTTTATCAAGACAGTTTGGGGAGTAGGTTATAAGGTTGAAGAATAACTATCGTAAGTTAAAGGTCAGTATATTGCTCCAGACGGTATTTGTCACGGCAGTGACGGTTCTGGTCGGCGGATTTTTGCTGAATTACGTGATCGACGGTATTTATAATGACAGTTTTGCCAAAATATTTGTCAACTGTATGATGGCGTTCAATATGAATGAAAGTCAGGCGAAAGACCTGTACTGGAAATTAATCGGGGACAACAAGATGTTCTTTATGATTGTTGGTTTCCTGTTACTTTTTGCACTTTTTTTCTATGTGGCACTTTCTAAGATGACCAGGTACCTGGATCAGATTGGATATGGAATTGAAAATATTGTGTCAGAATCTACGGAGCCGATTCATCTGATTACGGAATTAAAACCAATTGAAATTCGTCTGAATGAGATTAAGGCAACTTTGAAGAGGCAGGAATTAGAGGCGGAGGAGAGTGAGAAGAAGAAAAATGATCTGGTACTTTTCCTGGCACATGATTTGAAGACGCCGCTTACATCGATCGTTGCTTATCTCAGCATGCTGGACAGTCACCCGGATATGCCGGAAGAAGAGCGGATCAAATATACCCATATTGCCATGGAAAAATCTCTCCGCCTCGGGGAGCTGATCAATGAATTTTTTGATATTACCCGTTATAATCTTCAGAATATTGAGCTGGAGCCGGTAGAGATCAATCTGTCTTTTATGCTGGAACAACTGGCAGATGAATTATATGGTGTTTTGCAGGAGAAGAAATTATCCTGTGAGGTTAACGTTGAAGAGAATCTGATGGTATACGGTGATCCGGATAAACTTGCCAGAGTATTTGACAATATATTAAGAAATGCAATCGCATATTGTTATGCAAACACGGTGATTCGGATAGAAGCCCAGATGAAAAAGGGAGATGTAGAGATTATTTTTACCAATCAGGGCGATAAGATTCCGGGAGCAATGCTCCAGACGATATTTGAGAAATTTTACCGGGTGGATGGTTCCAGATCCAGTGGAACCGGCGGTGCAGGGCTGGGACTGGCCATTGCAAAACAAATCGTAGAGTTGCATGGTGGGCTGATCCGTGCGAAAAGTGATGATCTGAGGACACAGTTTATTGTAACTTTGCCATCAAAGACAGAGAAGGAAGAGGGAGCAGCAGATGAAATTCATACACATCGCAGACGTACATTTAGGGGCAAGACCGGACGCAGGAAGCGCATACAGCGCAAAGAGAACAAAGGAAATATGGAATAGTCTGAGAAGGATTATTGAGGTATGTAATGAAGAAACTGTAGATCTTCTTCTGATTGCGGGAGATCTGTTTCATCGACAGCCATTGTTGCGAGAATTAAAAGAAGTAAATTATCTTTTTGGTTTATTAGAAAATACTCAAGTTGTACTGATTGCAGGAAATCATGATTATGTTAAGAAAGATTCTTATTATAGAAGTTTTCAGTGGGCAGAAAATGTTCATATGATTTTAACCGAAGAAGTTACCAGTGTCGAGATACCGGAATTGTCGCTGGCAGTGTATGGATGCAGTTATCATACGAAAGAAATCCCGGAAGGACGATACGATCACGCCTGTCCTGAGAAAAAGCAAAAGTATGAGATATTGCTGGCACATGGCGGAGATGAGAAGCACATTCCGATTCAGAAGAATCAGGTGATGTCTCTTGGGTATGATTATGTGGCATTAGGTCATATTCATAAACCACAAGTGATCGTTGCGGATCGAATGGTATATGCAGGAGCCTTGGAGCCAATTGACAAGAACGATACCGGCCCACACGGTTATGTGTCAGGGCAGATGTCGGAACAAGGATGTCAGATAAGCTTTGTACCAATGGCGTCCAGAGAGTACATTCATCTGGAGGTGCAGGTTCATAAAAAAATGACGGGGAATGAACTGAGAATGCAGATCGCATCTCAGATTCAGGAACGAGGCATACAGAATATATATAAAGTGGTCGTAACAGGGTTTCGGGATCCAGATATCATCTTTGATTTGGAGGATATGGACACTTATGGAAATATCATAGAGCTGACAGATGAGACCAGACCGGCATATGAATTTGAAAAGCTTATGGACCAGAACCAGGATAATCTTCTTGGACAATATATTAAAAGCCTGAAAGATTATGAGGAAGACAGCATAGAATATATGGCATTATGTGAAGGTGTGCAGGCACTGATGGAAACGAGAAGAGGCTAGATATGATAATTCAGGAATTAAGATTAAAGAATTTTGGGAAATTTACAGACAAGTCCATACAATTAAAAGAAGGTATGAACCTTATGTATGGCGAAAATGAATCCGGTAAATCTACGATCCATACCTTTATCAAAGGGATGTTTTTTGGAATGGAACGAGGCCGGGGAAGAGCGTCTGTTTATGATACATACAGTATCTATGAGCCGTGGGAGAATCCGAATTATTACGCTGGCTCATTGAGATTTCGAGTAGGGCAAAAGACCTTTCGACTTGATAGGAATTTTGACAAATACTCAAAAAAGGCAGAATTAATCTGTGAAGATGACGGAGAAGAATTGTCGGTTACAGATGGAGATCTGGATGTATTATTGGGAGGGCTGAATGCCGGAAATTATGAGAATACGGTATTTATCGGTCAGTTAAAGATAGAGACCGGTCAGTCTCTGGGAATAGAATTAAAGAACTATGCGACAAATTATTATGCAACGGGAAATAGTGAACTTGATCTAGGTCGGGCATTGCAGTCTCTTCAAGAGAAAAAGAAGCTTCTCGAGCGTGATGAGAAGAATTATCTTATGAAAAAGCAGCAAAAAAGGGAACGGATGGAACAGGAAGCTTCTTATGTATGGAGAGATATCCATCACCTGGAAGAAGAGTGTGAACGCATTACAGGAGAATTAGAATATCGTCAGAAAAAGGAGAAGGATCAGGAAGAGAATCGGCGGAAGATTGATGAACTCAGGCCGGCAAAATGGAGAATTCACCCGGTTGAACTCTTGCTGTTTGCTGTGTTTGTGATACTTGCTTTTGCGTTGATCGCAAAACCATGGAATTATCTGGTCGCAATTGTAATTTTTCTTGCTTGTGGATTATACACCTGGAATCGGATGAAAGTGGGGAAAAAGCAGGAAAAAACAGCACCTGAGATTTTGCTGGAAGAGATTACACCAGAAGAAGAGAAGATTCCGTTAGACAGACTTGTCTGGGAAAAATCACATGTGGAAGAGGAATTGAGAGAAAAGCAGGTTCAATACAGTAATTTACAAGAACAATTGACAGAATTAGATGAAGTCAGTGAGGATTACCGGGAATATGACAGAAAGCGCAGAGCCCTCCAGTTGGCTATGGATCAGCTGAATAATCTGTCTGCAAAATTGCAGCAACAGTTGAAGACGGTGCTGGATGGGAAGGCATCGGAGATCCTGGAATATATTACGGATGGAAAATACACCAGACTTTTTATTGAAGAGAATCTGCATATGAGTGTTATGGCAGAAGGAAGAAAAGTTCCAATGGAGCAGTTGAGCAGGGGGACGATAGAACAGATATATCTTGTCCTTCGCCTTGCAGCAGGCGAGCTATTGTTTGAGGAAGATTATCCGGTGATTCTGGATGATACGTTTGCATATTATGATGAAAATCGATTAAAAAAAGTGATGCAATGGCTGAGCATTCATAAGAAACAAGTCCTGATCTTTACCTGCCAGAAGAGAGAAAAACAACTATTGGAAGAACTGAATATCGCCTATCATGAGGAGATCATATAAATATAAAAGGAGAGGAAATCTGGTTAGATTTCCTCTCCTCTGTTATATTTATCCACAACGTTATGGATACGATCTACTGGGTTCAAGATACTGCTGATAGATCCATCATGATTCAATGTATCGATCATGAGTGCAATATATTTACTCATATCACAGTTGATATAATAAGGACGTTCCAACAATTCTGGTGTCTGATAGATTAGGTTGGTGGTAAGAATTGCGTCGATAGTTCCTTCTTCATATGCTTTGTCGAATTTGTCGAGCCCGTTTGTGAACAGACCGAATGTTGCGGCAGCAAAGATTCGTTTGGCTTTGCGCTGTTTTAGCTGACGGGCAACATCCAGGATACTGTCGCCAGAAGAAATCATATCATCCAGAATAATGACATCTTTGCCTTCGACAGAAGATCCTAAAAATTCATGTGCAACAATTGGGTTGCGTCCATCGACAATCTTGGTGTAATCACGGCGTTTATAGAACATACCCATATCAAGATTCAATACGTTTGCAAGGTAAATCGCACGTCCGGTAGCACCTTCATCAGGGCTGATGGCCATCATATGCTCGCTGTCAATCTGCAGATCTTTAAAACGCCGAAGAAGACCCTTGACGAACTGATAAGTAGGGCGCACCGTTTCGAATCCATTCAGTGGAATTGCATTCTGAACTCTTGGGTCATGAGCATCAAATGTAATGATATTATCGACGCCCATACGGACAAGTTCTTGAAGTGCAAGTGCACAATCCAGAGACTCCCGGTTGCTTCTTTTGTGCTGACGGCTCTCATATAAGAAAGGCATGATGACATTCAGACGTCGAGCTTTTCCTCCAACTGCAGCAATTACACGCTTCAGATTCTGGTAATGATCATCCGGAGACATGCGGTTGGTATGACCGGTCAAAGAGTAGGTCAGACTATAATTGCAGACATCAACCATAAGATATAAGTCTTTTCCACGGATAGATTCATTGATAATACCTTTGGCTTCGCCGGATCCAAATCGTGGAACTTTTGCATCAATAAGATAGGTATCTCGTTCATAACCGTTGAAGACAACATCGTCTTTATAGGCAGAGCCATCTTCCTTTCTCCATTTTACAAGATAATCGTTCACCCTATTGCCCATCTCGGTGCAACCGTCGAGAGCAATAATTCCAAGTGCTCCGACAGGTATGTTTTCTAGAATGCGATCATTACGGCGTAACATCATTTGTACCTCCCAGGTTTAATAATTTTTTTTGGATGCGGATATCGTCACCAGTCAGCCTCAGAATCGTATAATTACTGCTGATCCGGGAAAAAGTCCGCTCTGAATAGATTGATTTTATATCTTCCAACGCGAGGTTGGTAGAGATAATAGTAGATTTCTGTCTTAATATACGTTCGTTCAGACAGCTGAACAATTGTGATACCGTGAATGTATTGGAAAACTCGGTTCCCAAATCATCAATAATCAGAAGATCACAATCGTAGATCAGTTCTTGAGCCTGCAAATTCTGTTCCTCTTTTTTACCAAATGTGTTCTTTGCCAGGATATCAAATAATTGAGCTGCAGTAAAGTATACAACAGAAAAAGAAGTATCCATCAATTCCTTGGCAATGCAGTGGGAGAGGAAGGTTTTGCCGACCCCGGTGTCGCCATATAATAGAATATTGTGAAATTCATCGGAAAATGTATCTACGAAATCATGACATACCTTTAATGCGGTCTGCATGGATTCCAACGAAGATCTTCCTGTAAGAGGATCTATGTGGTTGTTGGAATAATAACTTAGAGAACAGGTAGAAAAGTTCTCTTTATCCAGGACTTCCTGTAAATTGGATTGTGTATATAGAAGCTCCACGATTGCCTGCTTGAAACAATGGCATTTTTCAGTTCCAATATAACCTGTGTCCTGACAGTCAGGACAGTTGTAATGGAGCTCCAGATAATCTGCCGGCAATCCATGGGATTGAAGAAGCCGCTTTTTCTGTGCAATCAGGAAATTCAAATCCTCTTTTAAAGAAGACAATGCCTGACTGTCTCCGTCAAGGAGTCGGCGTGCTTTTTGAACACTCATGGCAGAGATAGATTGATCCAGCTCTTCTAACTCTGGAATGAAAGAATATGCCTGCCTGTAGTGTTCCCTGAGTTGATGTTCATTATCCAGTTGTTTTTGTTCATAAGTACGCATCAATTGATCGTACTGAGAATTGGAAAGTGCCATGCCGGGGAAAATCTCCTTGCGTTATGTATTTATTGCTGAACTAACTTGCGCTCTAAATCGTTCATATCGTATGAGCGACCATCGAAATTGTTGAACTTTGTCGTCTTTATATGCTTGTCTGGTTTTGTGGCCTGAGCTGTCTTCTGCTCTTTTGATTTTAGATAATCGGCATCCAGTGCCTCGATATCTTTTAGATAATGTACATTCTTGCTTCGCCAATTCTTTAAAATGGTATCTGTATATTCAAAGTTAGGCTGATGAATCGTATTCATCGTGCGGTTGCATGCTTCCAGAATAATGTCCAAAGTGAATCCGTATTCTTCATTCCATTTTTTGATATAAGTAATCTCTGAAGCAGCAGGTGCACGTCCCTTGATTCCATATGCGTTCAAGACAGAATAACAGTTCTTGTTATACGCTACGGTGCTTGCTTTTGCATCGGAAACGGTCGTGATCTTCTGCTCGTTCCAGGATAAAGCAACTTTTTGGATATAATGCATGCTTTTATGACCATTTTCCACACAGTATTCAATTAAATACTCAATTAATTCTGCAGACATATGCAGAGTATCAAAAAAGTATGTAATGGTATCAATATCAACAGCAGACAAAGTCTTACCGAGATACTGTTCGGCAACGAAAAGAAGCTCTTTGAATTCCTTGCGTTCCTTGCGACTTCTGTATTGCTGTATGTTAGGCACAGCGGCAGAATCATTGTCGGAGACAGCTCCTGTGTCGGAAACAGTCATAGTGGCTGCAGCAGAATGAGCAGATGTCTCTGATGTCTCTGCCTTGCTTCTGCCAGTATCTGCATTATGCTCTTCGGTATGGTCACAGTAGTCCAAAAGTCCTTGATTCTTCCAGTACTTCAGTGCGCGCAGTACATCCTTTTCTGTACATTCCAGGATATCAGCAATCTCAGAGATGGACAGCATTCCAGAAGCTTCATTCAAATGGCGCAAAAGAAGAAGATATACTTTTACATATTCGCCGTTTGCCTTGATCATATAACGGTCTATAAATTCATTCTCCAGCACAGTAGTATTTCCCTGTGCATAATTAGTAAGGGTCAATTTCTTCATAATTCTTACGCCAGTCCTCCTCGTTGGTTCCATACACATTTTTAGAAATATCGTAGAGATATTATAGCACCAGAAAGACAGGGACAAAAGAAATTTCTGACCCAAAAATCAAGTTTTTTGTGGATAAAAATCTGTGGAAAATGTGGATAACTAGCGTTTCAAAAGGTCTTCGCCAATATTTACAACGTCTCCCGCTCCCATAGTTATCAACAAGTCTCCTTTTTGACATTTTTCCATACAGAAATCTTCAATCTCTTTAAATGATGGGAAATAATAAGCGTCACGTCCATTTTCGATTAATGCATCGGCAATATCCTTGGAAGATATTCCCAGGGTGTCTGTCTCTCTTGCGGCATAGATGTCGGCAAGGATGATATGATCGGTATGCGATAATGCTTCCACAAACTCAGGGAATAAAGCCTTGGTTCTGGTATAAGTATGTGGCTGGAAAATGCACCAGATCTCTCTGTGAGGATAATTCTTTGCAGCCGTCAGGGACGCGTTGATCTCTGTTGGATGATGTGCGTAATCATCAATAATTGTAATTCCGTTTATATCACCTTTGTGTTCAAATCGACGGTTAGTTCCATGGAATTCTTTCAGTCCTTTTTTCATGGTTTCCACAGGGATATCCAGAAGATCAGCGGCAACTATTGAGGCCAATGCGTTAGATACATTGTGGTCACCATTGACGGAAAGGGAAATCCTGTCAACAAATGTTCCAGATTTTACCAGATCAAAAGATGCCTCACCTAAGTTATTATGGGAGATGTTGGTAGCACTGTAATCCATGGAACTGTCATTTCCATATACAAGAACCCTGCATTTCAGGCCATCAATGATCTCTCCCAGGTCTGGAATATTGCCATTGATGATTAAGGTCCCGTCTTCTGGCAGGAGTTCAGCAAATTTACGGAAAGAATTGCGGATATCAGCCAGATCTTTAAAGAAATCTAAATGATCTTCATCAATGTTCAAAATGATACCGATCTTCGGGAAAAAGTGAAGAAAGCTGTTGGTATATTCGCATGCTTCTGTTACAAATAATCCAGAATCTCCTACGCGGATATTACCGCCAATTGCCTTTAAAATTCCTCCGACTGAAATGGTAGGATCCATCTCGCCAGCAAGCAGAATATGAGAAAGCATAGATGTCGTTGTTGTCTTGCCATGTGTTCCCGATACGGCGATCGGAACGTCATAGTTGGTCATCAACTGCCCGAGAAGCTCTGCTCTGCTTAACATAGGAAGTCCTTGTTGTACGGCAGCCTGAAATTCTTCATTATCTTCATGAATTGCGGCGGTGTAGACAACAACATCAATTCCCGGGATGATGTTGGATGCTTTCTGTCCGTAAAAAATGTTGGCACCCAGATTGGACAGGTGATCTGTCAAGGCAGATTCTTTGTTGTCAGATCCAGATATGGTAAAGCCCTCTTTTAAGAGAATCTCGGCAAGACCGCTCATACTGATACCGCCGATTCCGATAAAATGTACGTGTGCAGGCTGATGAAAATTAATTTTATACATAAGATACCTTCCTTTTTCATGAATGTTCTATTGTTATTAAAAAATAGTCATAAAAGTATTTTTCTATCCATATTATTATATACATATATGAGAAAAAAACCAAGTCGTAAATATTTGTGATATTTTAATAAAATGTTCACGAAAAATTCATTTTTTTTGTAAAATTTGTTCACTACTAAAAGAAACTGTGGTATAATGTGAACGACAAGATTACTGAGAAGGGGTGATGACATGAGAAAAAAAGAGATGATAGCAATGCTGCTGGCAGGAGGACAAGGAAGCCGCTTAGGGGTTCTTACAGCAAAAGTTGCGAAGCCGGCTGTTGCTTTTGGAGGAAAATATAGAATTATTGACTTCCCGCTCAGCAACTGCATAAACTCAGGAATTGATACGGTCGGAGTGCTAACGCAATATCAGCCATTACGATTGAACACACATATTGGAATTGGAATTCCATGGGATTTGGATCGTAATTTTGGAGGAGTTACGATTCTACCTCCTTATGAGAAGAGTAGCAACAGCGAATGGTATACCGGTACGGCGAATGCGATATACCAGAATTTGGATTATATAGAGACCTTTAATCCGGACTATGTATTAATTCTGTCAGGTGACCATATTTATAAGATGGATTATGAGGTTATGCTGGATTATCATAAGGAGAATCATGCAGACGTGACTATCGCTGCAATGCCTGTACCATTGGAAGAGGCAAGCAGATTTGGTATTGTGATCGCGGACGGTGACGGTAAGATATCAGAATTCCAGGAGAAGCCACCGCAGCCAAAGAGCAATCTGGCATCTATGGGTATTTATATTTTTAGTTGGCCAGTATTAAAAGAAGCGTTGCTCGCATTAAAGGACGAGCCAGGATGTGATTTCGGTAAGCATATTATTCCGTATTGCCACAATAAGGGACAACGGTTATTTGCATACGAATACAACGGATATTGGAAAGATGTTGGAACGTTAGGATCTTATTGGGAAGCCAATATGGAATTGATCGATATTATTCCGGAGTTCAATCTTTATGAAGAATTCTGGAAGATATATACGAACAGTGAGATCCTTCCGCCACAGTATATTTCCGGACAGGCAGTGATTGAAAGAAGTCTGATTGGAAATGGTTCTGAGATTGGCGGTGAAGTACGTAACTGTGTCATTGGTTCGGGAGTAACCATAGAAGATGGTGCCGTTGTCAGAGATTCTATCATTATGAAAGATACGAAGATCAAGAAGGGATGTGTCATTGATAAGTCAATTATCGCAGAGAACTGTGAGATTGGCGAGAATGTTACATTGGGAATCGGCAGTGATGTACCGAACAAACTTAAGCCGGCGATTTATTCATTTGGCCTTGTAACAATTGGTGAGAATTCCGTGGTTCCGGATGGAGTTCAGATTGGAAAGAATACTGCGATCAGTGGTGTTACGACAAGAGAGGACTATCCGAATGGAATACTGGAAAGTGGAGAGACATTAATAAAGGCAGGTGAACGAGCATGAGAGCAGTAGGAATTATTTTAGCAGGCGGAAGTAACAACAAGATGCGTGAACTGACTCAGAAGAGAGCAAGTGCAGCGATGCCGATAGCAGGAAGTTATCGTGCGATTGATTTTGCTTTGAGTAATATGTCTAATTCGCATATACAAAAAGTAGCAGTGCTGACTCAGTATAATGCGCGTTCATTGAATGAACACCTGAATTCATCAAAATGGTGGGATTTCGGAAGAAAGCAAGGGGGGCTGTATGTATTTACCCCTACGATCACAGCAGATAATGGATACTGGTATCGTGGAACTGCTGATGCGATTTATCAGAATCTGGATTTCCTGAAAAGATGTCATGAGCCGTATGTGATCATTACGTCGGGAGATGCTGTATATAAAATGGATTATAACAAAGTGTTAGAATACCATATCAATAAGCGGGCCGACATTACGGTGGTTTGTAAGGATTTGGGGCCGGATGAGGATGCCAGCCGTTTTGGAACGCTGAAAATGGATGAAGATATGCGCGTTTTGGAATTTGAAGAGAAGCCGATGGTTGCAACTTCGAATACCATATCAACGGGAATCTATGTGATCAGAAGAAGACTGTTGATAGAATTGATTGAGAATTGCGCAGAAGAAGACAGATTTGATTTTGTAACTGATATTTTGATCAGATATAAGAATCTGAAAAAAATATATGGTTATAAGATAAAAGATTACTGGAGCAACATATCAACAGTGGATGCTTATTATCGGACGAACATGGATTTTCTGAAACCGGAAGTAAGAAATTATTTCTTCAAAGAGCGTCCTGAGATCTACTCAAAAGTGAGCGACTTGCCGCCAGCGAAATATAATCCTGGTTCGGTGGTTAAGAACAGTCTTGTGGCGAGCGGAAGTATCATCAACGGTACGGTAGAGAATTCTATCCTTTTCAAGAAGACGTTTGTCGGAAATAATTGTGTCATCAAGAATTCAATTATCCTGAACGACGTCTATCTCGGTGACAATACATATATTGAGAACTGTATTGTAGAGAGCCGCGACACGATCAGAGCAAATACACGTCATGTTGGGGAAAATGGTGTGAAGGTAGTTGTGGAAAAGAACGAGAGGTATGCACTATAGTGCAACGGCTTGGAAGAAAGGGGCTAGAAGAAAAATGCAAATCACAGATGTACGCGTGCGTAAAGTAGCAAAAGAGGGAAAATTAAAAGCAGTGGTTTCAATTACTATGGATGAAGAATTTGTAGTACATGATATCAAAGTTATTGAGGGCGAAAAAGGACTCTTTATTGCTATGCCAAGTAAGAAGGCTTTGGACGGTGAGTATCGGGATATTGCACATCCGATTAATTCAGGAACAAGAGAACGCATTCAGAACATTATTCTTGAAAAATATGAAGAGGCATTAAAAGAAGAACCAGCTGAGGAATAAGAAGGATAAAAGAAGAGGGAGTGCTCCCTCTTCTTTTTTGATGAATTTGGGACGGGGGTTTTTTCAATGATGAATTTGGGACGGGGGTTTTTTCAATTTCCTCCGTCCCAAATTAAAATAACCCTGTCCCTTTTTATAATTCAAAATGTAGGAGTTTGTGTGTTTTAGGATGCTGAAATTCTAGTTTATAGGCACACAGACAGATTTCTTGCCATTCGTTCCGTTCGCTGCAATGGGGATTATACTTGGTGTCCCCGATGATAGGACAGCCGATATTGGCTAATTGTACACGAATCTGGTGATGGCGGCCGGTATCCAGATGGATGTCAAGTTCAGTTGGGGACGGGGGAAAATTCAAATTCCTCCGTCCCAAATTAAAATAACCCTGTCCCTTTTGGATGATTTTGTAGGAGAGTCTGGCAATTTTTGCCCCTTTTGTGTTGGCGGTGCAAATTTTGGAGGTGTTGGTTTTTGTATCTTTTATCATGTAATTTTCTAGCTTGCCTTCATCTTGAGGGGGGCATCCGTCGACAAGGGCACGATAATATTTGCCAAATCCCTGGGAAGTGAGTTGTTTGTTTAGTTCTTTTGCGGCAAATGGAGTCTTGGCAAATACAAGAATTCCTTTAACTGGCTGGTCTAAGCGGTGAATTACTGCGAGGTAGGGTTCTCCTTGGGAAGGATTGGATTGATATATGTGATTTTTTAATAAATTTACCATATCGGGACTGCCGATTCGTTTGCTTTGAGTTGCGATTCCGTGGGGTTTTACGCATACAAGGATATGGGAATCTTCGTATAATATTTCCAGAGTATTTGCTGCCATATATAATTCTCCTTGACTTTGATTCTTTTCGCTCTTATCATTTAACCATAGTGTGAAAGAATATGCAAATGAAACGAGGAAGAATGTTATGGATTATATATTGTTGATAGTAGGGTTTGTTCTGCTGATTAAGGGCGCGGATTTTTTTGTGGATGGAAGTTCGAGCGTTGCAAAAATACTGAAAGTTCCAACGATTATTATTGGACTTACTGTTGTGGCTTTTGGAACCAGTATGCCGGAACTATCGGTCAGCGTCACGGCAGCAATACAGGGGAGTAATGATCTGGCGGTTAGTAATGTTTTGGGGTCAAATATATTCAATCTTCTGGTAGTGCTTGGCTGTTGCGCGTTAGTGAATCCAGTGCAGGCAAAATGGTCTTTGCTAAAGAAAGAATTTCCTTTCTCAATTTTTATCGCGGTAATTTTGCTTTTGCTGGATTCGGATTTTTCCATTGCAAAAGTTTTAAGCGGAGAAGGGACTTTTGTTCTTGGAAGATGGGGCGGACTTTTATTTCTGATATTATTTGCTGTATTTCTCTATGCGACGGTAAGAGATGCTCTTGCGTCAAGAAATGAAGTGTCTGAAGTGGAAGAGGATTATAAAGTGATGAGTCCGATGAAAAGTGCATTATATATAATCGGAGGGCTTGCTGGGATTGCGCTGGGTGGCGATCTGGTTGTAGACAGTGCTTGTAATATTGCTGAAACATTCGGGCTTAGTCAGACCTTTATTGGCTTGACAATTGTGGCCCTTGGAACCTCTCTGCCGGAATTAGTGACTTCTATGGTTGCGGCAGGGAAAGGCGAAAATGATCTTGCAGTGGGAAATGTGGTTGGCTCGAATATATTTAATATATTGCTGATTTTAGGAATATCTTCTGTGATCACACCGATTACATTGGATGTTACAGCGGTTTATGATACCGTCTTGTTAATTGTAGCAAGTTTGATCGTTTATTTTTCGGCAATCAGCAAGCGAGAGATTCGAAGAACAGAGGGAGCTTTGTTTTTGATTGCCTATCTGGCGTTTTTTGTGTATATTTTGATTCGATAGTGGCATGTTTTGTCTTGACAAATAAAAAACAATGGATTAAAATTACGTTTAATCGAATAACCTGCTGGCAATGATGGTTGCAGAAGGCAGGATGGGTGAAGAAGAGGAATAGTAATTACGGATGCAATTCTACAGAGAGGGAATCCTTTGGCTGAAAGATTCTTGTATTGATAAGTAATGAACCTACCTTGGAGCCCCTGTATGAAAGTACAGCGTGACACTAGCGTTAATGGTGGTGAGAGAGAGCTGCGAGAGGGTCGCAGTTAACTAGGGTGGTACCGCCGAGCTTTTCGGTCCCTTTGATGGGAACGAGAAGCCCGGTGTTTTTTGTTTTATTTAAAGTCAAAACATTTGACAAAGAGCAGATTGGTTCCCGGCTAAAATTATCGTGGGGCAAGGGCCCTGCTGGAAAAGAAAAGGAGAAGAGAAACATGGCAAAGGAAAAATTAGTAAAAAATATCACACCACGTGATGAAAATTTTGCACAATGGTACACAGATGTTGTTCGTGAAGCACAACTGTGTGATTATTCAAGCGTGAAAGGATGCTTGAATTATCTGCCAAATGGTTATGCAATCTGGGAACTGATTCAGGCAGATCTGGACAGACGTTTTAAAGAGACAGGTGTGGAAAATGTATATCTACCAACCTTGATTCCGGAAAGTTTGCTGGAAAAGGAGGCTGAACATATCGAAGGATTTGCACCGGAAGTTGCCTGGGTAACTCATGGCGGTATGGAAAGATTGCAGGAAAGAATGTGTATTCGTCCTACATCTGAGACGTTGTTCTGTGATTTGTGGGCTAAGACAGTTCGTTCTTATAGAGATTTACCAAAAGTATGGAATCAGTGGAATTCTGTTCTTCGTTGGGAAAAGACAACAAGACCGTTTTTACGTTCAAGAGAATTCCTGTGGCAGGAAGGCCATACTCTTCATGCAACCTATGAGGAAGCTGAAGAAAGAACCATCCAGATGTGGCAGGTATATAAAGACTGCTATGCTGAGACGTTGGCAATGCCTTTCGTAGCAGGAAGAAAAGCGGAACATGAAAAATTTGCAGGTGCACAGGATACCTACACAATCGAAGCGCTGATGCATGATGGAAAAGCACTACAGTCCGCGACCAGCCATTTCTTCGGAAGTGGATTCCCAGATGCATTTGGCATTAAATATGTGGATAAGAATAATCAGCTTCACAGTTGTTACGAGACTTCCTGGGGATGGTCTACCAGAAGTATCGGCGGCCTGATCATGGTACATGGTGATGACGATGGATTGGTTCTTCCTCCACACGTTGCACCAGTTGAATGCCGTATTATTCCAATTGCACAGCACAAAGAAGGCGTGCTTGACAGAGCATTTGCACTGCTGGATGAATTGAAAAAAGCCGGTTATAGAGTGAAGATTGATGATTCTGATAAGAGTACTGGATGGAAATTCTCTGAGCAGGAAATCCTTGGTATTCCTACCCGTATTGAGATTGGTCCAAAGGATATTGAGAAGAACCAGGTTGTAGTCGTACGTCGTGATAACCGTGAGAAGATTGTAGTATCTCTGGACGAAATTGCCACAAAATTACGTGACATCTTAGAGCAAGAACAGCAGGATATGTATGACAGAGCAAATGACTTCTTACAGAGCCATATTGATACAGCAACAACGATGGACGAAATGAAAGAAAAATTCCAGGCAAACCGTGGTTTCGTAAAAGCTTGCTGGTGCGGAGATCCAGAATGCGAAGGTGAAGTAAAATACGTCACAGGTGGAGCTGCGACCAGATGTCTGATCGAAGATGAAGAAATGATTTCAGACAAATGTATCTGGTGCGGAAAACCAGCAAAACACATGGCATATTGGGGCAAATCATACTAAGCTCCTTAGTTGGGGACGGGGGTTTTTTCAATTTCCTCCGTCCCAAATTAAAATATCCGTGTCCCTAATTCGTTTTGTGGTGTCCCTCTTTGCAAAGGAGGGAGAAAAATGCCAAGAAGAGCAAGACAGGAAAGTTCGACCGGAATGTACCATGTAATGGTGCGTGGATTAAATAAAATGCCGGTTTTTAAAGAAAAAGGGGAAAAAACCCGTATCATCAATTTGATTCGAGAGAATCTTTCTGAGTATGAGGTGGCTATTTTAGCATATTGCATAATGCCAAATCATTTTCATATGTTAATCAAAGCTGATTTGAAAGAATTAGCGTCATTTATGGCTAAAGTCTTAGCCGCATTTGCACATTATTATAATTATAAACATCATAGAATTGGATATGTTTTTCAGGACAGATTTAAGAGCCAATGCGTAGAAAAGGAAAGTTATTTTTGGAACTGCCTTCGATATATCCACAGAAATCCGGCGAAAAATGGAAGCGTGAAAGAAATGTTGGATTATAAATACAGTAGTATGTCAGAATTTTACAGAGGAGTTCGAGACATTCTGGATGAGAAGGCTTTTTTGATGGTAAATCAAAAGTTTCACACAAATCAGGATTTCCTTGAATTCCACAGATTTGAGAGTTGGGATATATTTGACGATGTGGATGAGGATATGGAAAAAAACAACATGAGAATTGCAAAGGAAATTCTTGCAGAATACAAGTGGAAATATAATTTGCGGGAGGAAGAATTGTTTAATTATGTGGAGATAAGAAAAGAATATAAAAAAGAACTAATGAAAGTTTTGCAAATATCACAGAAAAAAGTAATGATTATTATGCAAAATATTAGAGGAGGATTAATAGGGACAGGGTAAAATGAAAAAGGGACACGGTTATTTTAATTTGGGACGGAGGAATTTGAAAAAACCCCCGTCCCCATGTTATGATGGTGTATAGATGAATGTGAGGGAGGATGAGATTGTGGGAAACCTGAATATACAATTGCCGACGAATGTAAGGATGATTATTGAGACGTTGCAGGGACATGGATATGAGGCCTATGCTGTTGGTGGATGTGTCAGGGATTCGATTCTCGGCAGAGAACCGGAAGATTGGGACATTACAACGTCTGCTATGCCGCAGGAAACGAAATCTTTGTTTCATAAGACATTTGACACTGGAATCGAACATGGGACGGTCACGGTGCTCCTTGACAAAGAAGGATATGAAGTGACAACGTATAGAATTGATGGCAAATATGAAGATAGCCGTCATCCGAAGGAAGTAACGTTTACGCGAAGTCTGAAAGAAGATTTGCTGCGGAGAGATTTTACGATTAATGCGATGGCTTACAATGACAAAGATGGGCTCGTGGATATCTTTGGCGGTGTGGAGGATTTAAATAAAAAAATAATACGATGTGTGGGAAATGCGAGGGAACGTTTTTCCGAAGATGCACTTAGAATTCTTCGGGGAATTCGATTTGCGGCTCAGCTTGGCTTCTCGATAGAGGAGGAGACGCGGTGCGGGATGCAAGAACTGGCCCCTACGCTTTACAATATCAGCGCAGAGCGGATACAAGTGGAGTTGGTGAAAATGCTCACTTCGGCGCGGCCAGAGTTATTGCGGGACGCATATGATCTTGGTATTACGAAGATATTTTTGCCGGAATTTGACCGTTTAATGGTTACAGAACAAGAGACGCCGCATCATATGTACAATGTGGGAGAGCATACATTACATGCATTGCAGAATGTACGTGCCGATAAGGTGCTGCGATTAACGATGTTGCTGCATGATATGGGAAAGCCGGCGTTAAAAACCATGGATGAAGCAGGTGTGGCGCATTTTAAAAAGCACGCTTTAGAAAGTGAAATTATTGCAAAATCAATATTGAGAAGATTAAAATTTGACAATAATACGATTGGTAAAGTGACGAAATTGGTGCGTTACCATGATTATCGAATGCCTGCAACGGCTAAGAATGTCCGCCGTGCAATGAATATAATCGGAGAGGATCTGTTCCCATATTATATGGAGGTCCGCCGTGCAGATATACTCGCGCAGAGTATGTATCAGAGAGAAGAAAAAGTGAAAAATCTGAATGATATCGAAAAGTTGTATCAGGAAATAGTAGAGACTGGGCAGTGTGTATCATTAAAAAATCTGGCCGTTACAGGAAAGGATTTGATTGAAGCAGGGATGAAACCGGGAAAAGAAATCGGAGATAAATTGAACGAACTGTTGGAAATGGTAATAGAGAATCCTGAATTAAATGAAAAAAACGAACTTTTAAAAAAACTTAAATAAGCTCCTAATCATATTTTATCTTTTTGCATCATACGCTAGAGAGAATATGTAATGTAGAGTGCAGGGGATGGATATGCAGGAGTATGAACAAAGTATATTAGAACAATATGATATTGAAGTCAGCGGCACCCGCAAGACCAGGGGTGCTATTTTATGCGACACAGTTGAAGGAATTCTGTTGCTTAAGGAAGTAAAAGTGTCCAAAAAACGTATTCCTGCGTTATATGAGTTACATGAATATCTTCAGAATCAGGGGTATACACGAACGGATCGGATTGTGCTGACGAAGACGGGGGAATTTCTCTCAGTCTTGGAAGATGGAAGCAGATATGTGTTGAAGCTATGGTTTCGGGGACAGGAATGTGATATTAAGAAACCGTCAGAGCTTTTGGCAGCTTCGGGGAATCTGGCGAAACTGCATACCCTGATGTGTCATAGGATGGAGCATAGTGTGATGCCGGGTGCACATCTTGAAGAGGAGTACCTGAGGCATAATCGAGAATTAAAAAAAGTAAGAAGATTTGTGCGTGGCATCTCTCCCAAGGGGGCGTTTGAATCCTCCTTTTTAAAATATTTTGACCAGATGTATCAATGGGCGGCGATAGCATTAGAGGAATTGGAGAACTCAGATTACGAGAAGCTTTATCAGGAGAGTGTGGAAAATTGCTGTATGACACATGGGGAATACAATTATCATAATGTCCTGATGCTCTCAGGAAATAATTTTTTGGCAAATGGGAGTTCGGGGAGCGGCAATTATAGAAAAGAGCCCTATGGTATTGCTACAACGAACTTTGAAAAATTTAAACGAGATGTCCAAGTTGAAGATTTGTATTATTTTTTGCGTAAAGTTATGGAAAAGCATGGGTGGAGAGAGAGACTGGGTGATAATATGTTGAATGCATATTCAGCAATCCGCCCACTTACAGATTCAGAGATGGAGTATCTGAAGATTCGGTTGATTTATCCGGAAAAATTCTGGAAAATCGCAAATTCATACTACCATTCAAATAAAGCATGGATATCCACGAAGAGTATTGAAAAACTGGAGCTGGCAATTAGGCAGACAGAAGAAAAGAAGCGATTTTTAGAGGATATATTTTCTTTTCATTTGTAGATTCCTGTTGTATAATAGAATCATTAAGGACAGGAGGTACGACAATGGAATATCGTGAAAATTATGAAGCGTGGTTGAGCAATCCATATTTCGATGAAACTACAAAAGCGGAACTAAAGAGTATTGCAGAGGATGATAAAGAGATCAAAGAGCGTTTTTACAAAGATCTTGAGTTTGGAACTGCCGGACTTCGGGGAATTATCGGTGCAGGAACGAACCGCATGAATATCTATACTGTAAGAAAAGCAACCCAGGGACTTGCCAATTATATTATTAAGAAGGGCGAGCAGGGCAAAGGGGTAGCAATCGCTTATGATTCTCGTCGTATGTCTCCAGAGTTCGCGAACGAGGCAGCTTTGTGCCTGGCGGCAAATGGAATTAAGGCATATGTGTTTGAATCCTTGCGTCCAACACCGGAATTGTCTTACGCAGTGCGTTCTCTGGGCTGTATCGCCGGAATCAATATTACAGCCAGCCACAATCCACCGGAATACAATGGATACAAAGTATACTGGGAAGATGGCGCACAGATTACACCACCTCACGATAAAGGAATTATGGATGAGGTAAAGGCTGTTGTAGATTACAATACTGTTAAGACAATGGATCAGGAAGAAGCAAAGAAGGCTGGCCTGTATCAGGTTATTGGCGCAGATGTAGATGATGGATACATAGCAGAACTGAAGAAACAGGTAATTCATCAGGATTCTATTGATGCGGTCGGAAAGGATCTGAAGATTGTATACAGCCCGCTTCACGGAACTGGCAATATCCCTGCAAGACGTATATTGAAGGAACTGGGATTTGAGAATGTATATGTAGTAAAAGAACAGGAGCTTCCAGACGGTGAATTCCCAACAGTTTCTTATCCGAATCCAGAAGCAGAGGAAGCATTTGAACTGGGATTGAAACTTGCCAGGGAAGTAGATGCAGATCTGGTACTTGCTACAGACCCGGATGCTGACCGTCTTGGCGTGCGTGTAAAGGACAAAGATGGCGTTTATCATACATTGACTGGAAATATGTCCGGCTGCTTGTTGGCAGATTATGAGATTGGACAGCGCAAAGCTCTCCAGGGACTTCCGGATGATGGTTATCTGATCAAGACAATCGTTACCTCCAATCTGGCAGATGCAATCGCGAAGGGATATGATATCGGTCTGATTGAAGTACTGACAGGATTTAAATTCATCGGACAGCAGATCTTAAAATTCGAGACCACAGGTAAGGGAAGCTATCTTTTTGGATTTGAAGAAAGTTACGGATGCCTGATCGGAACTCATGCAAGAGATAAAGACGCAATTGTTGCCACAATGGCATTGTGTGAGGCTGCTGCATATTACAAGACGCAGGGAAAGACTCTGTGGGATGCAATGGTGGACATGTATGATAAATATGGCTACTATAAAGACGACATTCAGTCTATTACGTTAAAAGGAATCGAAGGACTTCAGAAGATTCAGGAGATCCTGGAGACGCTTCGCAAGAACCCACCGACAGAGGTTGGCGGATATAAGGTGCTGAAGGCAAGAGATTATCAGGCTGATACCATCAAAGATATTGCGACTGGCGAAGTAACTACTACTGGCCTTCCAAAGTCTAATGTATTATATTATGATCTGACAGATGATGCATGGCTGTGTGTAAGACCTTCCGGAACAGAGCCAAAAGTAAAATTCTACTATGGAATAAAGGGCACATCTCTGGCAGATGCAGATGAAAAATCAAGCAAACTGGGAGAAGAAGTTTTGTCCATGATTAACACAATGCTTTAAGTTATTAAAAAAGTGTGAAAAACCCTGAAAATACGGGGCAAAACTGAGAAATCACCTTGACATTTACATGGAAAACAGGTATAACTGTAACTAAAGGCGTTTCATTTAAATTGTTATGAAAGTCGCGTTAAATTAGTAGAATTAAATAAATAAGGGATTCTATATGTAAACAAGAGGAGGAAATCATCCATGAACAAAACAGAATTAGTAGCAGCAATCGCTGACCAGGCAGAATTATCAAAGAAGGATTCTGAGAAAGCATTAAAAGCATTTATCGATGTTGTAACAGAAGAATTAAAGAAAGAGCATAAAGTTCAGTTGGTAGGATTCGGAACTTTCGAAGTTAGCAAGAGAGCAGCAAGAGAAGGAAGAAATCCACAGACTGGTAAGACAATGAAGATTGATGCTTGCAAAGCACCAAAATTCAAAGCTGGTAAAGCATTAAAGGACGCTGTTAACGAATAATTCGGTGAGCTGATATGGAATAAGATTAAGGGTATCTCAAAAGCCGTAAAAGGCTTGAGAGATACCCTTTATTACTCTATAAAAAAATCTGTTCTTATCAGGTTTTTGAGCTGATACGAAAAGTGAAGGAATACGGAGAAGGAGAGAATATGAGATTAGACAAATTTTTAAAAGTATCCCGTTTGATTAAGAGAAGAACGGTGGCTAATGAGGCGTGTGATGCGGGTCGTGTGCTGGTCAATGGCAATGTGGCAAAAGCTTCGGTGAAAGTAAAACCAGGAGACATCATTGAGATTCAGTTTGGAATGAAAACGGTCAAAGTGGAAGTTCTGGATATCCAGGAGACTACGAAGAAAGAAGAAGCGAAAGACTTGTTCCGGTATTTGTAATAAATAGAAACAACCTTTCATAAGATAATTAAGAAAGGTTGTGAGGCACATGGAAGAAAGAACGGTACAAAAAAATCACAAACTGGTGATCAATAATCGAAAAACCAGTCTGGTGACAGGAGTTATTGATGTACTATCCTTTGATTTAAATGAAATATTATTGGAGACGGAACAAGGGATGTTGATGGTAAAAGGCAGTGATCTGCATGTGAATCGCTTAAGCCTTGAGAAGGGAGAAGTGGATCTGTCGGGGAATATCGACAGTGTCGCTTATTCTGAAGTGCAAGGCTACGGAAAACATCAGGAAAATCTATTCTCAAAACTATTCCGGTGATGCCATGCCGGGAATTGAAGAAGAGATGATGATATTTCTGGCAGCAGTTTTTTCTGGTGCCATTGTGCGTCTTACCTATCGGTGTATCAGCTGCTTTCGTCAGATTGTAAAGCATAGACGATATGCAGTAGAAGCTGAAGATCTAGTCTTTTGGACAGGAGCAGCTATATATTTGTTTGTGCAGATTTACCACACAAGTGATGGTAGCATACGATGGTATTTTGTACTAGGTGTTGTGGTTGGGGCGGTTTTTATGACGTTTTTTTTGAATTGTTTGGAAAAGATGCACAAAAAAATCTACGTTTATAAGAAAAAAGAATTTCAGTCAAAAGCTTGATAAAAAAAACAAAAAAAGTTAATATATTATTATTAATCGGGCGAGTATTGCTGGCAGGGGTGCCGGCGTAAGGGTGAGTAATAATTATGAGTGGTATGAAGCAAAGACGTCGCAGAAGACGGACTAAGAAAAGTATGCAGCGCCATAAAAGGAGCGTTTTTGCAGTATGTGCCGTTGTTTTTCTATTGTTTGCGGTGATATCCGTCAATAGCATGACATTAAGGGCTAAGGATCAGTCTTATCAGGCACAGGAGCAGGAACTGGAAGAACAGATTAAGGAAGAGAAGGCGCGTTCGAAAGAAATCGAAGATCTTGAAGAGTACGTGGGTACGGATGAATATGTAGAAGATGTGGCAAAAGAGAAGCTGGGTCTTGTACATGAAAATGAGATCATTTTCAAAGCAAAATAATGAACAGAAGATAAGCTTTAGGAGACAAAATTCCTAGAGCTTTTTTATTTTTTACCGTTGAAAGGGGAGCAAAGAATGACGGAAATAAAAGAAAAAGAACCTTTTTTGAATCCATATGTGATCCAGATGGACAAGTTTGCGGATTCATTGATGCATTTGTCGAAGACATTTCTTACTTTAGAAGATTATAAGGGGACATTTTCGAAAGAAGAGATTGAAGAAATGTTTCAAAAGGTTACGGATAAAGTATGCGAGAACTGTGAGAGGAAGGAGTGGTGTCTGGGAGAAAACCGAGTGCATACCTATCAGATGGTATATGAGATATTGTGTGCGGTTGAGGAATATGGAGCAGAGCTGAATATTGAATTGAAAAGAAGTCTGCAGAAGCGATGCATTATGGCACCGCGGTTTTTGCGGGAGACTCTGGAAGTATTTGAGAATGCAAAAAAAATTCTGCTGTGGAACCATAAGATCGTACAGAATCGGGAAGGATTCGCCAGGCAGCTGAAGTATTTTGCCAAGATGATCCAATATACTACCCGAGAACTTGATGCAGGAATATTTGAAGATGAACATCTGGAAAAGCGATTGAAAACCCATTTGAAGAAAGCTGGTGCAAAGATGTTGTCTTCGGTGTTCTATATCACGCCGCAAGGAAAGTATGAGATTCATCTTACAGTAAAAGCGGCAAAAGGGCACATCATTGCCACAAAAGAATTGGCGGCTCTGGTTGGAGATCTGATGGGGAGGGTAATGATGCCCAGACAGGGAGAACGTCCGGTGGTGGGAGAGGAATATTCTACCATTGCCTGCGTTGAAAGCGCCAGATATCACACGCTTCAGGGTGTGGCAAAGATTGGCAAAGGATGTGAGAAGATCTCTGGTGACACCTTTTTGATGAAAGATCTTCCGGGCGGAAAAAAGGGAATTGTATTGTCAGACGGTATGGGCTCAGGAGAAGAAGCGTTTCGTGAGAGTGCGATGGTTGTTGAGATGCTGGAGGAACTCTTAGAAGCAGGGTTCCCGGTCAGAACGGCAATTCAGCTGATGAATACAGCATTGGTCATTGGAAGGGAAGAAGTGAGGTTTTCAACTGTGGATGCATGCCTGTTCGATCTCTATAGCGGCACCTGTGAATTTGTAAAAGCAGGGGCTTCTACAACATTTATCAAGCGGAAAGATTCTGTTGAGAAGATTAGTTCCACAACACTTCCAGTCGGTGTCTTACAGGAGTTGGAGATTGATGTGGAGACAAAAGAGTTGACGTCGGGAGATTATGTGATTATGGTAACAGATGGAGTAATCGATGCTCTGCCGGTGGGAGAGCAGGAAGCGTTGATGTGTACCTTTATACAGGATTCCGATATTGTGAATCCGAAAGAACTGGCTCACCATATTCTGGGGCAGGTACTGGAATGGACGGGAGAGGTGCCGATGGACGATATGACGGTGCTCGCAGTGGGGATGTGGAAATTATAAGGAAAACTTGCTTTTTATAGTAAAATTCTATATATTAAAGATATTCATTAGCAGACTAAAGAAGGATAGACAGATGTATCAGCGGGTCAAAGAGTATATTCAGAGATATCACATGCTGGAAAAAGAGGATAAAGTGGTGACAGGCGTATCGGGAGGAGCAGATTCCATATGCCTTCTTTTCATGCTTATAGAATTACAGAAGGAATTGGGATTTTCTATTGTGGCTGTGCATGTTCATCATGGTCTTCGGGAAGGGACCGCGGATGCGGATGCGGATTATGTTCAGAAAGTCTGCCGGGAACAGGGGGTAGACCTTCGGATTTTCCGGGAAGATGTGAAGAAGTATGCTAAGGAGAATAAGCTGACATTGGAAGAGGCCGGGAGAAATATCCGCCGAATGCGGTTTGGACAGGTATTAGAAGAGAGTGGCGGAACGAAGATTGCACTTGCCCATCATCAGAATGATAATGCAGAGACACTGATCTGGAATCTGTGTCGTGGATGTGGACTGAAAGGAATGGGAGGAATTGCGCCGGTAGATGGAGTATATGTGCGGCCACTTTTATGTCTGAAGAGAAAAGAAATTGAATCATATCTTGCAGAACGGGGAATATCTTATTGTACGGATGAGACGAATCTGGAAGACGATTATACGCGCAATCGTATTCGAAGTCATGTGATCCCATATCTGGAAGAGCAGATTAATCAGCAGACGGTAGAACATATGGCAGATACGATGGAACAGATGCGTAAGCTGGGTGAATTCGTAGAGCAGGAGACCAGGCGGCACGCACGGCAATGTATCCGATATGTGCACGGCAATCAGGCAATATTGAATGCAGAAGCTTACGGGAAAGCTCCCGAGGCGTTGCAAGCGTATATGATTCATGAGATGCTGTGTCAGATTGCAGGAAGACGAAAGGATATAGAATCTGCGCATGTCCGGGCGGTGATGGAGCTTATCGAAAAGCAGGTGGGACGAAGAGTAGATCTTCCCTACCACATGCAGGCCAGACGATGCTATGAAGGGATCGTTCTGTCAAAGACTACAGATGTGGATACGATAGAGGATATATCGGCGGAAGAACCGGCAACGTTTCGGATCTTTGAACGACAGTCGGATATAGTAATATTTCCGAAAAAAACCTACACGAAATGGTTTGATTATGATATAATAAAAAATACTGTAAAAATAAGGCATAGAGCGCCAGGAGATTATATTACGATTGATAAAAACGGAGGCACTCAGAAGTTAAAGCAGTATTTTGTGAATGAAAAGATACCCCGGGAAGAAAGAGATCAAGTGTGGCTTGTAGCTGACGGATCGGAGATTATGTGGATCGTCGGGTATCGACAGAATCAGAGATATCAGGTAACTGAACATACCAGAAAAATTATGGAAATTCATTTTCATGGAGGAAAAAAAGATGGCAGAGAGCATTAAAGTGTTGGTCCCAGAAGCGGAAGTAGCAAAACGAATCGAAGAATTAGGAAAAAAAATCAGTGAAGATTACGCAGGTAAGCAGGTGCATTTAATCTGCGTGCTTAAAGGCGGAGTATTCTTTATGTGTGAACTGGCAAAACGAATCAGTGTGCCAGTATCCATGGATTTTATGAGTGTCAGCAGTTATGGCGATGGCACTTCATCCAGCGGTGTCGTAAAGATCGCGAAAGACCTGGATGAATCATTGGAAGGTAAAGAGGTGCTTGTAGTAGAAGATATCATTGATTCAGGAAGAACGCTGTATTATCTTCTGGACATCCTGAAAAAGAGAAATCCAAAGAGTATGAGATTGTGTACACTTCTTGATAAGCCTGACCGCAGAGTCAGAGATGTAAAGGTAGATTATGTGGGATTTGAGATCCCGGATGAATTTGTCGTAGGATATGGTCTGGATTATGCACAGAAATATAGAAACCTGCCTTACATCGGAGTTGTAGAAGGAGTGGAGTAGAAAGGGGCTTTAAACATTGAATGATAAAAGGACTAGAGGACTGAGCGGTGCGACTGTTCTGATGTTTGTCGTATTTTTATTTGCGGCATTCTGGTTCACCAATCAAGTTGATCAGAAAGAAAAAGAGATATCCTGGAAACAGTTTGAAAGTCTGATTGTAAGTGAGGATGTAGAATCTGTCACGATTACACAGAATAAGAATGTTCCGACTGGAAGAGTAGAGATACAGATGAAGAGCCACGGAGACGAAGAAGGCGAAGTGAAGTGGCTGTATGTGTCAGATGTGAATGACATTCAGGATTATCTGAAAGAGAAGCAGATTGATTATGCCATGCCGGATGTACCACAGGACAGTTGGATAGGTACGACTTTAGTGCCGCTTTTGATAACACTTTTAGGTATTGTGTTGATCTTTTCACTTATGAATCGCCAGGGCGGCGGGGCTAATGCCAAAGCGATGAATTTTGGAAAGAGTCGTGCGAAGCTTAGCACAGGCAACGACAAAAAGATTACATTTGCGCAGGTGGCAGGTCTGAAAGAAGAGAAAGAAGAACTGGAGGAGATTGTAGATTTCCTGAAGGCTCCGAAAAAGTATATCCAGGTAGGAGCTAGAATTCCCAAAGGAGTACTGCTTGTCGGCCCTCCGGGAACTGGAAAAACATTGCTTGCCAAAGCGGTCGCCGGAGAAGCAGGAGTACCGTTCTTTACAATATCTGGTTCGGATTTTGTGGAAATGTTTGTCGGAGTAGGTGCTTCCCGAGTGAGGGATTTGTTTGAAGAGGCAAAGAAAAACGCGCCATGTATTATATTTATCGATGAGATCGATGCTGTGGCAAGACGCCGTGGAACTGGTATGGGCGGAGGCCATGATGAAAGGGAGCAGACATTAAATCAGCTGCTGGTGGAGATGGATGGCTTTGGTGTGAATGAAGGCATCATTGTAATGGCTGCGACCAACCGTGTTGATATTCTTGACCCGGCAATTCTTCGTCCGGGACGTTTTGACCGTAAGGTTATGGTAGGAAGACCGGATATCAAAGGACGAGAAGAGATCCTGAAAGTTCATGCCAAGGGCAAACCATTGAGTGAAGAGATTGATCTGAAGCAGATTGCACAGACGACGGCAGGTTTCACGGGGGCAGATCTTGAGAATCTTCTGAATGAAGCGGCAATCCTGGCGGCTAAGAGTGATCGGATATATCTGAAGCAGGAAGATATTCAGAAAGCATTTGTTAAAGTTGGAATCGGTGCGGAGAAGAAAAGCCGTGTTATCTCTGATAAAGAGAAGAGAATTACTGCGTTCCATGAAGCCGGCCATGCAATTTTGTTCCATGTACTTCCGGATGTTGGACCGGTCTATAGTGTGTCGATCATTCCGACAGGAAGCGCAGGTGGCTATACAATGCCGTTGCCGGAAAATGATGAGATGTTTAACACCAAAGGAAAGATGCTTCAGGATATCACGGTAGCATTGGGTGGTCGAGTAGCAGAAGAAGAAGTGTTTGATGATATCACGACAGGAGCTTCTCAGGATATCAAACAGGCGACTGGACTTGCAAAGTCTATGGTTACCAAGTTCGGTATGTCTGAGGCTGTTGGATTGATTAATTATGATGATGACAGTGATGAAGTGTTTATAGGAAGAGATCTTGCCCATACATCCCGTGGATATGGAGAAGGTGTGGCAACAGTGATCGATCAGGAAGTAAAACGTATTATTGATGAATGTTATGCAAGAGCCAGACATATCATCCACAAATACGATGATGTTCTCCACGCATGTGCAAACTTGTTGTTAGAAAAAGAAAAAATCTCAAGAGAAGAATTTGAATCATTATTTACTGGAGAAGTATCAGAAGCATAATACAAAAATGATGAATGAGAGAGGAAATGGATTGCATGAAAAAACAAGCGTTGTTTTGCGATGGGACTGCAAGCTATGTGATTCCACAGGAACCGCAGGAAAATGAGACCGTAATTTTACGTTTTCGTACGGCGAAGGATGATAAGGTGCGGGTGCGTCTGATGACGGCGGTCGGTGGATATGATATGGAAAAAGAGAGTACCAGTGGCGAGTTTGATTATTATATGATCAAATGGCGCCTGAATGAAGAACCTTTCCGTTATTGCTTTGAAATCAGGGATGATGATACGACCTGTTATTATAATAGATGTGGAGTTGCAAAAGAGATTGTAGAATTTTATGATTTTGTCATTGTGCCGGGATTTTCAACACCGGACTGGGCAAAAGGTGCAGTGATGTACCAGATTTTTACGGATCGTTTTTATAATGGCGATAAGACCAATGATGTAGAGACGAACGAATATTATTATATAGGCGGATACAGCCAGAAGGTAACTGACTGGGATAAGTATCCGGCCAATATGGGGGTACGGGAATTCTATGGGGGAGACCTGCAGGGAGTGATCAATAAGTTGGATTATCTGCAGGAACTCGGAGTAGAAGTACTATATTTTAATCCGTTATTTGTATCACCGTCGAATCATAAATATGATATTCAGGATTATGACTATATTGATCCACATTATGGTGTGATCGTGGAAGATGGTGGAGAAGTCCTGACGGATGGTGTGACAGAGAATAAAAAGGCGACAAAATATCAGAAAAGAGTAACGGATATTAAGAATCTGGAAGCCAGTAATCAACTATTCATCAAATTAGTGGAAGAACTTCACCGGAGGGGAATGAAGATTATTCTTGACGGCGTTTTTAATCATTGTGGCTCTTTTAATAAGTGGATGGATCGAGAGAGAATCTATGAAGGACAGGAAGATTATGAACCTGGTGCATATACTTCGCCGGATAGTCCATACCGGAGCTATTTCCGATTCTTCAAAGAGGAACCGGAGAATTGGCCGTATAATTATAATTATGATGGCTGGTGGGGCCATGATACCCTTCCTAAGTTAAATTACGAAGATTCTGTTAAATTAGAAAACTATATTCTGTATATTGGAAGAAAATGGGTATCCCCACCGTATAATGTAGACGGATGGCGTCTGGATGTGGCGGCGGATCTTGGAAGAAGCAATGATTATAATCATCGTTTCTGGAAAAAATTCCGCAGAGCCGTCAAAAATGCCAATCCAAATGCGTTGATTCTTGCGGAGCATTATGGCGACCCAAGTGAATGGCTCCGGGGAGATGAGTGGGATACGGTCATGAACTATGATGCGTTTATGGAGCCGGTGACCTGGTTTTTGACGGGTATGGAGAAGCACAGCGATGAATCGCGGGAAGAACTGTTGGGCAATGCAGATAACTTTGTGGCATCCATTTCCCATCATATGTCCAATATGTTGACGCCTTCTCTCCAGGTTGCGATGAATGAATTGTCGAATCACGACCATTCCAGATTTCTGACCCGTACGAATCACATGGTTGGGAGAGTTGAACATCTTGGGCCGAAGGCTGCCAATAATTATGTAAATCTTGGAGTGATGCGCGAAGCTGTTGTGATGCAGATGACCTGGGTCGGAGCGCCAACTGTTTATTATGGAGACGAAGCTGGCGTATGTGGATTTACAGATCCTGATAATCGGCGCACTTACCCATGGGGTCATGAAGATAAGGAGCTGATTGCATTTCATCGAGAGATGATTCGGATTCACAAAGAACATCCGGCTCTTAGGACTGGTTCCCTGAATATGCTGTATTGGGATGAAAATATTCTGGCATATGGCCGTTTTCTGGAAGAAGACAAGGTCATCGTTATTATCAATAACCGCAGTGAGCTTGCGCAGGTAACTGTGCCGGTATGGCAGGCAGAGATTCCGATGAAGTGCAGAATGAAGAAGTTGATGTATTCTTATCTGGACGGATATTCGACGAATTATGATGAATTCCTCGTAGAAGATGGCGAAGTGGTGGCCAATATGGGTGCACATTCAGCGCTTGTACTTAGTATGAGGGACATGGATAAGCAGACTTGCCCAAATCAGAATGAAAGTAATGAAAAGAGTTTATAGAAGAAAAGAAAGGGAAGAAGGTCTTAAGATGCGAGGTGTCAATGCCGGATATTCACGCAAACCTGTATTGTCAGATCTTCCAGAAGAGACTGTTGTACGTTTGAAAGATACATTAAAACAATACGGATACCTGAATTAATTCCTTAACATAAGAAGAAAAAGGAAAACGTCCTCTGGTAATTTGCAGACGTTTTCCTTTTCCTTTTTTTCTGTGGCAGACACTAGAAAGCAATTATTATTTCGATAGTACTTCTACACCATCTTCTGTAATCAGTACCATGTATTCAATCTGGGCAGACAGGCTATCATCCATAGTATAGACGGTCCAGCCATTCTCTTCGTCGATGAAGAAATCAGGGCTGCCTTCGTTGATCATTGGTTCGATGGTGAACATCATGCCTGGAACCAAAACCATTTCACTTCCCTTAGGAGTTACATAGCTGACAAAAGGGTCTTCGTGGAAAGCAAGGCCAATGCCGTGGCCTCCAATTTCTTCGACAACAGAGTAGCCATTCTTTTGTGCGTGAGAGTTAATTGCGTAAGCAATATCCCCCAGGTGTCCCCAAGGTTTCGCCTCTTTGAGACCGAGTTCCACGCATTCCTTCGTTACCTGTACCAGCTTCGCTGCCTCAGGAGATACATCTCCGATAGTAAACATGCGGGAAGCATCTGAAAAATAACCATTCAGAATAGTAGATACATCCACATTGATGATATCCCCGTTTCTCAAAATCTCATCTTCGGATGGAATCCCATGGCAGATGACGTTGTTAATAGAGGTACATACGCTCTTTGGGAAACCTTCATAATTAAGCGGTGCTGGGATTCCGCCATGCTCCGTTGTGAAATCATAAACCAGTCTGTCAATTTCTGCTGTACTCATGCCCTCGTGAATATGGGCAGCCACATGATCCAGGACCGCTGTGTTCAAATCGGCGCTCTTTCTGATTGCTTCGATCTGCGCCGGAGTCTTTAAAAGAGAACGGTCAGGAACAATCTGTCCCTTGGCGGCCAGAGACCATAATTTTATATCCAGTTTATCCACAATATTACCTACTTTCTTTGCAAAATACTTTACTTATAATTATAGCATCCTTTGTCAAGAGGGGATGGGGTTTTTTCAAAAACCCCCGTCCTCTCCTTGTAATTGCATCATACTCTGTGATAAACTAAAGTGTAATAAGTTTGAGTGTGAAAGGAGCAGGCGTATGTTAAGAATAGGAATGCTTACAAGTGGAGGAGACTGCCAGGCTTTAAATGCAGCTATGCGTGGCGTTGTAAAAGGAATCTGTTCAAAGAGAGACGATGTTGAGATCTATGGATTTCAAGAAGGCTATAAGGGATTGATTTATTCTAATTTTAAGATGCTGACTTCCAGGGATTTCTCAGGAATTCTGACGGTTGGAGGAACAATTCTTGGGACTTCCAGACAGCCGTTTAAATTGATGAGAGTACCAGACGAGAACGGTTTGGACAAGGTTGAAGCAATGAAACATACTTATCACAAATTGAATCTGGATTGTCTCGTGGTACTTGGCGGTAATGGAACACATAAGACAGCGAATATGCTTCGCGAGGAAGGATTGAATGTCATTACACTTCCAAAGACGATTGACAACGATCTGTGGGGAACGGATATGACGTTTGGTTTCCAGAGTGCGGTAGATATTGCTACGGATACGATTGATAAGATTCACACGACTGCGACATCACACAGCCGCGTATTTATTGTTGAGATCATGGGACATAAAGTCGGATGGGTAACACTCCATGCAGGAATTGCAGGTGGTGCAGATATTATTCTGCTTCCTGAGATTCCATATGATATTGATGTGGTGGTGGATGCTATCAATAAGAGAAAAGCAGCAGGAAAGAGATTTACGATTATCGCTGTTGCTGAAGGTGCAATTTCAAAAGAAGATGCCAAGCTATCCAAAAAAGAGATGAAAGAGAAGGTAGCAAAGAAGAAATATCCTTCTGTTGCATATGAAGTGGCTGAAAGAATTCAGAAGAAGACAGATCAGGAAGTTCGTATTACTGTTCCGGGCCATACACAGCGTGGTGGTTCTCCGTGCCCGTATGACCGTGTGCTTGCAACGAGACTTGGTGCAGCAGCGGCAGAGGCAATTCTGGAAGGAAATTATGGCTGTATGATGGGCGTGAAGAAAAATGAAATTGTACGTGTTCCATTAGCAGAAGTTGCCGGTAAGCTGAAATATGTTGATCCGAATTCCAGCATTATCAAGGAAGCAGAGATGACGGGCATCAGTTTCGGTACAAAATAAAGACGTAAGAAGCGGGGAGTGTAGAGAATGTCATATACGGCATTATATCGAAAATTTCGTCCGGATGAGTTTGAGGATGTAAAGGGGCAGGATGCAATTGTAAAGACATTAAAAAATCAGATCATGGCAGACCGTATAGGACATGCATATCTGTTCTGTGGAACGCGGGGAACCGGGAAAACAACGGTGGCAAAGATATTTGCCAAAGCAGTTAATTGTGAACATCCAATTGACGGAAGTCCTTGCGGTGAGTGTGCCATGTGTAAAGCGATTGCGTCTGGAGCTTCTATGAATGTCATCGAGATTGATGCGGCATCTAACAACGGTGTGGATAATATCCGTGAAATCCGGGAGGAAGTGTCATATCGTCCGACGGAAGGACGCTACAAAGTATATATTATAGATGAGGTTCATATGCTCTCTATTGGAGCGTTCAATGCGTTGCTGAAAACTTTGGAGGAACCGCCGGAGTATGTTATCTTTATCCTGGCGACTACAGAAGCGCATAAAATTCCGATCACGATTTTGAGCCGATGCCAACGGTATGATTTTAAAAGAATTTCTATCGAAACTATTTCCGCAAGGCTTCGGGAATTAATTGATAAAGAACAGTGGGATGTAGAAGAAAAGGCGGTTCGCTATATTGCTAAGATGGCAGATGGCTCCATGCGAGATTCGCTTAGTCTTCTGGATCAATGTGTTGCTTTTTATATTGGAGAAAAACTGACCTATGACCATGTGCTGGAAGTCCTGGGGGCTGTAGATACAGAAGTGTTTAGCCGGCTTCTTCGGGAACTTCTGGTCATGGATGTGCATAAAGTGATTGAAACGGTAGATGAATTGGTCATGCAAGGCCGTGAACTGTCTCAGCTTGCAGCAGATTTTACCTGGTATCTCAGAAACTTGCTGCTGGTAAAAAGTTCTGATAATATGGAGGACGTACTGGATGTGTCCACAGAGAATCTGGTTCAGCTAAAAGAAGAGGCGCAGATGATTGACAATGAGACACTGATCCGTTATATTAGAATCTTCTCAGATCTTACCAATCAGTTGAAATACGCAAGCCAAAAAAGAGTTCTTTTGGAAGTGACATTGATTAAGTTGTGCAAACCAGAGATGGATCGGAATCCAGATGCTCTTCTGGATCGTATCCGGGCAATCGAAAAACAATTGGAAGAGGGTCTGCCGGAAGCCAAAGTAAAGGAAAGAGTTGTCTATGTAAATGGAGAGCAGGCGCAGCAGACATCGCAACAGTCAAAACCGGAGATTCCCAAGGCGCTGAATGAAGATGTGAAAGCAGTGGTGAAAGATTTTCGTGTGATTGCAAATGATGCCTCTCCGCTGCTTAGAACTTATCTTAAAAAGGCAAGACTTAGCGCAGGAGAAGGTAATCGTCTGCTTATTGTGCTCCCGGATGAAGTTAGTGCAAGCTTTGTCGCCGCAGCAGAACATAAGGCAGAGATTGAAGGGTTGATTGAAGAAAAGATTGGGAAGCGAATGGAAGTAGAAGTCCGACAATTAGAAGAAGGACGCAAGTTTGAGGATCATTTTGTTGATATTGAAAATCTGATCCACATGGATATAACAATAGAAGATGAGTAGGAGGATATGAATATGGCAAAAAGAGGTGGATTTCCAGGAGGCGGGATGCCGGGAAATATGGCGAATCTGATGAAACAGGCACAGAAGATGCAGCGCCAGATGGAAGAACAGGCAAAAGAGATGGAGACAAAAGAATTCAGTGCAACCGCGGGCGGCGGAGCTGTGGAAGTGACGGTCTCCGGCGCGAAGAAAGTATTGAAAGTAAAGTTAGCTGAAGAAGTGGTTGATCCGGATGATGTAGAGATGTTAGAAGATCTGATCGTTGCAGCGGTAAATGAAGCCATGGATAAAGTAGATGCTGAGTCGGCATCCGCAATGGCTAAGTTTACCGGCGGCATGGGCGGTCAGATGCCGGGATTATTCTAACGGGGAGTGCAAAATATGGATTACTACAGTAACCAGATGAGCAAATTAATTGAAGAATTGTCATGCCTTCCGGGCATAGGATCAAAGTCAGCGGCAAGGCTGGCTTTTCACTTGGTTCATATGCCTTTAGAAGATGTAAAAAGGCTGGCATCCACCATGGTCGAGGCAAGAGAGAACATCCGATATTGTTCAGAATGTTATACTCTGACGGATCAGGAAATGTGTCCGATCTGCAGTAATAGTAATCGAGATCACAAGACAATTATGGTCGTGGAAAATACCAGAGATCTGGCGGCATACGAAAAAACCGGCAAGTACGACGGCGTGTATCATGTACTTCACGGTGCAATCTCGCCCATGCTCGGGATCGGACCGGACGACATTAAGCTGAAAGAGCTTATGGAACGACTGCAGGGAGATGTAGAAGAAGTGATTATCGCCACTAATTCAAGTTTGGAAGGTGAGACCACTGCAATGTACCTTAGCAAGCTGATAAAGCCGACCGGAATTAAAGTCAGCCGGATTGCCAGCGGTGTCCCAGTGGGAGGAGATCTGGAATATATAGATGAAGTAACCCTGCTTCGGGCATTGGAAGGAAGAACACAATTGTAATTTGGGACGGGGGTTTTTTCGTTTTCCTCCGTCCCAAATTAAAATATCCCTGTCCCCAATTAGATTTACCCTGTCCCCAAATGAGGTGAGTGAGGATGAAAAAGAAGAAAATTACATCTATGGATATAGCTGAGGTAGCAGGGGTATCCCAGTCTACGGTTTCAATGGTCTTAAATAAAAAATACAATGTATCGTTTTCCAAGGAAACGGTGGAAAAAGTGGAACGTGCGGCCAGAGAACTGGGATATGTTCCGCCGAAGCGCAAGAAGAAAAAGGGCACAAAAAAGGAAAAATTATTGGTGGTATTCTGTTCGAATCTGACCAACCCGTATTATGTTATGTTGCTTCAGGGGATTGAATCCCGTGCTAAGGAGCAGGGATTTGGTCTGTTTGTATGCAATACGCAGCGTGATCTGAAGATGGAAGAACGATATCTGAAGATGATGTGGGAGCTGCGTCCCCTGGGAATTATCTATACTTGTAATCCGAGTCATTGTTTTATGGATCTGGTAAAGGAGTTGTCTCAGAAGATTCCGGTGGCGATTATTAATAATCAGAATGAAAAAATGAATGTAGATGCGGTGGAATTGGATAATTCTAAGCTTGGAAGAATTATGGCCCGTCACCTCCTGGAACTGGGGCATCGCAATGTGGCATATATTGCACCGCCTTTGACTGCGCGCCAAAAACAACGTTCCAAACGTGTAGAAGGATTTTTGAAAGAGTATGAAAAGGCTGGTTTGCGGGAAAATGTAATTATTAAGGCTGCGAAAGAAGAGATAGACCTTGATGTTGCTCTCATTGATTCGGAATATAAGATTGGCTATGATCTGACAAAAGAGCTTTTGCAGGAAAATCGGGAGATTACCGCGATTGTTGGACTGAACGATATGATTGCATTTGGAATTCTGGATGCGCTTCATGAAGCGAAGATAAAAGTTCCGTCAGAGATGTCCGTTATGGGTTGTGATAATACTTTGTTTGCCCGGATGCATAAAGTGGATCTTACGACGATTGAACATTTTGTTATTTTTAAGGGCAGAGATGCCTGCGATATTATTATGAAGAAAATCGCATCCCATGATACGAGATATTCAGAGATTGAGCCGATCAGCACATACCATGTAGAGTATGAACCACAGTTGATCATACGGGGAACAACATCTTATGCAAAAGAGAAAAGAAAAAAGAAAAATTAATTCATTTTGAAAAAATATTATTAATATTTTCCGGTAATGCATCTGGAAAAAATGCTGAAAGTGCGAGAATAAAAATCTGTTTATTAAGAAACGAAAGAAAAAAATAGAATAAAATAATTGATAAAATAAAATTATTAATAAACAAAATTATTAATAATAAATAAGCGCTATTGACCAATCTTCATGGTGTAAGTTATAATCCAATCATGAAGTAAATAGCGGATTTATAAGGAGGAAAAGCGAAATGAAATTTTTCATTGACACAGCGAAGGTAGAGGATATTAAGAAAGCAAATGACATGGGAGTAATTTGTGGTGTAACTACAAATCCATCTTTGATTGCAAAAGAAGGAAGAGTATTTGAGGAAGTTATCGCTGAGATCGCTTCTATTGTAGACGGTCCAATCAGTGGAGAAGTAAAAGCAACAACTGTTGATGCAGAGGGAATGATCGCAGAAGGAAGAGAAATCGCAAAGATTCACCCGAATATGGTTGTTAAGATTCCTATGACTGTAGAAGGACTGAAAGCTTGCAAACAGCTGACAGCTGAAGGAATCAAGACAAATGTGACATTGATCTTCACAGCAAATCAGGCACTTCTGGCAGCAAGAGCAGGCGCAACATATGTATCTCCTTTCTTAGGACGTCTGGATGATATCTCTGTAAGAGGTACAGACTTGATCGCAGAGATCGCAGAGATCTTCCGTGTTGCTGGAATAAAGACTGAAATCATCGCAGCAAGTGTACGTCATCCAATGCATGTAACAGACTGCGCATTGGCTGGTGCTGATATTGCAACAGTTCCGTATTCTGTAATTGAGCAGATGACAAAACATCCATTAACAGATGCAGGAATTGCAAAATTCCAGGCAGATTATAAAGCAGTATTTGGAGAGTAGGAGGCAGCTCATGAATAAGTTAGAGTTAATGAAGACAGCAAATGAGGTTCGCAAGGGTATTGTGACGGCTGTACACAGTGCAAAATCAGGACATCCAGGCGGCTCCTTATCTGCTGCAGATATCTATACCTATCTGTTTTTTGAAGAAATGAATATCGATCCGAAGGATCCGAAAAAAGCTGACCGCGACCGTTTTGTATTGTCAAAAGGTCACACTGCACCGGGATATTATTCTACCTTGGCACACAGAGGGTTCTTCCCGGTAGAAGATCTTACCACATTGCGTAAAGTAGGTTCTTACCTTCAGGGACATCCTGACATGAAGCACATTCCTGGTGTGGATATGTCAAGTGGTTCTCTGGGACAAGGAATCTCAGCGGCTGTAGGTATGGCAATTTCCGCAAAATTATCTGGAGATGCTTATCGTGTATACACGCTGCTTGGAGATGGAGAGATTCAGGAAGGTCAGGTGTGGGAAGCGTCTATGCTTGCGGGCTTCAGAAAGTTGGACAACCTGGTAGTGATCGTGGATAACAATAATCTGCAGATTGATGGCCCGATTGATGAGGTCAACTCTCCGTACCCAATCGACAAGAAATTTGAGGCATTTAATTTCCACGTAATTAATATTAATGGAAATGATTTTGATGAGATCGATGCTGCATTTAAAGAAGCAAGAGAAACTAAGGGGCAGCCGACAGCGATTATCGCAAAGACATTGAAAGGAAAAGGAGTTTCCTTTATGGAAAATCAGGTGTCCTGGCACGGAACCGCTCCAAACGATGAGCAGTACGCGGTTGCAATGGCAGACTTAGAGAAAGTAGGTGAAGCATTATGTCAGAAGTAAAGAAAATCGCAACAAGAGAAAGCTACGGTAATGCTTTAGTTGAGTTGGGAAAAGAACATGAAGATGTTGTTGTTCTGGATGCCGACCTGGCAGCAGCAACAAAGACAGGAACATTTAAAAAAGCTTTCCCAGAGCGTCATATCGACTGTGGTATTGCAGAATGCAATATGATCGGTGTCGCTGCAGGAATCGCAACAACCGGAAAAGTACCATTTGCAAGTTCCTTTGCAATGTTCGCAGCGGGACGCGCCTATGAGCAAGTACGTAACTCTGTTGGTTATCCGAAATTAAATGTGAAAATTGGTGCAACACATGCTGGAATCTCCGTAGGAGAAGATGGCGCAACACACCAGTGCAATGAAGATATTGCCCTGATGAGAACTATTCCGGGAATGGTTGTTATCAACCCTTCTGATGATGTAGAGGCAAAAGCGGCAGTAAAAGCAGCTTATGAACATGAGGGTCCAGTATATCTTCGATTTGGAAGACTTGCGGTCCCTGTAATCAACGATAACGAAGACTATAAATTTGAACTCGGAAAAGCAATTACCCTGCGTGAAGGTACCGATGTTACGATTATCGCATCTGGTCTTCCAGTGTCTGAGTCACTGGCAGCAGCAGAAAAACTGGCAGAGGATGGAATCAGCGCAGAAGTAATCAACATGCACACCATCAAACCATTGGATGAAGAAGCAGTTATCGCAGCAGCAGCTAAGACTGGAAAGATTGTAACAGTAGAAGAACATTCAATCATTGGCGGATTGGGAAGCGCAGTTTGCGACGTAGTTGCAGAAAAAGCTCCTGCAAAAGTTATGAAAATCGGTATTAATGATGTATATGGCGAATCAGGACCAGCAGTGGAACTGATTAAAAAATACGGACTAGATGCAAATAGCATTTACGAAAAAGTAAAAGCGTTTGTATAAAAAACATTTCCTGAAAGAAGAAGACACATCCTGTGGGTGTGTTTTCTTCTTTTTGTCAATTGGGGACGTAGTATTTTTACAAAATACTACGTCCCCAATTGACAAATGCCCTGTACCTTTTTGGCAAATACCCTGTACCCGGTCGTAATATGGCGGAAAGTTTTTGGGACAGGTCCCATCAATTGATAAAATATGCAG
This sequence comes from Faecalicatena contorta, assembly GCF_021531895.1. Taxonomy (GTDB): domain Bacteria; phylum Bacillota; class Clostridia; order Lachnospirales; family Lachnospiraceae; genus JAFBIX01. The sequence goes on along the minus strand of NZ_JAFBIX010000005.1, from coordinate 4,277 downwards.
ATTTCGTATGCTATCATTAGCAAAAATATTCAAGATGAGGTGAGAGTATATGGAAAGACAATTTCCCAAAAATGTAAGGCAGATAGGAAACGTAAGTGATGAGCCTAAAATATACGTAGAAGATTATGTGGATATCTATTTGACTCAGCTACAGCAACAGGCGTCTGAGGAACCGATAGGTGTCATGCTTATTGGTGAAATACTGAATCAAGAGGGGCAGGATGTGGTTTATATTTCTGGCGCTATGCAGATGAAAGAAATTGAAGTAACTAGTACGGAGATCGTTATTAAAGAAGAGACGCTTGAAGAGATGGAAGGAGAGCGGAAAAAGTTTTTTGCATTCAGTCAGATCGTTGGATGGGGACTTATTGAGAGTGGTCATCCTATGGGACAGATTCGGGAAATTTCAAAGATACACGCGAAAACATTTTCGGGAGAAAATACCATATTTATTTGGAAAGATGCCAGAGATAATGAGGAGTTATATTATGCTCATAAATATGGTGAACTGATGCAGATGGGAGGACATTATATATATTATGAAAAAAATCCTTCCATGCAAAATTATATGATTGCGACACGCAAAAAGAATGGCGTGACACCCAGTGAAATGGTTGAGGATCGAGCTGCAAAGGATTTTCGTAGTGCCGTAAGAACGAAAATGGAAGATAAAGAACAACGGCAAAATTCGAGATTGGTCTATGCAACCAGCGTGCTGTTGGTGGTAGTAGTGCTTGCGATTGGGGTATCGACGGTTAATAACTTTGACAAAATGGAGGCGGTTCAAAGTTCACTGGAATCTCTGTCGCAATCTGTTGATCAAGCAGGAAGTCAGAACAAAACCGTAAGTGAGGAAACGGTAGTTGAAACAGGCGGTAGTGCAGAGAGTGCAGATGAAGTAGCTGCTCAGGGTACTGTACCAGAGACTTCAACAATACAAGAGGAATTAAGTGAAGATGATTATTACGTTGTAAAAAAGGGTGACACCCTGGATAGCATCAGCGTAAAACTATACGGAGATTCCTCTCATGTAACAGCAATCTGCAAAATGAACGGGTTATCCGATGGCAATCTCATTTACATCGGACAAAAACTACTACTCCCCTAACCGGAAATGTGTTACAATGTTCACGAAAGCACAAAGTCGTGTGAAGTGAGCACGGCGTAAGAAGCGAAGAAGTTCGATAGGGTAAGAACCACCGCTCTGCGGAAGAACGAATGAAGGGGAGACAGATGATACAACGGAGAAATAAAAACCTTCATGTTGTCAGAGAACAGGAAGATCCAACAGATGAGATTGTAAAAGATATAATGCAAGAATTGAATAATGAAAATACCCCACAAGAAGAACTGAATGAGCAGATCAAACAACACAAGAAAGAGCAGTGGCGCAAGAGAATTATTTGTGTGGCAGTAGTACTTGTGGCAATGGTTGGTATTTATCTTCTTGTGAATCTTCAGACATACAATCAGGCAAGAACCATAGATTCATATCAGAACAGCGGCACATCAAATAACAGCTACATACAGTTTTCAGAGGGAGTGTTAAAATATAGCCGTGATGGTATCTCCTATCTTGATCAAAATGGTGAAGAACAATGGAATCAATCCTATCAGATGAAAAATCCATTTGTTGATGTGGGAGAGAAAGCGGCAGCAGTAGCTGATAAAGGTGGAAATGATATCCTTGTATTCCAGAAGAATGGTATAAAAGGAGAGATTCATACCACGATACCGATTGAGAAAATAAGCGTATCTGAGCAAGGTATCGTTAGTGCGATATTAAAGAATGAATCTTCGGCAAAAATAATGTGTTACGATACGGCGGGAAATGTGCTGGTAGAGCATAAAACTTCTTTGGCTGGAACCGGCTATCCGCTTGATGTGGCTTTGTCGGCAAATGGAGAAGTAATGCAGGTTCTGTATCTTTATACGCAGGATGGAAAGATTACTTCAAAAGTGGTTTACTATAATTTTGGTGAGGCAGGCGAGGAAGATGCCGATCACCAGGTAACGACGAAGGAATATGAAGATACTATTATGGCTTCGGGATTTTTCCTCAATAGTTCTACTTCAGTGGCGGTTGGAGATAATTGCCTGTCCATATATCAAGGTAGGGAGATCCCGAAAGAAGAGACTAAGATTACGATTGAAAAAGAGATAAAAAGCTTGTTCCACAGCGACAAATATATTGGTATGGTCCTTAAAAATGAAGGAAAAGAAGGCTATGAGCTTCGCCTTTATAATTCCCATGGGAAGGTGGTTCTGTCGGAAGATTTTACAGGTGATTATGCAAATGCAAAAATCTGCGGCGGACAAGTGATTCTGTATGATGGTAAAAAATGTAGTATATTTATGAAAAGTGGCATACAGAAGTTTGATGGGGAAATGGATGATAATATATTGGAGATTTTCCCGGTTGCAGGTGTTAATAAGTACATTTTGATGAGCACAGATGGAATGAAAAAAATCCGTCTTGTGAAATAAGGAGAACTTATGAATTGGTTATTGATAACAGTTGGTGTAATTTTCTTGGTCAGTATAATTGTTGGGATTTGTAGAGGTGCGATTAAAATAGCAGTATCTCTTGCAACAACAATTGTTACACTTGTACTGGTGTTTTTTGCAACGCCATATGTGGCGAAGGCGATTGAAAAGTATACACCTATGGATGATGTGATTAAGAATCAGGTAATCAGCACAATGGCAAATGCGGCGGTTTCTCAGGCTTCTGGAGAGGAGTCGGGGGGTCTCTCGGAAGAAAGTGTCAGAAAAGTATTAGAAGCAGCAGGAGTCGGGGAAGATCTATTGTCACAGTATGGTATTACTATAGAAGATATTGTAAATGGAAATATAAGCAAAGAAGATCTTGCTCAATACGGAATATCCGGAAATGTATTGGACGGTCTCGATTCGGGGCAGCAGACTGTTGAGCAGGCGATAGAAGGGGCAGAGATACCGAGGGAAATGCAGACGCAAGCCATACAACAGGCAGATCTTCCGAATGTGTTCAAGAGTCTTTTGGCGGTTAATAATAATAGTGAGATTTACCAACAACTTGGCGTAGAAACATTTGCACAGTATGTAGGTAGTTATCTGGCTAAGTTGATTATTAATATAGTAGCGTTTTTGATTACTTTTGTCTTAATCTCTATCATATTGCGTGCAATTGTATTTGCGCTGGATATTGTCTCTTCTCTTCCGGGTGTTGGAATTGTTAATCGGCTTGCGGGAGGAGTTATAGGAATGGTTGGAGCAATGGTCATTGTGTGGACGTTATATATTATAATTACTTTAATGTATACAACAACTGTTGGAAAAGAGTTATTTCAGATGATTCAGGAAAATCAATTTCTTACAATGTTATATGAATATAATCCGATTATGAAGCTGGCGACAATATTTCACTAAAAAATAAAGAAACTACTTGACGTTAAGAATAAAAAATGATATTATAAAAATCCACCGCGAAAACGTGGTGGATTTTTATACGGAAAGACTTTGGAAATGAAAAAATCCAAAAAAGATATCAAAAAAATGTTGACAAAGATTTGGAGACATGATATCCTATAAAAGTTGTCGCTTAGGTGTTAGAAACACTTGGGAATGGACGACAAAAAACAAATTAAAAAAGTTGTTGACAAGCGAGAAAACATATGATATATTAATATGGCTGTCGCGAATGAGACAACAAAACAAAGAACCTTGATAATTAAACAATAGACAACAACCCTGAAGATTTCTTTAAGAGAAAAATTCAGAACGAGACATTTAGATGTCGACCTTAAAACAGTAAAAGGGATAAGAAAGCTAGTAGTTTTCTTGACCTGGAACGAACTTAATGATGCTTCGACAGTTCTAAGTTCGAAAGAACCTCACGAAGAACTGCGAAGCGTCTAAAAGCTAAAGTTTGTGTAAAACCAAACTTAAGCTTTTTAGACGAGAGTTTGATCCTGGCTCAGGATGAACGCTGGCGGCGTGCTTAACACATGCAAGTCGAGCGAAGCACTTAAGTATGATTCTTCGGATGAAGACTTAATTGACTGAGCGGCGGACGGGTGAGTAACGCGTGGGTAACCTGCCTCATACAGGGGGATAACAGTTAGAAATGACTGCTAATACCGCATAAGACCACGGTACCGCATGGTACAGTGGTAAAAACTCCGGTGGTATGAGATGGACCCGCGTCTGATTAGGTAGTTGGTGGGGTAACGGCCTACCAAGCCGACGATCAGTAGCCGACCTGAGAGGGCGACCGGCCACATTGGGACTGAGAC